>KB912158.1 GCA_000383735.1 Verrucomicrobia bacterium SCGC AAA164-M04
CTACGGTGGAAGCTTGGATGGCTTTGTGAACATCCTCACGGCTTCGGAGATTTGAGCTGTTATATTCGAGAGCGCCGATGAATTGATCGATAGTTCGGTTGATTCGTTGATTGGGTTGATTGTAGTGCCAGACAAACCCGCCAATCACCGCGACTATGATGAGGGAGATGATCGCAATACGGGTCTTCATGTAACGCTATCGATTTGGGGCAAGTTGGAATGTGAATCCTTTTAGATATTCTGTTTCCGGGAGGGTTGCTATGATGGGGTGATCGAGGCGTTGCGAATGGTTGTCAATCATTCGGAGGGTTCTCTTGCCATCAACAGCGGCACTCCTGACACTCTCAAGAAAGAGTTCTCGGGTCGCGTGATGAGAGCAACAGAAGGTCGCAAGGATTCCACTCTGATTCAACATGCCGAGGGCCCTGAGGTGGATTTCCTTGTAACCGCGCATGGCATCTTTAACTGTCTTTTTGTTTCGTGTGAACGATGGTGGATCAAGGATGATAAGATCGTAAGTTTCATCGTGTTTTCTGAGGAAATCGAAGGCGTTAGCAGTGATCGTCTCAATTTGCACTCCAGTGAGTTCAGCATTTTTGGCTGCTGCCGTTGTGGCATCTTCTGAAATATCAACGGCGTGTACCGATTGCGCTCCAGCAAGTGCGCATGCCAGGCTAAATCCTCCTTGGTTGCAGAATAGATCAAGCACCTTCTTTCCGGGTGCCAAGCGGGCGACTTTTTGGTAGCTGTCCATAATGTCGAGGTAGAGTCCGGTTTTTTGTCCATTTGCAGGATCGATTTCGAAGACTGAATCTCGGTGTGAAACTGTAAAGGGTTTTGGTTGATCTCCATGAACCATGACGATTTCTTGTTCAAGGCCCTCGGGCCGTCTCATTGAGGAGTCGTTACGAAGAGTAATCGATTTGGGTGAGAGAAGTTCAACGAGACAGCTAACAATGAGATCTTTGCGCTGATCCATCGCTAAAGTGGTTGTCTGTAGGACGAGATGCTCCCCATATTGATCGACGATTACGCCAGGAAGACCGTCTGATTCGCTCCAAATTATCCGTCGAAGGTCCTGTTCAATCGAAAGAGATTCTCGATAATTGAGGGCCTGACCGAGTCGTCGTAGAAAAAACTCAGCATCCAGTTTTTGTTTTCTTCGGGAGATCCGACGTGCCACGATTTGCGATTGTGGATTATAGATTGCTACCCCTAGGGGCCGATCCTTGAAATCCTTGAGCGTCACGACGTCACCAGGTTCGGGATTTCCGAAAGTTTTTTGGATTTCCGAAGCGTAGACCCACTCGTGGCCGTGAAAAATACGAGAGCGGGGTTTAATAATAAGGCCTGGCATGCCGAAAGAAAAGGGCAGGGGAGCGATGAGTTCAAGACATGGCGTGCCTTTTCGCTTGAACATCTCGGTAATGGAGCATAACTCCGTAGCGAACTTAATCCTATGGGTCAAAATCTTAAAACTCGCCAGAAGCGCCGCCGCAGAAAAACTTATCTAAAGCGGAAAAACGAACGTATCAAAGCTGAAGCCTCTTCAAAGGCAGCCAAAGCAGATAAGCCAGCCAAGAAGACCGTTAAGAAAGCAGCCAAGAAGGTTGCTAAAAAAGCAGCCAAGAAGGTCGCTAAGAAAGCTGCCAAAAAGGCTGCCAAAAAGGCTGCCAAAAAGGCCGCTAAGCCAAAAACAGAGGCCCCTAAGACCGCAGAACCAAAGATTGAAGAACCAAAATCCGAGGAAAGTCCTGCCGAAGAGGCTAAGGATTCTGCGCCAGAAGAGTAGGAATTATCTCACTCATCCCATTTTTGAAAACCTGCTCAGCCCCGGCTTGGCGGGTTTTTCTTTGGATATCCGGTGGAATTGAATGAAGCTATGGGCGTGCTCAAAATGTCCGTTGCCCTTCTTTTATTGGCTTTATTATCGTTCGGCTGCAGTAACGAAGAGGATGGTCTTGTTCAAGAGGCTCCATTTCCTGAAATCGAGAAGATCCAGCTTCTGGTGATTCATCACCGAAAGAATGGGGATCTGATCAGCTATCTTGCTCTTGAAAAGGTTCCTGCTAATCTACGAGCTTTTGTTGAACCAGCGGATGGTAGTCAGGAGCTTTTTGTGACTGTTCTTGGAACGAAGCGTCATAATTTGTTGAAGAGGAGTTTCTCGATCTCAAGCCAAATCGGGGAGGACTCCCATGGAAAGGTCACCGTCATCGTTGAGAATGGTCTAGCGGTTAGCATTGATGGAAATGGATTTCATAGCCCAGCTCTCGTTTCGATAGATTCGTTGGAAATGATCGAGCAGGCTTTGGCTGAGGGAAACATGGGATCGGAAGAGCCCTCGACGATCACGATTTCAAATCAAGAGGTTGAGTAATACCAGACCAGAACTAGCGTTTTTAGGGGTTGATGAATTAGCGCTTAGTCCTAGCCGCGTAAATCAGCAAAAAAAGGCGTTTTCATTCCATTTTCTTGCGCTAGCGTCCGGTGCCGGGACGTGACTTTTGAGGCCGCCGGTAGTTTATTATGTCCGAGCAACAGCCACCAGAGATCCCAGGATCGAAAAAACCAGCCCAGACTCCCTCTGACAAGGGAGTGAACTGGAAAGTGATCATTTTGTTCACCATCGCTTTGGCGATTATTTTCGTGGCCCTGAAGGGTGCTGGCGATGGTGATCGCGAGACTCTAAAGTTTACGGAATTTCGGGAAGCCTTACTTGAGGGTCGAATTCTTCAAACAGCTTCGGAGGACTACCCAGCTGGTAAACTCGAGCTCGTAACCTTTACTGGTGAGGCTCGCGCTGAAATTACTGGGCGGTTTTCTAAGGACGATCTTCTTGTGAAAGATTGGGAGGAGCGGGTTCAGATTAAATCCGTTGTTCAAGTCGATATTGATAGTATTAGCGACGATCTCGATGAAACATTTGGGGAGAAGTTGAATTGGGTTGCTGTGGCGCCCGAGGACGATAGCTCAGCCAAGGAGGTTCCTTTTTCACAGATAAAGACCCTCCTTTCCGAGAATCGATTAGTTCTTGGGAAAGACGTCGAATTTAAGATTTTCCGAGAATTGAATTCAAACGTTGCCACCCTTTACGCGACTAAGGGGGAGCCGATTGGATTTAGCTCTGAAGAGCTAAAGACGATGACGTCAGATGGTAATCTTAAGAGCTTTCAGGTTAAATTGAGCGCAAGCTCGCGCGGAAAGTTGGAAGCCTTGATCGACTCGGGTATTTCCACGCGAAACCAGGACAACACATTCGGGAAGATCATGATGAGCCTTCTTCCGGTCCTTCTTCTGATCGTCTTGATCTTCTTTCTTTTTAGACATCAGATGAAATCGGCCGGCCGTGGGGCAATGAGTTTTGGCAAGTCCAAGGCGAAGCTGCTCACCATGGACCAACAAAAGGTGACCTTTAAAGATGTTGCCGGGATCCAAGAGGCAAAGGAAGAGCTTTTTGAGATTGTCGATTTTCTTCGCGACCCTCAAAAGTTTCAGGCTCTTGGTGGAACGATTCCGAAGGGTGTTCTTATGGTTGGGCCTCCAGGAACCGGTAAGACCTTACTGGCGCGTGCGATTGCGGGTGAAGCCGAGGTCCCATTCTTCTCGATTAGTGGTTCTGATTTCGTGGAAATGTTTGTGGGGGTGGGGGCCAGTCGAGTTCGCGATATGTTTGAGCAAGGCAAGAAAAGTGCTCCGTGTCTTGTTTTTATCGATGAAATTGACGCTGTCGGCCGCCACCGTGGACATGGGATGGGAGGCGGTCACGATGAGAGGGAGCAAACCTTGAATGCGCTTCTCGTTGAAATGGATGGCTTCGATACTCAGGAGGGTGTCATCATTATCGCGGCTACGAACCGTCCAGATGTATTGGATCCAGCCCTTCTTCGACCTGGTAGATTTGACCGTCAGGTAACAGTAGCTCTTCCTGATGTTAAGGGTCGGGAGCAGATTCTCGGGGTTCATACCAAGAAAATCAAGCTGGCTGCTGGAACGGATCTTGGTCTTATCGCGCGAGGAACCCCCGGGTTTTCAGGGGCGGAATTGGCAAACCTTATCAACGAGGCTGCTCTCCTAGCGGCTCGCAAGGGAATCAAAGCTGTGACTCTTGCGGAGATGGAGGAAGCGCGTGATAAGGTTCGTTGGGGGCGCGAACGGAGAAGTCTGGCCCTCTCAGATAAGGAGAAAAAGAATACTGCCTACCACGAGGCTGGGCATGCAATTTTGAACGAAATTTTAGACCACACCGATCCACTTCATAAGGTCACGATCATCCCGCGGGGACCTTCGCTCGGATCGACTATGTTTCTTCCGGATGAAGATAAGTTCAATTATCGCAAGAATGAGCTTCTTTCGCAGCTCATCGTTCTGATGGGAGGACGTGTTGCGGAGGAGATTATCTTTGGGGATGTCACCAACGGTGCGATGGGAGACATTCGAATGGCAACGAGTCTAGCCCGCAAGATGGTTTGTGAGTGGGGTATGAGTAGCGACCTCGGAATGGTTGAGTATGGCGATGGTGGAGGCGGTGGCTTCCTCGCTCGTGATATGATGAGTCAGTCTAAAAATTACTCCGAAGATACGGCTCAAAAAATTGATAATGAGATCAAGGATTTCATTGATCATGCCTACAAAGAAGCCGAAAGGCTCCTCAAAGAGAATCGGACTCTACTTGATAAGATTTCAGAGGGTCTTCTAGAGTTTGAGACACTAGACGCACAGCATATCAAGGATCTCATAGAGCATGGCGAGATGAAAGATCCACCAAAGCCACCAGAACCACCGGAGATCCCTGATGACATGCAGAAAGAGAAAGCTCCGGAGTCGACTGAGGAAAAAAATCGGGGTGAAGATGGGACGCTTATATCGGCCTTCAGTTAATTTTTTTCCGGGAATCAAATTTCTCGAACACACACTCAAAAAGTAATCATGGAAAATGTTGTTATTATTGGGACCGGCTGTGCCGGTTGGACTGCTGCTATCTACACGGGTCGCGCTAATTTGGAGCCTCTTGTCCTTTCGGGGACGCAGCTTGGCGGTCAGTTGACGACAACGACCGAGGTCGAAAACTTTCCAGGTTTTCCGGACGGAGTTATGGGGCCAGAATTAATGGGGCGGATGCAACAGCAGGCGGAAAAGTTTGGAGCCAAAGTTGAATACAAAAAGGTTAATGAAATCACGAGGAATGAGGACGGAACCTTCGATCTCGAAACAGACTCAGGGATGGTCCAGTCCAAAACTGTCATCATAGCTACAGGAGCTGCTCCTCGCTACCTAGGCTTGGAAAACGAAATGACTCTAGTGGGCCATGGAGTGACATCTTGTGCGACTTGCGACGGGGCATTTTATCGTGATGTCCCAGTCGCTGTGGTTGGTGGAGGGGACTCAGCCTGTGAGGAAGCTAATTTCCTGACTCGCTTCGCATCGAAGGTTTATCTCATTCATCGTCGTGATGAACTCCGAGCTTCGAAAATCATGGCTGATCGCGTTATAGCGAATGAAAAAGTTGAGCCGGTCTGGGATTCTGGAATTACCGAGTATCTCACAGATGAAGAGGGAGAGGTTCGTGCTGTCAATTTAGAGAACCTCAAGACGGGAGAAAAATCAGAGCTGGAAGTTAAATGCGTCTTCGTAGCAATTGGTCATGTTCCAAACTCCCAGTTTGTTGGTGGCCTAGTTGATCTTGATGAGAATGGATACGTTCTCCAGAATCCCCATAGTACAAGCACAAAAACGCCGGGGCTTTATGCTGCGGGTGATGTTGCGGACCATATTTATCGCCAAGCCATTACGGCTTCTGGACAGGGATGTGCTGCTGCGATTGAGGCGGAGCGTTATCTTGCCGACGGTGAGTAATTAGAAGCTATCGTGTTTCCTCAAGACCAGAACTCCGAGGGTTCCGGTTTTTTTGTAAGCGCGTTTTGCGCGCTGATTGGGGGAAAGCAAAGATTGAGCCGCTAGTTTTACTGGCAATCAGGGACTGAGGGACATCCCCTTGGGAGCTCGGGTTAGGTTTCAAGACCTGCGATCATTTTGGTGAACCATGCGGCACCGTCTTCGAGATCGGAGATCTGAATGAATTCGTCGGCCGTATGGGCTTGGTCGATGGATCCGGGTCCAAGGCAAATTGAGGGAATTCCGGCAGCCGATAAATGAGCCGCATCAGAAAACCAGGGAGCTCCGACGAATTTGAGGTTTGAATGAATTTCCTTAAGTTTCATGAGCCAGGGATGATCAGGCGGCATGGCCATGGGTGGTGATTCTGCGCTGTGTATCAACTCGAGGTCAGTAAGATATCGTTTCAAGATATCGCTTGCAGTTTCATCGCTTACTAAGGCGGGCACCGTTCTAATATCAAGGGTAGCAGTAGCCTGTGCTGGCACGATATTTGCGCGGGTCCCTCCCGAGATCATTCCGACATTCATGGTTGATTGGTCCAGAACGGGATGTTGGAAACCTGAAAGATGCTTAAGAAAAGAGCCCTCGAGACCTTGTAGCTCTCTGAGGAGTTTAAGAATAGCGTTCTCACCAAGATGAGGCTGTGAAGCGTGGGTGGCTTTACCTGTTGCCTTTACTGTGGCCCAGAGACAGCCCTTAGTACAGTAAACGGCTTCCAGGGCAGTCGGCTCACCAGCAACTGCGAAATCGTATTGGTGTGCGTGGTTTTCAGCAAAGTGTCGGGACCCTGGCTGTCTCGATTCCTCGCCCATGAAGCCAACAAAATCGACTGCTATTGGAAGGTTTTCTAGAAGGTGGGCGTTTTCGCGAAGACCCCACAGCATTGCCGCCATTGGCCCTTTGGTATCGGAAGCTCCCCGTCCATGAATTTTGCCGTCACTGATTGAGCCAGAAAAAGGATCAATCGTCATTCCCGAAACCCCAACGGTGTCCAGATGAGGCCCAAGGAGAATTCGAGGGCGGTTTCTGGACCCTGGAGCTTGAGCAATTAAATTGGGCCGTCCAGGTTCCACTTCTTCAAAAACAGAATCGAACCCATAGGGCTTAAGGAACTCGGAAACTAGGTCGGCGACCTCCTTTTCCCCGCCCGGGGACACTCCGGGATCTCCATCTGGGTTAACTGACGGGATTTGGATAAGATCTTGGAGAAGTTCGACTACAGATTCCATTTGAGAGATTCTAAGAAATCAAATGCCAATGTGGAAGTTTTTCGTCTTGGCAAGAAGGGCCTCTCTTGGTGATGATGGAAATATGAAGAACCGTTTAACCCTTGGCGTTGCCCTCATGCTTCTCGCCAGTTTCGTATTTGTGAGTTTTGCTGCCAAAAAGGATAGCGAAAAAGATTCAGGCGTCGTTAGAGTGTTAATCATTGATGGTCAAAATAATCATAACTGGAAAGAGACTACTCCAGTGCTTGAGAAAATCTTTGGAAGTAATGAACGCTTTTCACTAGATGTAAGCACAAGTCCGGGAAATCAGGCAGCGAAGGAAGAGTGGGATAAGTGGCGCCCCGACTTCCAAAAGTATGATGTCGTGGTGAGTAACTATAATGGTCAAATGTGGCCCGGGGAAGTGCGTGCTTCATTCGTTGATTTCGTGAAAAATGGTGGGGGATTTGTTGTCGTGCACGCGGCAGATAACGCGTTCTCAATGTGGCCTGAATATAATGAAATGATTGGTCTTGGTGGTTGGGGCGGACGTAATGAGAAGAGTGGTCCTTACGTTTATTACAAAGACGGTAAAGAGGTTGTAGACGAATCTAAGGGAAGAGGTGGAAATCATGGGCCCCAGCATGAATTTGTGATCACAAATCGAGCCGATGATCATCCGATTACTAAAGGGATGCCCAAAGAGTGGTTACATGCCAAAGATGAGCTTTATGACATGCTCCGGGGACCTGCCAAAAACATGGAAGTTCTTGCGACCGCTCCAAGTGAGAAGACGAATCGCGATGAGCCCATGCTCATGGCCCTTAACTACGGGAAAGGCCGGGTTTTTCACACAACGCTGGGACATGCTAATTATTCAATGCAGTGCCGAGGATTCTACGACACCCTTTTAAGAGGCGCTGAGTGGGTTGCAGGTAAAGAGGTGACGGTTGGTTGGTCCAAGGATTTCCCAACCAAAGAGAAGGTTACTCCAGTCAAGTGAGGTGACGTCTAATTTGCTCCAAGCGTGGTATTACCTTTTGACGTTTGGGACATGAAATTTTTCTTCTCTAGTCAATGACGGTTCCTAGTGGTGCCGTCTTTCTTCCTTTAATTGGTGCGGTGCTGCACCCGCTTTTAGGATGGTGTATTCAGAAGGGAACATTTCATGGTGTCCGTCTATCCGTGATTGTTGCTATCGCAAATTTAGTTACGGCTTTCATATTCCTCTTATATCTTCACCCAACTGGGGGCTGGGAAATTTCTGGAAGAGATTGGTGGGCGATCGGAAATGGTGTCTTCTTTTTTTTGGGACAATGGTTCTCCATCCAATCAGTGAAGACGGGCGATCTGGCGGTTCATTCTTCCGCTTTGGGAATGAAGGTGGTGATTGTGGGATTCTTTTCTATGCTGGTGGGGCTTGAACCGAGCTCATGGAGTTTAGTGTGTGGCGTTATCCTAGCAACGGTAGCGATTTTCCTTGTCTCAGGAGGAAGTGCGGAAGGTTGGCGAACCCATCGTGTAACGGTAGGTCTGACTTTGGTGGCTTGCCTGTTTTTTGGAATTAATGATTTTTTAACCGGTTGGCAGAGTCGTGAAATCGGAGCAGCACGCTGGCTAATCCTTATGATGAGTACGAGCGGGGTTATTTCAATTGGCCTCTTATTTCGTCGCGGAGAGCAATTGGCGATGTTGGCTAGAAATCCCCGTATTGCGACTTTTGTTGTCGGAGCGGGGCTTTTGCTCGGACTGCAGGCTCTTGTCGTGAATTTGGCATTCAGCCGTTATGGTCAGCCGACTTTAAGTAACGTTGTCTTCAGCACTCGAGGATTGATGGCGGTTCTTTTCCTCTATTTCATCGGGCGTAAGAGCGATCCACGTTTTGTAAGGAAACAGAGTGCAGGTGGGGTCCTGATGGTGATAGCGCTAGCGATCGTGCTGGGAGCATGAAAAGCCAGCTATTGATAAGGAAGGATTTCGTTTCCTAAGAGAGGGAATAAGAGGTGACTACCTTCGTTCATAAAGGAGTCCGCCCGGCTATTCTTCTTCGGTGCCCCCGAGAGTGACATTGATCTTATACTTATTTTGGAGGTGGGAATGAGCTTTGCTGGCTTGGCCGGATTTTGGATAGCGTTTGCAAGTCAGTTGAAAGGTCCGGATCGCCTTTTCCTTGTCATTTGCCTCTTCGTAGGTGTAACCGATTTGCAAACTCGCCTCAGGTGCTGACTTCTCAAGAATCTTAATCTGATTGTAGAGAGTGATGGCCTCTCGGTGCTCCTTAATCTTTCGATGGCAATTCGCCATCGCAAAGTAGTTCGCGGGAAATCTATCGATTTGACGATAGCAGGCGATCGCTTTTTTCCAGTCCGACTGTGTTTCGTGACATCCGGCGATGGACCAGAGGTATTCGCCCGAATTATCTCCGTCGATTTCGATGATTTCACGATAGCAGGCAATCGCTTTTTCCCAGTCGGATTGGGTCTTATAACAACCGGCTATCGTCAAAAGATATTTAACAGAATTATCTTTATCGATTTCGATGATTTCACGATAGCAAGCGATCGCCTTTTCCCAGTCAGGTTGGCTCTCATAACAACTGGCAATATTCAAAAGATATTCGACGGTGCTATTGCCATCGATTTTTATGAGCTTCCGGTAGATTGTGATAGCGGCCGCAACTTTTTTCTCCTCAAGCGACATCGCGGCAAGATTTTTGAGACCTGCTAGCTGATCTTCAAATTCGCCATAGATTTTTCGAGCTTCGTTCCTTCGGTCTCGCGACTTGTACCATTGCGCCATCGTTCCACGAAGACTGTCATTCATACCGAAACGCTCTCCAATCTCGCGATAGATTATCATAGTTTCGCTATGACGGCCAAGAGTTGTATTCAAATCTGCTGCCTGATAGAAGAATTCTGACGCCAACTCAGTGCGGACGGTTGCCTCGTTTCTAAGTGTCATGATTAATTGATCTCCCAGCTTTAATGCTGCAATTCTTGTTTTTTGATCTCGAAGGAGATGCTTCATTGTTTTGACGGAGAGGCTGTAAACTTGTTCGAAAAGCTTGGTTCCAGAATACGTGGTGGCTAGGGCTCTTCTTCCTTGGTCGAGGTTTTGCGCAAAGCAGTGTAATTCAGCGAGCTCGTGACATGCCTTGATGCAGGCAGCTTTCGATTTCTCGGTTCGTTCTACCCTGAAAGTGAGCTCACTCAGAAGGGTGAGGCGTTCCTCCATGTTCTCATGTAAGCGTGCATAGTGGAGAAGATCTTGCCGTGCGCGCATAGCAAGTTCATGGCCAGGGTATTCCTTGATGAGAAATCGGTATGATTTTTTAGCGTCCTTAATTTCGCCCATTGTACGATAGGCATCTCCCATACAATAGGATGCGATCGTGGCTTCAGGAGATTCTGGCCAGTAGTCGATAACAGATTGAAAGCCCTCGCGTAAGGCGGTTTTGGGCTTTTTTAGTTTCATCATCGTATGACTCCACATTAGCTGCGCGTAGGGAGCACCAACGCTTTTTTCATAAAGGGTTAAGAATTTTTCATATTCGGCAAGAGCGATCTTAAAACTTCCTTTAATAAAGTGCTTCTCGGCAATTTTAATTTGATAGCGTTCGACCTCCCGCATCTTTTCGAAGGTTTTAACGTCAATTTGTTGGAGCGTTGAGAGAGCTGCGGTCGCGAATGAACCGAGGGCAAGGACAAGGCTAAGGATAAAGGCAGGCATAATTATTTCTTGGTTCGTTCAAGCCACTTGTTGTATTCGGTGTGGGCATAATAGATGATATTGACCCCAAGTTGATAGGAAGACTCCCAGACCTCCCGTTTGACTCCAGAGTGGCCGTCGGCCCAAGCATCGCCAATATCTCCTGGGTGGTAATAAGCGACAAGTCGACCGTCGACAACCCAGCCGAGTGCGTTGGATCGTCCATGCGGAGCGACGATAGGGAGGCGTGGAAGTGAATAAGGAATTCGATGGATCGGGTGGTCGAGATAGACATCGATAGTTTCGACACGTGGAAGAACCTTTTTCATCATCGAAACAAATTGGCCTTCCCACCCAGAGCTTCCTCCGTTGTCACCAAAGAGCATTCCGTGGTGCTCGAGCAGATAGCGACGCATGGTCTGAATCTCTGTGTCGCTAAGGCTGATTCCTTCTTGCCCGGTCATGTAAACGATAGGCGGACTTTTTCGTTTGGGAAAACTCTTGAGTCGACCGATTTCCATAGGTTCGGGGCGGTCGCTAACTGGGTGGCCGGTGCGGACTCCGTATTCGGTCAGCAAATTAAGGTCGGAACCGCGATCCATATCTTGTTCCCAGTCGCCGCCATCATATTTCAGGCGAATGAAGCGAACTTTTCCTAGTACTGTGCCTGAGGAAAATCCCGCGCTATCCCCTTTGCCTTGTCCGATTTGATAAAGGTGTTCCGTGACTTCGAGGACTTCAAGTTTGACGTCATCAATGGGAGGAGGATTGAAAAGGACGCTGCTGTAGGGGTTGATGACAAACTTCTTGTTGATCACCTTCTGGATTTTGACAACTTGCTTAAGTTGAATACTATCTCCACCTCCGAGGGGTGATTCGTAAATACTACAGCCTGAAAGCCTCGTTAAAATGAAGGCTGCGATACTGAAGAGTATGGTGTAGCTCACGAGGGTAAGGAGAGATTGGCGGAGTTGGTGGTTCTTCTTCCCAAAGTACCACGCCGAAAGTCTACGAGGATCCCAGGAATGGCTGTAGTTGGAATTAGTGGAGATGCGTTTTGTTTCTTGATCGATTCCCCAAGCAGTCCATCCAAGTCCAAGAAAGAAGGCTCCGATTGTTCCGATTTGTGAAATGGTAATCGAGAGCGCGTAGGAAAAGTTAAGAAGAGGGAGGTGAACAGCGAGTTGCCAGACTGGAAGGTAGAAAGCACTTAGAACCCCGCGGCGAATGAGGAGGGAAGACTTGCGGTGTCGGCTGACCCAAAAAAAGAAGACTGGAAGCACTGATATGAAGCCGATCGCTGCGAGCCAACGATTCAACCAAAACCAAACATGTGCGTCGATCCAGAGAAGGCACCAGAATACAGCGTAAATCCCTGTCAACGAGATTGGGCTGCAGAGATCTTTAATCTTTTGTTGAGAGAGCATTGCGGTTGCGTCACAATGGGAGTCGTGAAATCGAGTTGTTTCACTCTAGGTCTTTGAGAAAGCTTCCTCCATCGTCTTCGAGTGGATTGACATTTGCTGGGGCGGTTTTCTTTTCATTAACCCCAAGTGGAGCGAGAGGCTCGGCGGGCTTTATTTGGTTAGGAGGAGGGTTGGCTTCTTTGGGCTCGGGAGCGGGAGGTGCTGGATTTGTAACGATCGGCTGTTCAGGGTTAGGAGTTTCGTTATTTCCCAAAAAATAAGGAATGGCGGTTAGGGCAAAGATCGCAACGATTACCAAAATAACCGAAAGAATAATGGCTCTGATGAGTTGGCTCGATGCGACAATTCCCAGCATCTCCGGTGGGCTCTTTCCCTTTAGTTCACGAAGAAATAGTTGTAGCTCCTGAACGGTGGCGCTTGAGTTAGCCTTAAGCTCACGAATGTCGGCCTTGGTGCTGGCCATAGAAGTGCGAGATTCACCAGAGTTTTTTGATTTTCCTTTCATTGGGAAAGTAGAGGTTGTTCGGGTTCAAGGATATGAACGAGATCGCCACCGGCTTCACTGATCGCAGCGATAATGGGTTCAAAGTGTAGTGCTTTGGCTTCCTTGTGAACTTTGAGAAAGACATAGCGTTTCCCCGGTGGGGTATCACCGAGGATTTGCGAAAGGGCTGCAGGAAGCGCATCGGTAGAAATCTCTTTACCATCTAGGTAGTTTTTGAACCCAGTATCGATGGTGACGCTTGCTAGCGGGGAGGCGACCATTTCAACTTCCTTAAGCTTGGCGGGTTGCCAGCGAACGTGACTGTCGTCCTGCGCTCGAGCGAGTATGACGAAGAAAATAAGCAATAAGAAGCCGATGTCTCCCATCGCGAAGGAAGGAACGGATGCCGTAAGTTTTTTTCGGGGAAGTTTCATTCGACGTTAATGATCCGATCTGATTCGATTTCGAGAGTGAGGATGCCGCCTGCTTGTTCGATGACTTGTGAAATTTTAATCCAGAGCGGGTAAGGCGTATTGGGTGCGCTTTTAACGGTGACGATACGGTCTTCATCTCTCGTCTTTTTAGACAAGGCTGCGTTAAGCTTGAGGGGAAACTCGTTAAGTTTTAGGGGGCTTCCGTTCAGGATGATGCTGTTTGGTGTAATTGAAACTTCGATATTTTTGCTTTGTTCCTGCTTCTCAGTTTTCTCCTCAGTCTTTGGAAGGATTTGTGCGATTCCGGTCTCTGGCTGCACTGCGGCGCAGACGAGAAAGAAGATAATAAGGATGAAGGCTATATCCGAACTGGCACTGGCAGGTGGATCGACCAATAATTTACCGCGTTTCAGTTTCATGAGCTTTCCTTGTCCAGAGTCAGCCGGAGAGAAACAACTTCAATGAGCTCAGCGGCAGATGATTCAACCTGAAGAACGAAGTCATTGATGAGCCCGGTGAAGTAGTTGAAAGCAATGTAAGCTGGAATACCTACGATTAATCCGAAGGCAGTGGTGAGAAGGGCAACCCTAATTCCCGATGCCGCAGCTTGCACGATGTTCTGTTGACCAATATTCGCTTCGATATCACCGAATGCTACGATCATCCCTTGCACCGTCCCGAGAAAACCCAGCATGGGTGCAACTGAAGCGATAGTGGCGAGAATGGGAAGATGACGCTCGAGGGCCGCAACAATATTAACACCGTAGTTTTCCATGCTTTTTACGACCTGTTGTTCCATCTGAGCCTGATCGTAGTTTAGACGGCGAAGGACGAGGTATTTACGAAGACCGTTTGAAAGGATCGCGGGAACAGGTCCGCGTGCAGAGTCGCAGAGTTTTAAAGACTCTTCAACTTTGTCTTCGGATAAGAGTTCGATGACTTCTTCACGGAGGCTTCCGGCATCGGTTTCGAGTAGCTTGAGGCTACGATAGCGCTCAATGATGACCGCGATAGCCATGACTAGAAGGGCGAGTAAGGGCCACATGAAGGGTCCGCCTTCAAGTAGAAATTTTAGAGCGCCGGATTCAAAAAATCCGGCATCAGCGAGGTGGGCTGGAGTCATGTTTATTCGTTTAGATTAGCTTCTTTTTCAAATTGGGAGAGAAGTTCCGGGAGTGCGAGTCTTCCTCGGGAATACTTGGCCGCGTCGCTTTCAGGGAAGTCCCACCGGCAGCGGTTGTAACGTCGAAAAGCATTGGGGATATCTCGACCCATTCGATAACTTTCACCCGCCCAAAATAGTGCTTGGGCGGTAAGTTCTTGGTCAGGAAAACGCTTAGTAAAGGCGTCGAATGATTTGCCCCCTTTTAGAAATTCTTGCTGCTTGTAATGGCATTGGCCAATGCGGAACGCCATCTTCGGAGTCCATTCATGGTTTGGGAATTTCTCCAGGAATTTTTCACCAACCGAGGCTGCAACGGAATAGTCCTCTTTAGTGTAAAAGTGTTCGTTAATACGAAGCATGACATTTGCGATGAGAGGGCTCTTTGGATAGGTTCCAGCTAAGGTCACATATGCTTCAAGCGCTTCATCGAGTTCGCCGGCTTCTTCGTGACATTGACCAAGTTTATACTGTGAATCCGGGGCAAGATTGTGCTCGGGGTGATTTCTCACAATGGATCCATATGCGGCGATAGCTTCGTTCCAAGCCTCCATTTCTTGAGCGAATTGGCCGAGAAGGTAGGAGACACGTGGAGCGTATTTGGGATTTGGGTAATCGTCTTGAAGATCGCGGAGAACGCGTTGCCCTGAGGTCAGCGCTACTTCAGCCTTGGCGTCTTGTTTCAGTTTGCGTTGGCTCTTGAAGAGCTCGAAGTAGCTCTCGGCGATATGAAATTGAGTTTGGATCGCTAAGTCTTCATCTTTATAAATCTTACTAAAAGCATCCATCACGCCATCAGTGCCAATAGCAACCGGCAGCATACGTTTAATGATTGGTTGTCCGTCGATAGTTTGAATGACGTTATCAAGATATCCCGCGGTGATCTGATCGCCGAAGAAACATTCGATTTTTCCTTCGAAATTTCCGGGCTCCGGTTTGGGATTCGCCTGGAGGGGGAATGATCCACTGAATACACCGCTGTGTGTCAGAGTTTCCTCTAGTTCGACCGTTTCGTCCTCACCGCTTTCGGTTATAATTCGCACTATCGCCATATCTCGCTTTTTCGAAATATCGAGATCTGGATCGGAAAGGCGAAGGAAGAGTTTCTTGCCGACGTGTGCGATTTCGGCGGGTTCTAAATATTCTTTATTGGTGATTTCGAGGCTAGCAGCGGAGAAAAGTTTTGCGGCAGCGTTCAGAGCAATTTTGGAGTCATCGGGCCGTGAGTTGTCCTGGTAGATGGCGGTGAATTGGTCCGTGCCAACAACGCTTAGGACAGCCAGTGCGGCTTTAGATTTAGTGGATCCATTATCGAGTTCGGTTTCAGGGTCGGGCTCGGTCGGAATAATGATTTTTCCGAGTCCGCCTTTTGGCAAAGTGCCGTCTTCGGGAACCATCGTGATGCTTTGTGGCGAGCCTAAGAGGAGTGGAATTTGGCCAACGAAACGCCCTTCTAAAAGAGCTGGGTTGCGAGACTCGGAAAGGGCTTCGTTCGGAGTAGCGAAGGCCCGCGATAGAACACACTCGACTTGGGTCTTTACTCCTTGGGTAGTCATGACATCGACGAGCACCGTGCTTCGGGAATCCTTGGCGCGGTCGGGATCAATAACTTCAATAGTAAGAGGGAGGCGATACTCGACTTTGCTGATGTGGTCTTGTGGTCGAGGCTCTTCAACGGGAAGAAATCGCATGCCACCTTCAACTGAGGTTTCACTATCGATAATCTGGATTTGGGCTTGTGTAGGCTCATTTAGAAGGACGACTGTCTCACGATAAAAAGCATGCCCAGGGAAGATGTTCTGCACATCTTTATAGCGAAGGTAAACCTTGTCTCCTTGTTTGACGGTGATCTTACCTTCGGTGGCTTCGGCGGCCGTGTCGATTTCAGCGAGGAAAACCCCAGTCGAGGCACCAGTCTCGGTTGCAGTGAACTTGAAATGGGGGCCTGAATTAACTTGAATCTCTACCTCGACTTCATCGCGATCAAGACCGACGTCTAGATCAAAGTCGACAATCTCAGCAACGATTCGTTCGCCGGGTTCGATACGAAGAAGTTCTTTGCGGGTCCCTTTTACCGAGCCACTTCCGCTACGATTAAAGTCGTAACTAATAGGTGTGATTTGGCCGTTGTAGTAGGTCGCAGTGAGAGACTTTGTGAGAAGGCGATTTCGTTGCTC
>KB912159.1 GCA_000383735.1 Verrucomicrobia bacterium SCGC AAA164-M04
CTGGCCATATCCGCTCCAAAGTTCCTGAATTACTTCTACCACCTCGAACATGGAGGATCCGGTAGCTGAAAGAATTTTTTCCTGAAAGTGGGGAGATAGAGAGGGTGGCATAGGATGATCCGGAGGAAGATCGCCGGATATTCAGCTTTAGACTTGGCGAGGTCAACCTAGGGTTGCGAATCGACTGCGGAAATGTCGCGGCCAAATCAAGATGTCTATTTCTTTAATCCAAAAATTGACGGTTTCGGCTGCCCAGTGGGTTCGAAGCAAGTGTACTACTATAGGAAAGTGTTTGCGGGGATCCCCGAGACTTAAAAAATGGTTCTACCCGCCGGAAAAAAAAGTGACTCCAGCGGAGAAATACCGGGAGGTGAATGTGAACTATTTTTCCGACCTACACACACAGGAGCGGATGTTGGCTGATAAGCAACGAATGGCTTTTTACCATGAAGCGATTAAGCGTAAAATCAAACCGGGCGATCGGGTGATTGATCTAGGAACGGGGACAGGTATTTTGGCGGCTTTTGCTTCGAGGCAAGGGGCGGGAAAAGTGTATGCGGTCGACCATTCCTCAATCATCGAGCATGCCAAGATGTTGGCAGCTGAAAATGGCATTGAGAATGTAGATTTTGAAGATGTCCACAGCACGAAGTTGTATCTCGACGAACCTGTAGACGTAATCCTTCATGAACAGATCGGGGACTTTCTTTTTGACGAGGCGATGGTTCCTAATGTGTGTGATTTACGTGATCGTTTACTGAGGCCAGGAGGGCTGATTTTACCAAGTGAGTTTGAATTCTACTGTGAGCCGATGATGATGCATGATGATCGTCGTGAACCTTATATTTGGGAACTCGATAATGTTTATGGTTTTGATTTTTCAAGTATGGAGCGAAGCCGGCCATATGATGCGGAATACAATGGCTTGGTGAGCTGCGACCTTGGAGTGGTGAAGCACTTTCTTGGGGAGGCGGAGCCGGTTATCAAGGTTGATTTAAATACCGTCACTGAATCGAGCTTACCCCTTAAGATTAGCTTTTCACGAAAGGTCGTTAATCCAGGGATTCTTGATGGCTTGGTGGTTTTTATGAAGGCGAAGGTCGATGATGACTTGGAGCTGAGTTCAAGTCCCCTAGACTCAAAACGTGCGCCACATTGGGGCTTCCGGATTCTACGTTTGGATCAAGTTGATACCGAGTTGGGGGACGATCTTGAGGTGACTTTGAGGGTTAAGGACTGGGCTGACCCTGAGACTTGGCGCTGGACATGCGGGGTTTGGGGCGGTGGAGATTTGAACGAGTAGGCGCAGTTTTGGACTCTAAGGAATGATGCCTCGATTTTATTTGGTAGTGCAGGGACGAGGCTAGAAAATCTTTAGTTGGTAAAACTGATGTTTGGCGCTGGTTTCCGGGTTTGGCCTAGGCGACAATTTGCAGGTCATGACAACTGAGGAAATTCAGGAATATATCAATCTTGCTATTAGAGGGGGATTCAAAGGTGTCAAAATGGAGTCGGGGGAGGTGATGACAAGTGAGGGTGGGGATGGTCGTTTTCTAGGTAAGGTGATGGCGACTCGGTATGGAGGATTTCCTGTAGGGAGAGATCTTTTCCTCGCAATCGGGGAGACTGACAAGAAGGTGCAGATCGTTAAGCTTGGAAAATCGGAATGCCTTTCTCCCGGAAAATCGGACTTAGATCTTTTGCTTCGGAAGGAACTTGGGATCGGATCTGAAGATTAGGGCACCTTGTTTGAGTCGCCAAAAACTATGGAAGCTTCTGCGTTTCGCGATATTTTTGCCTCCAAAGTTTCGCTGCTGGTAGGATATGCTCAGTCTTGCAGCTGGGAGAAAGCTCCCAGGTAAAAGGCATTTCGGGTTTGAAATGCTTGAGGAGATCATCGTAAGGAAGTTCTCCGGTGAAAGGGACACGGTGGTCGCGTTTTGGCCATCGGACGTCATGTAGATGGGCTCCTATAAGATAGGGAGCCATTTTTCCAAGCCACTGATCGTGATCGAGCAGTCCTAGGTTGTGCTTTAATCCGACGTGTCCGAAGTCGTGCCAGTAGCCGATTTGCGGACAATCTTTGAAGTAGTCTTGAAGTTGAATCATTTCGACTTCATCAGGGACATCTTCATACCGCGAGCGTGATTCGATCGCGAGTTTGACGCCTGCTTTCTTGGCTGGCTCAATGAGGCGTTCGAGTGTGTCGATGGCGCGATCAAAATACTTAGGGCCATGTTTTTCCCGACGTTTCACACACTCAATTTTATCATCAGCGTATTCGCCGGTAAGTTGTTCGCCAGCGGCGAGTTTTTTAGTGAGCGCTCCGGTCCACTTTTTGTGAGGCATGGTGGCGACCGAACCCATATGTAGCACGACATAATAGGCCCCAAATTCGTGGGCCATCTCGAGAGTCTTCAGGGTTTCTCGGAAGGCCTTATCGCGTTCGTTTTTATTATCGGATGAGAACTCAAAAGCGTCGGGCGCATCGATCATCACCTCAGTGGGAGAAGGGAAATAGTTGTGCACGCCGATGCACTTAAATTTATTGGCAGCAAATGCTCTCTTAATCCCAGGAAGCTTGGCAACGGTCATGCCATGGGATAGTTCGAGGGTGTCGAAACCCAGTTCGAGAATTTCATCAATCATCTCTTCGCCATCCGTGTGGCGCGAGTTGTTCCAGCAGGTGGAGAATGCGAGCATATGAACGTTAAAAAAATGGGACGCGCATCGAGAAATGGAAATTCCGTGGGGTTACGGCTGCTTCTCGATAATGCAGTAAAATGCTCCGGTTTCTCCTTTGGGCGAGCGGAAGATTGGCGCGATGGCATGAGATCCCTTAGTGAGTTTTGTCGTGAAAGAGATTGCGGTGTCTTTTTTGCCGATAGTTTTTTTTGCAATTTCTTTTCCATTCAAAAGGAGTGCGGCAGTAGTGGCTTTGATTGAAACTCCTTTTGTGGTGCGAAATGCCTTCGAGGCACCTGGAACATTCTTTCCTGGAGGGAGGGGCGCGTTAATGGGGTGATTGGCTTCTTCAGGCCAGCGGAGGAGAGAGACTTTGTAAGTGCCTTCCTCAAGAACCTTGATAGCCCAGTGGCCGCTGAACTTTTGTTTGTCTCCACCCTTGGCTCCACGGATCATGCCTTGGTGCCAAGGAGGGCCGGTGTTCAGCCAGTCGTGGGCAGTCATGGTGACTTTAGGATGATTGGGGTGGCCGAGCTGGATCTCGGTTGTTTGTGCAAAGGTTGGTTCAAGGTCGGCCCACCACTCATCATAAAAGGCACGCATTTTTTCGACCTGATTGGGATTTTCTTTTGAGATGTTCTTTTCTTGTCCTGGGTCCGTCTTGATGTCGTAGAGTTCCACGCCATTGACGAGGCGGTATCGTTGCGACATTACGGCTGATTTACGCCATTTGATAGGGTCAACCACGCGTTGTGAATCGGTGATAATCATCCGGTCAGGCCAATTGATACTCTTTTGGGAAGCGATGAGATCCTTTAGAGTCGTTCCATCAAATTTCACCTCTGCAGCGTTCTCTACCTTGCAGACATCAAGGAGTGTTGGAACAAGGTCGATGGCGTGGCAAAGAGTATCAATTTCACGATGTTCGTTGAGCCCTGCAGCAGGCCAGTGGATGAACATTGGAACCCGGTGGCCACCCTCGTATTCGGATCCCTTTTGACCTCGCATACCTGCATTGAAAACGTTGCGACCCGTTGCCGTTCCATTATCGGTCGTGAAAATGAAAATAGTATTTTCTTCGATGCCGAGATCAACGAGGAGTTTGCGGGTTTTGCCGACGTTATCATCGATATTGGTGATCATTCCAAAGAAGGCGGCGATCCCGGCCTTCTGATCGTTATAAAGGTCTAAGTATTTCTGAGGGCAGTGAAGAGGGCCATGGGGAGCATTTGTGGAAATGTAGGCAAGGAAAGGCTCTTTGGAATTAGCCTTCTTCTTGATGAACTCATGAGCCTTCTGAAAGAAAACGTCAGTACAGAAGCCTTTGGCTTTTTCGATCTTGCCATTGTGAAAGTAGGCACCATCGAAGTAAGAGTTATTCCAGACATCGGGAGTTTGACCGACGCCGCCTCCGCCGTGGCGGTAAACTTCTTCAAAGCCACGGTCTTCAGGACGGTAAGGGTAGTTGTCACCGAGGTGCCATTTGCCGAACATTGCGGTGGCGTAATCTTTTTGAAAATGCTGGCCGAGGGTGACTTCATTTTCACGGATCATGGAACGACCCATAATGGTGTGCCAGACACCGGTGCGATTGGTCCAGTGGCCGCTGAGTAGGGCGGCACGGGTGGGTGAGCAAGTTGGAGCAACATGATAGTCGGTGAGCACCGTGGATTCTGAATAGAGCTTGTCTAGATTTGGGGTCTTGATGACAGGATTACCATGACAGGCGAGATCGCCGTATCCCTGATCATCGGTGATCACAATTACGACATTAGGTCGTGATTGCCCTGAGACGAAGGCAATGAGAGAGAAGAGGAAGAGAAAGATTTTCATAATTAGAGGGGAATGGCGATTGTGGTGATTATGACGAGAGAAAGGACACTGAGGTTTACGGGCTTTGAACAGCGGAACTGGGGAAAGATGACTTGGGTAAGTCCCTGCGTCAGTATGAAAAAGCCAATCCAGCGAACTTGAGCCATTAGTTGTTGTTCAGGCCGCATGACCAAGAGAAGTATGAGATAGGTTAGTCCAAAAACATAGAGCCAGCGTCCATTTTTCTTTGAAGGGCTTTCTTCCATGGGTTAGCGCTATTCAAATGTGAGATTTCAAAATTGAAAGATGTGATTTCAGAAGAGAGGCTTACAGCACGATGAAATTAACCGAAGAAATGTTGATTGCTGTTCTTATGGGTGGGCCTGGAGCCGAACGGGAGGTTTCCATAGCTTCTGGAAGGTCAGTGTTGAAGGCGTTGGAGGCGAAGGGATATCGGGTAGAGGCGGTCGATGTTGTCGATACTGAGCCGAAATTACCGGGGGGGACAGATTTGGCCTTCAATGTGATTCACGGAACTTTCGGGGAAGATGGTAAATTGCAGAGTTATCTCGAGGCTTTGAGAATCCGCTATACGGGAGCGGGGGTAAAGAGCAGTGAAGTGGCATTTGACAAGAATCTGAGTAAGAAGTGTTTTTTGGATTACGAGGTGCCGACTCCTGGCTCAGAAACCGTTGATTGTAGAAATGGCGCGAAGTTGCCTGAGATGGCTGTTCCTTTTGTGGTAAAACCGCCGCGTGAGGGGTCTAGCGTAGGGATTCGGGTGGTAAAAGAGCTTTCCGAGTCGATGGCGGCCATGAAGCATGCGGCTAAATTTAGCTCTGATCTGCTGGTGGAAGAGTTTGTGGAAGGTCGGGAGCTGACGGTTGGGGTCTTAAATGGTGAGGTTTTTCCGGTGGTCGAAATCGCGCCACCGGAGGGAGAATGGTACGATATGGAGACAAAATACCCTTGGTTGAGCGGGAAAGAGGTGGGTAGCAAATATACTTGCCCGGCCGATTTAACACCTGAAGAAACTGCAATTGTTCAGGCTGCTGCAAAAAAAGCACACGATGCGTTAGGAATTGAGGTTTACTCTCGGGTCGATGTGTTGTTGAATTCGTTTGGTAATCCTTACGTTTTAGAAGCCAATACTATTCCCGGGATGACTGAAACCAGTTTGTTGCCAATGGGCGCGGCTGAGGCCGGTTATTCATTTGGAGATCTTTGCGTGAAGATTGCTGAAATCTCCCTAGCCGCGAGGCCTTAAATATCTAATCCCATGTTATCCCGTCGCACTTCATCTCGGACCCGTAAATCGCGTGAGCGCATGCTCCGGCTTAGAGTGAATTCGCCGCGGATTGTTTTCTTAGACTGTTTGAAGGTTTGTTCTCGTCTTATGAAGTTGGGAATCGCGATTTTGGTTATGGTAGGGGTAGGGATTGGCCTTGGATATGGCTGGCAGAAGGTTTTTGTGGAAAATGAGGAGTTTGAGATCGCAGATGTGAAAATTTTGACGATGGAAGGGGAGAACGCTCGCTTTTTGTCGCATGATCGTTTCGTTTCGAAGACTGATATTGATTTAGAGAAAACGATTTTTGCGATTGATACCGAGAAGCTTCAGACCTCAATTGAGGCCTTGCCGGAGATCAAGACCGCAAAGGTCAGTCGGAGGCTTCCGGGGGTTCTGAAAATCGAGGTTGAGGAGCGAAGTCCGGTAGCTTGGGTTGCGTGTCGGTCGCTGAAGATAAAGGAAAGGGATCCCGTAAGTGGTCTTCTTGTCGATGAAGATGGCATTATTTTTCGCTGTGATTCCGGTGAGCTTAGTGAAATCGGGGCAAAGCTTCCTGTGGTTTTAGTAGAATCTGCGCAGCGAAGGCAGATCGAGGAGGGGCGGTTGATTGAGCATGAAGGACTGAAGTATGCTCTGGAACTGGTGAAGCGAGCCAATGAGAAGTTCCAAGGTTCCGATCGACCGGCCCGAGTCGTTGTGAAAGACGAAATCATGCTTGAGATGAAGACTCTCAACGGTATTTTGGCAACCTTCTCCTATTACGATCAGGAGAGGCAAATTAACAATCTAGTAAAACTTGTTTCCCACGCTGATTTGCAGGGGAAATCTCTGGCAAAAGTAAACCTTATTCCCCGTCGCTTCGTTCCGATTCACTATCGCTGAAGCGTCTTTTAGATCTATGGCACGTTCCAATATTCACGTCGGTCTCGAAATCGGATCCACTAAAACTGTGATGGTGGTGGCAGAAATCAAGCCAGACGAATCAGCCAAGATCCTCGGAATGGGTGAAACCCGGACAGCGGGCGTTCGGAAAGGGGAGATTGCCGATTACAAACAAGTTAGAGCGTGTGTGAAATCAGCGCTGTTAGAAGCCGAGGATGTGAGTGATGTCGTTATCAAGAGTGTGTTTCTTGCTGTCACTGGAGCTCACATCAAGGGTGTCAATAATACGGGGACCTTTCGTATTCCCGACGATGAGCAGGAAGTCGATCGTCACCACCTTGAGGAGGTTAAAGAAATTGCTCGAGATATCGCGATTCCTAGCGAACACGTATACCTTCACCATCTCGCCCGGCATTTTACTTTGGATGGCCAGGCTCACTCGACCGTTCCCTTTGGGTTATTAGGGCGAAAGCTTGAGGCTGATTACCACATCGTTCACGGGATAAGGACCCGTATCCAGAACAGTATCAAGTGTGTGCGAGAAATCCCTCTTGATGTTGATGATGTCGTTTTTGCGCCGATCGCTTCGGCCCAGATTTGCCTGAATCGTGAGCGTAAGGAGGATGGGGCTCTTGTGATAGATATTGGAGGAGAGACGACCGATTATGTTCTTTATATTGATGGTGCAATTGCGGCTGCGGGGTGTGTGCCAGTTGGTGGGAATCATGTTTCAAATGATATTCACTTGGTGACCCGTATTCCTTTCTCGAAAGCTGAGAAGGTAAAAGTAGCAGAGGGTAATGCCTCTGCTGATCCCGCGAGTTCGGTCGGAATCGTAAAGGTGGAGGATGAGAAGGGGTTTCCGCCGATTGAAATTAAGCGTCAGGTGTTGAACGATGTGATTCGGGGGCGGTTGGAAGAGGCTTTCGAGCTCGTGATCGAAGGGCTGCCATCTGGGGCACTCGAGAAGATTGGAACTGGTGTTTTTCTGACTGGCGGAAGTAGTCAAATGCGTGGGATCGGAGAGCTGGCGTGTGAGGTCTTTGATCTTCCGGTTTACAAACCGGAGCAGCCCGATGTGAGTGGCGTGCATGCCTACTTTAAAGATCCCCAATATGCTACGGCACTGGGGCTTATCCGTTACGCACAGATTCTGGACGAGGAAAAGTCATCAATCGGGCCGGGCAAGATGAAGGGTTTGATAAAGACCTTTAGTCGCCATCTCCTTTCGTAAGTCGGCATTTTTTAGGCTGCGATTCCCCTCGAAACGAACCTCGTAAATTTCATTCTTATCCCCTTCCCCAATCAAAAAAACCAAATCAGCATAACCGGCTTTTTCGGTCGACTGGAGCCGGTGACTGACCGTGACATCCGGATAACCATAGCCCTCGTAATGCTTTTCGATATTCCGACGAGCCTTCACAATTTCAGCATCACTCAAAATCTGTCCGACTGTCACTTCTGTCTCCCCAGCTAGAGCCTTGTCAGAGAACTTCACATTCCCGTCGAACCCAACACCACGGATGAGAGGACGCGTCACCAGCTCAGCGATAACCTTGACACCGCCAGCAACATCCTCGGCAAAAAATTCAACATCATCGACTAAGCCACTCTCGTAGAGAGTTCTGATGTCACCATCCAGCATAGTCTGAGAATATTTCTTTCCCGGGGCAACAGCCATGTGACCTCGAAGACGCTCCTCATTCACGGTCTTCGCCCCGCGATAGCGAATTTCAACTGCCGTTACCTTTTTATCATCGAAAAGAGTCGCCTCACTCAGAAAATCCTGACCGCTAGCGCAGTTCACTATAATTGGACTAGTAAATAAAAGACCACCCAGAGATAGAGCCCTGAGGGATTGTTTCGGAGTCATGGATGATCGCATAGAATGAGTTTTAGCGTAGTTGGGCCCAATTACGCCGCTCACGAGCGATTCAGTCAAGGTCAATGACCGCTCATCCCTAACACATTGGCCCTAAAACCGGGCCGGAAGAAATCCCTTTTCCCTCCCTTGACCTCTCCGCACTTACTCACTAGTTTCTCGCCCCCGCGAAACGCTCAAATATTTACGCAGTCATGAATATCCGTCTGGAGAAAAAAGAAAAGTGCCTCGCTGCTCTCAGCATCGAGGTTCCCGCTGAAACAGTCGCTAGTGAGCGAGCCAAGATTTTAAAAGCCTTCGTAAGACAGGCCCGCATCCCCGGGTTCCGTCCAGGGAAAGCACCTAGGGCCGTAATCGAGAAGGCCCACGCGGAAGACATTTCCCAGGAAGTGGAGTCCCGTCTCATCCAAAACAGCTTTCAAGAAGCGCTCAAAGAAAACGAAGACCTCAAGGTTCTCAACGTCAAGAATCCTGAGAACGTCACGCACCAAGCCGATGGGTCTTTCACTTTCGATGCCGAACTCATTACCTCGCCCGAGTTTAGCCTCCCCGATTATAAAGGGTTGGATATCGAGGTGCCGAAGGTGGAAGTCACCGACGAGATTGTCGATGAAAACCTCGATCAACTCCGTCAACGTTTTGCCGATTACGAAGACATTGAAGATCGCGCCGCTGAAAAGGGCGATTTGGCCGTGATCGATTATACCGCCACAATTGACGGCAAGCCTCTCGAAGAAGTTGGGGGCGAACAAGCCAAACCACTTGCTTCCAACGAGGGCTACTGGATTCGACTCGACGAAGAAGCCTTTTTCCCCGGCTTCACCGATGGACTTATTGGACTAAAGCCCAATGAGGAAAAGGAGATCTCTGTTACTCTCCCCGATGATTTCCCCATCGAGACTATTCGCGGAATGGACGCAGATTTTGCGGTCACCGTAACCGGGCTCAAAAGCGAAAATCTTCCCGATTTAGATGACGAGTTCGCCAATAAAATCGAACAGGGAAAGTCGCTAGACGACTTAAAAGCTCTCATTCGCGATGACCTTGAGATGCGCCAAAAGCGTCAACTTGAAGAGATCAAGATCAATGGGGTTCTCGCTAAGCTGAATGAGCTTGTTGATTTTGATGTGCCGGAAGATTTCCTAACCTCGGAAACCCAAAGCCAAGCCGATGCTATGGTCAAGGAAGGCATGGAAGCTGGAATGTCTGAAGAACAAGTCAAAGAGCGCCAGGGGGGACTTTTTGAGGAAGCAGAAGTCCGCGCCAAGAACAGCCTCAAGACCAACTTTCTTCTCACCGAAATCGCTGAGACTGAAGAACTAAAAGTTGAGAATAGCGACGTCCTCCAGCGCGTCACCATGATGGCCAAACAAGCCAAGAAACCCGTCAAAGGATACATGAAAGAGCTTCAGAAATCCGGGCAACTGGGAAACATTCGCCAAAACATGCTCTTCAGTAAGGCCATTGACTTTCTGGTAGAGCACGCGAATGTGACTGAGGCAGAGCCTGTAACCGAAGAAAAATAATTCATGATCGCAACCTCTGAATCCGGAGATTTAACTCCGCAGAACAATTACTACATCCCCACCGTCATCGAGTCCGATGGTCGTGGCGAACGGGCCTTTGATATCTATTCTCGTCTTCTTAAAGACCGCATTATTTTTATTGGAACCGGCATCGATGATGGCGTGGCTAACTCGGTCATCGCGCAGATGCTTTTCCTCCAGATGCAGGATCCTAAAAAAGACATTCATATCTACATCAACTCGCCCGGAGGCTCAGTCACCGCTGGTCTCGCCATTTACGATACCATGCAATTCCTCACCTGTGACGTAAACACCTATTGCATCGGGATTTGCGCCTCTATGGGTTCAGTTCTTTTGACTGCCGGGACCAAAGGAAAACGCTACGCTCTTCCCAATTCACACGTAATGATCCACCAAGTCAGCGGAGGGGCCCAAGGTACTGCAGCCGATGTCGAACGGACAGTTGAGTTTATGTATAGTTTGAAGCGCCGGCTTAATGATGTTCTTGCCCACCACACTGGCAAGACCGCTGAAGAGGTCGAGAAGGATGCCGATCGAGATAATTATATGTCAGCTGAAGAAGCAGTTGCCTATGGTCTTGTCGATAAACTCCTCGATAATAAAAAGGAGCTATCTCAACCTAAAGAGAGCTAAATTTAAAAAAAGATCTCAAGAGCGGCAGTCCACGGGCTGTCGCTTTTTTGCGGCTAGAGAAAAGGTCCATTAGCAATCCAGAAAGAACAAATGAACAAGTGATCTTATCGGTCTCACCTAAATCTTTGCTCAAATTATCATAACCCGAGTGACGGATGCCTGTAACCTTTCCGATAAGGCCTTGCTAACTTCTTGTTGGCTTCCTCGTCATTCTTGATTTTCCGCGCGACCGCATCCCATTCCAATGATCGGCCTAGCTTTTGCGACATATTCGCAAGGATACAAGCTGAGGTCGATCGGCACCCTTCCTCTATATCGGCGATTGGACGCCCCCGATCCTTGGTTCTTAAAAGCAGGTCCCGCATATGTTCACGGACTGCTGGAGCGACGTGTGTCTCAATCCCCTCTTCAGTTTGATCCTCCGGGTATTCCTCGAGTTCAAAAACAACCTTTCCACTCAACTTCTTTCCTTTTCCTCGGGGTATGAATTCCCACTTATGAACATCAGCTTTCAGCGTACCTTTTTCACCATAAATAAAGAAAGCCCAAGGATATTCTGGATCAGGAGCATCCCCCCATGTGCGATGATTCCAGATCACCTCAAGCTCCTCGAAAACAAAAGTCGCAGTTTGAGTGTCAGGAATGTTAGCGATACTCTTTTTATCAACGTAGATCCCTCCACTCGAAGAAACCCGCTTCACCTCGCCAAGTCCAAGCATCCAACGCACTGCATCCAACATATGAATACACATATCCCCCACGATGCCATTACCGTATTCCTCGAAAGCCCTCCATCCGCGTGGGTGAGCCACTGTATTAAAAGGTCTCATTGGCGCGGGACCAGTCCACAAATCCCAATCTAAATTTTCCGGTATTGGAGCAAGTGCCTTCTCCGGAGTTTTGCGGGACCTCATGTGATAATAGCAACAGACCTCAGCGTGGCCGACTTCTCCCAATAAGCCCGCGTCCACCACTCTCTCCTTTGCATCTTTTAAATGTGGAGTCGAGCGACGTTGCGTCCCGACTTGTATGACGCTTCCCTTCTTCCGAGCCGCACCAAAGATCGCTTGCCCTTCCGCAATGTCCACTGAAACAGGCTTCTGGAGATACAAGTCGGCACCAGATTTAATCGCAGCCATCGCAGGTAAAGCATGCCAGTGATCCGGAGTGTCGATTAAAACAAGATCCGGTTTCTCCTGATCAAGAAGCTCCTGATAATTTTTAAAAGTCGGTGGTCGATTTCCATTCGCTTGACGACTTGCAATAATTTCTGCAGCTCCTGAAAGCATTTTTGAATCAACGTCACAAAGCCCGACTACTTCAACTGGCGCCACCTGGATCAATCTCAAGAGGTCGATCTTGCCGTACCACCCCGACCCGATGAGTGCGACCCGTTTCTTAAAATCTCCAAATTCCCCGTAGTCAGCGCCATGGGATTTTGAAGTCATCAAGAACGGAGCCCCTGCGAAAGCCGCAGATCCCGACAGAAAAGATCGTCGTTTCATCGTTTTCGAGGATGGTCGATTTACCAGATCTTGTCCAATACTTCACTCGACCTATTTACAATCCCCACCAATATTGCCTCATGGACTGGAAAAAAATCATCATAGGAAAGTGGTCGTGGAAGCGGCCGTTTTACACGCTTTTCTGGTCCTACGCGCTGCTCACCTTTTATGGCTACTTCATGGCCGACAACATCATTTTTCAGCCTCCAGGGACTCCCTATCCAAAAAATCGCGCGGGCTTTTCCAGCATAGGAACGGGTGATAGAGCTGTCGCCATCTTCCATCTAAAGCCTAGCCCTAAAATGCCCACAATTCTTTGGTCACACGGAAACGCACAGAATCTAAAATCGCTCAAACCCGCTCTTGAATCATTCCACATCAGGGGATTTGGCGTCATCTCGTATGATTACCCCGGTTATGGTGAGAGCGGTGGGAAACCAACCGAAAAAGGCTGCTACGAAGCCATTGAAAAAACCTACCGTTACCTCACAGAAGATCAGGGAGTTGCACCAGAGAACATCATTTTGGTCGGACAGTCGGTAGGCTCCGGCCCCACTTGCTGGCTCGCCTCTCAGAAGAACCATCATTCCATAGTTCTTATATCACCATTTCTTAGCGCCTATCAGACCGTCACCCACATCCCGATTTTCCCGGGCGATCGATTCCCAAACTATCGTCATCTCAAAAAAGTAAATTCTCCACTCGTCGTCATCCATGGTGTGGAAGATCAGATCGTTCCATTTTCCAACGGCAAGAAACTCTTTGAACTCTCCCCTGCTATCGACAAAAATTTGATTCCCGTTCCAAAAGTAGGACACAACGATATTTTCTTAAAGAGCGACCTCGACCTTAGCTCACTTCTTATAGAAATGGCTGCTAAATAAGCCATCCAACAACCCACAGCTTAGCTTGACGAACTTACCCCAGTCCCTAGCTTCGCAAGATGAGTGTGCAAGAGTGGCGGGTATTAGATGGTGAGGGCAAAGAGCAAGGACCCTACTCGTTTCAAGATCTTCAGGCATATTACACTTCCGGTAATATCACTCATGAGACGATGATCTGGACCAACGGCTTAGAAGAATGGGTTCCTGCGGGAAGGGTAGAAGGACTCTTGCCCAATGTCCCACAAATCGTTCCTCTAGCTCCAGCGCCAACAGTTGTGGTATCAACTCAACCCATTGCCACCGGAGGGATCAATCTCACCCCCCAAATAGCCGGAATTTCACCAGGGGTATTAAACGGCGGGCCACAAACAAAATCACCAACCAAAACGGGAGCTCCGACCTGGCTCAGTATCGTCACCATCGCCAGCGGGATCATTGCCCTAATCCTTTACTTTTTTCCTTGGGTTTCGGTTTCGCAGGACATGAATTTTTTCAAAGAGGAAAAAAACGTTATTAAACTCGCGACTCAAAGTGGAATACAATCCATTACACAAACTGAGACTCTCACCGACCAAGCGACCGCACAACGCTCCCAACAAACTGTTGGGAGATCTGATGGTAGCACTGAAAATGATTCTGGAGATGGCGAAAATTACAAAAGCTCAACCCTCAACCTTATTGCCTTCATCGCGATCGGAATCGGGGTGTTCTTCGCCTTTATCGGTCTTCTTAACAAAGCAAAAAATTTGACGATGGTAGGGCAATTTCTTTTCTCAAGCTCCGCAATTATTATTGGTGTCCAAATGGCGCAGCAATTCCCTATGGTGAAATCTTATATAGGGCTCCAAGAAGAGCAGAAACGAACGATCGAAGAATCAATTAAAACACAGGATGAAAAAGGGGATACACTCCCAACCAATGCTGACAAAGCACCTGAGTTGCTCGACGAAACAGCAAACAAGAAACCGAAAGAAGAGGTTAAGGCTCAAGCAGAAGCTGAGGCCCAAGCGGAAGCAGAAGCTGAATTAAAGATACAAAAAACACAGGAAAAAAACGATATGTTGAAAGCTCAAGCAAAGGCCTCTAGTCGTTACGCGACTGCTTTTGAACCTAGTTGTTTTATAACAGTCGCCATTCTAGGAATCTCAATTCTCTTAGTCGTCGTCACGATGTCCTCAGGTGATGGATCCATTATCATTGTCACGAATCCAAGCCCCCAATCACAACCTCCCCACGGAGAACCACAACAGCCAGGAAGCGGACTCCGCTTCCACTAGCGACAAGCCGCCTAGGAGCCAAAAGGCCAGAAGGTCTTTATCAAACCCTTCATCTTGCCCGGCCCGATTGATGACTTTTCCTCGTCCAGAATCTGTGCGTAACGGATAAGCCCCAGTGCCGTAGC
>KB912160.1 GCA_000383735.1 Verrucomicrobia bacterium SCGC AAA164-M04
CATGGATACATTTTGGTGATCTCCCATCACCACCGGTTTTACCATAGATCACAAGAATCTTGTCGGATGGACAACGCTGATAACAAGAGAAGAAAAAGACGAGTGTTCCAAAGACAACGACGAGTAAGAAGCTCACCAAAACCAAGCTGAAGTTGTCGGCAATTATACTTAAAGTACGCATAGGCGAATATGATAACTTTGAGGTGGTTTAACGCGAGATCTTATAATCTGGGTTAGGCTTCATAGGCTCCAGTAAATAGCACCGCTTACCTCTTCATGCGCGCTAGAAGCCGGCTTTGTGTCAAAAGAAGTTATGGTCCAACTGATCCCCTAAGCCAGCATCCCCCGAATCAGGAAAGGGGAGTGGTGAATCGGATGGGGGAGACACCGAACCCCGTATCCTGTTCCTTCAATCTTCGAAACCTCTCCTTTGGCTCCTATTTCCCGATTCAGGGTAAAGGGTTCGGGAATCAGGGTACAAAGAAAACCCGCCTGCATAGATACAAAGCGGGTTTTGATTGTAGTTTGATTGCTGTAGATTTTTTAGCGGCTTCTTACTCGTCTTCGAGCGCGAAGCGGTAGAACCGTTTGCTGGCCTCAAGTGGCACGGTGACCTCGTTGATCTCGTCACGCTTGGTCCAAGTTCTGAAGTCATCGGTCTCCTCGATTGAGAAGCGGATCTTCACGCTTTGATTTGTAACGTCCGGCTGTAGCACCACTGAGCCTGGACGAGCATCTATAATTTCTTCGATAGTAGGTCGTGCATCCCGCTCTGTAATAAGCGCGTTGTATGCCTCTATAGTGGGGCGCGCGTTGCGCTCTTCTACGACAGTATTGTAAGCGGCCTGTGTTGGCCGTGAATCTCTTTCAGTGACTATCGTATCGTAGGCTTCTTGAGTCGGACGTGCATCACGTTCGGCTATCACTGATGTGAAAGCAGCATCCTTCTGAGCGATTGTTTTATTGAGAGATCCAATCGCTACTGTGTTTGAGCTGATGGTGTCATTGCAAGTTTCGATGATTCCATTGAGCTGCTGAGCCTCTGCAACACGTCGTCCTTCCAGCTCATTATACTGATTATCTTTTTGGACGATGAGAGCATTCTTTTCACCCACCGTTGTATTTAGCGTAGTGATAGTGATATCTTTTTGAATGACCATTCCATTGTAAGCGGCAAAGGTAGTTAATGCGAAAGTTGCAGGATCGGTAGTAACGTCGCCTTGACCGGCAAGACGAGAGGCGGCTATTGCTGAATCGTATGCGCCTTTAAGATAGAAGATAGTCTCCTCTGCTGAATCAGTTTCGAGCTCGGCTTCCTTTACGTTAGTAATGCCGTCCTCGTCGGTGTCAAAAAAGCGGGCATCGCGTTCTGCTACGACAACTGCCAACTGATCCGCAGTAGGACGCGCATCGCGTTCGGCAATCGCGGCATCGCGTTCTGCTGTCATTTGTGCAAGCTGCGCCTCAAGTTGAGCAGTTGTCACAGATTGATCGGCATCAGTCAGGGTGAGTCCATTCCATTTATAAGATCCAAGGTTTTCGCTAGTCAGTAAAGCCACAGCCCCGTCCGCGACGTCTGAGAATGCTTCACTACCCACGGTTGGAGCGACACCTTGAAACGTGATGCTCGTGAGGCTCCTGCAGAATTTGAAGGCCTGAATCCCGATGCTGGTGACGCCATTACCAATCGTGATGTTCGTCAAGTCGCTACAGCCTCTGAAAAGCTCCTGCCCGATGCTGGTGACGCTATCCGGAATGGTGATGATCATCAGGCTAATGCAGTCTTCGAAGGTCCCTTGTCCGATGCGTGTAACGCTATCAGGAATCGTGATGCTTGTAAGACTGGTGCAGGCTTTGAATGCATAACGTCCGATGCTGTTAATAGTATTGCCAATTGTGATGGTCGTCAGGTCGTTGCAGTCTTGGAAGGTCCCCTGTCCGATGCTGGTAACGCTATCAGGAATCGTGATGCTTGTAAGACTGGTGCAGGCTTTGAATGCATAACTCGCGATGCTGTTAACATTATTGCCAATTGTGATGGTCGTCAGGTCGCTGCAGTCTTGGAAGGTCCCCTGTCCGATGCTGGTGACGCTATCCGGAATGGTGATGGTCGCCAGGTCGCTGCAGTCTTGGAAGGTCCCCTGTCCGATGCTGGTGACGCTATCCGGAATGGTGATGGTTATCAGGCTGCGGCAGTCTTGGAAGGCCCCTTGTTCGATGCTGGTAACGCTATCAGGAATCACGATGCTTGTAAGACTGGTGCAGGCTTTGAATGAATAACGCCCGATGCTGGTGACGCTACCAGGAATGGTGATGGTCGTCAGGTCGCTGCAGTCTTCGAAGGTCCCCTGCCCGATGTTGGTAACGCTATCAGGAATTGTGATGCTTGTTAGACTGGGGCAGCCTTTGAAGGCATAATGCCCGATATTGGTGACGCTATCAGGAATGGTGATGTTCGTCAGGTTGTCACAATTGTAGAAGGCAGAATTTGCGATCAAGGCTATCGGTGCGCTATTTATCGAAGAGGGAATATTTACTGCTCCGCTGGCATTGCTTCCGTCGATTAAATAGGCGACTTGACCACTGCGGCTTATCAAAAAGTTGAATATATTATCTATGTGATCATAGCTAATTTCAGTATTAATGAATGCATTCTGGCCGATGTTTGTGATCGCATCAGGAAGCGTGATGGTCGTCAGGTTGGTGCAGGAATCGAAAGCGCCATCCCCGATGTTTGTGACGGTATCAGGAATCGTGATGCTCGTCAGGCTCGGGCAGCTGGAGAAGGCGTAGTAGCCGATGCTTGTGACAGGATTACCTCCAATGGTGTCCGGAATAACTAGTTTGCCGGTGGCGCCCTTATGGCAATCGGTGATGGTGACTTTCCCGTCGATCGTAGTATAAGTCAGAGGATTTCCCAGTTTTATACCTCTGTTAAAAATTAGGCCAAGGCCCGTATCAACGTTTGTGAGGAGTGTGCCATAGACAAGTGAGTCTTCAGTCAAAGTATCGCTATCAATGATGATGTCGAGCGCGCCAAAACCAGCAGTATCCTCAGTTCCAAATATTAAACCTGGATCGAAAACTGCAAACTCAGTCGAGCTAGAAACATTGGCACCATCACCAATCACGAGGTAGACGGACTCGTTGGCGGGCGCGTCTGTAGTTCCCACAGGAATTGGAGCCGAACGCTTACTGTCAAAGAATCCATTGGAACCAATGCTGTTTGAAAAGGCACTGTTTCCTTCTCCAAATGGAGTGAACGAACGAACCTCATCGATTGAGCCAGGACGGGCTGCGAACGTTCCGGCTGCGACGAAGCCAGAACCAAGAGCAATTGGATTACCGTTGTTATCAAGAATTGGAACAGCCGTAGTATCAGCTGAGTTTAGGTTCAAGAATGAGACAGTAAAACCAGAGGTCTGCCCTAAAAGAAATGGGAGAATAAACAGAAGCTTTATCATTTTGGTAGGAAGACATAGAATGGTTGGTAGATATTTTAAAGTGTCAACTTGCATCTGCAGTTCGTTTAGTCTTCAAAATATTGAATATCAATTCTTTAAAGATTTAAGGCAGCTGATCAATTCGCCTTTCCTGTACCACTTTGCATGCTAGGCTCTAGCCTTTATGTTCTTGATGCCGTCTCTGGTAAAATCGAACTACGGAGTATTACCGAGCCCTGAGTCCTGATCTCTGATGCTTGAATCGGGAGAGGCTAAACCTACCAATCTCCCTAAGCAGTATCCCCCAATCAGGAAAGGGGAGGGGTAAATTGGGGTTATCTGCGGGGGCTATAATTAGGTTTGTGCTTTGTAATTGTATGCCACGATTCAGGAACTAGGATCAAGGGGTCATGAAGAAGCTCGTATTATTGTTTGGTGCCTTTGCGCTCATCGGGTGCGGGGAGAATAAGAAATCAACTGATACCGCTGAGGGCAGTCAGGATGCTGGTCCAATACCGGTAGAAGAGGAAGAGGTCGCCCCCCCCCTCAAGCGGTGAGGACCTTACCCTCGACCTGGTCTTCCCCACCGCCCGGGTGATCGATGTTCGGATTACCGTTGCCGAAGCGGACTGGGAGACGATCCGGAATCAAACCCGTAATTTGTTTGAAGCCCTGAGCGAGAAACGAAAGGAGGCCCCCATCGACGGGCCCTATACCTATGTTGAAGCCAGTGTCACGATCGACGGACACAGGTTCCCCCAGGTCGGGCTCCGCAAAAAGGGATTTATCGGCTCCCAGAGCACCACCCGTCCGTCGCTCAAGATCAAATTGAATCACCTCGACAAGGAGGCCGGGATCGAGGGCCTGACCAACCTCACTTTCAACAACAACAAACAAGACTCCACCTTGGTGAATCAGTATATGGGATACGCCTTCTTCAATGCTGCGGGTGCACCCGCGCCACGTTGTGCCTTTGCCAAAGTTTCCGTAAACGGAGTCAACCTGGGGGTCTATTCTCATGTTGAGACCATCCGCAAGACTCTTATCAAAAGGGAATTTGGAAATGACAACGGCACTCTCTACGAAGGCACGGTGGTCGATTTCCGGGAAGGCTGGGAGGGCAGCTTTGAGAGAAAATTTGGGAAAGACAAACGTGGCCGCGCCATGATCAGAAAACTCATCTCCATCCTTGAGAGTGAGGAGGTGGACAAGGATCCCGAAAAGATCATCGGTGAACTGGTTGATCTAGACTCCTTCTTCACCTTCTGGGCGGCCGAAGGTCTCCTTGGTTTTTGGGACGGCTATTCAGGAAATTACAACAACTTCTTCACCTACTTCAATCCCCAGAATGGCAAGTTTCACTTCCTGCCTTGGGGGGCGGATGCTCTCTTTGATAAATTCAGTGAGCTCGATTACGATCCTAAGGCCCCAATCTCCGTTAAGAGCAAGGGCATGATCGCGCACAAGCTTTACCAATCAAAATCGGGGCGGGAGCGCTATGCCAGAACTCTCCATGGATTACTCGAAAAGTTGTGGAAGGAGGACGCCCTTCTGGCCGAGGTCGATCGTATCGAAAAACTCCTCCTGCCCCACCTCGCCACCATCCAATCCAATTTTCCGAAAAAACTCGAAGAAGTTCGGGATTTCATTCGAGCTCGCAGCGCTGATCTCCTCGCTGAGATCTCGAGCGACATGCCCGAGTGGACCAAAGTGCCCGATCATCCTCCGCTCATCCCATCCTCCCTCGCCAGTGGCCTGAAATCAGACTCGATTTGGAACTCGGCCAAGAATGGCGACCTTGAAGGCATCAAAGCCCAACTCGCCAAGGGGGTGGATGTCGACGCTCAGGATTCCTTAGGGTCCGTTCCCCTGTCCTTGGCCGCCCTGACTGGGAAAGCGGAGGCTGTGAAGTTTCTCCTCCAGAAGGGTGCAGACATCGATGCAAGGGATAAGAAGAACCAAACCGCCATGCATTCCGCGGCCTTTCTTGGCCAACTCGAGGTCATCCAGGTCCTGATCAAAAACAAAGCAGATCTCAACGCGCGCAACGATGAAGGTGAAACGCCCCTCGACGTCGCCGCCGCCCCATGGAGTGAAGAGCTAAAGGGGATCATCCAATTCGTCGGCGGCCTTCTCCAAACGAAGTTTGATGTGGAAAGAATCCAGGTCGCTCGACCCAAGGTCGCGGCCTTCTTGCGCAAGATGGGAGCCGCCTCGGGTGGCGACCTTCCCCCCNAAGGAACATTTGGGAGTCGGTAAAGGTGGGAAATCTCGACGCCCTTAAATCTCAGCTGGCTGCAGACGGAGTGGACGCAAACCAGCCAGATCCCAATGGGATGACACCATTGTCCTGGGCCGCCTTAACCGGTCAACTCGAAGCCGCCGAGTTGCTCCTTTCGGCCGGGGCGGACATCAACGCCACAAACCGGGACGGCGCCACCGCCTTGCATTCCGCCGCCTTCCTCGGTCACCTCCCGGTGGTCGAATTCCTGGTCAGCAACAAGATCAAAATTAATGCCATCAATGGCACCGGTGAAACGAGCCTCAATTCGGTCGCGGCGCCATGGAATGACGAAATTGGTGGATTTCTCAAGTTGATCGCTGGTCTTTTAAAAATCGAAGTCGATGTGGATCAGGTCGAGGCGAGCCGACCTAAAATTGCCGCCTTTCTTCGAGAACATGGCGGAAAGACCTCTGCAGAGCTCAAGTAAGCCTCAGGCAGACTGCACCGAAATGGGCGACCCCCACCCTGCGACCTCTGGGGACAGAGCCTCGAGATTCGAGCCGCTTCACTCGGCTCCTGTCCAAAGGGGGCTTCAAGGCCCTCCCGCCAAGAACTGCCAGGAATTTGCTTTTGGCGGAATGGGCGCGGAAACCCGGGTTTGGCGGAATGCATGGGGGAGAAAGGCGGCTATCACGCAGCCGGAGAAGAAAAGATGACGGCTCTTCGTTGCCCTGCCGATCGGGGGAGAGAATCTTCTCAAGGGACTCGGCCGAGAAGCCGCTACCCGGCAACCATGCTTCTAAGGCTGCAGGATCCGACTCAATTACTCGCTCGACAATGTTTGCCAAGGAGCGTTCTCGGGTTTCGGCATCGACGATGGTTCCGGAGAGAGACAAAGCAAACGCCGGCTCGATGTCGACGTAGCGCCGGGCGAGCTCCGCCCTGGCCCAGTCGAAAGTGGGTGAGCTGGCCTCAGATGAAAGCCGGGAAGCGAACTCATCGAACCGCCCCTGCGGCCTGCTACGAGCTATGAGGGACGGCTTTCGGTTATGAACTCACAAGCTTCAATTTGTGAATCATTCTCTTTATAACTACTTTGATCTTGAGTGCTGACGACCAGTTACGGAATCTTGTCGCTAGATTAGGAGACACTAGTTTCGTGAACCAAGAATTGTAAAAATTTGAACTAAGTAATCCCGATCCCCTTAAGCACTATCACCCGATCCGGAAAGGGTAGAGGTGAATCATTAAAAGCTCTCAAGGAAGTGGTGCCGGGAAATCAAAGTAGCCTCTTTCATTTCCTAAGAATTAGCGCTCGATAAAAGCGTTGGCGATAGCGCGATTGATCTGAAATGAGTTGATGAGTCTCGATATCACCTCGTGTCGAGATCCGCTTTGATCGAGCGAGGCTAAAAGGCCTCTTTAAGGAGGGGGCGTGCACGAGGAGGTATCTGATGTCCGAATTACTTGTGTTCACGCGGAATTGAATTTTAAGCAGACCATTTTCATTTATCATTTTGGGTTCTCCGCGTAGTCCGGCTTCAGTTTTTTTGGATTTCCATCAAAAGCGTATTCAATAAGGTTGGCTCGCCCGTCTTTGTCCGGATCAGCAATTTCTCCAGCAATTGCGGAGTTGGAACCCTTCGTAACGCATCTCTCAAAATATTTGGGGTCGAATATTCAGGTGGTGGTGGCCCGATTATCGTCCAAGTCCACTCGCCGCTGACCCGAACTACGAGCAAGCTCTGAAGCGGTAGAAGGCATCGAGACCTAAAAAAACGTCAATAATCTTAAGCGCGGTCAGCAGTTGAGTGCGACGTCTTGTTCGCTTAATTGTTACGTCGATGTCTTCGCAGCATGGCAAGAGAACCACCAGAAAGTAGAAGAAGGGGTAATGAGGGTTCAGGAATAAAGGCAACTTCGGTCACCAGAATAGAGCTTCCGTTTGAAGCTACGTGTAAGCCAGTATTCCACATGCTTGAAAAGCCACTCTGATAAGTGTCCGTGCGAGCAACGAAAGCTCCGGAACTTGGAACAATTCCCCTACTAAAGGTAACCGCGAAATCATCTCCACGAGACCTGCTTGCATCGTTATCGACATAAAGCCCGAAGCCAGACGAATTCACCATAAAGGTTGGGCTCTCAGTACGGAAAAAGGCATCGTTCGTAATTGAAGACTTGTAGTCCCCAAAATTTAACCACACCCAAGCGTCTATTGACGTAGTTCCCAATATTGAATGTGTCACAGGATCGCTATACTCCCAACTACCAGCGTGCTGGATGGCACCATCCAACGAGTCCCAACTAACTGAAAAATAGGTGAGATCTCCGCTGAGGGAAGGTTGAATTACTACGCTCACCGCAGACTTTGCCGGTGTCGCAAAGAAGCAACCAAGAACGAGAATAGCCACGAAGCCAATTTTGGTATGTTTTGTCATTTTCTTTGCCGAACAGTATTTATTCTGTAGGGCCCTGGCAAATGATACCCCTTCATCCATCACGACCCCGAAACTAGCTGGAATCTCCGTGGTTGCAATGAAATTTAGGTTCGTGAACCTTGATGTCAGACAAGGTCATGCTTGGAGGGAGGTTCTTTCGGTCACGGCCTGAGTGGCTCTCCGGTTTTCAGCGTGCGACTTGGCACTGTCGTTGGCGTGCTTCAGACCGCCAACAACAAAACAAAGGCTACCATCGGAGGATTCGAGTTAGGGCTTCTGGATGGGACACTCACTCCATCATTGAATCGTGGTTCGGGGTAACGGATTCGGGGTAGGGGATACACGAATCAGGGTTCAAAAAACCCGCCTGCATAAATACAAAGCGGGTTTTGATTTCAGTTGAATGATTTGATTCTGCTTCTTGATCTAAGCTTGCTATGGGGAGAGGGTGACCTTCAATGAATTCAAGCAGTCATCAAAATGAGGTGCATACTCATCGTAATTGGAAGTCTCAGCGCCATAAGCAAACGCATACATCCCTCCTTTATTTTCTACCATTACAGACCTAGTCTTAATAAGAGTTTCGCCAACGGTCATAGTAGAAATAACCTCCCATGCATCCATAGAGTTAATCGTTATACTGCCTTCAGAAATGAGTTCATAACTCTGCAATATTGATTTGCTCATCTGAATACTTTGTTTTGCAGTCTCCATCAAGGATAGACCTCCAAGTTTGGCAGGCTGCATCAGATTGATGGATATAGCCCTTCCATTGTCTAGGGGCTTTGTAAATTGCACTAGCATGCCTAGCTGGCCGCTTTCATTTACAGTCCATCCCTCCGGCGGATCTAATCCAATTCCATATTTAGAGTTGGACCATCCTGACTCGCTTAAATCATTTTTTTCGCCACATCCGACAGCTAGCATGGTAAAAGCAGTTAAAAGAAGTATCTTTAATTTTCCGGCAGAATAGTTTTTAGATAATGTAGAAATTTTCATGTTCGTTAGTTATGATGGGGAGGTTTATTGGAGCGTGATATTATAATCTGGGTAGAAATTTATAAGGCCCAGTAGACAGTATCGCTTAACCTTTAATGCGTGCTAGAGTTCGGCTTTGTGTCACAAAAAGTTATGATCCAGCCAACCGCCGCTCCCTAAGCAGCATCCCCGAATCAGAAAAGGGGAGGAAGTGTGCATGCTTCTTGAGTTTTTTCGATTTTAGGGATGCCGACTCGATCTATAATGGCTTGAACTTTTCAGGTTAAGTCCCCTTAATTTAAAAGTGAGCGACTTCGATCGCCGGCTGAGTCCATCTTCGTTAAAGAGGGCTATCAAATTATAGGAATGTAACTTTAAAAATTACGATGTCTGATTGGTTTTATGGAAAAGGGAATATGCAATACGGGCCATTCGATGAGGCTACGCTAAGGTCGCGAATCGCAACTGGGGAAATCGCGCCACAGGATTTCGTATGGAGAGAGGGAATGGAATCTTGGAAGCCCCTTCAAGAAGTGCGAGATCTTTATTCCAAGGAGACTGCAGTCCCAGATTTATCGGATGAAAACGGCTCTCCCGAGAAGCCTAGTTCAATCAATCAAGATTTTTCTAAACCTTCTTCTTCTCAAGCTCCGGATGATGAAAAGGTCCTGTGTTGGGAACCTTATATGATACGATCTCGGGGCCCTAGGGCAAAATGGTTTATCTTTGGCACTAAATGGGGCACGGTTATCGTAACGGATCGGCGGTTTCTTTTTCTTAGCGATGGAAAATCTGTTCTTATCGCGCAGCTATCTGAAAATATACAAGAGATAGCTAGTGAAGATCTCGACACAGCAAGTTCAGTGGATATTTCATTAGATCAGATTAAGAGGATCAGAGTGAGAAAGCGTTGGGACTTTGCGAGTTATATATCGATTCAAGGCGTGGATGCGAATATGAGAGAGGTTTCATACGCATTCATGACCAAGTTGGGATTGAACCGATCGAAACTTCACGAATTAGTGAATGCAGCCAAAAAATCTAGATAGCGATCGGCTTGCTGCTCCGCACTTCTCAGCCGATCCAGCGGTAACACCTAATCCCTGTATCCTTTTACCCCGTTTCCTGTATCGCTGAACCCCGCACAAGAAGTCGCCTACAGTGCCACAGGAGAGGAGCGGTTTTTTGTTACGATTATGATTAGCTCTATACTTTGATTAATATTCTAGGTATTGGAGCAGTATGAAAATTGTCATGGGAATACTTTTGTTATTATTCCTTGGTGGATGTGGATCTGAAAAATCAGAGGCAGAGGCAGAGGCAGAGGCAGAGGCAGAGGCAGAGGCAGAGGCAGAGGCAGGCGTAATGGCAGAAGGTCAAGTATTCGTAGTCACGAAAAGTCGTGAGAATATTAAAATGGGATTAGTTCCTATTCATGTTGTTCCCGACGAGCAGTTCAAAATCATTGCTAGTGAATTAGCACAGCAAATAATGGTATTTCGGGTAGAGGGCGCCCAGCAAAAGGCTAATGAAAATGCTAAGGAAGAGTTGGTTAAAGAATTAATGTCTTTGGAAAAACCTGAGTTAAGCGTTCCAGTGCTGAAGGCTTTGAGGGAAGAAGCAGTTTTGCCGATAGTGAAAGCTACAGGTCAAAATCGTTTTACTCCGTCTGAGGGGCTAGGTTTCTCTACAGAACTTCTTTTTTCTAAACTTCCCCCTGCGGTTGTGAAAACGGATGCTGATGGCCGATTTAAGCTTTTGTTTAAGCCAAAGGTTTGGGTGATTGCCCAAGCAGCACGCTCGGTTGGCGATAAGAGTGAGAATTATCTATGGATTGTTCCGGTTGAAAGTCCAAAAGAGGGTTTAGTCTCACCGCTTCTTATTTCAAACGATTCTGAGTATAAGAGTGTCGAAAGGGTCTTTACTCTCCTTGCTTCTGAGGGAGGTGAATCTAAAGAGCTTCCAAGCTTGTCAAGTGCTGGGGTTGATCAAGAAACTTCCCAATGGATTAGAGAAGCAAAAGAAAAGGCAAATAGCGCGATCAAGGAGGTAATGATTGAAGAACAAGCTAGCCTGGATGCTGCCGAAGCTGCGGGAAAAACTAGGTTAGATGCTGCCGAAGCTGCGGAACAGGCTAGTTTAGATACTGCCAAAGCTGCGGAACAGGCTAGGATTTTGGAACTTGCTTCTATCAGGGACTCTTGGTCTCTGCGGACGTTATTACGCGGGAGTAGAAGCGAGCTTGTCGCTTGGGGTGAGAATGACGACCAACAATGTGATGTTCCAGCTGGATTAACAGATGTGGTGGGCATTTCTGGAGGATCAGATCACAGCCTAGCACTTAAGCGAGACGGTAGAGTTGTCGCTTGGGGGCAGAACGAATGGAAGCAATGTGATATTCCAACTGGTTTAAAAAATGTCATTGGAATTTCGGGTGGGATTTTTTCTCACAATCTAGCAGTTAGAAAAGATGGGACAGTCGTAGCTTGGGGATATAACAAAGAAAAACAATGTGACGTTCCAGCTGGTTTAGCGGATGTGATTGAAGTTTCTGGAGGCTCAGGTCACAGCCTAGCACTTAAGAACGACGGCTCAGTTGTCGCTTGGGGTGATAATAAATGGAAACAATGTGATGTTCCTGTTGATCTAACGGATGTGGTTGAGGTTTCTGGAGGAGGACGTCATAGCCTAGCGCTCAAGAAAGATGGTTCAGTTGTCGCTTGGGGGCGGAATGAACAGAAACAAAGTGATGTTCCAATTGGATTAACGGATGTGGTAGGGATTTCTGGGGGAGGACGTCATAGCTTAGCCGTTAAGAAAGACGGCACAGTGATTGCTTGGGGTGAAAATGACGAGAAGCAATGTGATGTTCCAATTGGATTAACGGATGTGGTGGGGATTTCTGCTGGTTTTTTTAATAGCTTAGCGGTTAAGAAAGATGGTTCAGTTGTTGCTTGGGGGCGAAACGAACAGAAGCAATGTGATGTTCCAATTGGATTAACGAATGTGGTAGGGATTTCTGGAGGATCAGGGCACACCCTAGTAATTAAGAAAAATAGCAGTAATTAGTGCGTTTTAGATTCTTTAAAGTTGAAGTAAGGCCTCAGTCGTCTTGTTCTTCTCTACAGACACGATTAGGAGCCCTACTGAATTCTGCCTCCCTAAGCAGTATCACCCAATCGTGAAAGGGGAGGGGCGAATCGGCCCTTCTCATTTTATCGAATCGAAATTCGATTGGTTCAAAAAAGAACCACCCCTAAAGCCCATTAAGGGGAGGAGTGTATCATTAAAAGCTCTTGATCCGGTTGATAGGCTTGAAGATCTTGAATCTATGGGGATGAAGCGCAAATAGGTCAGCGTTACTATCGCTTCGCGATTATCGGATGCTGGGCAAGGTGGTCTTTCTAGATCCTAAAAAACCTAAAATCACCGTTACAGGTAGCTTTCTTAGGGATTTTGCGGACACGTTGCGTCTAGCCTATTGACGGTTTTCTTTTGTCTGGTTAATGGGGGTTTGGGGTATTTGTTCTGTCATGACACTTTTTGGGTTATCCTAGCTTATTCTCCCTTCGAACTACGGCTTTAGCACTTAAAAAACATTGATCTTGAGATAGAAGGAATATTCGCAGAGGGGTCATTGTGAAATAATGATGGTTTTATAATCGTAGAAAAACCTTCTACTCAAATGAAGCATTATACAGTAAGAATGGGCTTTAAAGTATTTGTCACTGCAATTGCGGCATCCTTCAGCCTTTCTTCGATCAGCTCCGCACGCAAAATTGAGATCTGGCCATATGAGAAGCTTCTTAAGGAGGCTGAGCTCGTTGTCATCGCCCGTGCCGTTTCCAAGTTGGCCACTGACGACAAATGGAATTCGGACGTTTTTGACAGTGACGGATTCACAGCAGTGGAGACCACCTTTGAGTTGGCGACAGTGCTCAAGGGCAAGTCGGTAAATTTCTTCAAGGTGCTCCATTTCCAGTATAGGAACCCATCAAGACCCTTCGAGGACGGTCCGGGGCTGGTATCCTTTCTTGCTGAACCGCTCTCAGTTGGTATCTGGCGGAGCGGTGAAACCAAAGCAGAAGGGCTGAAAACATTAGAGCCCACGAAAAGAAAAAGCTTAATGCCCGCTCCAGAATACTTGCTTTTCCTAAAAAGAAGGACTGACGGTCGATTCGAAGCTGTATCAGGTCAAGTCGACCCAAATTCATCTGTGAGAACACTCTTTCAAAAAGGAATCTAGCACGCGTGCATCGGATAGCGAAAAAGGCGTGGGTTGAAAACCCGCTACTCCGCCGTAAGTCGGAGATGGAACTGTTAATAGAGACCTTAATTGTCTACGCGTCCTAGCGATTGGCCCTGTTCCACTTATATCTGTGGACCAAAAAATCTCGATCCAGCCAAGCACGATTCTTGAATCTGGAAAGGCGAGGGGTGGATCGTCTTAGGTGGATCCTGGCAAACGGAGTAGTGAAAGGCCAGAAGCGCCACCGGTGCAGGCGCGGTTTTTTGGGTGAGTTGGTCTGTATATCATAGGCTGCTGAGAAAAAATTGGACGTCTGCTGCTAGGAAACTGTTTTTGGCGGAAGGGCCATGAAACCATATTTGGACCGTAGCGGAGGGGGGTAAAAGGGGGGTGGTTTCATTCATCTTCAGCTTTTATTTTATTACCCGTCTTGGCTCCACGTTTGCGGAGGAGGTCGGCGGCTGCAATATCTTTACGCTTGATTGCCTAACCTAAGGGTGTCTCGCCATCATTATTTTTCGCGTTCAAATTCGCTTCTTTTGTAACAAATAATTCGGCTATTTTCCTGTTGTCAGCAAGATGCAAAGGAGTCGATCTGGTGGCTGTCCTTTCATTTGCATTTCCCCCACTTTTAAGAAGTAATTCGGCGATCGCCCTATTAGCGCCTATAGCATACTAAATGCATAGGAGCCCAGCCCTTCTCATCTTTCGCATTGATATCTATACTAGCCTCCAAGCTTTGATTGATGGCTTGGATGTCTCCTTCAATAACAGCATTGTGAATTGAGGTAGCAGTCGATTTTGTTGACGGGAGTTCTTTGTCACAACATCCCACCAACACAATGGCTGCGATTGTGATTAGTTTTTCATCTTCAGCAGTTTACTAAAAATAATATATTTGGGCATCATCAGCAT
>KB912161.1 GCA_000383735.1 Verrucomicrobia bacterium SCGC AAA164-M04
CGATGGCCGACTTCGGAACCCCACCGTATCGGTCGTGGAAGGAGGCCGATGCCTTGGGGAATTCCGCCCCGCTGGTGTTGGTGGAAAGGTTGCCCGCAGCGGGCGGCGGCGTTTGGTATGGAGTTGTTCCCGATCCCCAGGCTTGGAACTCAGTGATCCCGGTGCCGGTTGCCTCTTCCGCGCGATGAAGGACGACGCGCATGCGCTGCAGCGTTGTTTCTGAAAACGAGATCGTATTGGGACGGCCACCGGCCGGGGTTTTCGGGTTGCGATTCTGTCCGGGGATTTCGACCCAGGCCTTGCCGTCCCAATGCTGCAGTTCGAAGCGGCTAGGGGCGACGACGCCTTCGCCATCGTCGAGGAGGAAAAGCTTAATGGTGTCGATCGGACGGGGCATTCCCAGGTCAATCGAGACCCAATCGGACTTGGTGGTGGAACCGACGCTGGTCCAGCGGTTGCTTGGTGGGGTATCGTAGCGATACTGGCCATCGTAAATCAATGCTAGGGAGCTTTCGGGGCCGGTATGTGAGGCGTCGTAGGACGGGAAGTAATCGCCGTCGTTGTTCACCGCGTAGTTGAAGCGTGTCTCTTCATTCAGAGGCACCTCGCGGGCGGCTGGGAGTTTGACTTTGAGCTTCGCCAGTTTCGGCGAGCTAGCGACCTTTTTACCGTCGACGAGCACGTGCAGGCCGACGCCCTGACCGTAGCGGTCGCCCTTCTTATCCCAACAAATCGCCAATTCATGACCCTGGTAGGGAATCGAATCGAGCGCGAAGTAGTCCCACGAAGCGGGCGCCAGCGGATCGACGACCAAAGTGTCGCCCCCATCCGCCTTCAAACCGACGAGGCCGGTGATGACGAGGTCGTTAAAATTGGAGTGGAAGTAATGCTCGCTGCGATTGCGCATGTCATGCCCCGCCCATGATCCGGTATCCGGGTGCAGCGCCTCGGCGATGTAGGGCTTACCGTCCTTGCGGTGGGAGATGGCAAAGGTGTGCAACAGATCAGCATAGTCGATCCGTGAGATATGTTCCTGGGGATAGTTGTGCAGGACGTTCGCCATTGCCTTGAGCGTTTGGGTGGTGGCGAAGGGCCAGGACTGGCCGCTCCACCAACAGCAGCCGGACTGCAGGAGGAACATCGGGTCGTTGCGCTCGGTGGTGGACGGGCCAAAAGGAGCCTTGAAATACTCCGCGTCCATTAGGAACTTCCACGCCGCCTCCTTTCCAGGGTCGGGCAGGTTAAAGGCCCAAGGGACGTAGCCGTGAAGCTCTCTGCCATGTAGGCTACCAGCGAATTTTCCGCTCTGGTAGGTCAGAGTGTGCGCTCTGACCACGTTTCCTTCCTTATCGATTTCCTCGCGCGAGGACATGGGGAAAAAGAACTGCCGCTTCGGATCCCACAGCTTTTCTTGGACTACGCTCTTAAGAGCTGACGCACGTTTCCGGTAACGTTCGGCTTTGGCCGGGTCCCCCGCGAGCTTGGAAATTTGTTCAAGGGCCTTCGCGTCGGCCCACATGTATGAGTTAAATGTAGGGCGGAAGGCACGGTCACCGCGCAGGATGTCTTTGGTTTGACGACTATTGATATTGAACTCCATTCCGTCGTCGTGGCCGCTTTGCCAGAACATGCCCATCTCATCGACCCAGTGCCGCGCGCGCCAGGCTTCGTGGTGTTTCTCGAGATCGGGAAGCAGGTCGATGAGGAAGGTTTTGTTGGGATGAATGTGATCGACGGCGACCGCGCAATCGGCGAGCCACGAGGAGTAGTTGCGTGGTTGGGCACCCGGAGTGCGGAACCAGTAGTGCAGGAAGTCGCGAGCGAATTCAGGGTCTTTGAGCCAGCGAATCTCGTAGATCTGGTGGCCGGAGGGGCAGGCTATCCCTCCATATGCGCCGGACCAAAAGGGCCGGTTGGCGAACTCGGTGAACGAGTAGCCACTGTTGGGAGAGCCGTAGCAAATGTGGCGGGTGACCAGCTCCCAACGGTAGTAATAGGTAGTGTTGATCTCAGCGTCCGGGCATTCGAAGAAGGGAATATTGGCCTCGAACCAATCGAAGTCGCGGTTCGCCCAGAAGGTCTGCGCTTCAAGTTGCTTCCGTTTGTTGAGCAAGGGTGCGGCAGCGGCACTTAAGACAAGGCAGCTGGCGATGAGGGCGAGTGGAAGTCGGTTCATGAGAGTTCGGCATTTCCTTTGTCGCTCCCATAAATCCCTCCGATCGCAATATTGATCTGCACATTTGACATACTCCCTAGACCATAGCGATTTCACCCTTCCTTTACTAGTGCATGAACGATTATTTTGTGTATAAAAGCGACATGTCTCCCCATGAAATTAAGAGGCAATGGATCGAAAAGCTCTGTCCCGGTCAGGTTTCCGAGCTTTTCAACTATATGCCCGACACCCTCTATTTCGTCAAAGATCTCGCGCTGCGGCTCATGGCTGGGAACCAAACTTTTGTGGAGCGCTGCGGCTTCCAAACCGAGGAGGAAATGATCGGGAAGTCCGATCGGGAAATTTTTCCTATTGAGATGGCCGAGAAATATATGAACGACGATCGTAAGGTCATTGCATCAAAGGAACCCCTGATTGAAATTGTCGAACTATTCCCCAATCAAATCGGGGAGCCTGAATGGTTCGTTACCAATAAAATTCCACTCTTCGACCAAGACGGTAAAGTGGCCGGAGTGTGCGGTCTCGTGAAAAGCTTCGAAGGTGTTCGAACTTCGCTCCAACCCTACCTCGATCTCCTTCCTGTTACAGAGTATCTTAAGAACAACTCCGCCTCCAAAGTCTCCATGCCTGATCTTGCCAAGAGTATCGGCATGTCAGTTCGCAAACTCCAGCGGCGCTTTCAAGAAACTTTTAAAACAAGTCCACAAAAATATGTGGGCCGTCTTAGAATACTCGAAGCCTGCGAACTTCTCGTAAAAACCAAACTTCCCGTGACCGAGATTGCCCTCCAAGTTGGCTTCTACGACCACTCAGCCTTCTCCAAAAAATTCTCCGAACTCATCGGCATGTCACCAAGAGACTATCGTAAGCGACTGCACCCCCTTTCTCCAACACCCGAGCTGCCCCAGCCCATTCCGCCAAAAGGAATTTCCTAGCCACTCTTTGGGTGTAATACCAACCCATGTGATCCTGCCCCAATGACATTACGGAGAAATAATTCTTCTCGAAACAGGGTATGACTGGTCACCATCCCCTCAGACTTATGACAATCGTCCGATTTTTCCTTCTCCTCGCCTGCCTCGTCCCAGTAGTAGCCGAGGCAAAACAAGATAAACCTAATATCGTCTGGATCGTTTCCGAGGACAACTCTGCTAAATGGCTTCGTATTTATGGCCCGGGTGGAGCCCAGATGCCGACTGTCGAACGACTCGCCAAAAATGGGCTCATCTTTAATCACGCCTTCTCCTGCGCTCCGGTCTGCTCGGTTGCCCGCAGCACCATTATCTCCGGTTGCTACGCCCCACGCACCGGGGCGCAGTATCATCGCAAACAAGCCACCGTTCCCATGCCCGATGGGCTCAAGATGTTCCCCTTCTATCTCCGAAAAAATGGATATCACACCACCAATAATTCTAAGGAAGATTACAATTTTCATCCGGCTGATAAAAGAGGGGTCTGGGATGCCTCTTCACGCAAAGCCAGCTACAAGAACCGCAAAGCCGGCCAGCCTTTCTTCCATGTGCAGAACTTTGGAACGACCCACGAAGGCCAGACCTTTGGCGATCCCTTAAAGTTTCAACTCAAGACTGATCCAGCCAAGGTCAAACTCGCCGCCTACCATCCCGACACACCGATCTTTCGCCGCTCCTACGCCCACTACCTCGACAAGCACATGGCAGTCGACGCGCAGATGGGGGCTTTTCTCAAACAGCTCGAAAAAGATAACCTTCTCGATGATACCTTCATCTTCTACTACGGCGATCACGGCGGTGTGATGCCTGGCAGCAAAGGCTACGCCAATGAGAGCGGCTTGCGCATTCCCATGGTTGTTTCCATTCCAAAAAACTGGCAACACCTTGCGCCCGCTTCTCCAGGAACACGCGTTGATGGCTTCGTAGAATTCGTCGACCTCTCTGCAACCGTCCTGAACCTTGCCGGCATCGAAATTCCTGCCGCCATCGACGGAAAGCCTTTCCTCGGAAAAGGAGTTTCGCTAACAGAGCTCAACAAACGCGATCAATCATTCGGATACGCCGATCGATTTGACGAAAAATACGACCTCGTCCGCACGCTGCGAAAGGGAGATTTCCGCTACAGCAGAAATTACCAGCCATTCAATTTCGACGGCCTTTACAACGAGTATCGCTACAAGCAAACGCCCTTCTCCCAATGGCGTGAACTTTATCTCGCTGGTAAACTCAACGCGGCCCAACAACAATTCTTCAAATCTCGTCCTGCCGAAACGCTCTACGATCTCTCCGCCGATCCTGACGAAGTAAACAATCTCGCCAACGATCCAACTCACCAAAAAACTCTTCTTCAGATGCGCGCCTTACTTCAGCAAAAGATCAAAGGTTTACCCGATCTTAGCTTTTATCCCGAACCCATTTTCATCAGAGCCGGACTCAAAAACCCTGTCAAATTTGGACAAAAACACAAAACTGAGATTTCCCGGCTCATCGACATTGCCGACCTCAGTCTTGAGAGTTTTAAAAAAAGTCGTCAGGGGATTTCTTCCGCTCTCAGTTCAAAAAACCCTTGGGATCGCTACTGGGGCCTCATCGTTTGTAGCTCATTCGGCAAGGAGGCGGAACCATTTTACGAGCAGGCCAAACAGCTCGCCAATAATGATAGCGAGTCACTTGTCCGAACCCGTGCTGCGGAATTTCTGGGCCTGACTGGACAGCAAGACCCTCGCCCCATTCTCACCGAAATTCTCAACTCCACCGACAACCATATCCTCGCCAACCTTATTCTGAACACCGTCATTGTCCTCCAAGACAGCAAGCCAGGTTATCAATTTGATCCGACTCTGCTCACCGCCCCATGGACGAAAATCCAAAAAGCAGAAGTTGCTAGCCGGGTGCTCTATCTTCGCGAATCCTCCAAATAGAAAGCCCACTGCTTGGAGATAGTCAGAGAATCCCCCAATCCCTAAGGGAAAGAAGGAGACCTCCACTCTTTAAGGTCATCCTATCGTGACCAAGGAAACTTGGCACAGATAAACTGAAGGTCTGTAAAACTTCTATTATCTTTAGGTTTCATTTCTCTCAAATTTTTAGGTGACGGGTTCCCTAGAACCGATCAACTCTCTAGGGGCTCAGGTAGAATAACTACCCGCGTCAAAAAACACCTATTTATGAAAATATTCAAACCTCAGACAATTAAAGTAATCTTCGCCAGTTTCGTCACCTTTGGCAGCCTTCAAGCGAGTGAAGTGACCTACGGGAATTTTACCCGGGATCAGGGCTTTAACCTCGAAGAAGTCCCCGTCCTGACCCTTAAAGAAGGAGAGCTCTTTGAAGTGATCAGTGCCAATGCAAGAACACCTAAAACCGTCATTAATATTAAGATCAAACCCGAAGGCACAGACTCTCTGATGTGGCAAAGATGGTGGGTCGTCAATGACCGTGCTACAAAGTTACGCAATACCATGAGTGATGGCACTACCTCCGAGCCCCCCTCTCAGCTCGCGGTAGGTCCTTGTGATATTGTTTTAAGCACTTTTGTTCAGACTAGCCCCGTCACAGGACCTTATCGAATCAGCTACAAAATCACCAAACCTTCGCCAGTGAACACTTCGCCTCCTATCCTGCTGCCACCCACCGAGGACCCATCTAAAAACTGGTTTGTCAAACTTCAGGTGTCTACCGACTTGAAAAATTGGGAAGATGTCGAAGCGGGTCAATTTCTCGGCTCAAACACCGCACGTTTTTTCCGGATCCAAACCTCCGAAGAAGGAGGCGAATAGTCTGATATTTTTTAGGGAACTTACCTCCCACCTCAGAGGCGGTCCTAAATCATAGGCCGTCTCTTTGTATTTTTGAAGCACTGCTAGAGCTCTAGCAACCAGGGAGAAAAATAATTCTAGTTAAAAAAAATAGAAACCAAAAAGAATATAGGAGGTTTATTTGCTAATGCGTGTTTCAAGAATTTTCTCGGTCATCCTACTCACAATGCCCCCCTTGTTCGCAGATACTGAAAGCAAGCGTGTGAAACAGTGGCTTAAGACAGACAAAAATAGCGATGGTGTTTTAACAATTGATGAAACATCCGGGCTGATGAGGCGCTTCTTTAATCGTAACGACCGTGATGGGGATGGCAAATTAACCAAAGAGGAATTAGGGAAACTCGATGCGCGTCTTAAGCAAAATCCTCGAAATGGAGAGCAGCGGAGAAGGCCGGAGGCAGCTCTCGTAGAAGGCGTGACAGTCAGAAAAAATCAAGTCTACCGCAGTGGGCATGATCGTTGGGAACTGGATGTTTATTTACCCAAAGAAAAAGCACCAAAAGGTGGCCGCCCCGGACTAGTCTTTGTTCATGGGGGCGGGTGGAAAAACGGGAGTAAGGAGAGCGGGTTCTGGGCTTCGCTTCCAGCCCGATATGCCGCAAAGGGTTATGTCTGTATTTCAGTCAATTATCGACTGACTGGAGATGGCGGTGGTTTTCCAGCCTGTGTTCATGATGTCAAAAATGCCGTTCGATGGTTCCGGGCCAATTCGAAGGAGCTTGGGCTAGATCCAAAACGGATTGGAGCGTATGGTAACTCTGCCGGAGCACACTTAGTCTCGATGCTTGGCTTGGTCAAAAAAGAGGCCGGTCTTGAAGGCCAAGGAACTCATTTAGAACAGTCTTCTCTTGTTCAGGCTGTCTGTGCCTCAGCCACTCCCTCCAATTTCCTCAAGTGGAAAAATCAGTTGTTTCCAAACGGGGGACTACTTGCAGGAGATCAAGAAACCCACCATGTTCGAGCTTCAAAAGCATCTCCGGTCACCTATGTGGCCGCGGATGCCCCACCGTTCCTCCTGGTTCATGCTGAAAATGATCGCACCGTTCCGTTTAAGCAGGGTGAAGTCTTGGCGGATCGACTTAAAGCAAGCGGTGCAAAAAATATCACACTCATGAGATTTAAAGATGGTGGGCATGGAGTCTTCAGAGCGAAGGAATCCCAGACTTTTAAGGCAATGGAGGAATTTTTTGCGAACGCACTCAAGAAGAAATTGAAAACCAATCGGTCAAAAGCTGGGATTCCAAAAGCTTGCAAATAGATCTACTAGCTCCAAGACATCAGGAAGCGGCGCTAGCTAAATCGGCTTAGAACCTCGATATGGCAATCTTTGTCGACGAAGAAAATCTGAATTTTCGCATCACTCGGGCTAGAATTACTTCGCCTGAATCACGATTTATGATACCGATCCTCCATGAGGGTTTTTATTCAGGTTTTACTGTTTTGTATTCCGTTGCTACTCAGCGCCCAAACCCCGAACCGGGCCACCTTAAGCCTTGTCCAAGAGCGTGGCTTTAACGAGTTCGATATGGATTTGGACGTTCAACTGATTGGAGGGTCAGATGACACGTCAAGGCTCACAGGTAGCATCCAAGTGGAAGTGAATATCATTCCAGGGATTTCAAGCACTGACCAACTCACGATTCTAGACGCCAACGTGCGCGGGACTGACGTCGATCTCTCCTCGGGAAACTTTCTTGCGAACTATTCTTTCACTAGCAAAGGTCTGGGATTTTCTCTTCGGTCGGTTTCTGAACCGGGTATTGTTGATCCAGAAACTGGGGAATTTGATGCCTCACAATACGAAGTTACGGCCGATCGAGGCGTGCTTGATGGTTCGGCCTACACCCTCCTAACGGGCGGACAAGAAATCGACTTTAATTTTGCTGACCAACCTTTCTCGGGCGTAGGGGGAGGATCTGGAAAGATTACCGTGACCCCAAGCAGAACGGTGGGATCGCGAGTCTACTTCAATCTTGCCGTTGAGCTGCCCCTAAGCCTAGAGCAGGCGATTGATACCGAGGAGTCCCCAGTTGCTGCCGATGTTAAGATTGATGGCATCATGAAGGCCGTCGGCGAAACCTTTATCGAGGTTGCTGATTACGCGAGATGGGCCGCGCAACAAGGGTTTCCCTCCCAGAGTGAAGATGAATTTCAGCTCTGGCCCTCTGCGTCAAACTACCATTATTTTGCACTAGGCTTTAGTCGGGCCACAGCCCCCGATCAGCTTTTTGATTTTAGCCAAGCGGGTGCAACTCTCAAGACCGCAGCAGAGTTCGCTTTTGGAAGTTTGGAAATCCAGTGGTCTGAGGACCTTAAGACGTGGAGCCGGGTCCCAGCTGAAGCAATGGCCAGCGGAAGGAGTGCTATCACCTATCTAGATTCTCTCACCGACCCTCCGATTGTTAAGATGGACCGGGCGAAGCGCTACCTCCGGATTATCCGGGTAGATACGCCCTAGTTAATTACTGGTCTAAGCCTCAAGCCCCTCCAAAATGGGAACCTGTATTAACTCAAGAATTTGTTTTAGGGAAATAATCCACTATCATCGGGATCTCTTCAGGACCTTTGAGTAAATTTAAGCTCGGAATGGGTCGTGGAGACAATAATAGGGGGAGTTGCTTGTAATTTCCCACATCTTACTACGTTTCCTTATCATGGCCACGCCTCCTAAATGCGTCCTCGGATTCCTTCTCTTTATTTCTGGTATCCCGCTGGTCCCCGCTGCGGAAAATTTTTCGTCCGGCAGCCTAGAATTTTTCGAGAAGAAAATCAGGCCTGTCCTCGCAGAACATTGCTACAAATGTCACTCCTCCAACTCGAAAAAGCTCAAAGCTTCCCTCTACCTCGATAACCGTGCTGGTTTCCTCAAAGGCGGGGATACCGGTCCAGCTATCGTCCCCGGTGACCCCGAAAAGTCGCTTCTCATTGAAGTGATCCGCTACACGGACACCGACATGGAAATGCCGCCTAAATCAAAACTACCGGATGCCGTCATCGCCGATTTTGAAACTTGGGTCAAAAACGGAGCAGCCTGGCCGGCAGGAGAAGCTTCCGCGGCCAAACACAACGCCAAAGACTTCGACCTCGCAAAACGCAAGTCGGAGCACTGGAGCTGGAAGCCTCTCGCTCCAGCTCCCCGGGCTCCAGGCTTCATCGATGATCTCATTGGCAAAAAGCTCAAGGACGCAAAACTCCGCCCCGCTCCCCATGCTGAACCTGTCACCCTTCTCCGACGTCTGACCTTCGACCTCACCGGCCTACCTCCAACGGTCGAAGAAATCGAACGCTTCGAAAAAGACATTGTTACCGATCTAGATACAGCCATCGCGTCAACCGTCGATCGTCTCCTCGACTCCCCTCACTTCGGCGAACGCTGGGGTCGTCACTGGCTCGACCTTATGCGCTATGCTGAAAGTCATGGTCACGAATTCGACTACCCGATTCACAACGCCCATCAATACCGCGATTACGTCATACGCGCGCTCAATGCGGATGTTCCTTATGACCAGTTCGTCGCGGAACACATCGCTGGCGACCTCCTTCAAGAGCCTCGACTTCACCCTGAAAATCAAACCAACGAATCCATCATCGCCACCGGCTTTTGGTATCTCGGTGAAGCAACCCACTCACCAACAGATGTTCGAGGAGACGAGGCCATACGGATCGACAACATGATCGACACCTTCTCGAAATCATTCCTCGGCCTTTCAGTCGCCTGTGCCCGTTGCCACGATCACAAATTTGATGCGATCTCGACTGAAGACTACTACGCCCTCACCGGCTACCTCCAAAGCACTCGGCGTAATGAGTACACACAAGATCTTGGAAAGAAAATCGCCCGGGGCATCGAAGAAATTGAAAAGATCGCGGCTAATGGGAATGAGAATTTCAAGGATTTGGGGATTCAAGTAACCCCTCCAACGAATGCTCCCGAAGGACTCCTTCTCCCCACCAACTCCAACTGGTTCCCCTCCGGCCAGGCCTTCGGTGATTCATCCATTCCCGCTCTTACTTGGATCCCTGTAAAAAACTCCATCACGGAACACGCAGTATACGACAGCGGCCGCTATGGGGAAAAACTACATGGTGTTCTTCGCACGCCCACTTTCACAATTAACGGCGATCGTGTTCACCTTTATGTGAGAGGGACAGCCAAAGTCCGCCTCACGATTGACGGCCACTTTATGCAAGTCTTCAACGGGCTTCTTTTCAGCGGCACCCGCAAGGACATCAAGACCGACGATAAATGGCAATGGGTTACTCTGAGCAGTAAGGATATCGCCCAAAAATCCGGGCAAAAAGCCTACCTTGAAATTATCGATTCCGGCCCCGGAGCGATCGAAGTGAAAGCCGTATGCACTACACGTGATCTCCCGAAAATTGAAGGAATTCTCTCTGCCAATTCAGATGCCAAAAAGCCAGAGAAGCAAATCACCAGTAAACTTGAAAATCTTTCCAAAGCCGCTAGAAAGATCTCGGATGCAATTCCAAACCCTTCGGCCACTATCCTCTCGGTTACCGATGGCACTCCCGAAAATGATTACGTCCACATCCGAGGCTCGCACAAAAATCTTGGCAAAGAAGTTCCCCGCCGCTTCCTGACCGCGCTTGGTGGGGATGCTATCGCACCTCCAAAAAATTCTTCCGGCCGTCTCGAGCTCGCAGAACAGGTCGTTTCGCGAGAAAATCCGCTCACCGCCCGTGTTGCCGCAAACCGTATTTGGCATCACCTTTTCGGGCGCGGTATCGTCCCCACTGTTGATGACTTCGGCCCCATGGGTATCGCTCCATCCAATCCCATGCTTCTCGATTCACTCGCGGCTTCTCTTATCGAAGGAAAGTGGTCTCAGAAAAAACTTATCCGCCAAATCGTTCTCTCACAAACCTACCGTCAGTCAGCCACCCCTCATTCAGATCTCAGCCTTAGCTATCTTACTGATACTGACCCCGAAAACATTCTCCTTCATAAAGCTCCCATTCGTCGCTTGCAGGCCGAAGCGATCCGCGATTCGATGCTCGCTATCTCTGGCCGGCTTGATCCTAAGCTTTACGGTAATTCGGTTCCCGTTCACATCACTAGTTTCATGCAAGGCCGGGGCCGCCCTGGGTCGGGTCCACTCGATGGCGCCGGCCGCCGCTCTATCTACACCAGTATCCGCCGTAACTTCCTTCCTCCCATGATGCTGGCCTTCGACATGCCCAGCCCTTTTTCCTCTGTCGCGAGACGCACCGTTTCTAATGTCCCCGCTCAAGCCCTAACCTTGATGAATGATCCCTTTGTCGTGAGCGAGTCGAAACGCTGGGCTGACTCAACCGCAAACATCAAGGACACGAAGACCCGAATCAACACGATGTTCCTTCAGGCCTCCGCCCGTCGCCCTTCACCCGAACAAATGAAAACGACCCTCGCCTGGATTGAATCACATCCATCCCAAAAAACCGCCTGGGTGGACTTTGCGCATTCCGTCTGGAATACTAAGGAATTCATTTTCTTGAACTGAAAGCCTCCCTAATCACTCGCCACTTCACTTCGTAATGCACTGCCAAAACTTCCGTCCCTCCTCACTCACCCGCCGTGAGATGCTCAACCAGTCCGCCTGTGGATTTGGGGCTGTTGCTCTCTCTGCTCTCCTCGCAGAGAATAGTTCTGCAGAAAAAGCGGACTATAACCCTACGGATCCCCTTGCTCCCAAGAAGCCCCACTACGCGCCCAAAGCCAAAAACGTCATCTTCCTCTACATGGATGGTGGTCCCTCGCATGTCGATACCTTCGACTACAAGCCCCTGCTGAAAAAGTTCAACGGCCAGGATCCCCGAAAAGCCATCGGAAAGCTCGAGCCCACCCAGTTCGACAACATCGGAAAGGTCATGCAATCTCCCTGGGCCTTCAAACAACATGGCGAGTCAGGGGCATGGGTCAGCGATCTATTCCCCAATATTGCGAAAGTCGCCGACGATCTTACCTTCATCAAATCGATGACTTCCAAGTTCCCCGAACACACCGCAGCGAACTACTTCCTCCACACCGGATCAGGCCTTCAAGGCCGCCCTAGCATGGGCGCTTGGGTTGGTTATGGGCTCGGCACCGAAAACCAAAACCTCCCCGGGTTTGTCGTCCTGAACGGAGGTCTGATTCCTCCAGGAGGACTCGATAATTTCAATTCTGGCTACCTTCCTGCCGCCTATCAGGGATCGGTCTTTAACCCCGGAAACACTCCCGTCGCAAATATCAAACCCGCCGAATCCAGCCCCGCAATTCAAAGGCGAAAGCTCGATCTCATGCGACAGCTCGATCTCTCTTCTAAAGAACGATTCGCAGGCGAAGATCAGATCGAATCTGCTATCCTAAATTACGAAACCGCCTTCCGTATGCAAGCCGCAGTCCCAGACCTCCTAGACCTCTCCGGCGAGTCGGACACTGTGAAAAAAATGTATGGCCTAGACTCCGATTTTAATCAGACCAAAACCTTCGGCAGACAATGCCTTCTCGCTCGCCGCCTCGTCGAACGCGGGGTTCGCTTCATCGAACTCACTTGCCCCGGTGGCAACGGCGATCGATGGGATCAACACAACAACCTCCTTGATGGTCACAACAAAAATTGTAAAACGGTCGATCAACCGATCGCCGCTCTCATCACCGACTTGAAAAAACTGGGCATTCTAGAGGAGACCCTCGTCATCTGGACCGGTGAATTCGGCCGAACACCCTTCGCTCAAGGAGGGAACGGCCGCGACCACAACCCCTTCGGCTTCACCACTTGGCTCGCGGGCGGCGGCGT
>KB912162.1 GCA_000383735.1 Verrucomicrobia bacterium SCGC AAA164-M04
TGCCGTTGCTGCCTCAAATGCCCAAGGTCGCCAAGTAGGCCGATTGGATGTCACTGAAAACCTAGGGGATTATAGTCTCACAACCGTTGAAGCTTATAATGCGGTAGTTGCGGAAAGAGATGCGCGGCCGACCCAAAACTCTTACGATGCAATTTTGGCGGAAAGAGATGCGCGCTTCTTCGATACTGATGAGGACGGCATTACCGATCTCAAAGAGATTGATCTTGAGACGGATTTGGCAGTTGAAACAATCTTCTACCTTCAGGGGGCCTACGATGATGCTGTTTCTGCCTCAAATGCTCAAGGTCGACAAGCTGGCCGGACGGATGTGACTGGAAGTCCTGGAAACTTCAATCTCACAACCATTGAAGCTTATAATACAGTAGTTGCGGAAAGAGATGCGCGGCCGACGCAAAACTCTTACGATGCAATTTTTGCGGAAAGAGATGCGCGCTTCGTCGACACCGATGAGGATGGTCTGACAGATGTGAAAGAGATTGAGCTTGAGACGGATTTGGCAGTCGAAACAGTCTTCTACCTTCAGGGGGCTTACGATAACGCAGTGGTATCGTCGAACTCACTGGGTCGACAAGCTGGACGGACGGATGTGACTGGAAGTCCTGGTAATTTCAATCTCACAACCATCGAAGCCTATAATATGGTAGTTGCGGAAAGAGATGCGCGGCCGACGCAGACTTCTTACGATGCAATTGTGGCGGAAAGAGATGCCCGTTTTATAGATACGGATGAGGACGGGCTGACCGATGTGAAGGAGATTGAGCTGGAGACAAATTTAGCTTTCGAAACTAGGTTCTATCTTCAGACAGCATACGATAATGTAGCTACTCAATATTTGAGAGAGGGCCGGAAGGCAGGTCGATCAGATGTGACTGGAAATCCAGGTGACTTTAACCTCACGACAGTTGAAGCCTATAATACGGTAGTTGCGCAAAGAGATGCTCGGCCGACGCGGGATGCTTACGACACTGTCTTGGAAGAGCGCGACGCTCGGCCCACCCTTGGCGAAGTGAAAGATGCTCGTTTGGGCTCAGTGGTGCTTCTGCCGGATAATGGTAATAATCGTGTGAAGATTCGTTTCTCAATTGAAGAGACCGATGACTTGAAGGTTTGGACAAAGCGAGATGAAATCAACGAGGTCACTGTGCCGCTGGAGCTTGGTAGCAAGTTCTATCGTTTTGCCCTTCAGGACGAATGATATAAGAAGGGGAGAGTTGAATGGAAGATCCTACTTTTAGCAAAAGGTTTCCTGCCAGAAAGTAAGCGTATTTTATTTACTCATCGACTTTTGTTCCTAAAACATCTCCACCACAAAAACTGGTAATTTGACTCCATGGAAGTACGGATAGCTTATTCTCTCGCCGCGGTCGCAAAAACTGCGGTGCTAGGTCTCTTGGTCGCAGTCGCTTGCTTGCTGATTTTCGCGGTGCCGGCCGCAGCCTTTCCGCCTGCACCACACTACACACTCTATGGGATGGTGCGCGATCAGGTTGGCCAGACGGTCGTTGCGGAGGGTGCGGAGGTCATTTTGCTCAAGGGCGGGGTGGAGATCGGGCGCACCCCGATTACGGCGGGCCGCCAGCTTGAGCAGAACTACGAACTGCGTGTGCGTATCGATCAGAACCGTAGTGGCACAACCCTCTACACCGAGAAGGCGGTGGCGGCCCAAGGGCTCTTTAGTCTGGTGGTTGAAATGAATGGCTCGTTCTTTTACCCCATCGAGGTCACTGGTAACCTGACCGCCGGTAAGGGCGGGGAGCGCGTGAAGCTCGACCTCAACTTGGGTGAGGATAGCGACCGCGACGGCCTCCCGGATGTCTGGGAACAGTGGCAACTTCATCAAGCAGGGCTCGGTCCGGACGAAAATGGGAATTGGGATCTTGGCCTGCTCGATAAAAATGGCGACCTCGACCGCGACGGCCAAAGTAACTTACTTGAATACATTGCCGGGACCTTCGCAGGTGACGCCACAGAAACCTTCGGTTTAACGATCAAGGAGAAACTTGCGGAGAGGGTGTTGCTCGAGTTCTTTGGGATCACCGGCAAGGCCTATACCATCGAGAGCAGCGTGGACAATAAGACTTGGACACGCGTAGATTTCGCGACCGAGGTGTCGGGTCCAAGGGCCCAAGCCTACCGGGCTTCTAAGGTGGGGCTGGTCTCCGCCTTTACGGCAAGTTCTAGCCCGAACGCATTTTACCGAATTACCGTCCGATGAAAAACTTACTCTTCGCGCTCATTTGGCTTTGTTTCGTAACCTCTGTTCACGCGCAGTGGCAGTCCACCACCTACACCCTAAAGGGGGGGGGTGGAACTCGATCTATTTGCACGGTGATGCCAAACAGGATACGATTGCCAACCTGCTACCGGCTGAAGTCTTGGAAGTGTGGCGCTGGAATCCTAATCCCAATCAGGTCGGGTTCATCACTTCTCCGTTGGTGCCAGCTGCGGGCACGCCAGAGTGGAGCGTTTGGAAACGCGATGGCTCGGTCCTCTCACTTTCTGCACTCACTGGGCAGACCGCCTATTTGGTGAGATGTTCGGGTCCGACCAGTGCGACCACGACTTTCTCGCTTGCCCAGCAGACGCTGCCTCCTGCCAATTCCTGGGTCCGCAATGGCGCGAACTTTCTCGGTTTTCCGACCTTCAAGAACGTAAGCGCTTATCCTACTATGGGTAGCTACTTCTCCACCTTCCCAGCGGCCCTCGCGGCAAATAGCAAGGTTTACAAATATGTGGGCGGAGAATTGGGACCCAGCAACCCGGTGCAGATCTTTTCTCCCTCTACCGAGCCACTCGATGCTACTCAAGGTTACTGGTTTTCCGCCGAACTTGTGGGGAATTTTAATGCGCCTCTGGAGGTGAGCTTGAGCACTGGGAGTGCTCTCGATTTCGGGCGCAACGGCGCCATCATCACGGCCCGCCTTTATAATCGCAGCAGCTCTATTGCCACCATCGCTATTGCCCCGGTGGCCTCTGCCGCGGCTCCTGTGAGTCAGGACACTATTGCGGCATCGGTGCCGATCACTCAGCGCACTTTTGATGCTGCTACTGCGACATGGACTGAGACCCTTCTGGACGCAGGTGGAATCACTCAGGTGATCGCCCCAGGCTCCACCGTGGAGCTCTCTTTTGGGATCAGCCGAGCCGAGATGACGGCTGCGGCCGGCAGTCTCTACGCCTCATTCCTAAGATTTACCGATAGCGCCAGCCTGACTGACCTATTCCTGCCGGTGCGGGCCCGCACGAGCTCGTTCGCCGGCCTGTGGGTAGGGGATGCCTTGGTTAGCGCTGTTGAAAGCAAGCCGGAATCCGATGAGGTGACCGCGACCTCTAGTTTCTATCCGCTCCGTTATATCGTTCACGTGGATGACAGCGGGACGGCCCGTATTCTCTCGCAGGTCTTCCTCGGGCAGCTAGACGTCGCCGGAAATGCACGCGGCCTTTGCACCAAGGAGTCTGGCTTACTCTCTTCTGCCAAGTCCGGAGCCGCGCGCATCGTGGCAGCGCACCTGCCGCTGGATCGGGTCCTCACCGCCACTGGCGCGGTTGGGAATGACACGACTCTCACCCAGACCATTGACATTCCCTTTAATGATCCCACCAACCCTTTTGTTCACAAGTATCATCCGGATCACGACAATAAGAGCGCGAGCGGGGCTGCTCTGACTGCCGGGCAGGAAAGCTACAATGTCAGCCGTGCGGTCGCTTTTACTTTTACGCCCTCGCCACCCACGGGCAGCACCATCACCGGCTGGGGGAGCTCGGTGATTGGCGGCAATTACGCTGAGACCATACAGGGTCTCAGCAAGGACAGCCTTGGAGTAGGCACTGGGGACGGAATTCAGCTCTCCGGCACCTTTAAACTCCGCCGTGTTTCGGAGATCGGTGAGCTCACCGTCTCGCCTTAACTTCACCTTTTCCACCCACTCTCATTTTAAAAACAACCGACCACTCATTGTAATATGAAAACTAAGTTTACTTTTATTCTCGCCCTTCTGGCGTTCCAATTATCTCTCAGCTTCGGGCAGACGAGCGCTGTTCCCGGGACCATCAGCTATCAGGGAAGGGTCTACAATCCAGATGGCACCCTGTTGGGCGCTGGAACTCCCGTGAACCGCACCGTCATTTTTCGCATTTGGGATTCTCCTTCTGCCACCACTCAGGCGAACTTGCTCTATTCGGAGAGTCAGACCGTGACGATTTCTGAGGGTGAGTTTAGTGTCCTCGTAGGGAATGGCATCGCCAACACCACTCAGACCTATAGCTATAGTGAGACGAGTAAACATTCCTCTGCCTCACCCGCGGTCTTCCTCGCGAATGTCTTCGATGGTGACACACGTTATCTTAGCGTGACTGTCGCGAATGCCTCCACTATCTCTGTTTCGGATTCGGAGATCTCGCCGCGCCAGCAGATCGTCTCCTCCGCCTTCGCCTTTCGTTCGAAATTCGCGGAAGTTCTTGGCACGAGCGCCAGTGGAAGCGCACTCCAAGTGTTGGATAATGGTAATGTCGGGGTGGGTAATGCTAGTCCTTCCAGTACCTTGACCGTGACCGGGGCAAGCAGCAGCACCGCCAATCCGCAGCTCCTTCTCACTGCCACCGATACCACCGAGCGCTTGCGCCTCGGTGTCAACGACACCGGCAATGGCACTGGTTTCATCCAGGCTTGGAAAGAAGGCTCGGGTTCCCAGAATCTCACGCTCAACTCGGATGGCGGTAACGTCGGCATTGGTAATAATGCTCCGACGAATCAACTGTCGGTTACGGGTGCGGCTGATTTTAGTGGCAACGTTGGTATTGGCGTCACTTCGCCACTGGCAAAACTTCATGTGAATGGCACAGCACAATTTCGAAGTGGCACGGCATCCCATGGATTTATCCAGGTGCAGCCAGGTGACGACACCCGTGCCGGTGGTCTGAGCTGGTATAAACCTGGAGGTGCTCGACTGGGCTACATGGGCTTAAATTCAACCAATGTATTGTTGGAATTAGAGAATAGTGCCGATTTTAAAGTGGTAGGTGGGGAAGTTGGCATCGGCATGGATCCGACTAATCCACTTTCGGTGAGTGGTAACGCCGATTTTAATGGCAAGGTCGGTATCGGGACAACGACTCCCGAGCTTCCACTCCATGCTGTAGCAATTGGGTCCAATGTTGCCGCGCGTTTTGATTCTGGGTCGCAAGGGAGTGACAATGCTGCTTTTGCAGATTTTGCCGGCGGGAGGGCCTATGTCGGTTACAACGGAAGCAAAACAATTTTGGGTTCACCCTCTGGGGCTTTTGCGAAAGATCTAGTTCTAGCACCGGGGACCGTGGGGCGTTACGATATTAGATCAAGCGATGGCCATCACACATGGAACAGTGGTGCCAATGCTGGCGCGACCAGAATGGTCCTCAACTCTTCAGGAAATCTCGGTATCGGAACTACGACTCCAGCAGGGAAGCTCTCCATCGCTGACGGGGCTGTTGACAACACGCGCTATGGATCGTTGCAGATCACGCGGCAGGCGAATGGTCACACGGCAGCTCACATGGCGTTTGTTCGCGCTGGTAATACTGTAATGGGTTTAGGGTATCAACAGAACAGCAACTGGTTCGGATTTGGCGGTGGGACGTCAGGGGCCTTCTCCCCATCTAATCTTAGAATGGACGGAAGCAGGGTGCTCATTCATACGAGTACAACAACCGCTCGGCTCAATGTGGGTGCGATTAATGCTAACTACTTTTCAGCCGGTCGACTCACCACTAACGGTGGCAGCGGTAACAACGCAGATCGGACAAATACACCCCTTTCAATCCGTGCGAGTGGCCACATAATATGTCCAACTTTTGACATTGACTCCGACGAGCGGATTAAAACCGCTATCGAGCCCTCGGATTCACGGGAGGATCTTGGGACTTTGCTTGGTATCGAAATCGCGGACTATAAGTACATCGATACCATTGCCAATGGAAACAAACCCCAAAAGAAGGTCATTGCACAGCAAGTGGAAAATGTCTTCCCGCAGGCTGTCAACAAAAGCACTGGCTCGATTCCGGATATTTTTAAAAGTGCGAAGATTGCGGATGGTTGGGTCCTGCTCGCCACCGATCTCAAGGTCGGCGAACGCGTCCGTTTGATTGGCGAAAAGGATGAGGCGATTGAGGAGATCATTGAGGTGCGGGGGGATGCTTTTCGAACCGCTTTCAAGCCAAGTGGAGACCAGGTGTTTGTTCATGGCCGGGAAGTGGAAGATTACCGAACCGTAGACTACGATGCAATCGCGATGCTGAACGTCTCAGCCACTCAGCAGATTAAGAAGGAACTGGACGCGGTGAAGATCGAAAATGCCAAGCTTAAGGATCAACTGGCAGCGCTCGTAGCCGAGGTTGCCAAGGCTGATGAAGCCCGCGAAGCTCGCCTGCTCGCGATCGAGCAACGCTTGCTCGGTGCGGCGAAGAACACGGTTTCGATCGCCAGTCAAAATAAGGCAGCTGCCCAATAGGCCGATCTTTTTGAGTCCGCGCGTGTTTCGACATTCCTCTTTCTACTTCTCAGTTTTTCAACAGTGACCTTCTTACGCTTTCTTCTATATGCCTCTTTGGTAGGCACCCGCAGAGTAATCGACACTTGCTTGGTGGTGTCCACCATAATGGTGGAGGGACGATCAATGATGCTCCAATTAAGCAGATCTGGACCGTTGTAGTCCTGACTGTAGGTTTTACCAGGACCAAGATCACCGGCATACGGTTGGCCAAAAATATCCATCAAAAGATTGGAATAGGTATTTTCTTGATCGACGATCGCGGTATTCTGCGCCGAAGTTTGGTTAGATTGGCTGCGCAGTAGGCGTGTCATCTTCGCGGCTTGGTTAAACGCTCCCTTGGCATTAATTACCGCACTGAGGGCGCGGTCTTCGATTTGCTCATAGTGAGATTTCCCGTTATTGAGCTCGCTCGGTGAGATATCGAATGCGATCGCATTGGGGCTCAATCCAAGCGGATTAAGGTGGGCGTTGGCATTGTCCAAAGTAGTCTGGAAACTGGCCCCCGCTATCACCAGTTGGTCAAGTTCTGGCACGGTGGAGCGGTCAATTTTCTGAACGCCGCTGTTGGCGTCATCCTCATCCAACAAGAGCGAATTCCCAGTCACCCAATGATAGTAACTACCTTGGGCACTGCGGCTGGTCCACTCGTCGAGCCCCCAATCCCGGGTTTCATTGGTATTAGGATTCGTGTCTGAATCACGCAGGTTGGTCCAGCCAACAGACCTATCATCAGAATAAGATTTACGATGGACAAGGGCCAAGATTTGCTGAGCCGTCGTCGCGACATTCGCGGCGGCCGCAGCAAATTTACGCTCGTCCATATAGTCGACTTGCACGGTCTGTCCCAACACGGTGACGCCCTCGGCCCGCGGGGTCCATGTGAAGTAGGGGTGAGTAAGGAGTTTATAGTAGTTCGTCACCCCAGTCAGGTAGTGACCATAGGCATCACCGTGACCCTGGGGGAACATTCGCTGAGCATCAGCGGCATCAAGAATTCCGTTGGCACTGGGACTACCCGTTTTTTCTTTGATGTTATAGTTGGTGGCGTAAAGCGCCTCGCCACTATTAATCCCCCGAGTGTAATTCCAGTAGAGGCGGTTGTGAGCCGGGGCCACCGCAGTGCCGGGGCTCGTGAAGTCATCGCGCCCGCGCAGCAGCGCTAATTCCTCATCCAGCGAACTGGCCACCTGGCCCTCGAACGAAAATCGGCTCGTGTTCACCTCGGTAGCGGTTGCTTGGTCATCAATAGAGATGGTTGGGTTCGCGGCATCCGCGTAGGCCTCGTTACCAAGGATCATATAGAGGTCATTAAGATAACCGGCGGCCAGCAAGAGCGCGTCATTGGTGGTGGAAAAATCAATACCATTGCCCACCGTGAAGCTTTTCCCACGGTTCAGGATGGTCTCATAAATAGAGATCAAGCCAACCTCGTTGATATTGTCTAAATTGAGGGCGATGTCGCCATCCCAACGAGTCCCCGCCTGGGTCAACATTGAGACATCGGTGTTAATGACACTGCTCGAGAGATCGCTCATGCGCTGGTTGAACGGGGTAATCTTAGCCAACACCCGCTTGATCCAGCCCTCTACTAGGACCGGAGTTGTCCAGTTCGACCAATCTCCGGCAGGATCACTCGCCGTGGCCTTTTTACGGTAAGCCATCGTGAAGTAGCAGTCCCCCATCAAGATGGCAGGATCACTGAGCACTGCGGCTGGTGTTCCCCCAACGAGAATTGAACTCCCTAGAGTGCCATTCGGCTTGATCCAATTGGCGGAACCAATCGAAGTACTAATGCCGTCAAGCGCCGGTTGGACACCTCCCAACGGGAAGCCATAACGCCACTCGAACTCGAAGTTCTCCGGCTTAGCGCCATAGTCACCGCTGTGGCGCAAGGTCACTTGTTCGTCGAGGGGATTACTGCTGAGTAATACCTTTAAATCCCCTGGGTAAAGAGTGGGACTCACTTTGATGATCTGCATGACGACAGGATCACCGGTATCCGTGAAAGCTTCGCCATTGCCAAACACGAGCGTCACATAGCCGCTACCTCCTCCGGTAGAGCTGAGCGCATAACTGTCTACTGCGGTGTCTGGATCCTCGATATTCGGAAGACCCAAGGGACCAAAGGATCTCGAATCCTTACTCACGTCTACCACGTATGAACCAGGAACGGTGGTGCTCTCGCTAAAGGTTTCAATCTGAGTGACGAGAAAATCGATGGCTGTTTCCCATTTTGAGCGATTAAAGCTGTCTGAGAGTGGGCAGAGGTCCTTCACGAGGCCTACTTCCGCTTCAGACAGGGCGTTAAGATTAAGGTAGTCCTCCCCGGCAGGCACGTCAACAAACTCACCGATCAGGACGAGGGCTCCACTAGTTCCCAAATTTGGATCCAGATAGAAGCGGTTCTGGAGTTCGGGCGGCAAACCTTGGAAGTAGGTGCGACCAGAGGATTGGGTGGTCAGTATACTGGCAGGAATTGTCTCGAATCCGTCAGCCCCACCTAGCGCATAGGTCTTACGACGAGTCGGATCACTGAGGACCACACTGGGTAACGTCGTGCCTCCGTTGGCGACAGTATTAGCGATAGATTGCTGATACCCTACCTGAGCACTGGTCTGTCCGCGCACTTGAGGAAGGCCGCTCGTGGGTAAGGTTAAGGTCTGAGCGGTCTGAAGCTCAGGCAGAGTGGCCGCTTGCTCGCCAAAGACTGGATCATCCGGCCATTTTGGGTAGTAGGTCAGAGTTGTGGCGAGACCACTCACCTTGTTCTCATTAGCATCCGCAGCGACGAAGGGCATGACCGTGCCTACAGGAGGTTGACTCTCCAGAGGCAAGCTGGGGATAAAGAAACCAGCAAGACTCTTGTAGTAATAGCGCATCCCGTAGGTCGGAGCTGAGCCTAAAGTGTGCGGTCCGCGGTAAAGCCAGTGCATCCCTTTTCGATCGACGAAGGTGAAGCTGTCGTAGTCAACCGGCACGTTAGTCCCAGTGGGAGCATTTGGGTTAGAGGCTTGGTCCACCACTCCCTCGACTTCCACGTTCTTGACAGAATAGGGATCGTTCTCATCGATCAGCGGGAGGGGCAGTAGAGGCAATGGCATGGGTGCCTGAACGGGAGTCCCCGCAGCCTTGTTCCACTCAAGGGGATAGGTCGCATTGGAGCGGATCACCTTCGCCACGCGCATCGCCGGGCGGCCAGTGAGAGCCTCTTTATATTCGATGAGAACATAGGGTTCAGAAGAATAACTCGCGTTGGTAGTATCATTCAGATCATCTCTAAGAGCATAGACATTCCCGCCAATCATCAGGGCATGTTCCTCATTGGGATTATAACCAATCAGGTTACTATCGTTCTGAACGTAAACACTCCCCGCCGCTTGCTCAGCTGTGAGGACGGGATTCTCTAAGCCCTTGCCGGAAGCAATCACGAGCTCCTGCGGACTAGCCGGATAACTCACGGTGTAGATCGCAGCCACCGAAGGCACGTAGAAAGGTTTAAGCTTGGGCGAAGGCGGCGTGATCTTTTTTGACCACCAGACCTTGAGGGTATTTTCGCCGGGGACGGCGTTCACGGGGATGATGGCCTTGGTCGCAGCAGTGGAGAAGCCGACCTCAAAGGGATTCGCATAAGCATCTGCAGAATAGCAGGTGCCGCCGGAGATGTAGCCAGCTAACTCACAGCCAGCAGGAGGGCTTAGACGCGTGCCAACTGTTGCGGTGAGGGTGGAATCCAAAATACCATCACCGTCAGTATCGTTAATGGTATAAACGGCTGGGCTACCCGTCTGGGGTCCCGAGCCGTCAGGATCCGCAACCGCCGGGGAGCCCAGCAAGGAATCTGCCTGAATGTAGAGACGTTGATACCACAGTCCATCAGCGGAATCGAATTTCAGCAGAGTCCGGTTGGTCTTATCAGTCGACTGGCTAAAATCTACCAGGAGGCGCTGGGTAGCGGGATCGACCTCGGTTTCCACTTTCGGAGCGCAATCCTGAAATTTATTTTCTGGCAAGGTTGAGGGATCAAACTGGATGGCATTGACGGCGGTATTGCCAGTATCTTGAACGTTCACCGTGACATAATCCGAAAGACCGTCTGGCCATTTCAGAAGATAAGCGCAACGACGCTTCGGCCACTGAATGCTGAGGTTGGGAGTGGCAGGAGCGGTCAAGAAATAGATCGAGGCATCCGTCTGCTCCATCCAAGTAATCTGCACCTGATCGGGGTCGAGATTTTCCTTCTCCCCAAAATAATGGGCCACTCCATCCGACGTCTGATAGGATCCGAGGCGAGCTTGCGAATCGGTAATCGAGACTGCGGGTCTAAGAAACTCGTCCCCGGGGGCCGGACCGCCCTCGCGCGGCTTTAGCTCATCGCCCAAAGAGGTCGTGACAGTGACAACTTCGGGTTCGCTTTTGATCTGAACGACATCCGCGCCGAGAAAGACCCGAGCGCCATTGCCCACCTCAACCCCGAGATATTCGACCATCAGAATACCTTCAATGTTGTGAGCATTGAGTGTCTTGGAGGTCCCCACTTGATCAAACCACAAGGTCCGGTGTTCCTCGGGCATTGTCATATTCCCCGGATTGGCGCCCACTGGAGTGTAAGCGTTTGCGACCCCAGGAGGCACAAAAGTGTTATAAATTGGATTAACCACCGTGATACGCCCAGAAGGGATCTCCACCGCCGGAGCCGAGAACCCATTCCCCGTCCAATAGATGGTCCGGACCGGGACATGGGAAGAGGAAGCGACTGAGAAAGTCTCCTGGCGGAATTTGTAACTCGCCACCGTTTCGCCGGTGGCCGAAGTGTCCGGCAAATTAGAGACCCAGGTGATGGTCACGCGCCCTGGTTGGCTCGCGAAAACCCGCTGGGCATGGCTGCTGTAATAATAAGACTGGCGCGGCGTGAAGGAGACCTCGGTAGCGCTCGAAGTAGTGATGCTAGCAGGCGTAACGAGGGTTACGGTATTACCTGAAATGTAGGCGACCTTCTTTCCCAGGACGATGGCACCAGGAGTGAGGTTGTCCGGGACCGAGGCCACAGTCACGCTGGCGCTGCCAGCGGTGCTGGAAGTCACCATAACGGTGCCTGCAGCGAGGGGAACATTCCCACTGCCGAGAGAACCAAGATTGCTAGAGCCAGCAGGCTCGAAACTTTCACCCGGCATGACGGGTTCGACACGCCAGTAGGTCTCTGCGACCGCATCTCCCTTCCAGTTCACACTGGGCCGCGGGATCTCATCTCCGAACGAATAACGAGGAACGCCCGAGGCAAAGGAATACCCGAAACTCGAGCTCCTGAGAACCACGGTCGTCGCAGGAGTGGCCGGATTCGTCTTATCATAACCGCGGGGATAGCGGCCCGCAGCAAAGCCCCGAATGGATTGACCCAAACCAGTGGCATTGACGGATCCCGAGCTTGCCGAGCTATTCGCCTGTCCCGAATACTGAGAAGTCGTAACTACTGGCGAGCCGCTGGGATTGTAGACTGGCGGCGGCGCGATGCTGATGGAAGGAGCCGTTGTGTAGCCACTTCCGCCGGAGTTAATTGTGATGGACGTAAGGAATCCACCGCTGACCGTGGCAGTGGCGGTGGCGGTGTTTCCGCTCGGTGGCGCAGAAATCGTCACTGCAGGGGCCGAGGTGTAACCGGCTCCCTCGTTCACCACCGTAATGGCAGTGACCTCGCCATTAGCAATGGCAGTGGTGGCAGCAGCGAAACGTTTATCAAGTAGGTTCGTCGAGCTCGCCTTGATACTGTACTGCGCCTGGGCGGCGCTGAACGACAATAGACCTACCAAAGAGGCATATAGAAGAAAGCGTAAGAAGGTCACTGTTGAAAAACTGAGAAGTAGAAAGAGGAATGTCGAAACACGCGCGGACTCAAA
>KB912163.1 GCA_000383735.1 Verrucomicrobia bacterium SCGC AAA164-M04
CGACTACCAAACTGAAGGAATGGGCATTCCAATCTCCCCCCGCAGACTACTCCCCCACTCCGCTGACAACCGGCAGATGCGCGCCGCTGCACGCAGTTCACTATGTATCCATTTCGGAGATTCCTCAATTTTCCTAAGCAAGACTCAAACTATTACTACGGAATATAGATGACGAGCTAAGCATGCGGCGATTACAAAACCATCTAGCAGGTCCACTCAAAAATCAAAATCCTGCGAATTGGTTCCTCAACGATTTATTAGCTTCCCGCGATAGCACATACGACGATAAACAAAACAATAACTATAACTATAATGTAAACGATCAAATCAGTCTCAGGGCTCCCATTCAAATCATTACCCTCGATTTTATGTCCACATTTTGGGCAATCAAGAGAAGTGTATCCGTTCCCGCAACCTAAACAAAAAACGCCTTTACCACCATTCGCAGCATCCCCAAATTCCCACCCCCTATTGGTCCCGCAATGGCTACAATCACCTGCAAGGGTATTTCTCCCCTCACTATATCCGCATTTGATACATGTAGCCATATCTTTTGGTTAAAAAATAAATTGGTTTATTACAAGTCGAGAGTTGAAATGACATCCTCACCTCATAATTTCAAAACAATAGTAGCCCATATTCCTATAAGTATCGCTCATACTTCGATGTTTTTCATGGTCTTAAACAGCAGTAAACACTAATTAGTGGGGATGAAAAAGGCATCCCCCCCAATATTTCCGGTAAAAAGCTACCTTCCACAACTAATAACCGTTGAGACTGAAGAGCACTCATAATCTCATTTTTAGGAAGTAAATAGATTTCTACGGTTGATGACTTCTTAAGACCGAGCACGGCAGCGTCGATTTAGAAGCGAATAGTTTTTTTAAATGAGCGATCTTTACAATGATTGGGCGATTGCTCTAACGAAACACTTTTTCGGACCACACATGGCCGGAAAAAGAACTCGGCTAACAGTCAATGAGCAATTATTAAACGAGGAATTTGGTTATCTTGGTGGCTTTCAAGGCTTTGTTTCTGCAGTGAAAAACGGCCCGATTTGGGTCAAACAGCTCTCTCCGAATAGCATCCATGATGCAGCCAAGCTTGTATACGACATCTGGAAAAAACCAGTCACACAGCGGCCCAAAGACTACCCACCTCTCCCAAACGATAGCCCCCCATATCTCCCATATCTTGCTTTACTGTGCCTTGGCTGGGCAACTGATGACGAGGATCTTAATTTATCAGCGCATAATTTCTACGAACGACTCGAACTAGTCTTAGAAGATCACGGCCTTAAAACTCCACTTCTTAAAAATTGGAGAATCTATTGGGAAGAACTTGAGAACTGGAGTGCTGGATTCCACGGCGAGCTGGGGATATGGAAGCTCGAATACATCTATTGGAAACACGTTGGGATACCGTATTCACAAACCATCTTAACATCATCAAAGCTTAGGAAACTGCCGTGGCTTTTTCATATAACCCACCTTTCTATAGCTGTAGAAAATGGCTTACCAAGCAAAGAACAATTAAGAGCTACGCTTCTCCAATTTGAAAGCTACACAAAACAGGCTCTAGGAATCTTCTTAACTGAAAATCTAAAAGATTCTGAAAGTAAAATTGGTGATAAAACCCTGAGCCTTTTAGTTGAACAGTTAGAAGAACCTGAAAACAGGATTTATGACGATCAGTCACAATTACAGTCATCGAGAACAAATCAGAAAAATGAACGAATTGAAAAATTAAATCTGAGGGTGATCATTGAGTTCAATACTACAAAAAATCAATGGCACCTTGGTTATGGCCTTCTAGAAGATCAAGCACCCACAAGATACTCTGAATCTCACGAACTTCATTTTGTGAGGGAAGGAACCTCGCACTTGGGTGTGCTCTGGATGGCGTATAAAAATGACTCCCCCGACTACTTGAGTGGGAATGAAATTGATCGGAACTCTATAATAGAAACAGATTTTGAAGCCGAAGGCGAAAATGGCCGGAGTCTAATCGCTCTCTCTACCCAAAAAAGGGAAGTTAGAATTTTTCGTAGTAATTTTACTTCGAATTATATCATCGAAGAATACAACCTACCAACGGCCGGAGATTGTTATCTTTTGTCAAATAGCGAAAGCAAAAAAGCACTAGACAACTGGTTAGCTGAATTCGTGTCTTTAGGAGGTGAAGTTTCTTCTCAAATTCCTCAAACAGGATTACCTTCATTTCTCACGATACAATATGTCAATCGCCTTGAAAAAGCTCCTCCCGAGTTTTTGAACAGATTTCCTGACAGCAGGACGAGAACTATAAGTCCAACGTATATTTCATTTGTTGGGGGATCACGAATAATCGGCGCAGGCTCTGAACGTCGTTATCTTGGATATGACCTGCCAACAGTCGTTTTAGAAGTAAGAGATGAAGCTTATTTAAATGTTATCGGGGCTGAGATTACGCCTGCGACAAACCACAATGAGATACAATCCACGATTCCCCGTTCACAAGTGGAGGAATATGATCTCCTAATTCAGGAGAATACTTCTTCCATCACTATTGAAGCGATTAACAGAAAAACAAACGACATCCTTGAGACGAGAACAATCGCTGTAACCAATCACCTTCTTGAGAGCATTCGATATAATCAGGAAGATGAGATAAATTTTGATCGCTTTGGAATGGTTTCTAATGAGTCTGGTATATTTGGTTGCTCAATTAAATCCACTTCCCACGACAAATCATGTGATCAAATCATCCCAATAGAGGATTACAGACAAGATTTTGATTCTGATAACCGAGAGAATAAAGACGGGATTAGAGATGAACGGTGGAAGATTTTAGAATCTCTTTTAGTTAAGAGGCGTTTTACAGGCCAAGAATTTAAAAGGAAAGTTGAACGAATCATTGGGGATTGGCCTACCTACGGATGGGCAGACCTACAAACATTACAGGCTCTCGGGCATCTAGAAGTTGAACGAGACAAAAAAGGCCGAATTGCTTACATTTATCATGTAAAAGCATCCGCATTCAAGCTGCCTTGGAGCAAGGGCTCGGATAGTTTATTTGGAATTGCTGGGTGCCCATCTTTCGGACAGCTAACAACCCTCAAACAAAACTCCATAGAACTAGGTCTCAGGCTTTCAGCTTATGAACGCCACCGTTCCACTCTACCGCCATTGATCATAATTGAAGGGGACGAAGAGTCTATTCAACTTTGCTTGGCTGATGCTAATTTTTCTTATCAGGGAGAAAATGGAGGTCCCGCTACATCGACAAAAATCGCGCAATGGTCTGGAAGCCTGAAACAGCGTGAAGATGCCTTTCAATGGCAAGCAGGGATAATCCAAGAACCTGAAGCTGTATTTAATCCATTTAGGTTCTTAATGCTATCACCCGAAAGTTTTAATTGCCCCTATAAGCTCTTTTTAATTCCTGATAGCTACTCTCAACAGAACAAATGGCACGCAATTGTGAAGACTGCCGGAGCCAGCGATCTAGATGAGCGCGGGCGCCATGTGTTTCTATCTGATCTATCATGGGGCAAGTGGTTAACTTTAAAAAAAGCCACTCTTGGAATACCCCCTCATATTGAATGTTTCGATGATGAGAACATTCCGATTCCTTATGATTCGAAACACTGTCAACTCATTGTCCCCGCCTCACTTCGCTTTCCTACACTACTTTATAGAGCGCTATTGATGTGCAGCGGGATGCCACCGACAGTGGTCAGACAAAGCCAATTCTTTTCTAAGGCCGAATCTGAATTCTTACCCGATGAAGACATCCCCTACACAAGTAGCTGCCATATCTATCAATCCGTCCCTCTAGAAATCGCGAAACTTATATGTCAAAAAGTTTCAGCATGGCCCATAGACCTTAATCTCTTACAAAATAGGACTTTCGAAACTAATGAAGAATCCGACTACCACTCATAACTCGATTAAAAAGGGAGTTCTCCGCTATATTAAAACAGCGTTCGGCACTCGATCGGATACCTTCGAAAAAGAACGCGACACCTTACTAGCAAGGCAAGGTGGACTTTTTCAAGAACCATTCGTCGAGCCCATAATTGGCTACACTTCAGCAAACAAGCTTGCAGATTTAACAAACAAAGAACTTCCAGAGCTCTCTGACAATGCTATCAAGGCCTTTAAGACCTTATGCGGGAGCTCGTTATTCTCTGAAGACTTAAGCCTCTATTCTCATCAAGAGGAAATGCTCACTAAAGCTCTTTCAGGAAAAAAACTGTGTGATTACCACAGGCACCGGATCAGGAAAAACTGAATCATTTTTACTTCCGCTAATCGCTCAAATAACAAAGGAAGCAGAGAATTGGGGCCCAGCCAATCGAGCCGAAGAGCGAGCTGGAAATCTTTGGACCAAGGCAAACGGACACAAATGGAATAAGGACAAGCGCCAAGAACTTTGGAAAGAACCTAAGTTAAGAACGCCAGCGCTTCGAGGCCTTATTCTTTATCCTATGAATGCTCTTGTAGAAGATCAGTTAGGAAGACTTAGGGAAGCCCTCAATTCAGATCCAGTTCATACAAAGGGTTACAGTGACGCTGATGATTTTTTTAAGGGAAACCGAATAACATTTGGCCGTTATAATGGAGAGACGATAGTTTCTGGTCATCCGTTTAAACCTGACGGAAACCCTAACAAATCTGCCAGAGAACGGCTAAAAAAAGAGTTTAATAACTTCCGAAAGATTTACGAAGGATTAAAGCGCCAACGAGACGAAGCGACTGGAGAAGATCAAGAAAAAGCCATAGAGCTTCTTAACTACTTTCCTCGCGTTGACGACGCATCTGTTGAGATGCTCCACCGGTGGGAGATGCAACGCCTTCCACCTGACATTCTCATCACCAACTTTAGTATGTTGTCCGCTATATTGATGCGGCATAAAGACCCAACTATTAATAATGATCAAGCCGACAGTGAGCTAATATCAAAAACCAGAATCTGGCTTGAAAATGATCCATGCCGAAATGATAAATCAATCCCTCCTTCAAGGATCTTCCACCTCGTTATCGACGAGCTCCATTTGTATCGAGGCACCTCAGGAACCGAAGTTTCTTATCTTATCAGGCTATTAATAGAGCGTCTCGGGCTCACACCTAATAGTCCTCAACTGAGAATTCTTTCCTCTTCGGCATCTCTCGAAGCTGACAACGAAAACACTTGGGATTTTTTAGGGCAGTTCTTTGGTTACTCCAAAGATCAGGCCAAAGAGAACTTTGAAATAATCTCAGGATCAAAAATAAAAAACGGAAGAGACTTCTTTGACAAAAGCCTAAATGAAAAAGTAATCGACCTCGCATTGAAAGTTGGGAAAGAAAACGAACAGGGGGAAAAAGAGAATATCCAAGTATTAAAGGAACAAATATTATCTGACCCAGACATTATTGGAATCATTATCGCCTCGTGCATGCGCGATGAAACCAGTGAACCTCGTGCAACCCGCTACAGCGAAATTGCCGAAAGATTGTTTACTGACCTAACGACCGCAAGCGACAAAGAAAATGCCCTATCAGGACTATTACGATCGTTAGCTGAAATCTCAGATAACGAAAATTCAAATATACCGAGATTCCGATTCCACTGGATGGCTCGGGCTGTAGAGGGGATCTACGCATCATCTGATCCAACAACAGCAGATAATGCTCTTAAAGACTCCAACCGGACTATCGGAAAACTTTACGAGACAGGTGGTGCCCTCGAGGATGAAAAAGGAAATCGTATCCTAGAAGCTTTGTATTGTGACTGCTGTGGAACTCTATTATTGGCGGGGCACCGATCTCAAACAAAGCCAACTATACCAGGGATACGGCAACGACACACGGAACTTCTTCCCGTCACTCAAAATCTGGAAAGATTACCAAATGGATTTTCTGAGAGTCTTACGGATAGACTAGGCTATAAAGATTTAGCAATTTTTTGGCCTAGTCCGATTGGTGTAGATCTAACGAAAAAAGACATAAAGTGGAGCCAATCTCTTGATTCTGCAATCATCGCCAAAGAGGGCAAAGGTTTTCAAATTCGTCAGGACGAAAAAGTCAATGCGAGTTGGAATCGAGCAGCACTTGCACCCAAGACAGGGATTGTCACAAGACTTGATCTCAATCAGCCACTTCCTAAAGGAAGTATAGATGGGATGATTTTTGATTTAGACGAAACCCAAATATTACCTTCAGGTATTTCTTTTCTTGATGATCCAGATGCTGACACGCCAGCAATGCCCCATTTATGCCCTAATTGTGAGTCTGATTATCATGACCGTATGCATCGTTTATCGCCAATTAGAACGTTTAGGACTGGTCTAAATAAGCTGTCTCAAGTCTTAACGAAACAACTCTTTAAATCCCTCGATTCTAGCGATCAGGAGCGCAAACTTGTTGCCTTCTCCGATAGTCGAGAAGCAGCCGCTGTTCTTGCGAATGGGATAGAAACCGAACACTGGACAGATGCACTGAGATCAACACTGTTTGGCGAAATAATGAAAACCGTCAACAATCCTTCAGTTGCGATTAAGAAGGATATAATAAGAAAATGGGAAGATTTCAAAAGCGAAGGAGAGACACTTACTGCGCTGGAAGAATTCATCACTCAAAAGATCAATCAAAGCCCACAATTTAACAACGAGATCATCGAATGTTATGATTTGATTCAAAAATCTGAAATCAACATTGAATCGGTTGCTACATTTAAGAAGGCCCAAGCTGAAGAGGAAAAAACTCAGGCGAAAAATCAGCTTAATGAAATGGTGAAACCAGAGACTATTGTTAGGCTTGATGATTTTTTAGGGGGCGAAGAATCAATAGCTTTCTACGCCTTAGCGAGAAAAGGATTATGCCCAGCCGGACCTGATGTCACAGATCGATTAAGGAATAGAAAATGGTGGAACGAGTACCTTAATTTAGATTTAACAGCCCCTAAACAAGGTCTCAGTCAGGACGAGAAGGCAAACTTATCACAACTAAAGCAAGACGGTCTATACCGTCATGCAATGAACACTTTGTTCGGTCGACTAATATACGATCTTGAGTCACAAGGCGTGGGTCATGTCACACTTCAACTTTCGACAGGTTTTAATTCGGGCCTAAATATCGAAAAATATATATTCGAAAATATTTGCTCATCAATATTGAGAATCTTGGGTGAAGATAATCGACGAAACCCACAGTCGCAAAAGGAATATCGACACCTTGAACCCTGGAATAATATTCAAGAAGAACTTACCGATAGGGTAACAGGAAGAAAGAAAAAGCGCCTGAAGAGTTACCTAAGTGCGGCATCCTCAAAAAACGGAATAGCAGATTGGGAAATTCTTCGTGACGCGGTTGACAGAGCACTTAAAGCTTCAGGCCATCAGGGCTGGATAGTAGACGTTAATCATCTTTATATTAGCGTAGCCGAAGAAAATAAAAAATGTTGGACCTGCCCCTCTTGCAAACGGCATCACTGGCACCATTCAGGAGGTGTTTGCACTTGGTGTTTTGAAAGCCTCCCTCAAGAACCTACGGGAATATCTGCTAACGAAATGCGGAAAGAGCACTATTACGCAGCCGAGGCTTTTGACCTAAGTAAGGGTGACGATATATTCCGCCTACATTGTGAAGAGCTCTCGGGACAGACGGATAATCAAGCACAACGGCAGCGTAATTTTAGAGGTCTATTTATCGATGACGAGAAAATCGAAAACCCTGAACGAGATGCTCTACAACTCATTGATGAAATCGATTTACTAAGTGTTACAACGACGATGGAAGTAGGCGTAGACATCGGTCCCCTAATTGCAGTAATGCAAGCCAATATGCCTCCTGAGCGCTTCAACTACCAACAAAGAGTTGGCCGAGCGGGACGAAGAAAGCAGAGATTTTCTATTGCTTTAACTTTTGCGAGAGCGAACTCCCACGATCAACATCACTTTAATAACCCAGAGAATATTACGGGAGATTTGCCCCCTCAGCCATTTTTATCTATGGGTGAGGATCATAAGATCATCGCTCAAAGACTTGCTGCTAAAGAATGCTTAAGATTTGCATTTCATCGGTTTGGAAAAAGTTGGCATGAATGTTTCGATGGAAAACCGGACATTCACGGTGAATTCGGAACAGTTAGGGATTTCGAAGATAACCCTGATCCAATAGGTGAACTGCTCTCGGATAAGAAAGGCCAAAATCATGCGGAAGAAATCTGTCAGGCTCTCACTAGAGGTATTGGAGTTAAGCCCCAAATAATTAAGGATTATATTGTCTCTGAACTCTTCGAGACCATCCTTACTAAAATAAGAGAAGATGAGTTCGTAGAAGAAAACCTAGCGCATAGACTTGCTGAATGTGGCATTCTTCCAATGTATGGGATGCCTACTAGAGTTAGGCCATTATATTACGCCAAAGATCATAAGACTACTGGCTCATTTCATTCCATTAGCCGAGACCTTGATCTTGCTATAACTGAATTCAGCCCTGGTGCAGAGAGAACGAAGGACAAGCGGACCTATAAGCCAAACGGACTAATTGGAAATATTCTTTCGAGACATAATAATCGCTTTGTTTCTACAGAACCAGTCAAGGACAGAAGTAAGTACCAAATATTTTGTGAGCAATGCTATAGACTTGAAGAAACTGATAATGATGAAAACCCACCTCCATGCCCCGACTGCGGGGGGCTTCAACAAATTGATAACGTTGTTACACCTGTTGCATTTAGAACTGATGGGGAAACTAACCATGATGCACCGAGAGGTGATAACTCAGGGAGATCAGGTAGGTCTATAATCGCATCAGCAACCGAACCTAGAGGTGAGATTAGGGAGATTGAAAATACCACCTTGCGTTTTACCAACCTTGGTAGGGTTTTTAGACGAAGCTCAAAAAAACTTGGATTCAAAATTATACCCGATTCTACATCATATTCGGGTAGTCGAAAAATTGATAACACTTTTATCAACGGATCAGAACATTGGTTTGAAATTGATTGGTGGAGAGAAAATGGTGGCCAAACAACGGATATCGAGGACGCGAACGTAACACTCCTTGCTCCAAAGACCACCGATTTGCTCCGTATAAAAGCAAGAGAATGTCCGACCGGTTTTCAACTAAATCCTACAGCTACTACTTCGGTTAAAGCTGCTTACTATTCTGCTGCGACACTATTAATTAGAAATGCCTCCCTGAGTCTAGATATCGACCCAGAAGAAATCGAAATCGCATCCATTCACGGTGATAACCCTGACAACCCAAGGGGTATTGGTGAAATATTGCTAGCCGATCATCTGCCAAATGGCGCCGGCTTCGTAGAATGGATTCGAGATAATTGGTCAAGCTTGTTAAGTGGAATACTCTTAAATGAAGGTCCCCATTCTAACGGAATTATTCCTTGTTGTGACTCAGCTTGTTACAAATGCCTATTGTCGTATAGGAATCGACCTCTACACGGTCTTCTTGATTGGCAATTAGGGGCAAATCTTCTTGCAACTCTGATGTCGAACTCTTTCCAGTGTGGTCTTGATGGTGATCTCGATCATCCACTTCTCGGTCAATGGAAGAGACGGGCCCTGATCGAAAGGGACAGGATTTGTGAAGCCTTCAAAACTGCTAAACCGATCAGAGATCTAGAGCTTCCATCTTTTGAGGAGGATAACATCGTTTATTTTCTCTCCCATCCTTTATGGAGTCCTCTCCAGCCCCAGAATAGCATTTTAATAGAAAGCGCCAAAAAGCTCGGTGTGGATCCAGAAAACTGCCGTCTTCTTAACCACTTTGATGCTTCAAAAAGAATGTCTTGGATCTGGGAAAATCGCAGAGAACTTAATTGCCCCCCTCTTGAAGTGTTCTCTTCTGAAGGAGGCTACCAGCCTGTCAGAAAAACAATTAGTGTTCCAAATGAAACGCACTTCACGCTTGCCGCTATTAAAGGCATGCCTGCTACCTCCTCAGGCGAATTTGAGCGTATTGCCCCCTCGATGAATACATCTTTGACAAGTTATTATCTGGTAGAAGAACAGGGTGAGTTTTTTGTAGGAAGGGTCCAACCACAGACTCATAATGAACAAAAAGTATTCAAGGTCATGTCTGCTAATCATACAAACGGCTTTAATTCATTTACATGTAAGCGCGAATCTATCCTCGCAGAACTAAAGAAATAGGATGTCTAACATTATCCCCGCTCTTCAAGTCAACGAGATTGAAAACGATGGTGAACGAGATGTTTACGAAGCGCTGGCTAACAATGCTCCGTCAGATTGGTTTATTAGATATAACTATATCTTCACCTGGAAAAATGGGAACTACTATCAAGATGGAGAAATTGACTTTATTATCCTAATTCCAAAAATTGGTTTGCTCGTTCTGGAGGTCAAAGGTTCTCACGGATATGACTGCCTAGATGGACAATGGTGTCGGGTTGACAAGCATCTCAAAAGAACCAAGACAAAGAACCCGTTCGGTCAAGCTATGGGAAATAAGCATACGCTTGTATCGCAACTCTGCAAAAAGGTTTATAAAGTAGGCAAAGATGAATTCCCTGGGAATTACGGTTACGCAGTAGTTTATCCAAGAGCAATGTTTGAAGGGGCACTTCCAGACGCTTGTGAGCCTTCCTTGATAGTTGCAAATAGAGATATGCCAAGATTGGTTAGCCGGCTTGAAGCAATCCTAAAAAAGGATAGTGCAAACCCTACTAGGTCGGTTTTTGAAAAAGAGTTTTTCAATCAAGCCAAGAAATATCTTAGCGATCAGACAACCCTAGTCCCAGTCCTATCTCCTGAAATTGCTGACGACAACAAAACAATAACTCATGTAACTCAAGATCAATATAGAATACTAAAATCCCTTCTCGATCACCAAAGGCTGCATGTTGAGGGTGGCGCTGGTTCAGGAAAAACCCTTCTCGCTAAATGGTCTTCAGAACATAAAGCGAGCAACGGGGATAATGTCTTATTTACCTGCTACAATAGGAATCTGGCAGCTTGGCTAAAAAGAGATTTAGATTCTACTTCGAACATAAGGGTATCTTCTTTTTTCGCTCTAGCACGAGATGTAATTATTAAGGCAGGAATTCCCTTTAATCCTCCTAGTGATCCATCCGAAAATAAGCGTTTTTGGCGAGACCAAGTTCCTAATATGATGTGCGAAGCCCTTGAGCACTCAAATAACTCAGAAATTAAGCAGTCGTTCGATTGTATCATCGTTGATGAGGGTCAGGATTTTTCATCAGACTGGTGGTTCCCACTCATGCTACTTCACAAAGACCCAGATAATGGCCTACTCCAAGTTTTCTCTGATGAAGATCAGCGAGCCATCTACGGAACCGATAATTCCTTTCCTTTAGATCTATTCAAAATACCCCTGACATTCAATTGTCGGAACACACGCTCAATTACAACATTCTCAAGCAAGTTGATAGACCGTCAACCTTTGTTCTTTGAACGTTCCCCTAAAGGCCTCCCTCCGAGTGATTGCGGTCCACTTCCCGATGCACGTTCAAGAGCATCCGAAGTAAAATCGATTTTTAATGAGCTCTGTAAGCAAGGGTTTACAACTTCACAGATCGCAATTTTGTCTCCGTTTAAAAAGGAAAACAATGAATCATCTTTGAAATATCTAAAAAAGATAAGGAACCTACCCATCGTTAATGAGGATAGCGGGATTCAGAGCTGGCAAAACGGTAAGGGCATCTGGGGCTCAACTATAAAATCATTCAAGGGACTAGAGGCCGATTGCATTATTCTTACGGATATTTCTCAAAACCATTTACACCCGAGAAGGATAGCTGATTTTTACGTCGGATGCACCCGAGCAAAAAATATATTGAAAATCATAGTGTCTGACAGTGAAACACAGTCGTTTATTAAAAATCAAAGCGCTAATACCTAATTCTCTTGAATAAGAAGCCGAACCACAAGGTAGCTACCACAGGCGCTTCCCTCTGTGCTAATTTCTGCTGAGGTAGGGTTTAAAGATTGGTAACCGCACCCCTGCCCGCTAACCTGCTCCATGGTTTTTAGATATCGGTGCACCGAGTGCAAACTCTTCTTTAGCATTGGATGGTATCATTACGGATTAAGCAGGAAATGCACTTCTGCAACACAACTGGTCTGCACAGAGTGTGGGGTCATGCACCGCATTGAACATGCTGGAGGCGAGGGTAATTGGTTTCAAAGAATGTTTACCACCCTTACTGGCGATACCATGAGCGCCCAGCAAGGCCCCATTATTGATCCCCCAGAATCTGTGAGCGTATTCTCTCCTGAGGATTGGGTAGGCGAAGAGCCAGTGGGCTTTCTCAGGACGGC
>KB912164.1 GCA_000383735.1 Verrucomicrobia bacterium SCGC AAA164-M04
GGGTCGACGGACGCGCGTTGGGGCATTTTTGGAGAGATGAAATTGCGGAACCGGAAGGGATTGATTTTTGGATAGGATTACCGGAGGAGCAATTTTCACGGGTGGCCGAGTTGGTGCCAGCGCCACTTTCAAAAAATGGAGAACCAAAGCCGTTTTACGAAGCTCTGCTTACAAAGGGTTCATTGACAAGGTTGGCCTTTTCTTCCCCTTCCGATCTTGCTGGGGTAAGCCAGATGAATCAGCCAAGAGCTTGGCAGGCCGGTTTTCCTGCGATGGGAGGAGTTGGCTCCGCTCTAGGTTTGGCAAAGTTTTATGACTGGGTCCTCCACCAAGATTTTTTAGAAGAACTGATTAGGCCAAGGATTAAGGGATTAGATGAAATCCAGCGCATCGAAAATTCTTTTGGTTTCGGTGTAATGCTTGGACTAGGTCCAGATAGGAATTGTTTTGGTCACCCAGGGGCCGGCGGGAGTTATGGTTTTGCAAATGTAGAGACCGGGATGAGTTATGCCTTCGTCATGAACCATTTTGAATCCAACCTTTTTCCGAATAAGGAAAGATTAGAGCTTGTTCTATCTTCGAGCTAGGCGATCGCCCGACGATTTCATGATTGATTTACCTTGTCTCTATTTCTTTTGGAAGATGGCTAGGTGTTTGTCGACTGACTTACCGGGTGCGTCTGAGAGGGCTCGGGAGTTGGGGTTGATTATGGATCCAACTTGGATGGCGCCCAGATTTTTTAGAGCTTCAGTAGCGAGCTCGTGTTCTTTGTCGAAGTAGGATGTGATTACGAGTAATCCATCATCGTTTAATCGCTCAAGGGCCTGATCGAAGATCCGGGTCCAAACAGGTTTATCGTTCCAGTAATTTTGATGCCGAAGGAAGGCGATATCGGGTGTGCTAATTTCGGCGAGTTCGAGGAGTCGGTCTCCACGATGGGTGATGAAGTCGACCGAGGTGTTTTGTTCTCCTGCTTTTTGCAGCTCCTCTTTCCAGCGGGAATTGGCCTGGTCAATCTCGGCGGCACGGATATCGAGCCCTTGAAGGTGGGACGATTTAGATTTTTCGGCGAGGAGCTTTGCCAGGACGCCTGTTTCATCGCCGCGGCCACAAGCGAGATTGAGGAGTGAAAGGTGGTCTTTTTTCAAGAGGTGCGGCCCGAGAAGATTACGAAGATTCGTTTCTAAGCTTGCTAGATCTCCTTGAAGGAGTTCGGTGAAAGGGGTGTGGGCCACGGGAGGAAGTTAATTTAAGATTCGGATTTTGGAATTTAGAAATTATACTTCAAGTGTGGAATTACCGATCAGACCAAGGCGCAACCGAAAAAGCGTGGGATTGCGAGCATTGACCCGTGAAACTTTGCTTAGCCCGGGTGACTTTGTGCTCCCTTTGTTTTTGCACGATCTTGAGGTGGATGAGGTCATCCCCTCGATGCCGGGTTGTAGACGTTGGTCACTTGATGGGATGGTAAAAGAAGCCGGAGAGGCTTTAGCGGTTGGAGTCCCAGCGGTTGTATTGTTCCCGGCAGTTGATCATTCATTAAAAACTAAAAGGGGCGAGGAATGCTTTAATTATGAAGGCTTAGTGCAACGAGCGATTCGCGCTTTAAAGTCAGCCTACCCCGAGCTTGTCGTGATGACTGATGTTGCGCTTGATCCTTATAACATCGATGGGCATGACGGGATTGTTGAGGAGGGGGAAATTTTGAATGATGAAACGATAGAGATGCTTTGCAAGCAGGCCGTGAGTCAAGCAGAGGCGGGTGCAGACATCATCGCTCCAAGCGATATGATGGATGGTCGGGTAGGTGCTTTACGAGGGGCCTTGGATACAGCGGGCTATCAAAAAGTTTCGATTTGCAGCTACACGGCAAAGTATGCTTCGGCTTATTATGGACCGTTTCGAGGGGCATTAGGGTCTGCCCCAAAATCTGGAGATAAAAAGAGTTACCAAATGGATCCGTCAAATCGTCGGGAGGCGCTTCGGGAGCTTTTACTAGATGAAGATGAGGGGGCCGATATTGTGATGGTGAAGCCAGCAGGTGCTTATCTTGATATTATCAGTGACTTACGAGAGCACACGACACTGCCGGTAGCGGCTTATCAGGTGAGTGGAGAGTATCTTATGATTAAGAGTGCATCGGCTGAAGGATGGATTTGTGAAGAGTCAGTCATGATGGAAAGTTTGATCGCAATTAAACGTGCAGGGGCTGATATGATCTTGACTTACTTCGCGAAGGAGGCGGCAAGGCTTTTAAGAGAGTGAATTATCTGTTATTCTCTGAGGCTCCAAGGGGTCACGGCTACTGGGAGTAGTTTTTTGTGAAATAAGTAAGAGCGTTGACCTTTTTCCCGTAAGAAATTTCTAACATGAGTGAGGATAAAGCTGCCGTTGAAAAGCTCCACGCGAGCTATGGGAGGATGAAGGATGAATTGTCCCAAGTCATTGTGGGACAACATGAAGTTGTTGAACAGGTTCTCATGGCAATGTTTTGTCGTGGTCACGCTCTGCTTGTAGGAGTGCCCGGATTGGCTAAGACGCTTTTGGTTTCGACTGTTTCCCAAGCACTTGACCTGCAATACAAGCGGATTCAGTTCACTCCTGACCTCATGCCAGCTGATATTACTGGAACTGATGTGCTTGAGGTTAATCCTGAAACTGGTCATCGCGGCTTCCGGTTCGTGAATGGGCCGCTTTTCGCTAGTATGGTTCTAGCGGATGAGATTAACCGGACTCCTCCCAAGACGCAGGCAGCTCTTTTAGAGGCAATGCAGGAAGGTCACGTCACAGTGGGTGAGCGGACGCTTGATCTACCGGATCCATTTTTCGTTCTGGCAACGCAGAATCCGATTGAGCAAGAAGGGACCTATCCTCTTCCGGAAGCCCAGCTTGATCGTTTTCTCTTTAATATTGTTGTCGATTACCCGAATGCCGAGGAGGAGCGTGAAATAATTCGACGTGTGACTAGCCCAAACTCAGCAACAGTTTCCCCGCTGATGACTGGACCTGAAATCATTCAGCTTCAAAATATTGTGAAACGAGTCCCAGTTGGCGATCATGTCATCGACTTTGCAGCAAGACTGGCCCGGGCTACTCGTCCGGGCTCGAGTGAAGCGCCTGATTTTGTAAAAGAAATGGTTGGCTGGGGTGCTGGTCCTCGTGCTGGTATCTCATTAATTTCTGCAGCTAAAGCTCACGCCGTTCTTCGGGGGCGGGTTCATGCAACCACGGTCGATGTCGCTGCGGTGGCTCTGCCGGTGCTGCGTCACCGAGTCCTTACGACCTTCAACGCGGAAGCGGCTGGAGTGAAGAGTGACGATATCATTAAGCGTCTTATCGAGGAACTCGGCGGAAAAGATGCCGACATCAAGATCTAGTCTTCACTTACAAGACCGGAATGGCCGAAGATGCAGATCGTTTAAAAATGCCCGAGTGCATGCGTTTGCTTGCTCCCGAGGTAGTGGGGTCGCTCCGCCGCCTTGAGTGGCTTTCGAGATTGCGGAAGCAAGGGACTCTGACTGGGCGCCACACTAGCCCGGATAAAGGGGTCTCGGTTGAATTTGCTGAACATCGAGAATATACACTTGGTGATGATTTGCGAAATCTTGATTGGCGAGTAATGGCCAAAAGTGATCGCAATGTCATTAAGCAGTATATTGAAGAGACCAATTTGAGAGCTACCATGGTTTTGGACGTCTCTGGTTCAATGAGTTTTAAAGGGCAGGAATCGAAACTCTCGAAGTTTGAGTATGGTCAGTATCTTGCGGCTGCGCTATCCTATCTCTTCATCAAGCAAGGTGATGCTTCAGGGTTGGTCACCTTTGATGACACCTTACGCACGTCAATGCGCGCTGAGAATAGGCCGAGCCAGGTTCGAAGGATTTGTGAAGAACTTCATGGAACTGAGCCGGGAAAGGAAACCGGAGTTGGCAAAGTTCTTAATGAGGTAGCGGAACGAATTCCAAGGCGGGGACTTGTCGTCATCATTAGTGATCTTTTCGATGAGCCGGAGCAGATTGTCGAAGCGCTTCATCATTTTGATTATCGTCAGCATGAATTAGTAGTTTTTCACTTGCTGGCCGAAGAAGAGTTGAGTTTCCCATTTCAAAATTTTCAACGCTTTCATGATTTGGAAGGGGTTGAGGAAATGTTACGGATTGATCCTCAGGCGGTGCGCGCAGCTTACCTTAAAAAATTAAAAGAGTTTATTGCATCGATTGAGTCGGTGTGCGGAAATCTTCGGGCAGACTACGTGCCAGTGACAACTAAGACTCCGGTCTCAGAAGCTCTGGTTCGGTATCTGGGAAGGAGGAAGAGGTAACATGCTTTTTCGCAATCCAGTTTTATTGGCAGGCTTAGCGGGTGTTTTGATTCCCGTGATTTTACATCTGATTCGTCGTCAGGCTGCGAAACCTTATGATTGGGGGGCGATGCGTTTCCTTTTTGATACCGTAGCCGCTCGTCGCAGACGGATGGAGTGGGAGGATTTTTTGCTGATGATTGCCCGCTGCCTTCTGATTGCCTTAATTGTTTTGGCAATCGCTCGGCCTTTTGTGCCTCCCAACTCGGGGATTCCATGGTTATTTGTCTTGCCGCTCGGTTTGCTTGGGGTTGCAGCTTTTGGTGGATCTTTTGTGATTTCCTCGGTTAAGGGGAAATGGGTGATGCGTGGGTCGGCGATTCTAATATTGCTCGGGGCAGGGTTTTTAATCTTGAAGGAAAAAAATCTCAACCTAGAGCGATATCAAACCAGCGAACGCCGTGACGTAGCGATTGTAATCGACGGGTCGACTTCGATGTTATTGCTCGAGAATGGGAGAACGACATTCGAACGGGCAGTTGAGGAGGCTCGGGATTTCGTGAAGGGTGCACCGAAGGGGACGGCTTTTTCAATCGTTCTCGGTGGACCGGCTCCTGAGCTTAAAACTGGGACTCCGCTTACCCATCGAGCTGATGTTTTGGAAGTTTTAGACCAACTTGAGCCGGTGGGGGGAGCGTTTCGTGCACACGACGCCCTAGGTGTAGCAACACTTTCGCTCGCCGAGGGTAGGGGGAGTAGTAGGGATCTTGTCGTATTCACGGATTTGCAACGAATCGGTTGGCAGTTTGATAGTACTACCTCATGGGCTAATCTTGGAGATGCTTGGGAGGGCTTGCCCGATCGGGCGAAGCCGCGGCTTTTGCTCCGTTCGTTTGCTCTGCCTGAGAAGTTGCGCAATGTTTCGGTTACTGGGATTGAACTTTCACGTGATGTTGTTGGGACTGATCGTGAGGTCGCGATTCGGATCTCGATTGAGAACACTGGGACTGAGGTGGTCACACCTGGCTTGATGAGGGTTACGGTTGGTGAAAACGAATTAGAGCCCAAAGGATTAGGACAGATGGCCTCTGGCGAAAGCTCAGTCCTCGAGTATCGCTATCAATTTTCAAAAACTGGCCCGCAGGTAATTAAGGTGGTTCTAGACGGGAATGATGATCTTTCCGGCGATGATATTGCAGAGAAAGCTGTCTGGGTAAAAAAGACTCTGCCTGTCTTAATTGTCGAAGGGAATGCTGGTGCTTCTTTCTTTCAGCGAGCCGGTGGTTACCTTTCCCTTGCGCTCGCTCCAGTGTCTGAGAAAGAAGAAACGTTTGTTGATCCTCGGGTTATTGATGCTGCCGCACTGACCCGTGAGAAAATTGACAATGACGCGGTAATTGTTTTGGCCGATGTGACCCGCCTTCCGGCATCGGCCGCTACGCGGATCGCAGACTTTGTCATCAATGGGGGGGGGCTGTGGGTAGTCGCCGGTCCAAAGTTGGATCCAAGTTATTATAATTCGTGGCGAGGAGGGGACGGGAAAGTAATGCCTCTGAACCTCGGAGAAATGAGGTTACCCGAAAATGGGGTACAGGCCGCCCCAGGGACTTTTGACCATCCGGTTCTAAGTCTTTTTAAAGATGAAGTGGGCCAGGATCTTGGTGAGGCTGTGATTGAAGGATATCGTAAGTCATCAAATCTTGTAGAGGGTGCTCTTGCCGCGGCGCGATACAGTGATGGGGAAATTTTTCTGGCAACTCGAAATTACGGGAACGGCCGTGTGATTGTAACGACAACTTCCCTCGACGCACGAATGGGGAGTTTGCCAGCGCGGCCGAGTTTCGTCCCTTTTGTTCACGAGATGACAAACTGGTTGGCTGGCGGCCAGACTGTGGATTTAAATGTGCGGGCAAGTTGGAGTCCGGCTCTTTCTCTTCCAGGAGGTGGCGGTTTGAAGGCGGAGTATCGTTCGCTAGAAAATCGGGGTGAGGGTTTTAGTCGTATTGATCCAGCGATTGATTTCAATTGGGAGGGTCGTGCGCCTGAAAAGGGGGTTCCGGCCGATCGATTCGGCGTGACTTGGACGGGTTCGCTGATCCCTCCAGCATCCGGTGAGTATGTTTTCGAAGTGATGGTTGATGATAAGTTCCAACTGAAACTTGATGGCGAAATTGTTTATGAAGGTAAAGAAGCGGTTCAAGGGCGCAGCTCGAAAGTTGAACTGCTGGCTGGTAAGCCGGTCGTTTTTTCAGCGAGTTACGAAGAGGAGTGGGGTGGTGCGTGGGTCACTCTTTCTTGGGAACGACCAGATGGGATAAAGGAAGTGATCCCGGCTTCGGTCTTTATTCCGGTGAGCAAGGACGAATCGCGTGTGATTTTGGGGGACTCTTCTGCAAAGGACCCGAAGGGAGGTGAGCGGAATGTTGCAGCATCTCTTGGCCGGCGCGGCAAGCTTTTGGAGGTTGATGGCTCGGCGATTCCTGGTGAATATTTGGTGGGTATCCCTGACGCGGTGCAAGATTTGATGCTGGGGGAGAAAGAAGTCCCTCTTGTGGTGGAGCGTGAAGGAGATGAAAGTCGCCTGGAATTTTGGAATGATGATGATCGAAGTTTAATCAGGCGGGAAATTAATCTTATCGAGGTTAGATCAATCAAAGATATTTTGGCGGCATTGAGAGGCGAAGGTTTTGGACAAGAAATCTGGAAAATCTTAGCAATAGCAGCGCTTATTTTATTCTTCCTTGAAGGTGTTTTAGCTCGCTGGGTTTCGAAATCGCGAGAAGCTGGAGAGGAGCTCAAAGTGGATTTTGAGCAGCGGGATGAGATTCCCGATTCTTTTTTAAAATCGGCTGCTAAAACTAAAGGAATGAAAGGAGGGAAGGCGTGAAGATGCTAATCCGTTCTATTACTATATTTTTTGCGCTCTGGGGTGTGGTTTTACTTTTGGCTCGGTGGCTTGAGATAAATCCTTTTTGGCCAGCCTGGGTGCTTCCTTTGATTGGGGCTGTCGGAGCTGAATTGATTTTTTGGAGCTATCGATACGAGCGTAATGCAATCAGTCCGCAAAGAGGGCGTCTTCTGATAGGACTTCGCTTGGCGGAGCTAGGCTTACTTTTGTGGATTCTCCTTCAGCCGGTTTGGAGCCGATATGTGGAGCGTGAAATCGAGCGCGAAGTTATTGTGATGGTCGATGATTCGGCCTCTATGGATCTAGTGGATGACGGTCAAGATAAGTCACGATTAGAGCTCGCTCGCGAGAAACTTAAAGAGAGTGGGCTAATCGATGAACTCGATGGTAAGGTTGCTGTTCGGGAGGTGCGAGCGGCACGAAGGGCCCTTCTTGACGATAGCAGTGAAGTCGAAGGTTGGGATCAGGCGACCGATTTGGCCGGAGGTTTGGAAGCGATTCTTGATCAAGTTCCGCCTGATCAGTTGGCTGGCGTGGTATTACTCAGCGACGGTCGCCATAATCGGCCAGGAAGCGTTGAAGATGTTTCTCGCCGATTCGGAATTTTGGATGCTCCCATTGCTGTGATTCCATCAGGTAGTGATGTCCCACCAAAGGATGCCGCAATTATTTCAGTGCGCTCTCCAGATTCTGTTTACCTTGGCGACCGGATCCGAGTAGGTGCTCTTTTGAAGTTCGATGGATTTCGCGGAAAGAAAGCCAAACTACAGCTCTTTGCGGGTGATAAGGAACTCGAAACGAAAGAGATTTCTATTCCTCAGGATAATTATCGGGAGGAGGTGAAATTTCGTCATGCGCCCGAAGAAGGAGGAGTTGGAGAATACCGTATCGTTCTGAGCGGGTTATTAGAGGAGACTTTCGAAAATAACAACGAGTGGGAATTTCAGACGGTAGTCAGTGACGCCCGGACAAATGTCCTATTAATCGATAGGCATCCACGTTGGGAGTTCCGATACCTGCGAAACCTCTTCTATGGTCGCGATCAGTCAATCCACCTCCAATCGGTGTTGCTTGAGCCAGATCGGATTTCGGGACATAATCCGCCTAAGGTTGTGGCGTCTGCAACTCGTCCTTTTGGAGAAGCAAATGCAACGCACTTACCCGAAGTAGAAGAAGAGTGGCGAAAGTTTGATGTTATTATTGTAGGTGACATTGGTCCTGATGCCTTAAGCAAGGATCAGTGGAGGATTCTTGAGGGTTGCGTTAAAGAAAGGGCGGCTCTTTTGGTTCTGGTAGCGGGCCCGGAATACATGCCGCATTCTTTTCAGTCGGAAGTCGCCCGTGATCTTATCCCGATAAGGTATGAGGCCTCACGGAGGACCTTTTATGGGAATGAGGAAGAATTCCGTTTTTCGCTTACCAATATAGGCCGTAGCCACCCCATTACAGCGCAAGTCGAAGGACAGATGAGTAATGAACGTTTATGGAAACAGTTTCCAGTGATTCGCTGGAGACATCCGGTCGAAGGGCTCCAGCCTACTGCTGAGGTTCTGCTTTATGCCGAACCCACTGACCAAAAAAAACAGAAAATTGATTCAGCTGCTAGTCTTGATGCCGCTCTATCTGCGGTGGCTCGCCGTCGTGAGCGGGAGGCTGAGAATGCTCTTTTGGTGACTCGCCAAACAGGTGCCGGCAAAGTGGCAATGTTGCTAGCAGATCGAACTTGGCGTCTCCGTGAAGGTGTTGGCGATATCTATCACCACCGTTTTTGGGGGCAATTGGTTCGATGGGGAGCAGGTCCCAATTTACGTTCTGGTAACGAAAAGATTCGGCTTGGAACAGACCAATTGACCTACACTGGTGATGATCGGGTTCAGATCATGACACGGTTGCGAGATGGTGAGCTAAACCCAATCGAGGACAAAAATCTACTCGCTGAGGTTACTCACGAATCGGGTGAATTGAAGCAGGTGCCTTTGAAATATCGTGAGAATTCAAATGGGATCCACGAAAGTCTTGCGGGACCGTTTAGGAAACCTGGGACCTATGAGGTCAAGGTTCGTGACGAAGTAATCACAAGTTTTCGTGTGGTTGGTGCTCGAAGTGCCGTCGAGCTCTCTGAGACTACTCTCAATCAACCGCTTCTTGATTCCGTAGCAAAAATGTCGGGTGGGCGAGTCTTTAAAGGAGAAAGTGTCCTTGCTGATCTGTTCCTAAGGGGTGATGAGACGCGGACCGAACTCCGAGAAACGTCTCTTTGGGATACCTGGCCAGTGTTTCTTTTGCTGGCAATCCTTCTAACAACAGAATGGGTGATTCGTCGACGCGGCGGACTTAGCTAAGCTCTATAATGGGAGATTCTGAGAATAGTTATCACCTTCGTGAACTGCAGAATGGGTCCAGCGCGTCTAGTGTTTCAGAAAATCTGTTAGATACAGTTTTTGTATTATTTTCGTATTAAGCGTTTCGATTCTTCGCGTTCTTGTCAGGGCTTTCTCTGCAACGCCGTGGCGAGATGCATAGATTAGCGCAAGTGTTGCTTGGTAAAGAGTGATAAGAGGTGATATCCTTGCCGCCCTATGATTCGGGCGCGAAAAAAAGTTTACAATTTACGATTTAAAAAAGCTAAAGGGAAAGCGTTGTCTCACCCACATCCATGTGAAATCCCCTGAAGAAGCTGCTGCGGCCGAAAAAGCCGGAGTCGATCTCATGAGTTGCAGTTTCGATTCGGTTGAGTCTCAAGCTCAGCTTCCGAGATTGGTGGAAGCTGCCCCCAATAGTTTTTTTTCGGGCGCAACTCCGCATGGCTTGACGTCTCAGGAGGAGGCTATCCGGATTGGCTTTAAGGCACTTGAGATGGGAGCGAGCTCGGAAGGGAGCAGGGCGAACCTGAATCGCTTCCTGCTTTTCTTTCGGGACCTTGAACTCACTAGCTAAAACTCCCAGATCGGAAGCCGAAA
>KB912165.1 GCA_000383735.1 Verrucomicrobia bacterium SCGC AAA164-M04
CGATGGGGAGTTGCTCAACCCTGACGGATCACCAGCACAAGCGGGAACGGGGAACAACCGGCTGATTATCGGCGACTGTTGTTCGAACCTGCGAACCTCATCTTTCGACGTCGAGCACATCCGTTACGACACGACAGGATCGTATTCACCGGTTGTTGATGACAGTGATACGGACGGAGACGGGATGCCGAATTCTTACGAGGAGCAGAACGACCTCGATCTGGCGCGAAACGATGCGGGAGAGGACAAAGACGAAGACGGATTGACAAACCTTGAAGAGTTCGAAGCCGGGTTGCCAGCGAACAACCCAGACGCGGACAACGACGGATTACTGGACGGCGTCGAAGATGGATCGGGAACATGGACGAATGCAGGTGCTACCGGGACGTTTCCAAAAAATGCCGACTCGGACGGGGATGGGATCCGCGACGGGGCGGAGACGAATACGGGAACTTTTGAAGATGGGGACGACACCGGATCGGATCCAAACAAGGAGGACTCAGATGGTGACTCCTACGGGGACGGTCAGGAGATCGCTCGAGGATCAGACCCGACAAACGCCGGGAGTGTGCCGATGGCGTCGGTGCAGCCAAGGGACTCCGCGCTTTTTGAGGTTACGAAGAGCGGCAGTGAGATTTTCGACGGAACAGAATTACTCGGGGACTGGGTGAATACCGGTGGAGTGTTGGATTTTACGCTCAACGGTAATGTCCTGACATTGGGAACAACCGACACTAACGGGTGGATCGAGCACGACAGTGGAGCGACGCCTTGGGAACTCGGAGTTGCTGGGGGTGGATCATGGACGGCAGAGATCCGAGTACGGATCAGCAACGATTTCGGCAACGGAATCGTGATTTGGGCCGCGAATGGAGCGCAGCGTGCGGTCATGTTGATAGACGACATTTCGGTTTCTATCCTCAATGGCGAGCTGCTCGATGGAAATGACAACACGGACGGTTTCCATACCTTCAGGGTAGCCTTCGATGCGATTGAAGGGGTTTACTTTTTCTGGCGTGACGGAGTGGCACTCAACGACGTGGGGCTGCCGGCGCAAGGGGCTACGGGGAACAACCGGCTGATCGTCGGTGACTGCTGTTCGTCGGTGCCGATGACAACGGTGGACCTTGAGTATGTGCGCTACGATACGACCGGTGCCTGGTCGCCGAGTGGGTCGCCGAGCGCACCGCCAGAAATTATTGGAGTCGACGTCGATCAAGTTCTCAACAAAGTGCTGCTCAGGTGGAATTCCAAGATCAGCGCGACGTATACGATCGAGAAGACCGGTGATTTAAGAGAGTGGGAAGTCCTATTCGATTCAGTGCCGTCTGACGGCGAGACGACAACGCTTGAGTTCGATGCTCCGGGGGCTGCGGTCGGAAAGTTTTTCTATCGCGTTCGGCGCGAGTAGGGGAATCTGTTTCCTGTGGCACCCGCCTGCCAAGGTTCGAACTGGTTTCAGGCAGTCATTCTGTTACGCTTAAGTCAAACTGATGGATAATGATGTGAAATGGATCTAGTTCCGAAGAGACACAGTTTGGTTACGGAGACGACTGCGTTGTTGCGGGAAGCGATCGCGGCGGGGCGTTGGCCGGATCTATTGCCTGGCGAACGGAAGCTATGTCAGCAGATGCAGATCGGGCGAGACACGTTACGTGCAGCGATCCAGCAGCTCGAGCAAGAGGGACTAGTCTTGGGGGGAGAGGCAGGAAAGCAGCGTAAGATTTTAGCGCCACGGGGGGAGGCGGAAGATACGACTGCTGCCTCGGCAGGGATTATCGCATTTCTTTCGCCGCAAAAGCTAGAGCAGTTTCCGAATTCTCTGCTGGTAGAGATCGATGTGTTGCGGGAGCGGCTGGCGGGAAGTGGCTACCGGCTGGAGGTGGTGACGGGGACCAAAGTTTTCACACAAGCGCAGCCCGGTCACGGCTTGAATAAGCTGACGGCAGACTATGCCGCGGAGGCGTGGATCCTGCACCAAACGACGGCGCCGATTCAGCGGTGGTTCGCGGAAAAGGGGCCGCCGAGTTTGTTGCACGGGCAGCCTCAGGGCGTGGAATTGCCGGCGGTCGATGTGGACTATATGGCGGTGGGACGGCACGCTGGTGGGTTTTTGATCAGCCGTGGACACCGGGAGGTGGTGATCCTAAGGCCTCATGCTTCGCTGCGAGGACTAGACATGGCCGAGACTGGATTACGTGAAGCATTCGTGAATCATCCGGGGAGCATGTTGCCGACTCCGATGACGTTGCGAGAATCTGAGGAGGGAGGAGCGGCGGCGCTAGCATCGAAGATCGGGAGGCTGATGAAATCACAGCAGCAGCCTACTGCCCTCGTGCTAACGCGGTCTCGGCAGGCGTTAACGGTGGTCAGCTGGTTGGCGAAGCAGCGATTGCGGGTGCCGGAAGACCTGTCGTTAATCTCGCTGGACTACAGCCAGAATTTCGACCACTTGTTGCCGGCCATCACCTGTTACCGGTCCGACCCGGAGATTACCGCGAAGATCGTGTTCCGAAAAGTGATTGAGATCGCCTCATCGGGGGCATCGATCAAATCACCTCCGGCGATCATGCCGGACTTTATTACGGGGGGATCGGTCGCGAATATTTTATAAGAGTGTCCAGTATCATTCTTGCCGCTATCTTCTCCTCTGTCGGTTTCGTTGGGGCCTAAGCCAAACGATCCTGCTGATCGTGCCCGAAGACACTGGCCCGGAGTTAGCCCACTAAGGTGATCCATACGCACAAACTGCGGTGGTGGACAAATTTCCGGCAGCAATCGAGCTTTGAAATACTGGTATTATTTTCCTGCCACCTTGTTAAACTTTTTCCGTCAGGGCGATCTGGCAAGTTTGGACCCATGAGCAGCCGCGAGCGTTTTGAACGAGATGGATTTGTGGCCGTTGAATCATTTTTGTCGAGGAGTGAAGTGGCGACGTGCCTGCGGGAGGTCGAGCGGTATGTTGCTGAGGTAGTACCCGGATTGCCTGCCGAGCATGTTTTTTACGAGAACAAAGATGACCTGGCGACCTTGAAGCAGCTTCAGCGAATGCATGAGCACGATGCTTGGTTCGGAGAATTCTTTGCGGACAAGCCGCAGCGGCTGGCGGAGGATTTATTGGGAACCGAGGTGGTCGGAAAAAATCTGCAGTATTTCAACAAGCCGGCCGCCGGTGGTCAACCGACGCCGCCGCACCAGGACGGTTTCTACTTTAAACTGAACCCGCCACATGCGTTGACGATGTGGATGGCACTGGAGGACGTCGACGAGGAGAACGGGTGTGTGCATTACGTGAAAGGTTCGCACCTGAAAGGGATGCGGGAGCACGGGAGGACGGGGACGTTGGGGTTTTCGCAGGGAATGACGGATTTTGGTCGGCAAGAAGACCTTGCAGCGGAAGAGGCGGTGCCGGCTGCGCCAGGCGATTTACTCGCACACCATGCGCTGACGATCCACCGGGCCGGAGAGAATTTATCGGCGACGCGCAGCCGGAGGGCGTTGGGGTTTATCTTTTACTCGATCGAGGCCCGCGAAGACCTCGTGGCAGAGGAGCTTTACAGGAGGGAACTGATGAAGCAGCAGCAAGGGAAGATCTAAGGATGGTTTGAACTCACAGCATTAGCTGAGGACTACTGGAGCACGTTGGTGGGCCACCACTTTTCTCCCCTACCCGACTCTCCCAGCTCTGGCTTCTCTTCTCTCCAAAGGTAAATTCCTGACAGCTCAGTTCCGTTATTTCAAAGTCTGTAAATAGGCTAGGATATCCTCGATTTCCTGAGGCTCTAAAAGCAGATTCATAGGTGGCATCGGAGAAACCTTCAAGGGATAGCCCTCGGCGATTTCGGCATTTGGCTCCAACAAAGATCGTTTAATATAGTCAGGTCCTTTTCTCGCAGCAATCGTATCCAATGCGGGGCCAATCACACCACCCTTTCCTCCAACCACATGACAACGGCTGCAAGCAGCCACCGGGTGAGTATTGAATAAATTCTTTCCTCTTGTCGCATCACCCGGGCGCAATTTTAGATCCGTCAGGATTTTAGGAACGGCCACCAATTCTTTCAGCTCGACCTCATCAAACCAAGCAATTCCCGTGGACTGCCCCCACCCTCCAAAGAGCGCGTTGATCGTAATTTTCTCCCTTCCCAAAGAATTGAAATCAATCGAAACCTCGGTCCAATCCTTCTTTCCACGAAGCGCCTTGGTCTTGACTCTCTCAGGACTTTGCAATTCGTGCACATTGAAAAGGGCGCCCAATCCCCCCCCTTGAATTCCCTCTGTCTTAATCTTACCTTTTAGACGATATCGAGTATTAGTTTTTACCTTAACCACGGCTCCCCACGAAGTATCGGTCGGTCTTTTTGATTCAATCTTAAGACACTTGCCCCCCTTGGCACCTTCTTTAGTGGGCCGTAGATGTTGAGCTCCATTTCCACTGTGAATGAAAACTTCCCAGTTCCCATTCTCCAACAAATTCTCTTTTGATTCTTCATATTCCAAATCAGCAAAAGCTTCAGCCTGATGTTTTTTTCCTGCCGCATCAAGAGCCGCCGATAACCATTCATCTTTGTGGTTCACTTCATCATTCCCAAGAGAGGTTACGGCATTTTTAACAGGCTCACTTGTCGGGAATTGCGCCAAAGCCACGAAAGCAGCAAGACGAGTCGTGAGATCGGAATCGTTGATGACTCCAGATTGAAAAATAAGGTCTACTCCTGAAGCGTCCAATGGTAGAGCACGCACCGCATTACGACGAAGAACAGGATTTGTTGAGAGCAAGGCATTACGATGAGTGTCAGAATCCAACTTTCCTAATCCATCAAGAGTCCAAAGCGCATGAATGGCACCAATCCCAGGTTTCCCGACAAGAGCGCGCAGCGCTTTAGCTGCCTCGATCTTCTTTCCATCTACTAGAAGCCTTTGCGCTGTGAGGCGCCAAAATTGGTTGGAATCACCCAGAGCCTGGAGCAATTCTTTATTGGAAGCTCCTGCCAGTGATTTTATTTCCGACTCGGGAGCCTCGTTCCAAACCAAGCGGTAGATGCGCCCATGTTGACGATCCCGGTTTGGATTAATGTGCGCGTTTCCTTTTCCATTCTTGGCAGCGTATCCACCACGATTATCCTTTGGAGTAGGGTTGTGTTGAATGATAAAATTATACCAGTCCGAGATCCAAAGGTTCCCATCAGGACCGACCTCCGCCGCAACCGGAGAGAACCATTCATCAGCTGAAGCAACTAGCTGAAATGCGTTTTTCGACTGATATCCCGCGCCATTACGACTCGTGTCAAACATCCCGAGTAGATTCCCGGTTGGTCCTGCTACGAAGGCCCGCTTCCCGCGCCACGATTCAGGGAAGTTGTCTGAATTGGCAAAAGCATGGCCAGCTGCCGCAGTATAGCCACCGAAGACATCAACTTGTCGGATATTGGGCGTGATTGGATGGAAGGTAGAAGAGGAAGCCACCATTTTCGCACTTAACCCTTTTCTTCCTGGAAGAATTGTTGCTGGAATCCCACAGAAAAAGCTCGGGTTATTGTTAGCGGTCGAGCCGAAGACATCTCCCTCATTATTAAGGCCTAAACCCCAAGTGTTATTATTGAACTGGTGCAGAAACTCCAGGGATGAACCATCCTTCGTGAAACGATACACCCCGCTCCCGAATCGATTCCCATCGTTAGAAAACGAGGAATAACCGACCGTCCCCCAAATTTCGTTATCGAGACCATAGCGAAGATTCGATGGCCCGGCATGTGTATCACCAGTTCCCCATCCCCTCAAAACAACCTCACGAATATCAGCCTTATCATCTCCATCAGTATCTTTAAGGAATAAAGTCTCGGCCGCGTGATGCACGTAGACACCTCCATTTCCAAAGGTCAGTGAAGTCGGGATATTGAGACCATCTGCAAATACCGTCACCTTATCGCATCGGCCGTCACCATTCGTATCCTCTAGAATCTTGATCTTATCGTCACCCTTGCGCTCCGCCTTAATCTCATTCGGATAATCCACGGTCTCCGCGGCCCAAAGTCGGCCACTTTCATCCCAGGCCAAACCAATAGGATTTACGATTTGTGGCTCTGAGGCGAATAGCTGCAGCCTCCAACCCACCGGAACTTGAGTGTATTTTAAACTCTCCTCGGGACTCAGCGGATGTTGATACTGAAGTGGCTTTGGACGTTTCTCGTAGTTGGGGATATTAGCACGCGTCTCATAAGTCAGCGCCTTACGCGATGAGATGAAACCCTCATACGATTTCTTACGATCTTCTCCAATAGCCCAAAGAATCCCCGACTTCAGAAGTTGGTGGAATTCGTCACGAGACCAAACCCGTTGATCATGGCCCGAGGCTGTATAAAACACACGACCCTTCCCTTCATTCCGGGTCCAAGTCCAAGGCTCGGGCTCGTTCACATTATCATCTCCCTCAGGTTTCCGAACCATCAGAATCGTGCGATCACTTCCATGTCCCGAATGCACATAAGTCTCATCCCACGCCTTAAATTCTATGACATTCTTCATCGCCGGATGCTTCGGAGCCACCACTGTCGTGGTAAATTCCTTTCCCTTATGATGAGCAAACTTCCCACCTACCAATCTCACGAAGTCAGGCTCATTATTAAAACAAGCACTCGCACAATGGACAGGGATAAACCCTCCTCCTTCAGTGATATACCGCTTCAAGTTCCCATACTGTTTCTCCGAAATTGCGCCATGGTTCGCATATAGCAAAACTCCATCATATTTCGAAAGATGTGAAAAATCTCCCAGCGCCTCTTCGACATCAGTGTAGTAATCAAAGTAAATCCCATCTCGGCCTAAAGCTTTCGAAAGCATCGGAAAATACTTGTTGGAATCATGATGCTCCGAATCGTGACCCAGAAATAAAATCCGAATTGGCCCCTCAGCCTCAGCGGGAGTTTCTGCTTTATTCAAAGCGAAAGAAAGGGCTGCGAGCAGAACGAGGGGAATGGCTATTACGAGACGTTTCATGACCAAGATTATTGTAAAGTGAATTCAGGAAGCTTAATCAACTCACCACCTTTTTGAGCGGACTCGTGTGCAAGAATACCCGTGCAAGTAATGTTGGCTGACTGGGCGGCATTGGGGTAACCCTCGCCATTCCCTCGTAGCAATTCAACAAACTGATGCGCCAAGTGAGGATGTGAGCCACCGTGACCTCCACCTTGGGTATAGGAAAGGTGATCTTCTCCTTCGTCGCCACCGTAAACTCCTCCCGTCGTGAAAGGTGCGATTTCGTCGGGAAGTAAATGAGCAAAGTCAGGGCATTCAACCTTCTCGGGAATCTCTGGCTCGGGCTTCTTCGCTGTATGAACCACTAAGGGCTCACCTTCGATGAGGGGCCACTCCACCGATTTATCAACGCCGTAGACTTCAAAAGACTCGCGATATTGACGGGCTACATCAAAAAGCGAGCGATAAACGAGCCCCGAAAGATCACTATCTTTGAACTTAATGTGACAACTCTGGATAGCGTATGGCGAGCCATAGCAATCGTGCATATCCTCCGCGATCGTTCCCGATGCGAAGCACGAAACATATTCCGCCTCATGACGTCCAAGCCCTAGAACTGGACCCACACAATGCGTCGCATAATGCATCGGAGGAAGCCCTGGCCAATATCCCGGCCAACCTTCCATATCCTGCTGATGAGACGCCTTCAAAAACTGTAACTTCCCGAGCTCACCCTTGTCATAAAGTTCCTTCATGTAGAGGAACTCTCGCGCATACACCACCGTCTCCATCATCATGTATTTCAGGCCGGTCTCGTTACAAAGCTCCACGATCTGACGACAATCTTCCACAGACGTTGCCATAGGCACTGTGCACGCAACATGCTTCCCTGCCTTCAAAGCCGCTATTGTGTGCGCCGCATGATCAGGAATCGCGGTATTAATGTGAACCGCATCGATGTCCGGATCAGCCAATAAAGCATCGTAATCATTGTAGCGCTTTTCCACGCCATACTTGTCACCAATTTCATCCAAAGTGGATTGCGTCCGCTGACAAATCGCCACCATATTGGCATTCGGATGACGTTGATAAATCGGGATGAATTCGGCACCAAAACCGAGTCCGACGATCGCAATATTAATCTGGTCGTTTGACATAATAACGAGACTATATCGATTTCACCGTTCCTTTACTAGTACTTGAACGATTATTTTGTGTATAAAGGCGTCAGATGCGTTGCTTCACATCGCCTTCGTTAAGACTATCTCGCAGGTCATTTCCGATATCGCCATCTTGTTCAGAAAGTAGTGAATCGGGGGCGATCCAAAGTAGAACATAGGGATCTCTTGAGCGTCACCACACGGCATCTTGATGCTTCAACCGCGTCGCCGTGGAATCAAGGTAAGTCGCCCTAATCTACCCAAACGAGTTCCGATTTTGCTACATCGGCTGCTCTTCTTCCTGTGGCAGCTTGATCTGCTTGCTGCAGATCGGCGGGTTGTCCTAGGCGAGGCCAGTGGCGACACTATATGAGTGCACGGCAAGAGCCATCATTGGCAGCATCGTTCGATTCATTGTTCTCATTTCTCTTTGTATGCTGGTTTAGGCTTCTTCATCTTGCCGATGCTGGCGGCTCCGGAGCGGTTGCACTCGGCATCATGGGATAGTCCAGGTCGAACCTGCTGGAAGGGCGGTCCATGAATTTGTCGAGGGCGGGGTTGTAGGTGTGGATGCTGATCTTGTTCGCCTCCGGTTTGAAGGTCATGTAGCGCAGCCAGGATTCACCGCCATTGTTCATCCCTTGGTAGTCGCACAGGATCTGGTGAACCTGGTTGCCGTGATCTCCGGCGTCGGTGCGAACGGCCTCTCCAGTGTGATGACCGCAGAGAATCATGAAGATGTTCTTGTGCTTCTTGACGAACTTTTGCCACGTCTGCTCACCGGTGTTGCCTTTGACCTTCACTCCACCCGAGGTATTTCTTGATTTTTTCGGATTCAGATAGGCGTGCGTCAGGACAATGACACGGTGGTCAGAGTGCTCAGAGACCACCTGGTTCGCCCATTCCAGCACCTCGTCGCGCGGTTTGCATTCGAGGGAAACAATCAGGAATTTCATCCCTGCTGCCGCGAAGTGATACCAGGAATTGTCATGGCGCTCCGGATTAAAGGTGCCGCCAAATTCGCGTCGCTTCGCGAATTTCTCGCGAGGAAAGTATTGATTGAACAGAGTGGTCCGGTTGACGCCGATATTACCGCCATATTTGTTATCCGCCTTCTCAAAACCCATGTCATGGTTTCCCAGGCACATGCTATAGGGAACCTTCCCGTCCAAGACAGACATGGCTTCCTTGGCGATGGCCCATTCCTCCGGGGCGTCCGCCTGCACGAGATCTCCTTCGTGGACAAGAAAAGCGATGTTGAGTCGCTCCTGATTGTCGCGGACCCATTCTGTTTGTTTGAAGAAGTAACGCCGTAGATCTCCATTACCCCACTTGGCAGACAGCTTGAGTCGGGTGTCGCAGTAGAACTGGGTGTCGGGCAAAACCGCGATGGTGAAAGGCTCTCTGGTCAGGGCAACATGCTCCGCTGCCTTCTGCTTCTGCAGCGGCGCAGCAGGCTTATCGTCCGCCAACAAGGGTGCTATCGCACAGCACAGTAAGAGCGTAGTCGGAAGCAATTTGATCCAGCTTTGATGATTCATCCTGGAGCTCTCTACTTGCGGAGGCGGTTGAGAGTATAGTAAGCCTTCCCGTTTCGCATCGCCCCACCGCTCTTCGAAACGACGTCGCGCAACTCGATCAGGAACAGG
>KB912166.1 GCA_000383735.1 Verrucomicrobia bacterium SCGC AAA164-M04
TTTTTTTCTTAATCCTTGGAAGAATTCTTTCGATGAAGAGGAGATCCCGGTTGGGCGGCCATGGGAAATCAGCGACCTTTCGAACAAAGGGGTCGGCGGTGATAAAACGATCTACGTCAGCTTGGCGAATTGCGGAGCCGATGGCTTCATGTGAAGCAGTGAAGTTAAGATTCACCGGAATCTTATTGGCGAAAAGGACTGCGATGTTGGCAATCGTTCCACCACGGCCAGGAGGAAGTATTACACCGATACGCTTTTTTTTAGTTGCTAGTTTTATTTCCTTGGAAAGAGCGAGGGCTGCTCCAAGAATTTTTTCGAAGGGAAGTTCAGAATCGTCGGTGCCGTCGTAAAGGCTGTTCTTCTTAGAGTGTTTTTTGAGCCCCTGAAGGATTGCCATCGCGAGAGATTCTCGGAGGAAATCACGGCTGGAAAAACTTTCTTCTGAGGCAATTAGCAGTGCTTCGCGGTAGCGGGCAATAGTGGCCTGACCGCGGGGAATAGCATTGCTGAAATTAAGAATGGCGGCTGGAAATTTGGACGAATTTTCGATCTCAAGTTTCATTTCTGCCGGAACCGAAACATCAAGAGGCGCGATAGGGATCTCAAGTTGGCAAAGGGCTTGGAGGATACCGGAAGGAATATGGCAGGAGGAGCCAGGGCGAACGTTGGTGACACCAGGAACAAAGATGAGAACGCCATTAGCTTCAATTTTAGGCCCGAGATTTCTACCGACGTCCGGGAGAGATTCATCCGTTTTAGAAAATGCTGCTCCACGATGACCACTGTGCTGGAGGTAAGACTGGAGTTCCTCGGTGAGAGTTACAGTTTCTTCGACCAACCAGGTGATGTTTCGACCAGCTAGGCTGGAAGCCAGTGCATTCGCTTGGTTTGCATCGAGTCGACTGGGCACGATGAGGCATCCGTCTCTTGGGAGACGGTCCAGAGAACGGACCTCGATGGGAGTGCTCATAAGAGAATTTCGTGCGGATGTAGCCGCGTCAGAAAGAAAACATGAATTCCTCCGGGCCAAAACGAAAAATGCCCAAGCCTCGCTTTCAGGCTTTCAGCAGCCCTGTCGAGTTGTTAAGCCTTCCGAAACACAATTGATATGGAAAAAACGAAAACCGCCAAAGGGCGTTATTGGAGGGCACACTTACGGTGTGTGGGGACACTCCTTTTGATTTGGTTTCTGACCTCATTTGGTTGCGGAATTCTCCTGCGAGATTGGCTTGATGGGAATTTCCCGAGTGTGGGGTCAGCTCCGTTTGGTTTTTGGATGGCGCAGCAGGGGTCGATCATTTCCTTTGTGCTCATTTTATTGGGCTATAAATTTTGGATGGAGCAGATTGAGTCGAAGCTTGAACAGGATAAGGAGGAAACGAAATGACTCAAGATACTTGGAATTTCATTTTTATCGGGCTGTCCTTCGCTCTATACATTGGAATTGCGGTACGCCAGCGGGCGGGATCAACAAAGGAATACTACACGGCTGGTGGTGGTGTTTCTCCATTTGCCAACGGAATGGCAACAGCAGCCGACTGGATGAGTGCGGCGACGTTTATTTCGATGGCTGGTTTGCTGGCAACGAGTGGATATGATGGTTCCCGTCTTCTGATGGGATGGACCGGCGGATTTGTTCTCCTGACAGTTCTAATGGTGCCTTTTTTGCGGAAGTTTGGAAAGGCGACCGTGCCCGATTTTATCGGTGACCGCTACTATTCCAAGACGGCCCGATTGGTGGCAGTCGTTTGCGCGATTTTCATATGTCTAACCTACATCATGGGGCAGATGAGAGGAGTGGGTGTTGTCTTTTCCACTCTTTTTGAAATTGAAATTTCCACTGGAGTCTGGGTTGGAGGAGCGATCGTTTTCTTTTACGCCGGCCTCGGTGGGATGAAGGGAATTACTTACACGCAAGTTGCTCAGTATTGTGTAATGGCATTTGCTTACACTATTCCAGCAATTTTCATTGCGATGACTCTCACTGGAAATGTCATCCCTCAGTTTGGTTTCATCGGAGAGTATTCGGCGAATGGCGAATCATTACCGTTTCTAGATAAGCTAGATAATATTAATACCGAATTAGGTTTCGCGAAATATACCAGCGGGTCATTACCCCGAATCGACATGTTTTGTATTACAGCTGCATTGATGTGCGGAACAGCAGGATTACCACACGTGATTGTTCGCTTCTTTACGGTGAAAAATGTGAAGGCTGTTCGCACCTCTGCTTGCTGGACGCTGGCATTCATCGCTGTGATTTATCTTACAGCTCCAACAATTGGAGGTTTCTCCAGAGTCAATTTGATTGAGAAGCTTCAGGACACTCCTCGTGAAGAAGCTCCTGAGTGGTTTGGGCATTTTGAAAAAACGGGTTACATGAGCTGGGAGGATAAGAACGGAGACGGAAAAATTCAGCATTTTGGACCGAAACGTCAGGAAGTTGGAGATTTAAACGAGCTCACTTTTAAGCCTGATATCATGGTGATGGCGAATCCTTACATGGGAGGTTTGCCAAAGTGGGTTATCGCGCTTCTCATGGCTGGATGTATCGCCGCGGCACTCTCGACGGCTGCCGGGTTGCTCTTAGTACTATCAACCGCGATTTCGCATGATCTCATGAAGAAGGTCGTGAAGCCTGATTTGAGTGATAAAGAGGAAATAAGATACGCGCGGTTGGCCTCCCTGGGAGCCTTGTTGGTTGCGATTTACTTCGGGATAAATCCACCTGCGACTTTCATTGCGAAAACAGTGGCCTTTGCCTTTGGTCTGGCTGCTTCTTCATTCTTTCCGACCTTGTTGATGGGGATCTTTTCTCGCCGGATGAATAAAGAAGGCGCTATAGCCGGGATGGTTGCAGGAATTGGATTTACTTTGGCCTACATCATTTATTTCCAATTCATGGGAGGAACGAAGGATCAATACCTGTTTCAAATTTCACCGGAAGGAATTGGATTCCTCGGAATGCTCATCAACTTCGCAGTTGCCTTCACTGTCTCGCGATTCACTCCGGCTCCACCGCAGGAGGTTACTGAGTTGGTCGATAACGTGCGCTTTCCCGGAGGCAAGGAGACTGCCGCACAGGATCACTAGGCTGAGTCTTTGGGTTGCAGGAGCAAGCTTTCGCAATCCAAAGAAAAACTGAGCTATTCCTTTTTCTTAGCAGCCTTCTTGGCCGTTTTGCGAGGGGCGAACTCGAAGCCGATTTTTGCGGTGTCGGGATCAAGAGTCAGGTGGGCTGCGAAAGCGCGCCTGGTTTTTTTAGAGATAAATCCAGGCAGGAGATCAGTCTTACCGCTGACGAGCATTTTTTCAACGTCAGTGGCATTGAGCTCTTTCTGTAAGATGGTCTTGCCAAGGCGGAAGCCATCTGGATTTTCCTTTGTTACCATGGCGGGGACCATAAATGCTTTATCGGTTTCATACAGTTTGGCCTGTTTCCCATTGGTCAAAATCACCTCTTTGATCATTTGATCTTCAGTGAGGTCATCGACAGATTCCAAGTCGGAGTCGAAGACAAATCCGGTTTTCCATTTTCCTTTCTTCCCGGTTTTGGAGACTGCTTGATTGAGTTCGAGAGCAGCTTCAAACGGACGGTTGAAACGGGAAACAAAACCGTCACGTTGTTCGAGGAATTTCGTAGTAAAGAGAGTGGCAGCCTCCTCTCCGGTAAGGAGGCGTCCGGCGATGTATTTCGAAATTCGGAATCCACAATCCGGTTCGCGGCACTCGTAGGTGGCGTCGGTTTGCTTGAGATCAGGAGCATTACAATTTGGGCAGGGGCACTTGAGGTCGTCGAAAGGACGGGAAATGATTTCCTCGTAGTGGCCACGCGCTTTTTGGACAACACTCTCAGTGAATTTTTTGATCTCATTCATGAAAGCGTCACGAGCGAGTTCTCCTTTTTCCATTTGGTGGAGTTTTGCCTCCCAGTCGCCAGTCATTTCAGGACTAGTGAGTGGTTTGACGTCCATTTCCTGCAGGAGGTCGATGAGGCGAACACCTTTGCCAGTTGCAATGAGTTCACGGCCGTCACGAGTGATATATTTTTGACGGATGAGACCTTCAATAGTAGCGGCGCGGGTGGCAGGAGTTCCAAGCCCACGCTCGGACATTGCTTCGCGAAGGGCATCGTCATCGACAAGTTTCCCGGCGCCCTCCATGGCAGAGAGGAGGGTGGATTCGGTGTAGCGGGCAGGCGGGTTAGTATCCTTTTCGAGCATTTCGATTGCGACGGCCTGAGCGTCTTCGCCATCCTGCACGACACAGAGTTCATCCTTTCCTGCGCCGACGCCAGGCTTACGACCGTAAACGGAGAGCCATCCAGGAGTGACGAGGATTTTTCCGTCGGTGCGGAAGGTGTCTTTTTCAGATCCGTGGTCGATGGTGGTGAGGCGCTTGGTCACTTCGAATTCGGCGTGTGGGAAGAAGACTGCGAGGAAGCGCTTCACGATCATATCGTAAAGTTTGGCAGCTGGTTCGTCGATTTTGACAACCCGACCGGTCGGGATGATCGCAAAGTGATCGGAGACCTTGGCGTTGTTAAAGATACGCTTCTGAAATTTGAGACGATCGTTCTTGATGGCATCCTTGGCCCAATCGGCCAGATCTGACGATGACTCGGAGAGTTCAGTGACGATCTGTTTTACGTTCGCCATATAGTCCTCGGGGAGGTAACGCGAATCGGTTCGAGGGTAAGTGATCATCTTGTGACGCTCATAAAGCGTCTGGGCAAGGCCGAGGGTGTTTTTTGCGGTGAAGGGAGCTTCACGCTGAAGGGTAGTGAGATCGTAGAGTTGGGGGGCGATTTGTTTGGTCGGCTTTTTTTCCTCGGTGACGGTGCCAGTTTTGTCCTTGCAGCGTTCGGTGATGAGCATTGCTTTTCCCTTGTCCCAGATTCGTTCGGCGCGACCGTGGGGAAGGGATGCGTCCTTTTTGAAGTCTAGGTCAACCCATTTACCTTCGTAATCACCGGCGGCGACGCCGAAGGTGCCGTGGACTTCGGCGTAAGGGCTGGATTCAAAGGCTTGGATCTCCTTCTCACGTTTCGCGAGGATAGCGAGAGTTGGGGTTTGAACTCGACCGGCAGCAGTAATGTTAAAGCCACCATGGCGGGAGCGGAAGCAGGTGAGAGCGCGGGTCGAATTAAGGCCGACGAGCCAGTCCGATTCCGATCGGCATTTGGCGGCATCCGAAAGGTTCGACATTTCTTCGCCCTTGCGGAGGCTTGACCACGCTTCTTGGATGGCTCCGGTCGTCATGGACTGCATCCAGAGTCGCTTCACTGGCTTGCTGATTTTCCCGTAGTCCATAATGTATTGGAAGATGAGCTCACCTTCGCGTCCGGCATCACAAGCATTTACGATTTCGGTGACGTCTTTTTTACGGGCTAATGACAGGACGTGTTTTAGGCGACCTTCGGATTGTTCGATGGGTTGGAGAGCAAAGTCAGATGGGATGGCGGGGAGGACATCAAACTTCCAGGGGAGGTTTTTACCGTTTGGGCCGGTCGGCATTTTAAGCTCGATGAGGTGACCAACCGCCGAGGTAATCATAGCGTTGTCATTCTCGAAATACTGGGCATCGCGGGACTTTCCCTTCTTGGTAAACTTGCCAAGGGTTTTGGCGAGGGCTTTGGAGAGATCTGTGGCAACAGAGGGTTTCTCTGCAATGATGAGAGTTTTTGACACGAGCCGGACTTAGAGCTTGGAGGGGGGGGATGGGAAGGAATTTCTTTTGAAGAAAGATCTTTCCGAAGGAAGATTGTGCAAAATTCCCTACTAGTTTTTGCGTGTGAAGCGTTGGCCAGAGAGGGATACTACGAGTTTTCGAAGCTCCATTTTCATCAAAATGACAGAGATTTGATAGGCAGGGAGCTCCGTTTTCTCGACGATTTCATCGATCGATTGGTCACTCCCGCTAAGCGCTTTTAAAACGGCGTTTTCCTCGGGGCTGAGGTCTACGAAGTTTTCGATTGGCCGAGGTTCTTCGTTTTTTGGAGTGGAAAAGTTGAGATGTGAGAAATCTTCGAGGATCTGCGATCCGTCGGTAACGAGGATGGCTCCTTCTCGGATTAAATCATGGCAGCCACCGGATGTCGGGCGATCGATGGGGCCGGGGACGGCGTATATTTGGCGGCCGGCTTCGAGTGCAAAATTTGCGGTGATGAGCGAGCCGGAGCGGCTAGGGCATTCGACTACAAGGAGCGCACGCGACCAATGAGCGACGATACGATTTCGTTGAGGAAAGGTTTTGCGGTCCGGAGAGGTTTGAAGAGGGAACTCGGAGATGATAGCCCCATGGCCATCGGCGATTTTTTCGGCAAGAGCAAGATTCTCCGGTGGATAAATTTGCATTAAACCAGATCCAAGAACCCCGATCGTGCGACCATTCGCAGCGACGGCGCCTTCGTGCGCTGCAGTGTCAATCCCACGTGCTAATCCTGAGATAACAGTGAGCCCGGCACTCGCGAGTTGAAAGGCGAACTTTCGGGCTGCTTCACGACCATAGTGTGTGAGTTTTCGGGAGCCGACGATACCGACGGAGTGGAAGTCAGTTTCCTGAAGGTCTCCCCAGACATAAACAACGATTGGAGCATCGTAGGCGTCGCGGAGTGCCAGAGGGTAGTCTTTATCTTCTTGGGTCAGTATTTTAATATTCCGTTCTTTGGCGAGTTGCAGTTCTGCGGCAGGATCAGCGTAATCGTGCCATTGGGTGATGAGTTTAGCGGTTTCTGGACCGATTCCTTGGATTCTTTGCAAGGAAGAGTTACTTTCCTTTAGGGTGTTCACGGCATTGCCAAAATTTTCGAGGAGGCGGCGGATTTTGACCGGCCCAGCAACGGGAAGTTGATTGAGGGCAATGAGAGCTTCTGTTTCAGTCATCGTTCGATTTCCATTGTGTGAGTTGTTCCGGGAATAAACAGTCGGTGCAATTGCTGAGATCCTCTAGGCAAAAATCTTGATACACTTGAAGGAGCGCTTGTTGTTGCCACGCAAATTTCAGATGTGGCTTGGCGTTTGCGAGTGACCCGAAGAGCCTTTCGCAAGAGCGCTTTACTTTTTGATTCGGAGCGCCGGCACGTATTTTTTTGAACTCGGCCCAAGTTTCGGGGTGAAGGGGGTAAAGGGTGTTGATAAGGAACTCCTCAAGGCGTGATTTCCCAATGAGTCTGATCGGTTTTTTGGTGCGTGCCGAAAGCAGGGTATGATGGTGGTCCCAAAATGGTTCGCTCAAAGTAGAGAGGGATTTGGAAAAGTTTTCGAAGGGTGGGGTTTGGTGGGCGGACTTTGAAAGCGTTGGCCATTGTCGTGCGGAGGCGGCGAGGGCGGCAAGTCTGCGCTGGGGATGGTTGCCGGGACGGGTTGCTTGGGTCGACCAGGCGGGAGTGCGAGCTGTGGAAAATTCGTAGTTAGGACGATGCTTCCACCAGCGCGTCCACAGACCTTCGAGCCATTCACGGGAGTCGTCGGGTGCGGTTTTGTGTAGATTGGGTGAGAGGAATCCGGCAGTGCCGAAGATGATCGCTTCAAGGTCTTCGGGAGTGTGCTTCAGGAGCTTTTTGATGGGAAGGCGTTGTGCGAGGAGGCGCATGGGATGTCGATTGGCCGAGAAGCCAAGGGCGTCGGCAAGTGCCTCCCAAAGCGCTTGTGAAAAACCATGGAGTTTGACGGTTCCCTCAAAGCGTGTCGCCTTCAGTTGAGCTCGATACTTGGCGGACTCACGGAGAAGGGACGTGATGTCGACAACTGCCATGTGAGCAAGGGGGCGAAGACAACGACCAGGTCGCGCAAGAGCTTGGGTCAGTCGGGGGCGGCTGAGAGCGGTGCTGACTTCGGCAGGTGAAAGAATAATGCGGGGAATGTCACGATGATTTGAAGTGCGAGTAAAGAAGGTAGGGCCTGAGTCATTGATAACGATATGGAGGATGATATCGTTAAAGGTTGTTGACTGATTGTGCCCGTGTCGCTCCCAGTTTCTCGAATCGAGATCGAGTTCAATAGGCCCGTGGTGACGTTCCCCATCGATCTCGATGGTTGCATTTATAAAATCGGGCCCAGCGCCATGATTCCACTCACCGGGCGAAATAATAGAGATTTTTTGGCCGTGATTGGACAGATGATCTCGCGAGAAATATCCCGAAAACCAACGCGACTGGACTTCAAGTTCATCAAAGCTTGGGGTTCCTTGGTTTTCGGCGAGTATATGGGTCTCAGCTGCCGTGACTTTAAGTAGACTGGGATAGGTCATACTTACTTTTTTGGCTTGGTGGGCGGTGGCGCAGGAGGATCCAGAATCGTTAATAATCCTTCAACGGCTTTCACCTCTGGGATGTCTTTATAAGTTGACTTGGCTTGCTTTAGGATTTCGATGGCGGCGGGAATTTTACCACGACGACGTTCTAGCTCTACGAGATGAAGATCTTGGCGAAGTTTGTCAGCCGAGTTGGTGAAAAGTTTTTTGGCTCGCTTGAAGCCCTTTGCGGCCTCTTCATTTTTGCCTCCTTCTAGCGTGTGAAATGCAACCATCTCATAGACAATACCACTTTTTGTTCTTTCGGCAGCTTTGAGTAATTCAGTGAGGCGGATTTCAGGATCAGGGAACCTAGTTTGCGCGTAGCGAATGAGTTTGTAGTCACGATCTTTTACCATGGCATTGGTGCGAACGGTGGTGGTCTTGAAGGGCCTATAGAGAGGGTCTCCAATCACGATATTTTGCCACGAGAGGACGTTGATCGACATATAGGCGGCTTCTACAAGACTGTAGTCTTTAAGAAGCCTATCATAAAAGATATCGAAACGATGAGTGAAACCAAGGTAAGGCTCCCATACATTTCCAAGGGTCGCAGCGGCTCCTCGATCAATTAGCCCGACGCTCCAGTTTTTTGCCGGATTTAAAAGCTGGGCTCCACTAAAAGAGTGAAGATGGGCAGCGATGGCACCCTTTTTAAATTTCATTTGATCGTTAAGAAAAGGGCCGTTGCGATGCTGGGTATACCATCCAAAATAGACCGCGGCATCACGCATGGGGTAGTTGGTGACGAAGGTGTTTTTCATGCGGTCAACTATGGTGGGCGTGGCTGAGTTGATAGAGGCCTTGGTGATGTTTTCGATCCAATCATCACCCAACTTATAGCTTCCTCCCCGGGTCCACAGATCCAAATAAGTCATTCCCCAAAGACCGTCTTTTTCGACATCAAGTGCGTCTAAAATCATGCGGTTACAATGGTCATAGGTGTTGGCATCGATTCGACCCACCATGACCATGAATTGCGCCGGGTTAGTCGCCGCTGAGATTTCTTTGTTGTAACAGGGATTTGGAATTGCTCCTCCGATGGGGTGATTTACCACTCCCATAAGGCTAAGCTCGGAATCAACGGAGGCCTCATTTTGCTTCTTGAATTGACGGGTTGCTGATTCTTCGGCTTTTGGAACTGCCTCGCGGCCGATTCTAAGTGGTATTCCCTTCATTAAGGCGATACAGCGAA
>KB912167.1 GCA_000383735.1 Verrucomicrobia bacterium SCGC AAA164-M04
GATCCTTTCTTGCCGGACTCTCTTGAAGTAATTGGAATCGATATCGCTTCCGTGCAGGGATCAGCTAAGTTGGACAACGGGGAGTGGGAATGGCAGAATGCTTCGGCAAAAATCCGGCCTGGTTCGACGAAGGATGTTTACGATGTAACGCTCGTTGGCGGCGAAATCTCGACTCCTATTTCACTTGCAGAAAAGATGACGCTGCGCGCGGCCAAGGGTAGGTATTCAGGCAATCGCTTTTACTTGCTGGAATCTGAATTTGAGGTGCTGGAAAATGGTTTGATGATCGCGGAAGGGGATTTCGGCATCGAAGACGGGACTTGGCAAATCCGGGGCGAAGTGACTGGTTCTCGGGTTCAAGAGGTTATCGCTGAGGATTGGAAACGGCGTTTCATGGGGCCACTTGATTTTTCCTTCGAAGTGACAGGCAAGCCAGACACTGACTCTAGATTGACCGGTCACCTCAGAATCAGGGATGGGATGCTCACGGCTCTTCCGTTGCTTGATAAAATTTCAGCGTACGCTAATACTTCTCGTTTTCGTCGCCTGTCTTTAAATGAAGCAAGTCTAGACTTTGAAAAGATCGGGGAACATATCAAGTTAAACAACCTCGTTTTGTCCAGTGAAGGGTTAGTTCGTGTCGAGGGCGTGATGGAGATTGAAGGGAACGAAATTAGTAAGGGCGATTTACGCATTGGTATTACACCCGGGACTTTGGCTCATATTCCAGGTGCTGAGACTAAGGTTTTTCAGCGTGGTGATTTGGGTCTTTTGTGGACTCCGCTTAAAGTCAGCGGCACGCTCGACGCTCCTCAGGAAGATCTGAGTGACCGATTGGTTGCTGCGGCCAAGGAGAGGATGTTTGAGATGCTTCCTGGTATTGGAGAGTATGCGCTCAAGTTTACAGGAAAGCCGATTGGTGAGTCTACCAAGATGCTCCTTAAAGAGAAAGGGGTGATTCTTGGTGTGGCTGAATTAGCTCTGGGAAAAGCTTCCGATTTATTTAATCCAAGGGGTAGCGGTAATCCGGAAAAAGTGAAGGGGGAAGAGGCGGGTGCAATCGAAAAGGGGACCGAAGCAATCAAAAAGGGAGTCGGGACTATTTTTGATATTTTTGGACGACCAATTTCAAAGTGAGGTTAGTTTGTTTTAACGATGAAGGTTCACTCGCTCTCGCAAGAACAAACGATTCCGGTTTCTATAGATCAGGCTTGGGAGTTTTTTTCAAGCCCCCGAAATCTTGAGGCAATGACTCCTCCCAAAATGGGATTTAGAATTGTTTCGCTTCCTTCTGAGGTTCTTTATGAGGGCGAAATTATTGAGTATTCAGTAAAGGTCTTACCTGGGATTTGGATTCCGTGGGTTTCGGAGATCAAAGCTCTAAAAGTGGGTGAAAGCTTTGTTGATGACCAGATCTCTGGTCCATTCAAATTTTGGCACCATCGGCATTCCTTTGAAGAAACGAGCGGGGGAACAAGAGTGAAGGATCTCATTCATTACTCGCTGGGTTTCAGTATTTTTGGTGAAGTTGCTCGGGCTCTGGTGGTTAAGAATCAGTTGGCGAGGATGTTTGAACATCGCCGATTAGTCCTCGAGGAGAAGTTTGGGAAGGTCACTTAGCAGCCTCGATAAACTGGGGATCGGTCAGAGTTTGTAAGAAGGCAAGGAGCGCTTTTTTTTCTGCAGCTTTTAATTTGAGCCCCTGTTTCTTGAGCGCAGGATCAAGAGTGGGTGTTTGATGAAGTGCAGTATTATAGTGTTCGATCACCTCCGTGAGGTTCTTGAATCGGCCATCATGCATGTAGGGTGAAGTGATGGCGATATTGCGGAGGCTTGGTGTTGAAAAAAGAAATTTGTCTTTTTCCTTACCGGTAACTCGGTATCTCCCAAGATCATTCAAATCTGGGGCTGGCCTCAAACCATTGTTACGAAGGGTGAAGTCACTGAAATGTGGGCCACTATGGCATTCGGAACATCCTGCTCCACCACTTTCATGGGAGGTGAAAAATAGCCTGCGGCCCTCGTTTTCAAGGGGGTCTAGCTTCACCTTTTTTTCGAGAGATTGGTCGAACTTTGAGTCCCCACTTACGATTGTGAGGAGGTAGTTTTCTAGCGCTAGCGAGAGCATCTCGCTGGTGATTTCGCCGGGGCCGTAGGCTTTCTTAAAATCCTCTCGGTAGGATTTGCGCCGATTGAGCCTGTAAAGGACTTGGTTTAGGTTAGCAGCCATTTCGAGGTGGTCCTGGATCGGTTGAAGGACTTGGTCCCGGACTGTCCTAGCGCGGCCGTCCCAAAAAAAGTGATTTTTCCAAGCGAGGTTGAAGATGGGCGGAGAATTTCGTTTCCCGAGGCGACCTTCGAACCCGCGGGATAAATCGACGTCATCACTAAAAGCAAACTCCTCGACGTGGCATGCCGCGCACGAAACAGTGCCATCAATCGAAAGAATGGTGTCGTGGAAAAGCTTTTCTCCCAATGAAATCCTCTCTTTCGTTAGCTTGTTGTCTGTTGGAAGAGTGGGTTTTCCGAACTCTTTAGGGAAAATCAGCTGGACCAAGGGAGATTCTTGAGACTGCTCTCTTTCCGCTCTTAAAAGAGAAAATCCGATCAACAATGTGACGGTCGCTGCAACAAACCCTCGAGTCATAAGTAAGGAATAGCACAGGCGGACGAGATTGAATGAAAAAAATCAAGCAAGGTGGAGCAAAGCGTGATTTTCCGTGGGGATTCATTCACCTCTTTAATACTGAGATTTTTTTCTTTTCGACTTAGGGATGTTAGACAACATCCTGCAACCATGAAGCAGCCAATCGCTATACTTTCGTCTCTGATTCTTACATCAGCTCTCTATGCCCATGAAGGTCACAATCATGGTGAAGGGGTGGGAGCCGTTATCACGACCGCAATTGTGACAGGTTCCGAAGGTCATAAGTATGTGACGGTTCCGGGATGGGGCGTTCCTGAAAATGGAGAGAATATAGGCTCCTTGCATGGTGATCTTGCCGTTGATCAATCCGGAAGCGTTTATGCTGCTACAAACGGTGAGCCAGGAATCGCGGTCTTTAATTGTTTTGGAAATTTCACCAAATCGCTTAAGGGGGGGCTTGCCGGGATGCACTCGTTGACTGCAGTAACGGAAGGCGATCAACAATTTATTTGGGGGGCACAGGTCCGAAAAAATCGCGCTGTTAAATTTGATTTAGAAGGGAACATCGTGGCAATTTTGCCCAATGAGAAGACGGGGGAACTTGAAGGTGGAATGGGCGGCTTAACGGAGCTTTTAGTTGGGCCGGATGGGCACATTTATTTTTTCATGGGTTATGGATCCAAAAAGATTCACAAACTGAAGTCCGACGGTGCTCTCGTGAAAACTTATGGGGGAAAAGGAACTGGTAAGGATCAATTTACGTCGTGCCATGGAGCGGGAATCGATCTCCGTTATGACGAGCCTCGCATTCTTGTTTGCGATCGGGATGGACGACGCATGATCCACTTGACAATGGATCTGACATGGATCGGAATTTATGGTGAAACTCCGATGCGGCGGCCAGCTGACGTTGACGTTCGTGGGGATTATGCGGCTGTTGCCGAGATTGAAGGCCGTGTTATTTTGATGGATAAAGCCGGCAAAGTGGTTTCGGCCCTTTTAGATAATCCAGATAAGAAGCAGTGGGCCACGAACGGTGTCCCGGCTGAAGAACTTCACGATAATGCTTTTTCGGCACCCCACGGGATTAAGTGGGGACCAGCAGGTCAAATTTATGTGACCGAATATTCAAAAGTTGGCCGCTTGGTTGCTCTCTTTCCTAAAAAGTAATCTTTCTCTGAAATTATGATCGAACTTGAAGATTTTTTTGAAGACGTCATTGGTAAAACCATTAGAGGTACGGGAATGGCCGATGGCGTTTTGTCATTTCTTACGAATGTCGAGCCAGATGCCATCGCCAAATTGAAGAATGGGGAGTTCGACGAAGTGGCGGTTCGCGCAATCGCTCCAGCGCTTGGGCTCGATGCCGATTGCTTGGTGGAGCTCGCAAATCGGGATTGGAGGCCGGAGTCGGTTGATCTTGAGGGACTTCGGCAGTCTAATACTGTTTTTGATCCAGACCCGGACGATATGATGACTGTAAATTCGTATCTCATCTGGGATCCCCAGACGAAAGAGGCGGCTCTTTTTGATACGGGTGCCGATGCTAGTCTTGCCCTTGATATGGTGAAAAATCTAGGTGTTGATCTTAAGACTCTCTTCATCACTCATTCTCACATTGATCATATTATTGATCGCGAAAAGGTTATTGAAGCACACCCTGAAATTCGTGTTTTGGTGAATGCTAAGGAACCTATTGCTGGTGCCGAACGATTTGCGGCTGGTGAAACTTTTTCGATTGGAACGCTTCGGGTTACGACCCGTTTAACCTGGGGGCATTCGCCAGCAGGAACCACTTATGTGATCAACGGTCTCAGCCGCCCTGTAGCCATCGTGGGGGATGCTCTTTTTGCTCAGTCGATGGGCGGCGGGGTGATTTCCTTCAAGGATGCTCTTGCGACGAATCGTTCAGAGATTTTCACTCTCGAAGACCATACTGTGGTCTGTCCCGGGCATGGGCCTATGACCTCGGTAGGAGAGGAGAAAGCGCACAATCCATTTTTTCCTGAATTCAAATCATAATAACCAAAATCACTAAAATACCATGAGCAAAGTAGCATTCGTCGGCGTAGGCCGAATGGGGGCCAATATGGCACGTCACCTTCAACTCGATTGTGGACACGATATCACCGCGGTCTTTGATGTTAATAAGACAGCTTCAGCCGAGATCGCAGCCGAACTTGGAGCCAAAGATTGTGGAGCCTTGTCAGAAGTCACCGAAGCAGCAGAGATAATCTTTACCGTGGTCACCAACGATGACGCGATGCGGGCTATCTTCTTGCAAGATGGAGACAATCTTTTTTCTGGGGCGTCGGGTAAGACTTTCATCAACTGCGCTACTCTTTCACCTGGAATTCATAAAGAAGTTTACGAAGCTGGAAAAGAAGTTGAAGCGCATGTTCTGGAAGGGGCGATGGCATCATCGATTTCTCAAGCCCGCGAGGGAAAATTATTCTTAATGATTGGGGGGGGATCAGGAAGTTTTCGCCCAGCACAAGGAGCTTCTTGATCAACTCTCCGTAAACCTTCGCCTCTGCGGTCCAATCGGTAAAGCTGCCGAGGTGAAGGCGCTCGTTAATATGGTTATGAATATTAACACTGCGGCTCTAGCCGAGGGCTTGGGTCTTGCCGATGCAATGGGTCTTGATCTTCAGATGGTGTGTGATATTTTCGCTCAAACGGGGGCCAATAGCCGGGTTCTCGAGACTGATTCTGAGGATATGATTGATCGTGATCATGAATGTTGGTTCTCAGCGGAACACGCCGCTAAGGATTCTGGGATTGCAGCTGCCTTAGCAGAAGGGGTCGGGATTAGCCTGCCTGTCAATGATGCCACTAGGGCTCAATATGACAAAATGGTGGGAGTTGGACTTGGCGAACTTGATAAATCGGGAATCGCCGAGCTGACTTTCAAGGGCCGTAGGCCATCAGCATAAATTGCGCATTTTAGGATAGAAGCGGTGGGTTTTTGCCCACCGCTTCTTTTTTTGGCCTTATTTTGTCTTAAATGCTCAATATTTCCTCAATTTTCTAAACTTCGTGGTTTGACAGGTTGAGGCGTAATTTTGTTAACTCTTTAACAGCACTGGCAAACACCACGCGATTATTCAATTCATAGACACCACGATCTAATTATGGCCGAAGAAAACGAAAACACACAGCCGCCCGCATCCGATGATCAAACTTCATCAGTGCCCGTAAAGAAAGAGACTGTCCGCGCGACGCTCAAGGCAGATCCGCCGGCTCCGAGTGCACCAGCGCCTCCGGCTCCAGCGCCAACAATTCCATTAAAGTCTGCGCCAGCACCTTCTGGTGCTCCGACTCCACCACCTGCTCCAAGCGCAGGTGGTGCACCCGCACCGGCTCCTACCATCCCTCTGAAAACTGCACCTGGTCCGGCAACTGTTCCACTTAAAACCTCTCCAGCTCCAGGAGCAGCCGCAGGCGCCCCCACGACGGCGCTTCCTCAGGCTACTGTCCAACTTCAGAGCACTCAGCAGCTCGGAAAGCCGACTGCTCCGACAATGTCAACTATCGGGACAATCGCGATGGACGACGATGAAGAGGAGGAAAGCGACACCATACCAATGGTGATGTCTATTTTGGCTTTTGTTCTTAGCCTTGCCGTTTTGGCTCTCACCATCATGATGTGGACCCACGAGAAGACCTTCGGGCAACTTTTTGATTAAGGTTTAAATTTGATCAATTACATTAAAATTATGGCTCTTCCTATTATCATTTTCATCATCGCCGTTGGCGTCGCTGCTCTCAACTTCCTTACCTTGGGAGTTGGTGGGTAATCGCTGATCACGGAATCGTAAAGATCTCGGTGACGACATCATATGTCGAAAAATCCTCAAAGGGTGGCTCTTGACGCCACCCTTTTTCCGTACATATTCGCGTTATGGCTCTAACAATAACTGAAGACAACTTCGACGCCGAAGTCCTTAACTCTGATCAGCCCGTCCTTGTCGACTTTTGGGCTGAGTGGTGCGGACCTTGTAAAATGATCTCACCCATGGTGGATGCTGTTGCAGCAGAAGTTGATGGCGTAGCAAAAGTCGGGAAGTGTAATCTAGATGACGGCCAGGCTATTGCCGCCAAATATGGCATTCGTTCCATTCCGACTCTTCTGTTTTTCAAAGATGGGGAGGTCAAGGATCAGATAGTCGGAGCAAGCGTCACCCAAGGCCAAATTTCAGAGAAACTTAAGGGTCTCGCGTAATCTAGCATTTTTGAATTCAATCAAAAAAACGGGAGGCTGATTTCAGCCTCCCGTTTTGTTTGAATCGAGTAAATCTACTCTACCATTTTTTACCATAGGCAGAATTCTCAAAACCTTGTCCAAGACGTTGAAAGTCACGTCCCATTCCGAGGAAAGTATTGCAGGATGAGAGGAAAAGGGAGGATCCAATAGCGGCGGCGATCATTAATATAAGTCGGTAATTCACAACCCCAAAATATTAAAGAGGTGGTTCTCTGGCAAGCCCTTTGTGGACTCGCTTTTGAAGCCCTTAGAAACGTTGATCGAGTGCTTTTAGGATAGACTGCAGGCGCTTGACCTCCTCGAAAGCTTCTAAAATCTCGTCTGGAGTCAAGCTAGGATCGTTAAGTCGTGTTCTTAGCGCCTTCTCCTTGATTTGGTAAAATCGGGCTGAAAGCATTGCTATTGTGTCGGATGCCGAGGAAACCGGATCCTCGGGTATTGCGTCGGTAAAGCCATTTTCAAGCGCGATACGATCGCCTTTCGGAATGGTCATGAGATAGGCTTGCTTTGCGGCCTCGCTTTCGGGGTTGGGTCGTTTTGCTAGAATATCGCCGAGCACGTGGTTTCCCAGTGTTTCGCTGAGACATTCCTGCAGAGTTTCCAATTGCTCGCTAAGATATTCGGCGGCGGCTTCTGAGTTTAGGGCAAGGTGGCAAAGATAAATGATTAAATGATCAATCGCGGTGGGCTCTACCTTGTCTGCTTTTTCTTCTTGATTTTCTCTTGGTCTAAAGCGCTTAAGATCGACCTTTGCGGCTCCGACTGCCCGCCGGAAATCTTCGACTCCTAGGCGAAGCCGGATGGCTAGGTTTTGGATTGTGGCGTCGCGGAGGAGGTCGTCATCCATGACGCAAACCGATTTGGCAAGCTCTTGTAATAATTTGGTCTTTTCGGCCGCTGATGATAAATCAATCGCCTTAAGCTCTTTATCAAGCTTGGCGTCGAAATATTCCTTGGCTGATCCGAGGAGTTTTTTGAAAGCTTCTGCGCCGTGTTTTTTGACAAAAGTATCCGGATCATCTCCATCTGGAAGGTGCATTAAGCGAACGGGTAGACCTTGAGCTGTGAGTTGTTTGAAGGTTTTGTCGGCAGCGGCGAGTCCGGCATTATCACCATCGTAGCAGAGAACAACCCGGTCGGTGTAGCGCTTGATCATGCGAGCGTGTTGTTCGGTGAATGCAGTGCCAAGAGGCGCTATGGTGTTCTCAAATCCTGATTCGTGGAGGACGATAGCATCGACTTGACCCTCACAGAGAAGCGCAAATTTTTCTTTGCCCATAGGTCGCCTCGCTTTGTTAAGAGCGAAGAGGAGTTTTGATTTGTTGAAAAGAGGAGTTTCGTTCGTGTTGATATATTTTCCGCGTGTCTAGATCGAAGATGATCCCCTTTGCCTCCTCATCACTAGCCCGCTCTAGAATACGCTCCCAAAATTTGAAGCTTTGTCCATTGGTGAGAGAATTTTCACCGATCTCAATCCGAACGATCTTTCCTGCGTAACTTTCTTCATTTGATTTACCGAAAACTTTCATGTCTTGGCCAAAGAGCTGGCCAAGACCCAAAAGAAGATAAAAAAACGCTGTTTTCATGCAAAGAATGTAACCCAAGGCTGGCGAAACCCAAACAACCGATTCACACTACTTCCATGGGAATGATCCCAAGAGAAACAATCGAACGTATCCTCGAAGCGACGGATATTGTCGATTTGATTGGCGGGTATTTCCCTCTCAAGCGCTCGGGGTCGGACTTTAAAATCAACTGTCCCTTCCACGGAGAAAAGACACCGTCATTTAATATCAATCCTGCGAGGCAGCGCTACAAATGCTTTGGTTGCGACGCAAGCGGATCAGCCCTCAATTTCTTAATGGAATATGAGAATCTCCCCTTCGTCGACGCCGTCAGAAAGCTGGCTGATCGGGCTGGCATACAAATTATTGAGGAAGCTAGTGATCCGGAATCTGATCGTAAACGACGCAAGATCTCTCGCCTCAAAGAACTGAATAACAAATCCGCCCGATTTTTCCACGAGCAACTCTTAAGGAATCCTGATGCAACTCATGCACGGGAATACCTGAAGAGCAGAGGATTCAGTAAAGAAACTGCCCAAAAATGGTTAATCGGATGGGCCCCCCGAAACTCGAAGCTTTTTCTCCAAATGGCTCGAGAAAATGGATTTAATGGTCGGGAAATTCTTCAAGCTGGATTGGGTGGACTTAAGGACAAGAATAACCCCCGATCGGGACTCTGGGTTAAATTTTACGATCAACTCACTTTTCCAATTCATAACGACGTAGACGATGTCGTCGGCTTCAGCGCACGGATTCTTCGCGAAGACGATAAACGCGGAAAATATATCAACACGAACGAAACTCCTCTTTTCAACAAATCAAAACTCCTCTTCGCTCTTAACAAAGCGAGGCGACCTATGGGCAAAG
>KB912168.1 GCA_000383735.1 Verrucomicrobia bacterium SCGC AAA164-M04
TGGCATCAGCGACCTCCATCATTCCGTATTTCTTGCGCCAACGATGGAGAGTTGCCACCGAAATTTGCTTCTGCTGACAGAAGCTTTCCTGGCTCAGGTTTCCGCTGTCGCATTCACGCAACAACAAGATGATTTCTTCAGGCTTGTGTCTCTTTTGTTTATTCATTTCTTAGGATTTGGATTTCACCAAATCCTCTCACTCAACATGGACCATTTTCTTTGGCGGCGGCCAGCTGGATTTTCGTAAAATCTCAGGACGTTTCTTTAATTTCCATAAGGACACCCTTGGTCACGAAGTGGAGACACAACGATGGTGTTGGTAAGTCTGGATATTTTGCCTCGATAACTTGGCGGTAGAGAGCTAGCTGACCTGAGAATGTGAGGGCCTTTTTTTCTAGCTCCGATCTTTTGCCGCGGTAAACTTTATGGTCGATGATGACAGGTCCATTTGACGTGAGAAGTAAATGGTCGATAAACCCAGAGACTTGCTGACCCTCAGTGGTGATATGGTCAAAAGGTAGTTCTGCTATTTGCTCGTGCGGGCAATAAGTTGTCTCAATCCAATTTCTGTATTGATCACTTGTTTCTATGGCTTGTTGTGCAGTTATATTTTTTTCGAGTTGATAATGTGAAAGCAGGCGGGCTGCTCTATCGATGCGGTTTGGATGATCCGGGGTCCGAATTTCAGCTACGATGATGCGGTGCATCGCATCTCCGTAGTCCCTGTCATTAATTTGTCCTGAAAGATGAACTCCCTGGCCAAATTCGATGGTATTGGTGACGACAGAAGTTTCTCTGGGGGCCTGAGAGGAAGCAGTAATTGTCAAAGGTAAGCGGTCTGTTTTTATTGAGCTTCCTGCGGGGTATGTGACGTTGCCGGAAGGTTTAGATTGATATTTGTATTCCTCATACACGACTGAATTATTCAGAATCGGAAGGGTGTCATCATTAAGAGTGATTGTGTCCTGCGACCCCAGAAGACGTTCGTCTTTGTCAGCTAGGTTAAGCCAGCCGCATGGTGTTGCCGGATCATGTATTAGGACCAGAATGTCACGAGCTCTTGTGAACCCGACATAAAGAAGGCGAATGTCTTCTGAAATTGCTTTTTCCATTGCCGCTTGTCCAATTTTAGATTGTTCAAGTGCTTGCTTTACTAAATTATTCTTCTTGTTTGGTAGCGGTGTGATCCACTGTCTTAGATTACGATTTGCGAGGGGATTTGAGAGTGTGAATTGGCTTTGATCGTTATGTGCCTGAAGGGCAAATAAGCGTGTCCGAGTTTCAGTGTCGAGTTCGGTCGTGAAAACAACAGGCCACTCAAGCCCCTTGGATCCGTGGTAAGTTCCTACATATACTGCGTTGATATCGGGGTCTACTGGGCACTTGTCTTGGGGCCTATTTGTTGGGTCGTCTGCAATGTCTTCGAACCACGAGAAGAGTCCAGCCAGGGTAACGGGGCACGCAGTGGTAGACATTGTTTCTTGGTATTTCTCGATGAGCTCTCTAAAACCAGACAGGTTTAGCAAACGTTGCTCGGCTCTCTGCTGAGTAGGTCCCCAACGGGATATCATTTTTGGAAGATCTGCGATATCGTAACAGAGTTCAAAGAGTAAAAGCGGGCTCGCAGTTCTTGCCTCGGGAAGTGTTTGGGCATTCACAAGCGCACAGATAGCTTGGGACTTGATATCCCCAGATGTTCCCCATGGGTCCTTCAGGTTCTGATCGTAATTGTATCCGATGCGATCTGGAATCCATTCTTCGGGGAGGTGATTGCCTTCAAGCGCCATGACCTCGGCCACCGCTAGGCTGTCATAAGGATCTGCAACAACACGCAAGCAGGCGATTGCAAGTCTTACTTCGGGAGTTTTGAGCAATCCGTTACACGCAAGTGAAACATCGATCCCGCGGATTCTAAGCTCTTTTGCAATAGCTTGGGCATGGCCGTTGGTTCTGGTAAGCACCGCAATATCTCGAGCCTCTACAATTCGTTGCTTTTTGTGGGGATCTGATTCTTCTTCGTCACCGATTTTGTGTTCTGAATCGAGGAAGGCTTTGATGGAATCTGCGGTGGTCGCACTACGTTTCCTTTTTGTGAGTCGTTTGAGCTTTTGGGGGGTAGATCTAGTGAACTCATTAGAGATGATTTCTGTTATATGTATCGCGGGTCCACTCGCATTATTCTGTTTTCTTTTTGGGGCGAGCCGGACTTCATCCTCGGGAAGCTTTAGGTTCCTAGCGAAAACTGATGTGAAGAGTTCATTAACAAAGAATACAAGATCTGGAACTGATCGCCATGAGTGATCCAAGCGGGCAGATTTCACAACGGTTTTATCGCGCACTGCATTACTGATGAGTTCTGGATCGGCATTGCGGAATCCATAAATCGCTTGCTTTATATCTCCAACCCAAACCGTTCGTTTGGCACACTCAGCTAGTTGCATAAATAATGCCAATTGTATCGGGCTGGTATCTTGAAATTCGTCGACAACAAGAAGATCGATAGTTTCCTTTAATCTGTTACGCACTGACTCTAACTTAAGTAAAGTAAGTGTTTCTTTTTCAAGATCCCCATAATCAGCGACACCCTTTTTTTGTTTTATCTCAATAAACTTTTCATAAAGATTTTGGGCAATGCTAAAGGTCTGCTTTAGGTATTTCTTTAAATGGCGATGTAGTCTGGGGTGTTCTACCCATCGCTCTGCTACCTCACTTACAGGTGCTAGACTCTCTCTTTCAGCGGCTGCCGGTTTAGGATCCGTTAGTCTGTCCCAGTGGTCCCAAGTTATTGACTTTTTTTCAAGCGCCTCGAGTGATTCCTTGAGTAGGTAAAGGCACCTCTGTGCGTTCTTTTGAGATGGTGCGGGATCGAGTTCAGAAAGAGCCTGTCTAATTGTATTTTCAAGTTGTTGATCTAGATCTTCATCTGTCGGGCTTGGTAATGCACTCTGCATCTCATGCCAGCTCTCCGTTGCCATGCTCGGAAGCTCTGAAGGATTAATGCCATTGATACGTGCATTCTCAACGATGGTTAAGATATCGCCGCGCCAATTATGATTTTGCGACATTTTCCCCCGCTGACCAAGAAGGTCTGAAAGGTTGGATAAATCGTCGAGTTCTTCCGCTCCGTCATCTGGAAAAATCTGGTCGAATGCTTGCGAAAGAAGAATTTGAGACTGGGCGTCATCTAAGATTGTAATTTCAGGCGATAAGGAAGCTTCAAGTGCAAACCGCGAGAGAAGGTCATAGCAGACACTATGCACGGTGCCGATTAATCCACTCTCGAGGAGAATTGCCTTTTCGTGGTGTCCCTCACTAAAAAGTCGTGAGCTTAGCTTCTCTCGAAGTTCGCTCGCTGCTGCCACTGTAAATGTAGTAGCGACAACATTTTGGGGACTACATTCGTCACCATTAATCTCTTTAGAAACGATATCGACTAATCGATAGGTCTTCCCGGAACCGGCACTGGCGGTAATGAATTCAATAGGGCGTTTCATGAAGGTTACTTTGAATCAGTCCTCAGGATTCCAGCCGATAAGGGCATCGTATATATTATAGGGACTAGCGTGCTCGCTTGGTTCCCAGTGTCCAACGGGGCAGGGTTCATCGGGGGGCTCTTCCGAATCAGGTCTTTCGGAAGTTACTTCTAGTTTTCCTTGGTCAATTTGTCGCCTGCGCCACTGGTAAATCTCTTCAAACTCACTCCAGCACCGTTGCCAGTCAGGTCCGTTTGAATTGTTTTTGGTTACAACTGGATTGACTCCAGAAAAGAAGTCTTTGTTGCGTGAAAGTAACGTTCCTCCATTGCTAAGGATGAAGTAAGCAGTCGCTGGATCGGTTTTTTCATTCTCAAGCATTAGCTTTCCATAAATGGCAAGCTGGAGATGGGTGTTGTTTGCGACCTCATCGTGACGAGTTGTTTTTCCGCCAAGTTTGAGGTCTACAACCGCGGTATTCTCTGCGTTCTGGCGAGCAATGAGATCAATGATACCTCCGATCTTATTAGTCCCGAAAAATGTGATTGGGTCCATTTCTTCCTCCATAGAAATCTCTTCTATTCCTGAATTCTGGAGGATCGTAATCAGTTTCCAAAAAGCTCTTTTTGCATTGTATACAAGCTGGCCCTTCGCGACCTCAAGCCCCGGCATTAGATAATAAGACGCCTCTGTTCTACACAACTCAGCAAATAGTTCATCGATCTTTTGATGGAGTATTTTCTCATTTACCGTCCTCCAATCGATACCAGATCCATGATCAAAGATCCTTTCAGCAAGGTGGTGTAAAAGTGATCCTTTGTTTGATGGGCTTTCTTTTACGCGGTTTCTAAAAATTGGTCCGGGCCTTATATTAGCATGGTAGTCTAAGGCCCAGATATAAGGTGCGTAGACAACTTTATTTAAGGATGAAAAAGATTCTATTTTCCTAGATGGAAACAAGTTTCCATCTCGAAAATTCCACCACCTCCGTTTCTTTTGTAAGGGACGTACAGGAATATCTTTACTCTCTACCTGAATTCCAGTCTCAGCGATGCCTGAGCCTTCAAAGTAAGATTTGATCCGAGTGTGGATGGAGGCCTGTGGGTTTAGTTTGCCGTCTGTTTGTGCGACATGGTAAATAGTAAGGCTTTTCCTTGCCATTAAGATCGCTCGGGTTGCGATCTCATCTTGCAAAAGCGATGTTTTGTTAACATCGAGAATTTTAATCTCTGATTGGTCGAACCATTCTAGTTCTTCTGGAAGCCAGCGGGACGATTGGGGGGGCGATGGTGGAGGACACCACCAAATGATATGATCAGAAGCTTCAAGTAGTTGTGATGCTGAAGTGACGTGGTTTACTGATCCCACCTCACCATTAAAAGTTATGCCGTTTGAAGCTGACATTAACCAACAGCTTAAAAGATCATCTAAATCTTCGAGGGGGGGCAAATTTTTACAATCTAGAGTGGTGACTAGCTCCTGGATACTATGGGCGGCTGATTGCCAAATTTCTGGCTGGGCCGTCGATGCTAATTGGGCTTTTTTGCTAACCCAATCGACGAGGGGTTCCAGAGCTATCGTAATTTCACGACCAGTTGGAAGCTCAGGAAGTAGTTGAGAGCGGTCTAACCAGAGTTCGTAGGAATCTTTTATCCAATTTTGATGATCTGGCTGACATTTCTCAAGAACTCCCGTGAGTGCTTGCTGCCAGTGCTCTCCATAACCTGGTTTTTTTTGAATGGTATCTGCTAAAGCGTTCCCGAGGATTACTGGGACCGGAGAAGTTGGATGCAGGCAAAACTCTGAGTATGCTTTAGCATCGAGCTTTGGGCTCCGCATGCGAAGATAGAGCAACACTAATTGAAGGATGCAATCAGAGGAATCATCAACTGCCGAAGGTCTAGGAATATCCTTACGGCGCAGGAAATGATTGAGGAGTGCTTGGTTTTTGGTGTTGGCAATGAGCGTCACACCTTCCCTAGGAAGGAATGATAGCTCTGAAGCCAAGGTATGAGCGGCCTTTTCTCGAGTTGCACAAGTTATTAACTTAACAGTCTGGTCGTATGGCGGCGGGGCAGAGGTTTCATTGAGCAAACTAGCTTGCAAGTATTCCAGAGAAGTTCTTTTGCTAGAAATGGTCTCTCTTGGGAGGGGATTAGTGAAATCAGAATTTAGCTCAGTGAGTAAATCAACCCAACACCTCGGAAGTAGATCGGGAGGGTCAGTGACGGTTATTTTTGCGATTCTTGTCGGGCAGGATCGCAATTCCTTAATAATCGTCTCGATACGCCGAGAAACACACGAGGAGATACCCTGCATTCGACTAAAAGGAATTTCAACGCGGGCTAAGCTCGCGATACGTTCAGGTTTAGATCTGTCATTCAAGCCATCCCACCCTGCTTCGCGGAGCTCGTCGCGCATTTTTAGAACAAGTCGTGCAGTCGCAAGTGGGGCTATTTCTATGGATTTAGAATAAAAATCATGCTCGCCTCTGACTTGTTCCATTGCCCTCAAGTAGTCCATGAGGCGTTGAAGGTAACAGCCTTTTGGGGGAGGTATTCCGAGTGCCGTCTCTAGGTGGCCAAGTAAAGACATTGGGCCGCAAATGATACTACCAGCTTCACGAATAGATGCCGGGCTGAAATAGCCATCAAGATGAAGTCCGAAAGAGTAATTTAGCATGAGAAGATCACTTCTGATGGTGAGGAAAAGTTTGGGTGGTGTCATTTTTCAGGCCAACCGCATTCCCAGCATCTTGCCTTTCGCTGCCACAGCTTTGTGGCTATCTCACAGCGGAGCCTCACCTGCTTCATCTCCAAAGATCTGCTCCAAGGCTCCTTGGATCCCTTTTGGAGTAGCTGCAAAAAACTGACACTCACGATTTACAATGTGCGGAATTGCATCCTGAACCTCAAAATCCAGCACATCTGCAAGGGCAATACTGAGGTAAGAACCATCATCATAAAACGGCACAGCATTAAAGTGCCGACAATCGGCCAAGCTGAGAAAGCTCTTTAAGGCTGGATCAATGAATCCATTGGCAAGATCAGCAACATGGGTTCCGACGTTTGCCGCGGAAACCTCGGCAATAGCGGTTTCGGTAACATCTCCATGATCAAGAAAATGTTGGATCAAGCCATCGTCTCCGAGCTTTCCCCGGATCTCGGCCACATGCTCGGGGGTCAAGTGGCCTCCTTCGACCAACAGCTGAATCAAATAATCTTCGTGGGCGGCGTGAAATTCGGTGTGCGTTTTTAGGTGTGTGTGACCCCGGGCGGGGATCTCCTCATCCGAATCATCGTTGTCATCATCGTCTGATTCTTCTGCGAGCTCGTCTGCCACCATATCCGTGATCATGGTGATCAATTGAACGTTTCCGATTCTTTCCCCAAAAAGTTTACGCATTGCCTCGACGTCCTCAACCTTCTCCGAATGAATAGTAAAGGCACCCTTGAGTTCCGAAATTTCAAATTCCTCACACCAACTACCCGGCATGTTGGGAGTATAGACCTCTCGCCCAGAATCTAATTCTCTGTTTAAGACTGAAATAGTTTCTCTATCGACAATCATATGGCCTTGATATTCAACCTCACAATAGTCGAAGTTCACTTCTACGATAAACTCATCAGACGGAGCCCCCCCATTAATTTTGATCAGCCCAATCGATGATCTGTCATCTTCATAACCTTCATCTTCTTCATAGCCTTCTCCTGTCAGATTCACACTTCCACTCCGCCCCAAGTCAGCGACCTCCATGAATGGAAGCCATTCAGCCATACCATCCGTCCAAACTAGATCAGTTGGTGCTATTTCGCCGCTGTTTTTCTTGTTGATAAGCTCTTCCGAGGAAGCTGGACCTATCTGTTTGCCCCTGCGGATGTAATGCCACTCTTTCACTTAGAAAAAATCTCCACCGCGGTGCTTTTAGTCAAGGGTTATTGAAGTGTGCCCTGTTTTAGTTCCTTCAAAAGCATCATCTTTTTCCTAAGGAAAGAAATTAAACTTCCCTTCGCATTTCTTTGCTTTCGGAAGCTAAGATTCTTGGATTTAATAATTGGATGGGCAGCTTTACCTTCTAAATAAGAGAGATGATTAAGGAGATCGTTACCGCTAAAGAATTGGGCGAAGCAATCGAATACAAGAAACACGGTTCTCTTTTCTTGCGGGCGCTTACTGAATCCCTCTGTTCCATAGAAAGTAGCGAAACTTCGGTAAAGGTGTCGTTCCTTACATTTGGTGACTTATACTGGCAGCCTTCGGAGGGATGGGCGTTGCACGGTATTGACTTTGAAGGAGAGCCACCGCAGGTAACTAGGTCATTGCGCTCGGTGCCTGAACTTGAGGCTATGGTTTTTAGTCATATATCCGGTGTGGAGGATATTGGTTCTGGATTTACCGCTACCGTCCGTTATTATTTGAGGCTTTTAAACGAACTAATAGATAAGCGGCTGAATCAATGTAGGGATGGAACAACGAGCTTTAGTATATTTGATTTAGGCATCTTGGTTATTGATGATGGTCATATGTCATTTACGCCCTATTCAACTTCCGCAGCTGATAACCCTAGTCAATATGCAAGGGCCATAAAACTAGATGCTTGGGATGGTTTCACCATAGCAAAGGGACGTTTCTTTAGTGATTTGTCCGCGGATACTTGTTCGCTACTGCTGAAAAAAGTGAGTTCGCGAATTCGTAAAAAACAAGGGGTTGTGGTAGGCCTCGACACGCGTCCTTTTTGTCTTCCTCCAAATGTAAACTTCCTTGATGAGGAAGCGCTCTCAGTTCTTGCAGGGCATAGGGGTTGTCTCGATATGAGTAGTATTCATAAATTGGATACAGCCGGGGCAAGGTCGCTGTCAGCATATGAGGGATGCAGTTACGTGGAGGTAAGGAGTAATCCATTTATGCGTCGTTGTGGTTATAGCCTTGGGGGACTGAGCGAAATATCGGAGGAAGTGGCTGCCGAACTATCTCGGTTTGATGTCAAGAAGCCAGCGTGGGTCACCGAGCTTTGGATGTCTTCCACTGGTCAATACGACAGAGCCTATATCGTCCACGATTTTTCAGGTTTGAAAATCGTTTCACCAGAGGCTTTGGCTCAACTGGCAAAACTGTCTGGGCATCTCGATCTGAGCGGGCTGCGTGAATTCTATAAAGAGCATGCTGAGGCTTTGCATGATCACGTTGGCGGCGTCTTGTTAGATGGGCTTACATCTATGACCCCTGATGTTGCGGAAGAGCTGGCTAAGATAAAGCCGGGTCATTATTATGACGATTTTAGACGCACACCTTTGATAAGTCTTGGAGGTCTTGTAAATGCTGATTCGGAAGTATGCTCAGCACTCTTGGGGTATAAGGGAGGTTTGAATTTAGGAAGCTTTGACAAACTGACTGCTGATTTTGCTGAGCATGTGAAGGATCAATAAAGATGAGGAGTGGGTAAGAGCGATCCCTTGGGGAGAGATGGTTAATCAGGTAATTGAAGAATCAGATGTTAAGGTGAATAGCGAAGATGATTATTCTTGGGTTGAAACTCCCGAGCGGCCAATGATAACGGATGCTGCTCTGAAAAAAATGATGTCGAATAAAGCAGGAGACCTAAGTTCAATAAGAATTTTACAAGGTGGTCAGGCTGAAATAATTGCGTCATCAAAGGATGATGTTGCTCTCGGTGTTTGTCATTTGACCGATGAACAAGTTGATATCCTACTTAAAATAAGAGCGGGAATTAGTTTGAGCAACCTTAGAGCCGCCAGTGAAGCCAGTGTCAAAAAACTTATTCGTTCTCAAAAAGTTAACGAGCTGGGAGGTGACCTAGCGATCGCACGCCAAGAGTATCAAAATAGTGGTGAGGATCTTGATAACGATGTTGATGACGAAGAAGAAAATGATGTGGTGGGAGACATCTACTTTGATTACGGGAGGCTTAAGGCAAGATTATCCTCAGATACTTCATCTTTGGGTGGCCCTATGGATCTCCTTGATAATATTGAGGAACGAATTAAGGGGGGCGGATTTCCTTACCGCCTAGCAAAAATCGAGTCTTTGCTGGGAGAGTTTTTCATCGCTTGTGTCGAAGATAGGGATACTTCAGACATAAAGGGCAAAATTGACGATTTATTTTGGAATCCTGAAGACGAATAAGTCTATGACACTTAATAGAGAAGATCCAAAAGAGTTGGCTGAGTCGCTGCGGAAGTAGCGACTAATACCTCCACTTGGACAAACAGAAATTACGCATCAACAGTAGAACTCATGAACTGAATGAAGCCGCAACATGTATATATGGTTAAGCACAAGAAAACAGGACTGCTTCTGTCCGGTCATGGGCTTCACAGCGAAGGTCAAATCTTCCAAACACCAGCATCAGCAAAAGCCGCCATAACTCGTGGGGCGAACAATATTACAGACCTCGAATCTGGGGAACTCGTGGAAAGACGAGATCTAGTGGTTGCGAAATATGAGCTCACCGAGTGCGAGGAAAATTTGAAACTAAAGCCCCAAGGGGACACTGAAATCCCCCCCGAGGAATTAACCATCAAGGAGATGAAATCCCTTCTCAAGGCTAAGGATGAGGACAGCTTACGACTCGTTTGTGATCACCTTGGCAAGGAGTCTCAAGACGATAACCTATGGGGGAAAGTATTTAATAAAACAGCAATATGTCAGCTGCTTGGAACATGGGATGCCAAGGTGTGGGATTTGTTGGCAACCAGCTTCAGCAACGAAGGCAGGCTGTACACCATCTTGCTGGAGGATGCTACAAAGAGGCTGAACTCGAGCAGTTCCGATATCAACGTGCACAATAGAATCAGTTTCTTCTGTTTCTCTATCTTATCGGAGGGGAGTGAGAACGCGGCCCAGCTAGTTAAGGAGGCCAAAACTGAAGGAAATTTCCTACGGCTAAATCTTGCCGACATGGGGTATCCTGAACCGTCGAACAATGCCGTGGCGACCGCTTTCGACTCTCTTGCCAAGCATGTGGGTAAGCTTGAAATTCGCAATATTACAGATCTTCCTGTTAAGGCCGCCGAATCACTTTCAAGGCACGAGGGTGCGCTTCACCTCGATCATCTTTACTCACTCTCTGCCGCCGCCGCCGAGGCACTCTCGAAGCATAAGGGAGATCTTTTATTAGAGCATCTTGCAAAGTGTTCTGATTCTGTCCTCGAATCTCTTTCGAAACTGGACGGCAAGATAAATGGAAGGCACCCCAAGCAGTGGGTTGAGTCGGTGAAAAAGGAGATCCTCGAGTATCACACTATAGATACTCAGGCGGCGAAAAAATTCATGGAGGGCTCGGTGGATCTTTCCTACGACTTCATCGCAATTACAGATGCTGCCGCTGAATTGCTCTCTGAGTTCAAGGGTGATGAACTCGTTCTCGACGGCCTCTCTAAACTCTCTGATGCGGCTGCTAAGTCCCTTTCCAAGTATCAGGGTGAGCTTTCACTCCGCGGTTTGACCGAGATCTGCTCTCCATCTCTGGCGGCTTCTTTGGTGCGATACTCGGAAGATTTGTCCCTTGACGGATTGACTAGCCTGTCGCCCGAGATCGCAATGGAGCTCTCACGTCAGAAGTGTGAATCCGAAGGATTTGAGCCCTGCCTTCGCTTAGAAGGCCTAACAGAACTTTCGCAGGAAACCACTAAGGTCCTGATGGGGCACTCTGGGCATTTGTCCCTTGGTCTGGAGTCTGTCACGATCGAGCAGGCAAGAATGTTCTTGGAGTTCAATGGCGAATCCCTGATGCTAACAGACGTTTCCGAAGTCTCTGATGAGGTAGCAGAAATACTGAGCCGGTCGAGTGCCGACGAGATCTGTTTGGAAGGCTTAGAGTCTCTGAGTCCTGAGGCAGCACAACACCTCCAGAAGCATGAGTGTGTTAAAACTCTGTTTGATCTTGATGCCATTGCGAGTAGCAACGACGGTGAGGATGAGGGGGAGATTATTGCCTTTGAAGGCGATGGGCTAACCGTCTCTTACACGACCTCTTGAAGATATCTAGAATCAAACCATAATGGGACTGAAAGCTGTATTCACTACTGGAGATATCTTCGAGATCACCCCTCAAGTGTCCATACTTGAGTAGATCCCGTATGCAAGTCCGAGGAAAATAAACATTCCAGTGAGGTTTAATGTTAACACCATCACCAAGGAAATTGATAGGAAGAAGTTTATCACGATCGTACTGCCGGCACCCCAGCCTCCTCTGCCTTGTCGTCCGGCCGCCTGATTCCAACTTTCGCCGTGCTGCTTTGGCCTCTGATCGCCTGGGTTTCCTGCCGTCAAGGCGATGATGCCAAGCACCGACGAGGAGAGTAGGACTATTGCGATAACGGAAAGGGTATCATTTTCTTTTTTTAACCAGACCATCCATCCGAAAATCTGGAATGAGATGTAAAGAAGCACATGGGAAATAATCACCCAGCTCTTCTTGTCATTGTCACTCATTGCCATACTGACGGGCAAGCTATGTAGCTGGTTTCATGTTACCGGTTGATCCAGTTTCCTCGGTCAGTGCAAAGACAGCCGAACTGGAAAGCTTGGTGAGGCAGGGGGAGTGTGAGATCATCCTTATGTTTGGCGAGGGACTCTCGCGCATTGAATTATGATATGGGGGACACACTTTCTCATTGGCTACTGAGATAAGTTGGTAACCCATTTAACCCATTTGGCCGGTTTCATCCCATTGATCTTTCCTTTGGGTTTCTGGAGCATTGCCGCGGCAGCCGCATCAGAAAGTTTGGTAAGGCCAATGTCGAGTTTCCCTTTATGTTTAGAGAGAGATTGAGCCGCCGCATCAGAAAGTTCAGTGATTCCGTCAAGGGAGAGCGGGCCCTTATGTTTTGCAAGGGCCTCAACAACGGCATCGGAGACTTCTGTTAGGCCATCCAGCCATAATTTTCCACGGCACTTTGCTAGGGCTACTGCAGCAGTCTCTGAGAGTTCGTTGAGATTGCTCAGGTCAAAATCAGCGTATTTATGTTGTCCGAGTCGCACAGCAGCCCCATTGCTAATTTTTTTAGCCTGCCCAAGGGAATACATCCAAGATGATCCACGAATCCATTTTTGAGCAAAATCTTCGTCTACATAGTCAGGGCTGCGATCTTGCTCGGAGTCCAAATCAATCTCAGCTTTTTTCGCCAAATCATAATCGAGACAACTATCGAAATTTAATAGATTAAGTATCTCGCCAAGCGAACGTGCTCCCTCTCGGCTCAGTTTCCTAACAATCTTGTCATCAGAATAAAAAGTTAACTCTTTTCCCCTGAACTTTGATAACTCATGCGCACACTCATCACTGAGACTGCTAAAACCACTTAATCCCAGCCAACGACCACGAAATCCTGCGAGTGCTCTGGCGAGCTCGCCAGTCATATTTTTTTTACTTATTGTTAATTCAAGAAAATCGACCCCACAAAGCTTCGTAACTGCAGTCGGCGTTAGTTTTTTTAATCCCCTGAGAAGGAGGCTACCCTTATACTTGCCGATTGACTCCGCAGCCGCATCGGAAAGTTCTTTGAGGCCGTCGAGGTCGAGGTCCCCCCCCCCGAAACTTGGAGAGAGATTCAGCAGCGGCGTCAGAAAGTTTGGTGAGGCCGCTAAGCAAGATTGTTTTGCCCTTATACTTGCTAAGTGACTCTGCAGCCGCATCCGAGATTTTAATGAGGCCGTTAAGGGAGATAGTTTCGCTCTCATGCTTGGAGAGAGATTCAGCAGCGGCGTCAGAGAGCTCCGTCAGACCTTCAAAAATAGCACAGTGACGATTGGATTTTTCAATGAGACCATCGCTCAATGAAGTCATTTCCTGATACTTGGACAAAGACTCAACGGCGGCGTCGGAGAGTTTCGTCAGACCACCGAGAGAAAGGTTCCACTGATACTTGGAGAGGGACTCAGCAGCAGCGTCGGACAGCTCGGTCAAACCATTGAGGTTAAGCCCCCCTTTTTGCTTGGAGAAAGACTCAGCGGCGGCGTCAGAGAGCTCCGTCAGACCATTGAGACTAAGCTTTCCTAAAAAGATAGGCTTACCGTCCTTTACAAACTGTGCCAAACTGCAATTCAGTGGAGCCTCCGTCAAAAATGTCTCGCTCCCGTGATGCTTAGAGAGAGACTCAGCCGCCGCATCAGAGAGTTCCGTCAGACCATCGAGGCTAAGAAACCCTTCATACTTAGAGAGAGACTCAGCAGCCGCGTCCGATAGTTCGGTTAGACCGCTTAGGTTAAGTTCAGTGGGCCAAGTTGATAAGCTTACCAAGCTCGCCCAAGAAGCGGGACCGAAGGGTCCCTGTGACTTGGAGAGTGATTCCGCGGCGGCATCGGAGAGTTGCGTCAAGCTATTGAGGTGAAGTTCCCCTTCATGCTTGGAAAGAGACTTAGCAGCGGCGTCAGAGAGCTCGATTAAGCCTCCAAGCCAAAGCTTCCCCTGACCCTTGGAGAGAACTTCAGCAGCATCGTCGGTAATTTTCGTTACCTCCCAAAAATCTACACTACTGTTCAGATCCTTGTTAGCCATTTTTAAATCCAAAATCATAGCTATAGAAGTATAAAAAAGCGCTGCCGATAAACAAGGAAAAAAGGAGAGTGAAACTGGAGGTTAAGGAAGACAAGATGGTGCGTTTACACTCGAGTTTTTCCCATTCCAAACGGTAGCTTTGGTTTCATTAAAAGTAATGAACCCGACATCAATAGAATTTTTAATTTTTGCTCATTCTTCGGCAGTGTCACCTCCGCCGGTTGTCACTCCTGCTCCTGCTCGGACAACACAAGATCCAACGATATTTCGTAGAGCTGAGGTCCATCTACTCATAATCAATGAGAAATAATTTCTCTTTAAATCTTGTAGTCGAGAGCATTTTTCTTTTTAAAAATTTCGTATGACGATCGACTTAGAAATGGCTAAGAAATTCCTAGAAGATGTGGAACTAGATGTATCTGAAGCGAGGGACATTACCGACGAGGCCGCTGAAGTTCTCTCAAAGTGTAAGTGGCAACTTATGCTTTCGGGCCTAACCGAATTAAGTGATACGTCCGCTGAATCTCTCTCAAAGCATGAAGGATATCTCAGTCTCGACGGCCTAACCGAATTTTCTGACGCGGCAGCTGAATCTCTCTCCAAGCACAAGGGGTCAAGACTCAGTGGATGTCTCAGTCTCAACGGCCTCTCCAAGCTTTCAGATGCGGCAGCTGAATCTCTCTCCAAGTTTCAGGGGGGGGGACCTCGTTCTCGATGGCCTCCCCGAACTCTCTGATGCGGCTGCTAAGTCCTTCTCAAAGCATGAAGGATATCTAAGTCTCGACGGCTTAACCGAACTTTCTGATGCGGCGGCTGAGTCTCTCTCAAAGCATAATGGCCGCCTCGCCCTAGATAGTCTCACCAAAATTTCTGATACAGCCGCCGCGCTCTTATTAGGGCAGGAGAAGTTGGCGGGGGCATCCGAATCTCTTGCGGAAGAAAATACGGTTGAGCTAGTCACCGAAATAATAGTAGAGCAGCTCAGCATTACCGCTGATAAAGTAAGACCCGATTCGAAAATTATTGAGGATCTTGGCGCCGATTTTACTGATGCCGTAGAGCTCGTTATGGGTGTTGAAGAGGAGTTCGGTATCGAGGTCCCCGACGAAGAAGCCGAGAAGTTTATTAGCGTTAGCGATATTATCTCGTATGTCGAGAAAGCTCTGCTTCGGAACTCGGAATCGAATCAGTAATATTTTTGGGGAGCTTAATTATGGCAAATTTTACAAAGAAAGAGATCACTGAAGAAGTTAGCGATCACCTTGGTGTGACCCACGTTCTCGCATCGCAAATGTTCGAACTGATTTTGGATATCATTACACGGGAGTTGGCTGCTGCAAATCAGGTGGTTGTTCGCGACTTCGGAACTTTCAAAACAAAAGTCGCTAAGGGGCGTCCAGGAAGAAACCCAAAGAACCCAAGTGAAACGATTCCAATTCCTGATAGAGCTCTTGTTAAATTCGTTTCAGGTAAGGCTCTCAGAGAAAAAGTAGCAAGAACTCTTCCAGAGATTATGTCTAGAGACGGCATCAGTTGATTCTGATTAGATCTTATGTAGGCCTGTTTTAGGTAGACACTATTATGAGATGATTTGATTTGGTCTTGTGACCTTTTTGCTTGTTATTGAGGCTGACTATTTTACAGAATTACGCAGCTTTCAGACACGTATACGATGGTGGCGTTCCGCCACTAGGAAGACTTGAATGACAATAGTCGTTCAATAATACCCGTAACTGACTGTATTATCAACGAGTTACGAGGAGGCCTCCTCGTAACTCAGTTGTATCCTCAGGCAGTTACAGCCATTATTGCCTCGCAAGCGTTAAGGAAGTGAAAGCTTTGGTGGCCTAGGCGACTAGGCCACCAAAATTATTTTTTGATTATGGAAGAGATCGCGGAACGACTTGGGCTAAGTGAAGGCTTTTTGTGGAATGCCTACTCTTTAGCGCGAAGCGGTAGAGGTTATACTATTTTCGAGATTCCGAAGCGCAGTGGAGGCACAAGAAAGATCCATAGGCCTTCAGATAAACTTCGATATGTTCAATACTTGATTAAGCGTCGTATTCTCGATCAAGCGCCTCAATCGAAGGAGTGTGTGACTGCCTTTTGCAAAGGGATTTCTATTCGGGATAACGCTTCTGCACACTGTAATAAGGCAGTCCTTGTTAAGTTCGATTTGAAAGATTTTTTCCCATCTGTTTCATTAGGAAAAATTGTGCATGTTTTTAAAAGTCTTGGATTTGATGACTGGGATTCACAAGGCTTGGCTTATCTTACAACAATACGTATTGATTCACTTGTAAAATCAGAGAAGTTTTCTGCCGCTGATCTTTGCTATATCCATTCTAAGCGACTCAAAGAAGTAACCGATTCCTACATCGGGCACTTGAAGAGTGAAGCGTACGATAAACGTAGAGCAATGGAAGATGGTATCGATTTTGGTGATCTTGGGTGGGAAGCGGATTGTCTTTTAAGTGAGGCTAGAAGACTTGAACAGGATCGGAAGATTCTTCCTAAGGCTAAAGTAGTCAGAGGGTTGCCTCAAGGGGCTCCAACATCTCCACAATTGGCAAACCTTGCAGCAAGGCGCTTAGATGCCAGGATACAAGGCTTAGCTAACCGTTTAGGGTTCAAGTATACGAGATACGCAGATGATCTTACCTTTTCTTCAAGTGACCCACGGGCCAAAACCAATGTGCTGGGCCGGTTTCTTGAACAGATCATTAGAGATTGTGGTTTTGAGGTGAACTCTTCGAAGACTTCATTCATGCGTGCTCCTGCCACTCGACAAACGACAGGACTAATTGTTAATGAGGAAAAACCGCGAGTGCGTAGGCATCTAATTCGCAAGGTTCGCGCAATGATTCATCATTATTGTAAAGGTTCTCTTCCTGACGATCAGTTGTTAAGGCTAAACGGTTATCTATCATTTATCAGAATGATAAATCCAGAACAGTCGGAGAAACTTGAGGCTAGAATGCCCAAGGTCTAGGTTCCGGGTGTACTAAACACGGTAAGCAGTCACATCGTTCTGTCAGGACATAGACACTGATACAACTGCACTTGGAGAGTTCTAATCCGTTTCCCTCTTTTTTCCTTTACCTATCGGAAGCTGGATTTGAAATTGCGACGGCATGAGCATCATCGACGAAGAACTGGCAAAGGCGTTTATAGATGATCCGGATAACGTGGATCTTTCCGAGGCAACGGAAATTACGGACGAGGCGGCGGAATTACTCGCAAAGCATGAGGGTGAACTTAACCTCAGTGACTGCAGCCGTATTTCAGAAAAGGCTATTGAAACCCTTGCTTCAAGAAATGGAGACCTGTCATTGGGAATTAATTCCCTTTCAGACGCCACTGTAGCGGCACTAGCTACCCACGTTGGTAAGTTGGAATTACCCGAATTGGAAAAGGTTGGGGACGAAAATGCCGCTGTTCTTTCCACCCATTCTTCAGAGCTCCAAATATCCCAGTGGTCAGAACTGAGCCCCAGTTCGATGGCTGAAAATAATTATAATTACGAGGAACTCGCGACTGAAGGTGAGAGATTGCTCGCTAAGAAGCTTCACGATAGCGAAATCGCTGTTGATGACAAAATCAGGAAGATAAATCAACGGGACATAATTGATGCGAGCATGGCAAAGAAGTTTCTAGATCGTAGCTATCTTGATGGTAGTGGCTCCGAGCAAATCAAGCTTTCAGACAAAAAGGTGTTAAGTGTCGAAGCCGCTGAGATTTTTTCCAAAATGGATGGAGGGCCTTTGCATTTGGAAGGATTAACTGAAATATCGGATAGAGTAGCCGATCTGCTCGGGAAGAGTTCGGGTTTGCTTTATCTTGGCAAATCAGCCTCCTTATCGGCTACGGGATGGAAATCTCTTTCAAGTCACAAGGGGTGGCTCTGCCTCGAACTGGAGTCCTTGCCGGATGAGGCTGCTTCCGCGTTGAGCCAGTATCAGGGAGACAAGATCTTTCTTGAGGGACTAGTCGAGGTATCAGACTCCGGAATTAAATCCCTCACAGAATATGGTAAGATTATTGAGTTTGGGAGGAAACGGAAGACGAGTGAAGTTAGAAAAAGGTTTAAATCTCTTAAAGAGGATTTCTGACGCCGTTGCTGAGTCTCTATCCAAAGCATGGGGCGTATGAAACAGCATCACGGGCAGTCACATAGCTGAGGCAGCCTTTTGCCCCCACCGGGCCAGTGAGGCAGCCATGAGCCACGGGATGGCTCGTATTCGACTCGGTAAGTTGGGACGGGTGATTGGGGCATTCTAACTGGCCTTACTCTCCCTTAGACGCGGCATATTTCTTAAGCCACTCTCTGGTTAGCTTTTGACCTTCGGCAATTTTCTCTTTGGTCATTATTTCCCCAATTGTCTCCCTATATTTTTCAGAATTTTCAAAGTCTTTCGCGGCAGCAAGATTGAAAAACATGTATGCTTTAGCGTAATCCTTAGGGACTCCGTTGCCATTGGCATACATCATACCCAAGTTGTGTTGGCCATCGCGTCATCCTGCGCAGCGGCCTTCCGATACCACTTCACGGCTTCGACGTAATCCTTAGGGACTCCGCTGCCTTTGGCATACATCAACCCCAAGTTTGATTGGGCCTTTGCGTATCCTTGTTCAGCGGTCTTACGCCACTACTTCGCGGCTAAGACAGCACTTTTCGGGATAGTAGAGTGGGTTGGTTCATCTGGGTTGGTATTTTTATCCAGTTAACTCTTCCTCATGGAATCCGCCCACTTAGCCGGGTCCTCGCAATTTATTCTTCTCTTATGCTGCGCCAGCGATTGCGCAGCTGCATCTGACAATTCCGTGAGTGCTTCGAAGTGGAGATCTCCCTTTGCCTTTGCCAGTGTCTGTGCAGAGGCTTCGGTAAGAGTCTTAAGCCCCTTGAGAGATAGAAACCCCGTTCCCTTGCGTTTTGTAAGAGCTGCAACAGCGGCATCCTCAAGCTCCGACAAGCCATTGAGCGAGAGCGAGCCTACATGTCCAGTGAGCATGGTTGCGAGATTGGCTGGAAGTGATTTCAAGCTATCTAGAAAAAGTCCACCCCTGTGTTTGGATAGTGATTTCGCGGTGCTTTCGGATAGCTTTTTAAGGCCGAGCGATAGCGAACTTCTTCCGGGACTGGCTGATAAGAATTCTACACCTGTGTCGGAAATCCGGTTCAACCCCTTGAGCGAAAGCTCCCCCTTGTGCTTGGCCAGGAATTGCGCCGCAGTATCCGAGAGCTCAGTGATCCCATCAAGGGCAAGGGTTCCTTTGTGTGTGGAAAACACTTTTGCGGTGGTATCCGAGATTGAGTTTAGGCCGGGTAGTTCCAAACAATCGTCCTTTATCAGGATTTTGGCAGCACCGTCTGTAATGGTCAAGGCGCAGGATATTTTCACGTTTGCTTTGTGTCCATGTAGGCGCGCGGCTCTCTTGCATTCCATATATGCATTGGCTACATTTTTGTCTATGATTTGCTCGGCTAAGACACGTAGATGAATATTAGATATGATCGTGGCACGGCTTTCAGTTTCAGCTAAAAAACAATCTGATGTAATATCGAAGTATAATTCCCGCTTATCGAGCAAATTGCTGGCCGCTGTTTTCGAGAGGAATTCCAGACTTCTAAGATACAGTTCAGATCCGCGGTATTGGGATAAATATTTTGCCGAGGTTTCGGATAGCTCTTCGACCCCGAGGGTCAGATGACTTCCCTGATGCTTTGAAAGCATCTCAGCAGATACATCGGAGAGTTCTCTGAGGCCATTCAGAGAAATAGACCCACGGAATCCAGCCAAAGCCTCAGCTGCTGAGTCAGTAATCATCATAACTTGATCAAGCGAGAGATAATCCTTCGCACATGTTCTGAATCCTTCCGAATCAGCTAGTTTTTTTGCCAGATCGGTGTTTTGAAGATTTTCGATTCGATACAATTCCAAATCGCCTCTGTGCTCCGCCAGTGCTTCTGCAGCAGACACGGATAAATGCTTCAGTGAACGGAATGAAAGCCTGCCCGCATGGTTGGACAGATACTTGGCAGCGGTATCGGACAGCTCGGTGAGTCCATCCAGTGCGAGATCTCCCTTGTGCTTGGCAAGCGACTTGGCTGCCTCATCAGACAGGCTCTTCACACCGTAAAGCGACATTGACCCCCCAGTATTTCCTGTGAGTGCTACCAAAATCTCGTCGGAGGGCGATACAAGGCAGTCAAGATCAAGACTGCCCTTATGCTGTGAGAGCGCCGAGGCAACCGGTTCGGATATTTCATGTAAGCCAAGCTTCAAATGACCGCTGAACCCTGTCAGCGATTTTGCTGTGGGCTCGGAGATGTATTGCAAGCCGCTTAAATTTAAATGATCATCACGTTCAACTGCAGACAAGCCCAGTATTTCGGCAGCGTCATCGTCTATATCTGTGGCTTCAGAGAGCCAAGCATTGCCGCCACTGACATATCGCTCGGCATCTCCTGTTTTAATTACCTGACAGAATGGGAAGTCAACATTCAGACGCTGCCCTAGTTCCAGGGCTATCTTGACTTTTGCAGTCTGATTGCCCAGCATCCACTCCGCATCGTGTGATAGAGCCGTCAGGCCATCGAGCCAGAGCTCAATGCCCTGATATTTACTCAAAGCCTCGGCCGCATCGTCGTCAATTGATGTTGCCTCGCGAAGGTTTACACCGCTCTCATCTTTGAGGAACTTCTCAGCTATTTCCTTGGTAATGTGTCCGGTGCTCATTTTTATCGTTAGTCGGTATTAAACTGATTTACGAATCCCTTTTCAAATCCCTAGCTTTCTCAAGTTGTGATAAACGAGTAGAGATCTCGTCGAGCTTTCCTAGAATTTCGACCTCCACCTCAGGCTTTTCATCTTTGTCACCCTCGTCTCCTTGATAGTCCTTAACAACGGAATCATAATTATTACAAACAGCTCCAACGACCAAGTTAATGAGAAGAAAAGCTGCAATCACATAAAACGAAATAAAGAACGTAGTGATTAGGAATTGTCCCTGTCCCGACTGGCCGACAAGAAGGTCGTATCGCAAATCAGTCCAATCTTCTCCTGTCAGAACTCGAAACATACTAAACATGGCCTCTAGAACATTACCGAATGGATCGCCTGCATTCCCAATACCCGTTATTACCTGACTTTTTCCACGGAACAAAATAACCCCCATTATAGAGTATAAATACATGATGATAATCATCAGAAAACAGACCGATGTAAGTGAGGAAATAGAGCGGAAAAGCACTTTGCTGACAATCTGAAGTTCAGGGAAAGCCTTGATGAGCCTGAAGACGCGAAAGACTCTGAGAATTCGTAAGGAGGTCAGCAGTTCTGGATTCTTAATTGCGTTTTCTGGAACAAAAGCGAGCGCGACTAAAAATACGTCAAAATAATTCCACTTATCGCTGAAGTATTCTGAATTATTATTTCTCCCGAACCATCGAACTAAAATTTCAATCAAAAATAGATAGACTATTATTTCTTGAATACGAAGAACTAGAGGGTCTGGGTAATCGAGTTCGACGCTTATTAGGAGGCAATTTACGACGATCAAGAAAGTGATGAAAAGCGTAAACCATCGTGCACGCGTGATCTGGTGAAGTGCTGATTTGATATGCATCTTTATAGCCTAAAGTTTTTTATGATGCTGCTTGATTCGATCTAAAGTGATGCCGCAGCCGTTGAGCATATTTTGATAAATTACAAATGAAATATTTCCATCGAGTTGCTCATGAACGAGCTCAGCTGTAGCCCTTCGTCTAATGTCGAAAAGCTGTGATTCTATTTTTTCGAGTTCGGTTTCTGATCGTGATTCGTTTAGCTCCGTCATGACTCCGCATAGCTCGAGGTAATAAATATCAATACGATTCTTTCTTCTCTGTGAAAGCCATGTTTTCACCCATCCACCCCCACTCCAAAGAAGTAAAATCACCGTAAGGATAAAGCCCATCACTTCCGCATGTGCGACCAAGAAACCAGGCTCCCGGCGAAGATAAAAATCCTCAGCGCCCTCGTGCAAAGGATAGTGGAGACCCACCGTTGCAGTGCTTTCATCAAGGTTTGAAAATAAAACCTCTTCGCTTGAAAGTTGAGCACGTCTCGTAAAAAGAGCTTTGGTCAGACGATGAACAATTTCACTATCTAAGTCTGCGTTGCAAGCAAGGATTGCAGCAACGCTAAGAGATGGAGATGGGGTTTTAGGACGTCCCTCGTAAGCCATTTGAGGAATTACGTTTGCCTTAAGATATGGGTAATGAACATTGATCCCACTCGCGAATTTTTGAGCTTGTCTCGACGGGTCACTTTCAGTCTCAGAGAGTTGAATCGCTGTTAACTTTAGTTCCGGATTGAGTAAACCACTCGTTACAACATCGGAGCCAAGGCCCGAGAGAAAGAAGGCGGCGTCGATCTCTTTGTTGTCTAAGCTTTCGATCGCCTTTGATGGTGATAGAAAAAAGGTGTTTCCAGTTGATATTCTGATCTTCGAAAATTTAAGAACTTCTTCAACGACTTGTTTTGTGCCGCTATCGATTGTTCCCAAATTAACGCGTTTGTTTTTGAGGCCTTGAAGGTTATCGATATTCAATTCAGACCTTGTGATAAGATGAAGGATTTCAGGATACACTGATGCAATACTAAAAACCTCTTTGCCGGTCGTGCAGTCATTTTGAATCCAAGCGATGTGAGCCTTTTTGTCTTCTAGGTTTCTGATGTTTTCATTACTTCCGTTGCTTGCTTTTAGCTCGATCAGAAGATCATCGTGCTCGCTTTCTAAAGCTTGTTTTATTTTTTCAGCCATTTGGTAGTACTTCCCACCCTTTGACCCCGTAGAAAAAATAATAGTGGTTTTTTCAGGGGTGCGTAGGAGATGCCATGCAAAGCCACTTGCAGAGAGAGTGAGGACAATCACGACAGCTGACCGAAGCGCCCCTATTTCGGAGCAATACTTGAATAGATGTGTGAGTTTAAGAATTCGAAGCACTCGGAGTAACAAAAGAAATTCTAGCTCGATGCCCGGTATTAGAGATAGATATGCTGGGACGATAGCCAGTAGATCAATGATCCCAAATAAGCTCCACAAATAGTCGCGATATGAATGAGAGGTCCATAGCCGGATTAAGTATTCGACTGTGAAGAAAATAATGAAGAACCACTCAATACGGATTAAATAGGTTTTCCAGCGAGCCATCCCTGGATCCATAGCTAACACTAAGAAAATGATGCTTAAAATAATGGAGGTAATTATTGCTACGTCAAAAAGCCTCCCAGCTAATGAATCTTTTCCATTAATTATCTTTCGAGTAGAAACACGCAGGGAGCTCATACGTTCGGCGATACCGTTCATGGGGTAGTCGTAAAGCTTCTTACAGATTTTCGTAAAGATAAAACTCTCACCGATACAAGGTTAGGAAATCATTTTAAAAGCGTTTTTAACTAGAGTTGTTTCAAGGATTTCCTTGAAATTTATTTTTTTATTGAAGCTCTTGAGGTTTGAACTCGTGGCCGCCGCCAAAGAAAATGGTCCATGTTGAGTGAGAGGATTTGGTGAAATCCAAATCCTAAGAAATGAATAAACAAAAGAGACACAAGCCTGAAGAAATCATCTTGTTGTTGCGTGAATGCGACAGCGGAAACCTGAGCCAGGAAAGCTTCTGTCAGCAGAAGCAAATTTCGGTGGCAACTCTCCATCGTTGGCGCAAGAAATACGGAATGATGGAGGTCGCTGATGCCAAGCGCCTCAAGACTCTTGAAAAAGAGAACTCCGAGCTCAAGAAGATGTATGCCGATGCCATGCTTGGAATGAAGGTCTTGCAGGAGGCACTAGAAAAAAAGCTGTAAGCGCGGCGCACCGTCGAGACTATGCGCGGCTCGCTGTCTCAAATAGACAGTGCAGTCAGCGCAAGGCCTCCAGCTACTTTCGCCTGCACCGATCCACCTTGCGTTATCGTCCGANTGCTAGGAATTTTCTTTTGGCGTGAGGGCCTTGAAGTCGCCTTTGGACCGGAGCGGAGGGGGGAGAAAGGGGGGTGTATGAAATCCCTCAACAAAATGCACGCTTCGATCAGGACAAGAGCAATTCTCGCACTGCGCCCATCAGGCGAGCGGGCGGGCAAGGATCCAGCGCATCACGCAGAGATCCTGGTTAGGGCAGAGTTGGAGTGATCTAGTGCATTTCTATCGCGCAGCTCCCAAGCCCGCCGCGGAAGTAGTTGAACTGCACCCTCGGATGGTCGGCGAGCAGGCTCATGGGGACTGCGGCATCAGCGATGCCTTTCGAGATCATGAGGGCGGTGAGGCGTTGGCCGAAGGGGTTATCGTGGGTGCCGGCTTGCCAGATCGACACTTTTTCCGCCTGCCAAGTCTCGGCAGGACCGACGGTGATGGCCTGTTGTGGGACCATCGTAATGTTGCCACCGCCTGAAGTTCGGGCGTTCTGCGCCAGCGTAATGGGGTGCAGTTCGACGACGCGAGTGCCAAGCCGGCGATACTCCTCCGGGGTCGGCGGGGCATCGGCGTGGGCCCCTTGGCGGCGTGGCGGATCGTTAAAGGCCCAGTGTTTGATATCGCCCTGGCCTCCCTGCATGACCGCGCAGCGGACACCTTCCCAGGAGGCGCGGTAGTGCGAGACCTCGGCAGCGGGGAAATGGAGGTTTGATTCGGGGATCTTTAACTTGTCGTCGATGCGGTTGAAGAGTAGTTCTCGGTCGGCACGCTCAAAGGACAAGGGGTGCGTGACGGGTACCTCTTTGCCATCGTCGCCAAGCCATTCGTCCATGCCCCAAAAGTGTGCGTTCGAGAGATCGAGCTCTAGCTCGTTGGCCAATCTCGCGACCAGCGGTAACTGCTCGGTTGGACCAATCGGGCCGCAAATCCCGATAGGATTGTCGGGTGTCGAGCGCTTCCAGGCATCGATGTATTCCAACGCTTCTGCGAGGTAGAAATCTTCGAGAGTGTCATACATTCGGACGTTGAAACCGGGGCGCGAGAGTTGCACGAGATCGCGCTCGCTCAACGCGGCGGCATCGCGAATGATTTCTTCGTCGAGTGTGGTATAGTCCCACCAGTCGGGGGCAATGGTGCTGAGCTTCCGAGGCATGGTGAAAGGTAGTAGCGAAGGTGAGCGATGGCGAGCAAGACGTGAACCAGAGCGGCTACAGGCTGGCCTTGTAATCAAGGTTCACTTGATACCTATTTTGGAGCGCCTCACTTAGAGGGTCGAACTCCTCGGTACTCAGGCCGAGATGCAGATGGCGTCGCCAGCCCTCGGCGTGCTCGAAGATGCCGGACCTGGCACCGACCTCGCGCGACATCTCCTCCATGTTGGCGACATATGAGCCCATGCCCTGGCTGGCATCGAGCCATGCCCCTTGACTGGCGTGCGCTTCGAGCGCCTGCCGTTTGGTTTCCATGACGTCGCTCGTGTCTACGTAGGAATCTGGCACGACCCTGCGCCGCAAGCCATCGCGCAGGCCGTGCGGCATGGCGTGATAGACGGCAAGTCGGTGGTCCTTGAGCGCTTGGCTCGGGGGCTCTGTGTCGAAGTTTGGCATGCCGTGGGTGAACGCGGCGGTGATGGCGAGACGCGCGGTCTCGGTATGGTCGGCCATGTAGTCGTCGGGCGAGTGAGTGAGGACAATCTCCGGACGGGTCTCGCGGATTGTCACGGCGAGGCGCTTGATCAGCTCGACGGAATAGATGATCTCCAAATCGTTACACAAGGGTCCGTGCCACTTTGCCCCGAGGATGACGGCTGCTTGCTTGGCCTCAGAGCGGCGTAGCTTGACGGTAGCTTGGGCGTCCATGGTCAACGAGCCACAACCGCCGTTGGCGAGGCAGAAGTAGTGCAATTCGTAGCCGACGCGCCCGAGCTGCAGCAACGTGCCGGCGAAGAGAAACTCGATGTCATCCGGGTGGGCGACGATGGCGATGGCAGATTTCATAAGTTTCTGGCGACGGAGGAGTAAGCGTCTACTCGCGCAGTTTCACGGGACGTCCTTCTTCAGCCGAGCGGTCGGCGGCGAAGAGAACTTCGAAGGTTTTGTATGCTTCCTCGAGCGAGGTCAGGGGCATCTCCTCGCCTTTCTCCAAAGCGGCGAAGAAGACTTCGAACTGGGTCTTGTAGGGGTGATCGCTGACGTCACCGGAATCGAGCATCTTCATCGAGAGGGCGCTCCATTGAGCCTTGTTGGTTGCGAGCTTTGTGGAGTGAAACTTGTCATCCAAAAGACTGCCCTCACTGCCGACGAGATGGGTGTGGAAGTAATACGGCTGCAGGCAGTCGATGCAGGAGGTGGCTTTGCCGATGCGGCCGTCGGTGAGTTTGAGGATCGTCGTCGTCGTTGTGGGATACTCGTATTTGGCGAAATCTTTGTTCTTCGAAGTTGTAGCGTAAGAGGTCACCTCCTCGACCTCGCCGCCCATGCAGAGCAAGAGCGCGTCGAGCGCATGACAGCCCGCAGAAAGCAGGCTGCTGCCGCCATTCTCCTTACTGGTGTTCCAGCGGTATTGCCCATACCAAGGGCCGATGCCGTGGTAGTAGTCGACCTCGGCGTAGTGCAGGTCGCCGAGCAAGCCCTGATCGATCACCGCTTTGGTCGCGAGAAACTGGCTGGAGTAGCGGCACTCGAAGCACACGCAACAAAGGACGTTAGCAGCACGGACGGCCTCGCGGATGGCGGTGCAATCGTCGAGCGAAAGCGCGAGCGGCTTTTCAAGGATGAGGTGCTTGCCAGCCTTCGCCGCCGCGACCGCATGGGCCTTGTGCTGACTCGGGTATGAACAAATCGACACCACCGCAATGTCATCGCGTGCGAGTAGATCGTCGATTTCTGTGTAGCTGGTGATTGCGCTGCCGTGCTTCGCCGATAGCTCGGTATCGTTTTGCGGCCGCGAAGAACAGATCGCCGTGACTTCAACGCCTTCGATGGCGTTGAGTGCGTCGATGTGCGCGCCCGCAACCCAGCCGTAGCCAACGATTCCAATTTTCATGCGCGTAGGCTAGCGGCTCGGGCGAGTGTTGGCGAGGTGATAACAAGCTCCCTGGGCGCTGGCACTGCCTGTTTTGTAAACTCGGGCAAGATGCCATTTTAAAGTGGCTGGAAGGGTATGCTGGAAGTGGCTATCTTTCGCAGTCCTCCCCAGCTGCTAGGAGTTTGCTTTTGGCGGGAAGGCATTGAAGTCGCATTTGGACCGGAGCGGAGGGGGTGAAAAGGGGGTTGTTGGAAATTTCTAACGATCGTATCGAAATCCAAAGGTCAAAAAGAAGACAACCGGGGTAAGGTCGAGTTCATCGCTGACTACTTTTGGGACGGGGAAGTCCAGCAACTCCACGAACACTCCCGGTTCCGGACTGCTAGGAATTTGCTTTTGGCGGAAAGGCCGTGAAGAGCGGAATTGGGCGGAATCATGGGGGAAAGGGGGGGGGATTGTTCGGCAACCCCATAAGATTTGCTGCGCGCCAGGAACGAAAGGTCAACTGTTTCTGCGCTTGAGTCTCCGCCAACACTTTCGATGCGGATCTTGCCGCCGAAACGTGTCATTCCGCCGTCGTAGCTTAAGTGGAGCATCACCGGGGATCCGTTACTACGTGAGGGAAGTGTCATCATCCCGATATCCGCGTCACCACCCACCACAAACGGAAGCTGCGCTGCCGGCACCACCGTCGATTTTCCAGCGTGGTCAACCACGTTCAATGCTCCGTCGGAAGCGACCGTGATTGCGCTGGGAGCACGCAGCATCCGAGCCGCTTCCTCGTAATTCTGATGGTAGAGATCGGACATAAATCCCGTTCTAGTTCTCCGCGGATGGCTGATCCAGGAGAACACTGACTGGGCTACAGCGAGGATCGCGACCAGAGCCAGAGTCAATTTTATGTGTTTGTTCATTTTGTGTGGTGAATACGCGCCTAACCCTTTTTTGTTTTTTTGAATATCTCGGCTTTATGATGTCGCGACGCGTCCGAATCGTTGTTTGAAGTCGATAGAGTTCCGATCGCCGTCCAGTATTGCGGTCGCCGGATTATTTCAGAAGTTACCTAGCTTGTCGACGCACTAGCGTATTCCTAGCCGAACGTTAAAAGTGAGGCGCGGCGTTAGCCGTTGCCTCCACTGCCTTGTTCGGCCTTGCGAACTGCTAGGAATTTGCTTCGGGCGGAAAGTCCGTGAAGAACGAATTTGGGCGGAATACAGGGGGAGGAAAGGGGGGTGTCGCGTCCTTCTCATGAAAGCAATACTCAACCAAGGCAGCGCTGATGCCAGCATGCCAACTTTGAATGAAAATTCACAAGCTTCTTGCGACTCGGTCTTCTGGTGAGTTTTCGGGTCAGAAAATGACCTGCCATGACTTCCTCAATCTGGACGTGCACCGCGTCATGGCGAGATCAATTTCCAACGTCGAGTTTTCGTCGGTCCATGCCTTTTGCATCATCCTATCGGACTGGTCAAAGAAACGCCTCCTCCCACACGATCCACTGTCTCGAAACAACCATTTACACCCTTCGCGGCATCTTTCAGCCGGAGGCAATTGTCGAAGTCCGATCAGACCAGCGACTTGTCAATCGATGTGGCAGGGAATGTTTGGTCAGTCGTCGAAAAGTCAATCGTTCGGTGCAAGAGTGGCCCTGTTTCTTCCCCGCGCGGCCTTTCCACCGTTGTCCCAATCTGAGCTTGATCCGATTCGGCGATCTGGCAGAGCTTGCACCGAATGAGAGGAACGTGTCACCCCAGTCGCCAAGCGGACGCGGACGGAATGCCATGCTCAGGGTTCATTTTCCGCCAAGAATGGGACAGATTTCCGGGATTCCATGAGGATTCGAGCACAATGGCCGTGTCCGCGTGCGTCACCGTGCGACACCGGCAAGACCCCGTGACGCACCAATGCCTATGAAGACGAAGATAATCGCAACATCCGAGAAAGCTCCAGACGCTCCGCCATTTTCTCGGGACAGTTTCGTGGGTTGAGACAAGCTCTTCAATCTCAGAAGTTTCGCACAAATCAGGCATGAGATGCTACACCTAGTCTCAATCCCATTTTAAAAAACCTCGATGAGATAGACAATGTTCTATCTCTATCTATAATCATAAGAATGAAATACCTTTTCATTCTTCCCATATTGATTGCGCTTATTAGTTTTTTACCGTGCCAAGATGCTAAGGCTGAAAAAACTCCCCCTCTGAAAATTAAAGCCGAACTGGAATGGAAGATCGAATTTACAAATAACCAAGGGGTTGATTTTTTCACTTTCAAGCTCAATCAAAAAGATGGGGGTGATGGACAAATGACTATTTCAACATGGCCAGTCCCCGGAGGCGTAGAACAAATCGCTTCTTCCATACAACTCATGGCAGACAGCTTTATCGAAACGACCAAAGGAAATCCAAACCTTCAATTAAAAGAAAATAAGGTTAAAATAGAAAAAATAAAGGGGGCTGAAGTTGAGGGGGAGGTAGCCGTTTTCGAACTCAAGTTAGAAATTTTCCAGACGATGTTTATGTTCAACGATGGGGCACAGACATGGAATGGTCAGTTTACCGGGTCTAAGGAGGGATGGGAAAAGGCAAAAAAGCTTCTCGAGCAGATCACAAAAGCACCGGAGGCTAAAAAACCTGAGACCAAATGAGGGGGGGAGGAACCTCTACTGGAACTAAACAAGACGGCCTATTTCCGAGCCTATCTCCCCCAAACCCTGAGATACTCAGGGAGAATGAGTTTACCGTCTGAGTTGGCATCGAAAGCTGAATATACGGCTAATGCGAGCTTCTCATCCTTAAACTTTCCACTTCCGGTAAATTCTTTTGCGGTCAGCTTTCGATCCCTATTCAAATCTGTTGATAAAAATATCGCTTTAGCTTCGTCGGTGATCACACGATTTTCGATGTTTTCTTTTTCAGAGACAAATCCATCTAAATTAGAGTCAGACGCTTTAAAAATACCAGCTCTTGACGAAGGAGTGAGATAACGCCCGTTGTCGCCATATTCGACTGCAGAATGCCTACCATCTTTATTTTTGTCGGTGAAAGAAAATAACTGACGATAGTTTTGAAGCTCGTCTTCACCGGGTTCAAACATCTCTCTAGATCCTAACAACTTAAGAATTTCTCGAGTTGGACGACCTGAAATTCCAGTTCTTTCTACGACAACTTCTCCTCGGGAGGCTCCATCGTGAATCGTGTCTTTTGACCCACTCTCAAATACTGGGGTCAGCTCTCTAGAGGTTAGAACACCATCACTATTTTTATCGAGTTTCAGCAATGAACCTGTGGCTTCTTTGAGTTCTTGTTGTGAGATAATGGTCAATATTAGCATCAAGAGCTTTCAGGACAGGGAATTGCCATGTGAAACATGGCTGAGCTCTTTGAAGATGTTGACTAAATTGAACACTTTTTGTGTATCCACCAAGCCTGTAAGGTTAGCGAATCATGTGTTGAAAATGAAAAATAAACGCACTTCCTCACTCATTCTATATTCCTGAATCAACCCCCGTTATAAAGAAATGCCCGGGCGGTGATCCGGCCGGGCATTAGTTCGGGATGACTAAGACTTGTCCCTAATCATGGTTTTTAAGATAGTGTTTTTTGAGAGAATTCCGAGCAAAGTCATTTTTAAGATCACGCCAAACTAAATGAGCGTGATTGGCATCATTTTGGGTGTTCGCGTATTCAACAATGAAGTCAACACCTTGGATCCGAAAGTAATGGGGCCCATTCCTTTCTAGTGAACCACCCCAAGCAAAATGAAGCTTCTTGCGCTGCGTTGTATTAATTTTTCGTAAACTTTCATTGGTGATTTCGCCACGCTGCATTGAGGCTACTTGAGAGACGATCGCCAAAATTTGCTTCACTTGCTCTCCATTCATTTTATCTGAAGTGATGCCCATAATTTCCTGCGCCTTGGCCGTGCTGTCTTGAGCCGTCAAAATCTCTTTAGGAGCCTTTTCTGAGAAAACTGGGGACATGCCAGCCTTGATTAAGTCTTCCGCTAACTTACGGCCTGCATCCTCGATTTCCCCCAGTGGGCGCATTCCTTTTAAAGGACCTTTCTTAAGTTCAGCTGGGTTCGTACCATAGAATGCAGGCAGACCGACAACCTTTTCACCGAGCAGCGAAAAATTGAGCGAAAGATGATGACCCTCAAATCGCCATCCCCATGGTTTAGTCGGGGAGGGGGATCCAAAAATAGCAATGTTATATTTCTCGGTATTGCGTACTTTAGGGTCGCCCCCACGGCTCCGGAGGATCTCCTCGAGAGTCATGATTTGAGTCGCCGTCATAAGACCTTTCTGGGTCAATCCTGTTCCAAGAAGACCAAATGCAAGGTGCTGTTGGTGTGGCTTTAAAGCGTCAAAACGCACTCCCTCACGATCCATCGGGATAAAGTGCCAGTTTTCACGTTCCTTGTCCTTGAACTCGAAGGAAGCTGCTTTGCGCTGCGCTCCATCGAGACTAGCTAGGAAAACGGTGGCCGCTTCATTCATTTCAGCAGCAGCCGGATTATGATTATGGCCTTCGTGAGCAAAGACCGCTGTTGTCAACGTTGCCAGGATAGTTGGGAATCTCATACCCCAAGAATACTGCGCGCGACCGTGAAATAAATCACCATTCCTGAAACATCTACAATTGTTGTGATAGCAGGAGCTGCAATCACCGCTGGATCAATCCTTACAGCCCTCGCGCCGATTGGCAAAAGAGCGCCAATAAGAGTTGATGTTGCGACTTGCGCACCCAATGCAATTGCGACCGTGCTCCCGAATTGTGTGAAGTTAGTCCCGCTGGGCAAAGTGAATTGAAGAGCGGGTGGGGCAAAGACGGCGAACAGACCAATCAAGAAGGCCAAAAGACCACCCAGTAGAAGCCCCAGTCGTAATTCCTTCCAAGCGACTTTCATTGTGTCCTCAGGGTCCAATTCCCCGAGCGCCATAGCCCGGATCACCATTGTCGAAGCTTGCCCTCCAGTATTACCACCAGCGGCTACTACCATCGGTAAAAAAAGCGCTAGGAGATAGATTTCAGTCAATGTCTGCTCAAAGCGCATCATCACAAAGCCGGATAGAATTGCGAGAAAAGCCAGAATAACGAGCCACCCGCATCGTCTTTTGAAATGGGACGTAATAGAGGTGTTCAGGTAAGTTTCCTCTGACTGATCACCAGAAATACCAGCACCTTTTTCAATATCTTCGGTGGATTCTTCTTCGAGAATTTCGAAAGCATCATCAGCTGTAATCACTCCCAGCAAGCGGTTTGATTCATCTACCACAGGCAAAATGAGCATGTCGTAGCGAGAGATCATTTGAGCAGCGTCTTCTTGATCAGCCGTCGCGAGTATCGAATGTTCAACATCCTGGACCAGTGATTGCACTGACACATTCCAAGCGTTGAAAGCAAGGTCTCGAAGCCGAATCTTGCCAACCAATTTCCCTTCATCATTGACCACGAAAATCCGGGCAAGAGTCATCGTAGATTCTTGATCACCTCGGAGATGCTCGATGGCATCTTTCACCGTCATGTGTGCACCAATTTTCCCAATATGAGTGGTCATACGACCGCCAGCCGTTTCCTCATCATAACGAAGAAGGGTCCGAGTATCCTCCTGTTTATCCTCGTCAAGAAGCTCAAGAAAATCCCGACGTTTTGAATCACTGACATCCTGAAGAATATCAACCCGATCATCATCTGGAAGAGAATCTAGAATCTCGCGTTGCTCTGCAGGCTCAAAGGAATCGAGGGTTTTCTCGACGAGGGTGTCGGGAAGTTCGGCGAGGATTTCTGAAAATTTCTCCGCGCCTAGAGTCTCCGTTAAAAACTCGCGACCATCTTGATCAATATCTTCAAAAAGCTCAGCGAGATCAGCATAATGCAAATCTTCACAAAGCTGAAGAACCTCCGAGCCATCACGATTTGCGATAGCTTCTTCAGCTCGCTCAAGAATCTTTGCCAGTTCCTCGGACACATGAAGAGTGTGACGGAAGTTCTTGAGACCGGAAAGCGCCATCTGGTTGAATCACAGATCTTCAAAAGAATATCAACCAGCAATGAATCAACTGGTGCGTGGTTAAAGGCTGAGGTCTAGAACCGGCTCTTCATTATGTGTCCTATTTAAACCTAAATTTAAGGAAGTATTCCCGTTACCCCATATCGTTTGGGCTCAACCTCTAACTTCACACAATATATGTAATGCTGACTTAGGGACTTAACTTTGATGAATGACGTCTCGACCCAGCCCCTCCGTCAAACCATCTCCTCTTAAAGGACGAACGGATCAAACCGCCATAATCACTGCGTTTGCAGCCGCGTAATCCTTAGAGTGCGTCAAGCTAACCATAACCTGGGCCGCGTTCACCTCCTTGGCCTTCAGCGCAGCCGCACCTCGTAACTGAACTTCTGGCTCACCACTCGACTTCCTTAGAATTTCCATATCAAGCCAACCCACATCCTTACCGATCCCTGTGCCAAAAGCCTTCGAGATCGCTTCTTTTGCTGCGAACCTTGCGGCATAGTGCATCTCTGGCATCTTTTGCCGGTCGCAGTAGTCCCGCTCCCTCTCAGTAAAGATCCGCGCGAGGAACCTCACACCAAACTCATCCATCGACGAGCGAATACGGGAAACCTCCACAACGTCAATGCCGATTCCAACTAAACTCATCTTATTGAGCAATCGGATATTCCTGCATAGTAGTTTTCATTTCCCTTACCGCAGATCTGAGCCCAACAAAAAGAGCTCTAGAAATCAAGGTGTGACCAATATTAAACTCTTTTAAGTTTTTTACAGAAAAAAGATCCTTAATGTTCTCCAAATGAATCCCATGCCCTGCATTTACTTGTAATCCTAACGAATTCCCTAGGTCTGCACCAGATTGCAAGCGCTTAATTTCGGATTCGTGTTCCTTGCCAGCGGTTAAGGCAAATGTTCCGGTGTGTAATTCGATCATTTCTGCCCCGATATCTGCTGCCGCTTGAATCTGAGCCCTTTCTGAGTCAATGAACAAACTCACCTGAATGCCTAAACTCTGGAGTTTGGCGACAGTTTGGCGCAAAGACTCCTGATTTGCGATCACATCAAGTCCCCCCTCAGTCGTAACCTCCTCACGTTTCTCGGGAACCAAGCAGGCAAAGTCCGGTTTCAAATCGCAAGCAAAAGCCACCATCTCCGCAGTATTTGCCAGTTCAAGATTTAAGGGTAAATCAATTTCCCGCCTAACCAATCGAGCATCGTCATCCTGCATGTGACGACGATCCTCACGGACGTGCACGGTGATTGAATCCGCTCCTCCAGCTTTCGCCTCGAGTGCCGCCTCCAAAATCGAAGGCTCAAGGATTGGAGCATCTGGATTTATGGCGTATCGTGCCTGCCGAAGCGTGGCGACATGATCGATATTTACCCCGAGAAGAAGCGACATTTTCTAAGGAACTTAATGTTTAAAGTGTCTATACCCGGTAAATACCATAGCAATACCAGCGGCATCAGCCGCTGCGATCACTTCCTTATCCCGTATTGACCCCCCGGGCTGAATGCAAGCAGTAGCGCCGGCCTTGATCGCGGCGTCCAGACCGTCAGCAAACGGGAAAAGAGCGTCAGAGGCAATGATACTGCCCTTTAGAGAGAGCCCAGCTTCTTCAGCCTTCCAGACAGCAATCCGAGAAGAATCAACACGGCTCATTTGACCAGCGCCGATCCCAAGGGTCCGATCTCCTGAACTAAAAACAATCGCATTGGACTTCACGTGCTTAACGACACGCCAACCGAATCTCATCGCGGTCATCTCTGCCTCAGTTGGTGGACGTTTCGTCACAACTTTGGCCTCTAGGTCTTCTAGCCCCATAACGGCGTGGTCCTTATCCATCACCATTAAGCCACCAGGTGCAGGCCGAACAACGGCATCTCTCCGGAATTTTTCATAACCAGGTTCTACCTTCATGAGGCGTAAATTCTTTTTCTTCTGAAGGATTGCACGCGCTTCAGGCTCGTAATCAGGTGCAATTATAACGTCCGTGAAGATCTCCGAAATGACCCTTGCTAAATCTTCGTTGATCGGGCGATTACAGACGATCACCCCGCCAAACGGAGCCGAACGATCAGTTTCGAAAGCTTTCTGCCAAGCGACCCGAAGATCCTCATCTTGACCCACTCCACAAGGATTAGTGTGTTTGAGAATTCCGACAGTTGAGCGTTTGTAGTCCAAAATAAGATCGGCTGCGGCTTCAATATCGAGAATGTTAGTGTAACTCAGTTCTTTCCCCTGCAATTGAGTAAAACATTCGTTAAAATCACCATAAAGTCGGGCTTTTTGGTGAGGGTTGTCCCCATAGCGAAGATCACTCACTAGCGGAAGATTAACTGAAAAACTGCAAGCAGTCCCTTGGTCACACTGGCCTAAATAGTTGGAGATGGCACTATCATAAGCCGAGGTTCGGCGAAAGACCTTGATCGCTAGCTCCTCTCGGAGCCGGAGGGTCGTATCACCATCATGCGCTTCCATTTCCTCCAAAACCCTTCGGTAGTCAGCAGGATCTGTTAGCACGGTAACCGCAGAATAATTCTTGGAAGCACTGCGTAACATCGAAGGCCCGCCGATATCAATATTTTCAATCGCTTCAGCTAACGACACATCCTCTTTGGCTATAGTTTGCTCAAAAGGGTAGAGATTCACAACGACGAGATCGATGGTTGGAATGTCATTCTTTTTACCTTGGGCAACATGGTCGTCCGAATCCCGCCTCTGGAGTAATCCACCGTGGATTTTCGGATGGAGAGTTTTAAGCCGCCCCTCGAAAAGCTCGGGGGCACCAGTGTATTCAGCAACATCAGTAACCGGGAGCCCACCCTCACGGAGAGCCTTGGCTGTTCCGCCCGTCGAAAGGAGCTCAATACTGAACCCCTCATGAAGGGCCCTAGCAAAATCAACCAATCCGGACTTATCGGAAACCGAGAGGAGCGCGCGTGCAATCGCCATAAATTTGAATGTGTTTAGAGTCGAAGTGACCCCCAAGAGGGCTAGGCTACCTCAGGTCTCCGGGCAAGGGTAATATGGAACCATGAATGTGAATAACAATTCAGACTCCCCCGCTATTCAGATGAAATTTGCGTTCCCCTTTTCGATTTCAATTACTAAAATTTACGCGAGCAATGGATGAAGCAGAGAGTATCGAGGAAATCATGCGTCGAGTCAGACGGCTTGAAATCCGAGCGCGACGCCTTGCTCAGGAGGTTTTCTCAGGAGATTATCACTCCTCATTTCGTGGTCAGGGTCTTGATTTCGATGAATTCCGCGAATACCAACCGGGAGATGAAATCCGATTCATTGACTGGAATGTCACCGCCCGCATGGAAACCCCCTTCATTCGGAAATTCCGTGAGGAGCGAGAGCTTTCGGTGATCCTCGCCGTGGATATTTCCGGTTCAACCGAATATGGCAGCGATTATCTTAGCAAACGCGAACGCGCCGCCGAAATTGCAGCGCTCCTCGGGTTTAGTGCTCGGTATAACGGTGATAAAGTCGGGCTTCTTCTTTTTGCGGAAGAGCCAGTTCTCTACCTACCTCCGGGGAAAGGAGGACGCTCCGTGCTCCGAGCAGTAAGGGAGATCTTGACGGCCAAACCTCCCAAACCGGGAACTTCAATCGCCGAAGCTTCGAAGTTCCTTCTCAGGACCCTCAAGCGGAAGGGTCTGATCTTTTTCATTTCAGACTTTGTGGATTGGGGGTTCGAACGACCCTTGGGATGCCTTGCGCGTCAACATGATGTCATTGCCCTTCCCATTTTCGACCCTCTTGAAAAAAGGATTCCCGACGTCGGCAAAGTTTACCTACGCGATCCTGAAAGCGGCCATGAAATATTAGTAAACACCTCAAACAGCAACACGCGTATGGGGCTCTCAAAACTTTCCAAAAGGTATCGCGAAGGACTTGCTTCGTTCTTTAAAAAGCATGGGATTGATAGCGCTCAAATTTCTACCAAGGATGACTATATTACCGATCTTCATAAACTCTTTCAGCGCCGAGTGCTTCGGAGACGATAATTATGGATTCCGATAATCCACCTACCCTTCAGCACGGCATCCCAGATCCCGAAAGCTACCTGCCAGAGACTCCGGATTGGTTTCTGTGGTTTCTGATTTCAGGTGTGATCCTCACAATCCTCGCAATTTGGTGGCTAATTCGGCTCCTGTTTGCGGAACCTAAAAAAACAAAACCAATCTCAAATCTCGATTTTTTCACACCTGCGATGAGCGTTCTCAATTCGCTTGAATCGCAAGCTGACGAGAGATTAATTTCGGAGATCGCAGCCGAGGCGTCATTGGCAATCCGAACCTACCTAGCCGGAGCTCAGGCAGAACCTGCACTTTACGAAACAGTCGAGGAATTTGAAGCCCGACAAAGCATACTACCAGCTGATGCCAACCATGTTCTTAATCGCTTGAACGATGCTAAGTATGATAAGTCTGAGATCGACCAAACCCTTTCCTTGAAGATGATTGAGGAGTCACGAATCTGTCTCACAAAGCTTCGCCGATTCACTCCAACTAAAGAGATAGAAAACAATCACTTACCAACTTTACCCGAGACCAAATCAGCAGGCTGGATCCAGCGGACTTTCGCCAGACGAACCTTAGCAGCTTTCCCTTTCGGTATGATCCTTGCTCTCGGAGGCTTAATGGGTAGCACCTACAAACGGCGTGGGGTAAGCGCTGAACTCGAAGGAAACGCTTTAGTCTGGGTTGGGCTCTCGATCAGTGCGGTAGCCCTTATCACCTTTCTTCTTGTCCGTCCTTCGCAGAAATAATCATGAACTTTTTGGATAATTATGACTTTGCGGAACCATGGTGGCTTTTGCTTCTTCTAGCCGTTCCACTGCTCATGATTCTCGGCTATCGTCAAGGGGCTCGCAGTTGGCTTATCTATCCAACCTTGCGAGTATTAAGCACACTGGGACTTAAGCCTAAAGACCGACCCTTTCAGTTCGCACCCTTAATTCTCCCGCTCATGCTAATCCCCGCGATTATCGGACTTGCCCGGCCACAAGAAACTAGAAGCCGGACTTCGCGAACCGCGAGCGGAATTGATATCATTATCGCGCTTGATGTTTCCTACTCAATGTCGACTGCTGATTTTTACGAATCTGACAAAGGCATGCGGCGCCCCCAACTCAGGATTAATGCAGCTAAAAAGATTATTACCGAATTCATCGATCGCCGACCTGATGATCGAATCGGAATCGTAAGCTTTGCAGCACGCCCTTACACGGTCGCCCCAATCACCCTCGATCATCAAATTCTTGAATACACCTTACGCGACGTCGCCCTAGTGAAGGATCGAACCGAGGGTGGCACAGCTATCGGCAGCGCCATCGTAGCTGCAGGTGATCGCCTCGAAACGCTTGCCCGGGATACAGACAAAGGTGACCCCAAAAGTAAAAGCAAAGTCATTGTCCTCGTTACCGATGGCGCCAGCAACTCGGGGCAACTCAGTCCGGTTGAGGCGGCGGGCTTAGTAGCCGAACTCGGTATTAAAGTTTACCCGGTAGGAATTGGAACTCCCCAAGGTCGGATTCGAGGGGTTAATACCGGACAAGAATTTGACACTGAAACTCTTAAGGAAATCGCTAAAATCACGAAAGGAGATTATTATCGAGCGCGCGACTATTTAGGCCTCAGAGAAGCTTTCAAGAGCATCGACGACCTTGAAAAAATCGAAGTCGAACGTAAGAGCTGGACGATAAGGAAAGAGCTCTACTTCTGGTTTGTTGGGGCGTCGGGCCTTTTGATTTTAGGCTACCTTTTTACTTCAGCACTCAACCCACCATCGATGCCATGAATTTTGCAAAACCTGAATGGCTTCTTTGCTTAACCGCCCTCCCCTTGATTGGCTTCATGGCTTGGCTCTCTTGGAAGAAGCGTCGCTATCGCTGGAAGAGAATGGTGGCACATCGTTTACAAGGCCGCCTCAGCCATACCCGCCCGCCATGGGTTCACTTCACCTCACTGGGTCTCGCTTTAGGAGGGATGGCCGGGTTGATTATTGCAGTTGCCCAGCCAGAATCTGGCGAGGAATGGATTGAAGTAGAAAATGAAGGACGAAACATTCTCTTTTGTGTGGATATATCACGCAGCATGCTAGCCCGCGATATTGAGCCTAATCGACTACTAGCATCTAGGGCTGCAGCTCTAGAAATCCTAGAAAAGTTTCCTAACGATCGAGTTGGCGTTCTTTTGTTTTCTGGGGAAACACTTGTTCAATCTCCACTTACGATCGATCACAGTTTTGTGGAACAAACTTTGGCTCAACTGGACCCCAATGATATCCCAGTGGGAGGCTCCAACCTTACCACAGCTATTGATTCCGGAACACGACTCCTGAGGGAAACGGGTCAACAAAGCAACATCATGGTGGTATTTAGCGATGGTGAAAAATCCTCTGAAGGACTTGAAGAAGCTGCCGCCGGTGCCGCCAGAGAAGGCATCTTCATCTACGCAATCGGAATGGGATCCACAGAGGGTTCCTTCATACCCGATCCTCGGGAAAGTGATGGGAATTTTCGAGACCGCTCCGGGAATGTCGTTTTTTCCGCGCTCAACGAAGAAGCTCTACAAGTGATAGCCGAAGAAACTGATGGATATTACTCCAAAGGAATGGGCGCCGGCTTCATTAACAAATTAGATTCGGCACTTTCTGAAATGGATCGCTTCCGAGAGGAAGGAAAACACCAACGAGTTGCTAAACCTGCTCATCGGTGGTTTGTTTTTAGCGGACTGCTTCTCATCATGACTTCTATTTTCATCAAGTGCCTTCCTTTAGCTCCGATCATTGTTCTCGTAGTATGTAGTCTCGCCACCCCAAAGGCTGAAGCAAGCTTGGTGGAAGACGGAATCGCTGCCCTCAAAGCAGGTGAAACAACCACAGCTCAACAGTTGTTCAGCGAAGCAGCCAAAGATAGTTCAGGTGACCATGCGGCAAGCCTATATCTCGCATCCGGATCAGCAGCATCCAGAGCGCAAGATTGGCCTACTGCGGTCACTTCATTTAGCTCAGCACTTTCGGCTGAAGATTCTGAAATTCTCCAGCAAGCCCATTATGCTCTCGCAACTTCCTTATTTTATCTAGGTGCGTCAAAAACCACGGAAGAGAAAGTGAAAGCTTGGGAAGGTTCCATTGAGCACTTTAAAGCCTCTTTAGAAATCCAACCCCAAAACGCAGCCTCGAGAGAAAACCTACAATCCGTGGAGAAGCAATTAGCCGAACTCCAAAAAGAAAAGGAAAAAAAGGAGGAAGAAAAAAACCAGGAAAAGGAAGACGAGAACAATCAAGATTCAGAAAAAAACGACTCTCAAGAAGAAGCTCAAAATGACCCTGATTCGGAAGACACATCAGAGGAGTCAAAGGACGAGCAATCAAATGAAAATCCGGACCAAACGAAGAAAGATGACCCCTCCGAAGAAAATGGCGATAAGAACAAGACCGAGCAATCTAGAGAGGGTGAGAGTAAAAATGATGAACAATCTGAAAAATCGAAACCTAACGACGAGCAATCGAATCAAAACGAAAATCAAAGCAATGAGGGAGAGACTAAACAGGGCAATGAAAACAAAGCACAAGCAGGGAATCCCAACCTAAAAGATGATCCTAATGCTCCGGAAAACGAAACGCCCCGCGAAAGAGCCCGGCGGCTCCTAAAGCAATATTCCGACTTTGGGGGAAAGGCTCCACGAAGGATACGGAGGCCCTACAATCGAAGCCCACACGATTGGTAATTTACGAAACGACCATCGTGAGATTTTTCGTAATCATTTCATTTCTAATCCTTACTGGAGGCCGTAACCTCTTAGCTAAGGACTTCCCGGCGATCGAGACAAAGCTCGATAGTTCGATTATTGTAGTTGGGGAAAAAACCTACCTGACGGTATGGGTCGAGAATCTGACACTAATCGATTGGCCAACCACCCCAAATGCGAACCCTCTTGCTTTAAAGCGAGAAAAGCAACGCCGATATCAAATTAATGGAAGGATTCGTGAAGGCTTCCGTTATTTAGTTTCAGCTTTCGAGCCAGGGATTTACAAGGTCCCCCCCTTTGAACTCCAAACTAACTCCGGAGTGATTCGCTCAAAAACCCATACTCTTCGAGTGGCACCAATCAATAGCCTCGAAACTCATGGCATAAAAATCAATGGAGAAGTCACTCCGTATCTGACCGGTGTTTTCCTTGAGAAGACCAACCCTTACTTAGGTGAAACACAGGACGTCGAAGCTAAGCTGTATCTTTCCCAAGCAGCGCCTCACTTACTTCGGTTATCAGATGGGAACGTCATTAATCTCAAAAAGGATGGGCTTGCAGCATGGCGCTTCACTACGACGGCTGAACCTACTGGATATCTTGATTATGATGGCCATCAATTCGCGGTATACACCTACCTTAGCTCAATCAATGCGCTTCAGGACGGACCTCTTGTTCTTGGTCCTGGGTCGACTAACGCTACCTTACTTCGTCGACAAGTGGTTCGCGGAGGCTTCGCCACCCGTTCCTTTACAACAAAGATCGACTTCCCTTCTGTTGAGCTAAATGTCCGGCCTCTTCCTGAAGGAGCGCCATCCGGTTTTGGTGGAGCCGTAGGAACATTTTCGATTGAGGTTCGCCCCCTTAGTCTCGAACTCGAGCTCGGCGGATCACTCACCGTCGAAACACGCATCACAGGTTCGGGAAATATCGATCAATTCCCTGGACCTCAATTAATTGACCTGAACAAAGATTGGAAACAATTTGAAACAATGGCTAAGCCGAGCGGCGGGGAACGCCGTTCAAGTTCAGGGACCGCTGAGTTCTCGCATGTCCTAAGACCTCTAAAAAAGATTGAGACTCTTCCCCCTTATCGCTTCATTTACTTCGATCCATTGCTCGAAAATTACGAGCAAAAGGAATCTCTTCCTTTTCCGATAAAAATCACCGGAGAACTTCCTTCCCCAGAATCCCTTGGAGAAGCTCTGGAGTTCCTCCCCCCTAGCGAACGTCCGCTAAAATTTTTCGGAAAATCATCCCCCCTAAGCAAGTGGGCGTGGCAAATCATCCCTGCTCTAATTAGCTGCTCAATTCTTGGAATAGCTTTCCGGAACAGGCTCAAAGCTCGCCATATCGCTTTAGCGCCTCGTAGGGAGTTTGAAGACGAGCTGAAAGAAGTGACTTCAGCGAGCAATGACCGTGTAACCTTCTTTCGAGAAGCGGCCCGGTTTGCGACGGAGCACGACGCAGCTGAGGGGCTCGAGGAGGTTTTCAAAATACGGGATGAGATCTGCTTTCGGCAGGACCCAAAACCGGAACCCCTTGAACCAAGCGAAAAAAAGCGAGTCTTGAGGCTCCTTAGGACCTTGTCTCCGCTCTTAATATTTTTAATCTCTATAGGCTCCTTGATTCAGACTAGTAAGGCCATTGACCATTCTCCCGAGGAAGCCAAAGCCGACATTCTTGCATCAATGGAAACAGCAGCAGTAAGAGAGCATCTTCATAACCTAGCGATTTGTGAGCTAAAGTTAGAAAACTATGGCGAAGCTTCATTGTGGGCCCATCGTTATCAATTGCATGGTGGTGACAGCTCCAAACTGATGAGCGGATTACCAGGATCTCACGCTCGTTCGCCAGAGGGGACTGAATGGCTATCGTTCCTACCCAAATGGATTTACTTTCAAATCTTAATCATGGGGATTTGGTCACTTCTCATCGCTATTCTGACAGCTTGGAACATCTTTGGAAATAGGCGCAAACCTCTCCTCGTCACTTTCTCCGTTTTCACAGGTTTGGGATTCGTAATTGGAATCACCGGGATGAAACTCTATCCTCAAGGAGTAAGCTTCGAGCCCCTGAGTGAATTATCAATCGTGACAGAAAAGACGGCGCTGAAAAGCCAACCCTTTGAGGGAGGCTCTATAATTCGGGAGAACGTGATAGGGAGCCTGTGTCGAGTCAAAGCGACTCGAGCAGGATGGTCTATGATTAAGCTCCCTGGAGGCAGCACTGGCTGGATCAGGAAGGCCGAAGTGTCACCCATTTTAGAGTAACTCGATAAGATCAATTCATTTGCACCTCTTAAATTTCTAGGAGGTGGAAACGCCTGCTTTCTTTTGCTTCTTGCGAGCCTTGGCTTTGAAAGAAACCGCCTTCGCGTCCTTTTTAACCTTCGCTGTAACGTGCTGGTCCTCCTTGACAGCGCCCGAAAGAATTGCCTCAGCAAGCGGATCTTCAAGCAATTGTTCAACCGCCCGGCGCATTGGACGAGCTCCATAGTCAGGATCGTAGCCCTCGGTGACGATTAGGTCGCGTGCGGATTCCTCGAGCACCAGATCGATCTGCTTATCAGCAAGGCGCTTTACCAACTTCGCAACCTCTAGATCGACAATCACGTTAAGACTCTCTTTCTCAAGCATCCGGAACACCACGAGTTCATCAAGTCGATTCAGGAATTCAGGCCGGAAATGCTTTTTAGCAACGGAATCTATCTTGGCCTTCATGCCTTCGAAGTCCGCCTCATCCTCCGCCATTGCATTGAAACCCAATGTCGTTTGGCGTTTGATACTTTCAGCTCCGACATTCGAGGTCAGAATAATGATCGTGTTCCGGAAATCGATTTTACGACCGAAGCTATCCGTAATCATTCCCTCCTCCAAAATTTGAAGTAGAAGATTCATGACGTCCGGGTGGGCTTTTTCAACTTCGTCAAAAAGAATAACTGAATACGGACGGCGCCTTACCGCTTCAGAGAGCTGACCGCCCTCTTCATATCCAACATACCCCGGAGGCGAACCGATGAGACGACTTGCGCTAAACTTCTCCATGTATTCCGACATATCGATCTGAATCAGCGACTCCGGATCACCGAACATAAAGTTGGCAAGATTTCTAGCAAGGTAGGTTTTCCCCACACCAGTTGGCCCAAGGAAAAGAAATGAACCTATCGGGCGACGCGGGTCCTTAAGATCAGCACGCGATCGCCGAAGGGCCTTAGAGATTGCCACAACAGCCTCATTCTGCCCAATAACAGTCTCCCTGAGATTCTCTTCCATCTTTAACAGCTTAGCTGCTTCCTTCTGCTCCATACGTTGGAGCGGAACACCAGTCCACTTCGAGACCACCGACATAATATCATCCTCATCGATATCAACGACCTTCTCTTCGCTTTCACCACGCCAACCTTCGATCTTATCATCGAGCTCCTTTCGAGTTGTCTTTTCTTCGTCACGAAGAGCTGCAGCTTTTTCAAAATCTTGATCGTTAATAGCAGCTACCTTCTCATCGTTAATCTCCGCGATGCGCACCTCCAACTCCTTGAGTCCGATCGGACGCGTCATAGTTTGGATTCGGGCACGGGCTCCGGCTTCGTCTACTACATCGATAGCCTTATCGGGCAGAAAGCGGCTTGTAAGATAACGAGATGTCAACTTCACCGATGCCTCAAGAGCCTCCTCAGAGTAGCGCACCTTGTGATGGCTCTCATACTTCTCACGAAGGCCTTTCATAATTTCTATAGCATCGTCAATTGAGGGTTCATTTACCTTAACTTGCTGAAAACGACGCTCTAAAGCGGAGTCCTTTTCAATGTGCTTTCTAAATTCATTAAGAGTGGTGGCACCGATGCATTGCAACTCAGCGCGGCTCAAGGCGGGCTTTATAATATTCGAAGCATCCATAGCTCCCTCAGCCGAACCCGCACCAACAATGGTATGCAGTTCATCAATGAAGAGCACAACGTTCTTCACTTTGCGGATCTCGTCCATGACAGCCTTTATACGCTCCTCAAACTGGCCACGGTATTTTGTGCCAGCAACCATCAAAGCGAGATCAAGAGTAACCACCTTTTTGTCTCGGAGTATCTCAGGCACATCACCAGCCGCAATCTCTTGCGCAAGTCCTTCGACAATTGCAGTTTTACCCACTCCTGCCTCTCCAACTAATACCGGGTTGTTTTTTGTACGACGACAGAGGATCTGAATCACCCGTTCAATTTCAGAGGCGCGTCCAATCACTGGATCTAGACCACCTGATTGCGCAAGCTTAGTGAGATCACGACCAAACGCTTTTAACGCCGGAGTCTTAGCTTTTCCTTCGGCATCCTCACCATTTTCCATTTCGATTTCATCATCATCGAAATCGAATTCGTCATCGGATTCTTCGGCTGCGAAGTTAGGATCAATCTCCGCAAGCACCTCATTGCGCGTCGTTTGAAGATCCACGCTTAAACTGGTAAGGACCCGCGCCGCCATTCCCTCACCTTCGCGAAGCAGCCCCAAAAGAATGTGCTCGGTTCCAACATAAGAATGATTGAGCTGCTTGGCCTCCTTATTTGCAAGAGCCAGCACCTTCTTTACACGGGGTGTGTAAGGAATATTGGTTGAGCTCTTGGTATCCGGACCAGTCCCAACCTCTTTCTCTACCTCCATGCGGACTGATTCAAGGTCGAGCCCCATGCGCTGAAGAACGCTAACAGCGACACCCTGGCCTAATTTAATGAGGCCAAGGAGCACGTGCTCGGTCCCAATATAATTATGATTGAATCGGTCAGCTTCCTTTCGAGCTAGAGCCAGCACCTGCTGTGCGCGTGGTGTAAAATTATTCATAGAATTGTTAGGATGGAGTGGAACTTTCTTTACTTTTCTTTCCCCGATAAATCAATAGCAGGTGATAACGATGATTGCAACTGCTCGCGAATCATTTGAGCCCGGATAACATCACGGGTCTCTGGTTCAAGTTTACGCCCTGCTCGCCATTGAAGATGGGCAGGTTGAGTCTCCATGAAGAGACGGTCACAACTCTCAACTAAGCCTGACGGGAGCAGCGTCAGATCAGCACCCAAGCGGAGCATGGAGAGATGATTAAGAGCCTCTTTTGAAGTAATGATATGAGCGTATGAGAGATTGCCTGCAGCGCGACCTATTCGATCCCTCACCATTATCGAATCTTCAGTCATAAGCTTTTCCCGGGCCTGCAGTTCATATTGCGCCACGTCGCCTATCACTCTGGTTAGACGGTCGAGAATTTCTTCTTCGCTCTCACCGAGGGTCGATTGATTTGAAATTTGATAAAGATTCCCAAGCGACTCGGTTCCCTCTCCATATAACCCACGAACAGCTAAACCAAGCTTATTGATTCCCTTTAACACTGGGCCAATTTGATCACTCAAAACCAATCCAGGCAGGTGAAGCATCGATGATGCCCGCATACCAGTCCCTAGATTGGTCGGGCAAGCAGTGAGGTATCCAAGCGTTGGGTCGATAGCGAAGCCGACCACCTTTTCAAGGCGCTGATCAACTGAATGGGCCAACTTGAAGGCTTCTTTTAATTGAAGGCTAGGACGAATCGCTTGAATCCGTAAATGGTCCTCCTCGTTAATCATGAGACTCAGGGTCTGCTTACGATTTACCACCGAACCGCTCCCCTCACTCCGAGCAGCCTGCTCCCGACTGATCAGGTGGCGTTCGACGAGGACTTGCTTCTGAAGAGGATCCAAATCACAAAGCTCATGGGAAAAGCCATCTTTCATGCCAGGAACCGATTCTACTTTTTCTCGCAAAAATGAATATACACCTTCGCGATCTTTCTTCCGAGACCATCCGGGAAATGGAGATTTGGCGAGATTGCGCGCAAGGCGGACTCGGCTAGTCAGCACCACTGATGTTTCTGCTCCGTGCCCCATCATCCAATCTGCGGGATGCCGCAGGAGTGTCGTAAATCGCATCATAGCTCGACCACCCCTTTCTTCTCTTCAACTTTAGAAATTTTATCCCGAAGCATTGCAGCTTCTTCAAACCGCTCATCTTCGATTGCGCTTTCCAACTTGTCAGTCAAACACGCGAGCTCTGACTTCAAGGCCTGTTTCATGGCAACTCCTTCAGGCAAATACCCCTTATGGACACCTCCCTTATGCATCGAAGGCAGACGCTCCGCGAGCTCACGAGAAAAAACTTGATAGCATTCAGGACAGCCGAGCCGGCCGACTTTTCGGAAATCATCTAAAGAAAACCCGCAAGAACTACAATCTTCCTGATTTAGCTCAGCCACGATATCTTGCACCTTGGTTTGTTGTAGTGAATTCCCAAGCAAATCACTGCCCATTAAAAGATCATCCACATTGGTGATCCCCTTTTTCTGAGCGCAAGCTTCGCAAAGGACAAACTTCTTAAGTTTACCCTCAGTCACTTGGGTGTAAAACACCGTGGCCTTTTCTTGGCATGAGTCGCATTTCATGAACATTTAGAAGGTAACGATTCAACTACTAATGGCTACCGAAAATTCTACGTTTTCGCTCCAACATTTGCTAATTGGGAAGATAACGAATCAATCCCCATCACTGAGGAACTCTCTTCCAACTTCTCTATTTTCATTTCTTGCGACTATCCTCCCACGCACTAGGATTAGCGCATCATGAAAACAGCACAATTTTTAAAAGAGATGTTCGGGCTTGAGGGCAAGACTGCCGTCGTGATTGGGGGCACTGGAGAGCTTTGTTCCTGTATGGCACTAGGACTTGCTAAGGCTGGAGCAGAAGTCGTTTTAGTGGGGCGAAATGAGGAAAAGGCAAACGAACGACTCAAGATCATCGAGGAAGCAGGCGGGAAGGGATATTTTGCGTTAGCAGACGCCAGCGATCGCCAATCACTCAATGAGCTCCTAAACTCAGTGGTAGAACAATCTGGCAAAGTCGACATCCTTGTAAACGGCGCGGGAATCAACTCCCCAAGCCCATTCGTCGAAATTACAGATGACGAAGCCCTCAAAATTTTAGACGTTAACCTAGTGGGAGTCATGCGCGCCTGCCAAGTCTTTGGAAATTACTTTCTGAGCCGCGATGTGCAGGCCTCGATCATTAATTTAGGGTCGATTTCTGGCCTAAACCCGCTCTCACGCGTCTTCACCTATTCTGCCTCTAAGGCAGCCGTCCACAACCTTACCCGCAATATTGCGCGCGAATGGGCGGATCGGGACATCCGAGTGAACACGTTGGTCCCTGGATTTTTCCCTGCAGAACAGAATCGCAAGGTCCTCGACGAATCTCGGGTTGCTGAAATTTTGCGTCACACTCCAGCTTCAAGATTCGGAAATCCTCAAGAATTGATCGGAGCAACCCTCCTTTTGGCATCCAATCGGGCCGGCGGGTTCATCACAGGCACCGAAATTGTCGTCGATGGTGGATTCAACTCGATGACGATCTAGTCTTGGATTTGAATAATGGTCTCCCCTTTTCGCATATAGCGAAGGGGATCCCGGGCCCGCCCCTGCAAATAGCTCGGGTTTTCCTCAAGAGCGCGAGCCTCGGCAGCTAGTTGTTGGATATGCCTCTCAAGCCGCCTTTCCTCTTCCTGAGTCTCGACCAGCTCTAATTCGATTTCCTTTAAAAGGTTATATTGAGGGAGCGCTGGAATCGCGACAGCGCAACAAGCTGCTAAGACAAAGAGCCAGAACAGGACTAAGGTCGGCTTTCCAAAGAAACCTCGTCCACCTCGAGCTTCGGAAAACTCAGGTGAACGGTCGGTTGCGACTCGGAAATAGCGGCCCATCACTTGAAAGTTACCCAAAGTTCGATACTAAGGAAGTCTAAACAAAAAAAACTGCAGGCAAAACCTGCAGTTTTTGATGTTTTTAGAAGGTTCCAGCACTTAGGAACCGCCATATATCGCGTTATTACCAAGTGCCTCTTCGATTCGAAGGAGTTGATTATACTTGGCGATCCTATCAGACCGGCTCATTGAACCTGTCTTGATTTGGCCTGCGTTGGTTGCAACAGCGAGATGGGCAATCGTGCTATCTTCCGTTTCTCCCGACCGATGGGAAATCACTGAATTATATCCATGAATCTTACCCAGCTCAATGGCATCAAAAGTCTCGGTAAGAGTTCCAATCTGATTAACCTTGATCAAAATTGAGTTTGCCACACCGAGGTCGATGCCCTTCTGAAGAAAGTCAACGTTAGTCACAAAAAGATCATCGCCTACAAGCTGAACCTTATCGCCGATCTTATCGGTGAGAACCTTCCAGCCATCCCAATCATTCTCGTCACAACCATCTTCGATTGAATCGATAGGATACCTCGCACAAAGTTCGGCCAGATATGCAGCTTGCTCCTCTGATCCTCTTTGAGCGCCACCATCTCCTTCAAATTTGGCGTAATCATAAACTCCGTTCTCGAAGAACTCTGAAGCAGCACAATCAAGTGCGTAAGTAACATCCTCACCCACTTTATAACCAGCTTTCTCGACAGCCAAAGTAACAGTATCTAAAGCATCTTCGGTCCCTTTGAAAGTCGGGGCAAATCCACCCTCATCACCGACAGCAGTAGAAAGCCCCCGATCATGAAGAACCTTCTTTAGGTTATGGAAGACTTCAGCGCCCATTTGCACCGCTTTGCTGAAGGTCTCAGCACCCACCGGCCGAATCATAAATTCCTGAAAAGCAATTGGAGCATCTGAATGGGATCCACCATTAATGATATTCATCATAGGAACCGGAAGAACCTTAGCGTTAGGACCCCCGAGATATTTGTATAAGGGAAGGCCCGATGCAGAAGCTGCTGCACGTGCTACCGCGAGTGAAGTTCCAAGGAGAGCATTTGCTCCGAGATTCTTTTTATTCGAAGAACCATCGAGGGAAAGCATGGTTTGATCGACCCTGGTTTGATCACAAGCACAATTTCCAAGAAGAGCCGGGGCAATCTTATCGTTAATATTAGCAACGGCGCCGAGGACGCCCTTTCCTAAGTAACGATCCTTGTCGTCATCGCGAAGCTCCCATGCTTCATGTTCACCGGTACTAGCCCCTGAGGGGACGGCAGCGCGGCCGAATGCGCCACCATCAAGGGCGACGTCAACTTCAACAGTAGGATTGCCCCGCGAATCAATAATTTCGCGGCCTTTGATCGACTGAATGGTAGTGTTCGACATATGTATATTTAGAGATTTTTCTTAAAAAGTGTGCTTAAATAGAACTAATCGAGCTGATTGTCACTGTGATGAGTTCTTCGGTATCAGTGTCATGGATTTCAGCGACATCCCCCACTACTTTACCGAGGAGTGCCTGACCAATCTCGGAGAGGTAGGATACGATATTCTTTTCAGGATCACCATCCCAAGCCCCTAGCATTGTCATTGAACGCTCTTCACCACCTTCAATAGCGACCATCACCTTAGTTCCGATATTAATCGCCGAAGTGTCAGCGCCTTTGAAGTCAGTCGGACGCGCGCGCTCAAGATCACGCTCGAGATCATTTTTTCGAGAGTTAAGAACAGACTGCATCTGCTTGGCCGCGTGGTATTCGAAATTCTCGCGAAGGTCACCGTGTGCACGAGCTGTCGAAATCTCCCTTACGTTAGCCGGAATCCGCTTGTTAACAAGCTCCTCATACTCCGCCTTACGACGATCAAGACTTTCGAAGGAAACGAGAAGAGTATCGTCACCCTTCGCCTGATTTTCCCCAGAAACCATTTCTTGAGTCTCAGGAACTTTTTTAATGACACGTGCCATCAGCGATTTTCGATCAAGATCGGGGAAAGCTGGGCTTGCTAGAAGTTTGCGAGCGAAGTTACGAACATCGTTTAACTCCATCCCATCAAGGATATCCGAGATCAGTTCCTTATCATCGAGAAGCAGGTTACCTAAACGCCCGCTTCGGCGGGGCCCATCATCGAGAGAATCTTGCTCGAGAACGGTAAGAATCACCGAACCCACTGAACCGTCAAAAACATCTTCCGCCAACTTCTTTCGTTCGCGACAAATCCAAGCAAGCGAATCCGGCCCGAGAGCATGGCGTGATAGCGCAATCTTAATATGATCATTGAGAGCCTTCGTTTCGTCTTTCTCTCCTAAGAGTTTCGCAATCTCAGAAACTCCCCGGGAACTTATCTTACCAAAAACAGACAGCACCTTCCCAACCCAGTCGTCACCGAAAGCAGGAGGAAACGCTTCAAGAATTCGTTTTAAGCGGGCCGCCGCAACGTGATTAAGATCTTCGGAAAGATTACCGTCGGCCACCTGAAGAATCTCTGAGAGCTTGGGAGCATCAGCCGAGATTGCTTCATCCTGCTTTGTTTCTTGAGCAATCTCATCACGAAGCGCGATTAACTCTAATGATTGCGCCGGAGCCAGCTTCATTAACTTTAAAGCTGCGTCGTTGACTATTTCAAAGGCACGAGCAAGCAAACCTTCAGTCGCTGCAACCAATGGGGCCTCACGCTGAATAGCTTCAAGGGCCTTAACACGAGCTTTGGGTGAGCGAGCTTGCTCCAAATCATCGACCAGAGCCTCTCCTGGACCAGTAGATTCGTCGCGGAGGACAAGAGGATCAGTGCGTTTTGTTGGAACGGAAACACGTTTGCTCTCACGAAGAGCTTTCTTGGTCTTCTCCCACCATTTTTTATAACCAGGCTCTTCGACAACACTTCCGCAAAGCTCGGCATCGAGCTGATCCATCGTCATATTTCCACCCCTTGTTTCGATCGTGCGAACGACCAATTCGACCGGATCTTTCTCCGCAAGTTCCTTAAGTTCCCCGAGTTGGCTTACTTTTTGAGCACGGACATCATTCGCCTCTACTGCCTCGGTTTTTTCAAGAGCGAGCTTTAGCCCCATAACCTTTCCCTTTTCCTCCTCGAAATCGATTGTGACCTTCCCATTGAAAAGATCCCATTCTGTCACCACGCCCCCTCCGAAACCTTTATGAATCCGGTATGACCCCGGAGCAATCTTTGAGAGTTTCTCACCAACGGGAGCGGTAATTCGGCCCGCCTCCACCAACTTCGCGACATCAGAATGCATGTCGCGAGACTGTAAGGGACAAGCGTGAATGGCAAGAACCGAAGAGAAAAAGGTTTAGCCTGACTCTCGGGCGGGACACCTCATTTTTATCCGTTAGGACGTTTCTTTCTCATCTAGGAGCGAAGCGAACCTTTCCTTTAGAGCTTGCATCACCCCCATCCTGCTGTCGTTGGAGGGTCTGCCTCAAAATCAAAAAGGCACCAATCCATCTTCTTGGCAGCTTTTCACTCAGATCATCAGTGCTCACGAGTGCTGAAAGAATCACGACATCATCCTCCTTAACCTGAAATCGCCAAGCTTTCCCCTCTGCCTCTAAACTTAAAACTTGCTCCTCAGTGTTAAGCCGAGCCACTTGTTCTCGCTTTGCTAGCCGCCTTGGTCTCTCAATGTTCCGATTCTCGATCAGCGAGCTAACTGGCCTTACTTGTGGGAGCTGACGAGATCCCAGTAATAGGTTGAACTTCTTAAGCTGCCCCTCACGAAAAGCTTGAACCTCCACTGTCTCTCCAACCTCTTTTTTACGAAGAAGGACGACCATTTGCCTCATATTTAAAAGAATGTGATCATCAAATTTCCACCAAAGATCACCATTCTTCCCACCAGCTTTCGCAAGTGGTCCTTTCGACACTACTCCAGACACCCTAAGTCCGACTCCCAACTCAAGTGGTGAGCCTTTTCGATCCTCCGTTGTAAGGGGTTCAAACGAGACTCCAATCCACGGAAGCTGCTCCGCTTGCGCCAAGTTTGGCAAAAGAGCTAGTAAACAGATCCAAAGCAGCTTCACGTCTCAAAATCGCTAAAAGTCACTCTTGGGAGTATCAACAACATGATGATCGGTTGTCTCGATCGTTACGACGAGACCACTTTTACGGTGCTGGATAACCTCTTCGGTCACCTCAACCTCTCGCGAGATCTCCCTAATTTCTCCTAATTCAGTCACGTAAACATTCGGTGACTCTGTGGCTAAGATCCAGGTCTCGTGATCAAGATGCTGGAAAGCTAAAATATCTTCAGCGTCACCTGCTTTTTCGTTTTCCACAAAGAGAGAAGAGTTTCGATCAACCCCCAAAAACCATCCACCACTAACTCCGATACCGAGAGCGATAGCTGCAGCGGCAGCTGTTCCCTTCCAACTCCCAGCCCCCCGATTCACGTTATTCGCAGAAAATTCATTTGCTTCCACTAACTGATCAATCAGCTGGTGACAATCATCCCGCCCCACATCACTGAGACCACGAGGCGTCAGTGTTTCAAGGCTCGATTCCAGATCCTTTAGTGTGTTATCCATTTTTGATAGTTTGAAGATGGTTTAATTTCTTTTGGAGCTGCTCAAGAGCATAGCGGTAACGGGATGCTGCTGTATTATGAGAGATCTGAAGAACACTCCCAACTTCGGCGAAGGTAAGTCCCCCCCATATTTTAAGGGTCAGCGCCTCACGGAGCTTGTCAGGCAACTCCTCAACTTCTTTCCGGAGAAGCTCAGATTCTTCGGCATCTTCAAGAGTTGGATCAAGCCAATGATCTTCGCCGCTTTGAAATTGAATAATCTTCCGGTCACGCTTTTCTCGACGCCCCTTACGCCGACCGCGATCAAGGGCAAGATACCGCATCACCGAAAACGCGAGAGGCAGATCGGGCGGACGGCATTCCCTTTCCTTTTGATAACCCCAAAGCTTGATCAAGGCATCTTGGAGCAAATCCTCGGCTTCATGGACATCATTACATCGCGCCCGAGCATAAGAAAGAAGGCGAGGAGCACTCTCTCCGAGCCATTCCCGCCATGCTTTGCCTAGATCTATCCCGCTAACCGACATAACTATATGAAAGAGAATGCCCTATCTTAACCAATTTGTCTCAAAAAAAACACGTCCTCGTCTTAGTTGAAGATCGACGAAGTAATTGGAACTAGTTCCTCCGCCAAAATCTAACCCATACCGGAGTAGATCACTCCTTTTTGTCTAAATGACGCGCAGTCCTCTTATGAGGGTCTCCAAGCCCGTTGAAATGGTGGTCGATACTGGATTTGAACCAGTGACATCTTGCGTGTGAAGCAAGCGCTCTACCACTGAGCTAATCGACCAAATTTCAGGGCTCTTAAAACCCTGCTTTGGGCATTCAGGCCCTCGTAGCCCTGTTGCCAAGAGATGGTGCGCGAGGGGGGAGTCGAACCCCCACGTCCGCAATGGACACCAGATCCTTAGTCTGGCGCGTCTACCAATTCCGCCACCCGCGCTAAGCACTATCTCTCTAACGGCGGAGGAGGTAATCTCCCCTTTCCGCTTATTCAAGAATTACTTTAAAAAAATTAACCCTGCGGAATTGTCACTGACCGAGTGTAACGAAAGCTGTTTTGCTCAATAAATCGATTGTTGGCATTTTCATTCCCCCCAAATGGATTCCTCTTTAGAATTGCCACACCTTCATCGGAAAGAACCGTGATCGCGAGTTCGACAGAAGTGATCCGTCCCCCAACAAATTCAGAACGCGTATTTAAATTAGGTGCTAATCCGGTTCCGTTGATCGCAAAATTCCGAACAGTCTGCAGCCCCTTATCGGAAGTCATGACCGTGATTTTAGTCGTGCGGTCCTGGCCTGCGGCATCTCGATAATCAACAACAAAAGTAACCGTGAACTCAAAAACGTTTTCACACATCAAATCGTCTAACTCATTCGCTCCAGCAGAGGCATCAAAAGCGGTTTCAAGATTTGGCCTCCCTAGTAACGAACGATCATAGGTTTCTTTCGGATCGAGAAGATTACGATAAAGCACGAAAGTTGAAAACCGTTGATCCGGATTACCAAAGACAGGGTCGACGAAATCTAGCTCATAAGAAACAGCCGAAATATCACCACCTTGGTCGGCATTTCGATTCCCTCCGCTTGCATTATTGAGCCGCTCGCGGCTTCCAGCATTTCCATTATAGCGATCAGATGCAGAAGTGAAAAAGATCAACCGCGCTGCATTCGGGCTTTTCTGCCCCTCTGGCCCAACCCCCTCGGGCGAAGTCGTCGCCAGAAGCCACTGACTATCATTATTCCCCAAGCGGCTAACCATTGACTCTAAATCCCGCCCTAGAGCATTAAGCATAACTTTAGCCTGACCTGCTGCGCGAATCTCAGTGCGGGCGGCCTTCCAAGCATCGATAGCTGTACCCGTAATCTGAAGCGTAAGGAGGACGAGAACAAGAGTGATGGACATCGCCACCATAAGTTCGGCAAGAGTAAATCCCTTAGCGCAACTTTTGCAAATGCGAGAGTATTTCATAGGTTGTGAACAATTCATCTAACGCCTTACAACAAGGTTACGGGAAAAAATGGGCCGGGTGAAATTATTGGGATCAAATGCACTAGAAAGATAAGAGAAGGTCGTGGTCGGTAGACTGTAATATTCGGCTTCAAAGGCGATGACTGCTTCTGGAAACGATCCCGGTGATTGCGCAAAATCCTGTCCCGGCACGTTCGGATCAACGATCGTTCCCGGCTCTTCACTCACACGAAGACCCTGCCCCTCATAAACGAGCTGCCGGAGCTTCACAAAAAAGACCCGACCTTCAACCCCTTGGAGATCCTCCTCAAAAAGAGGATCACTAAGACGACGAACCATGGGTTGAACTAAAAAGTCCCGCCCCGCAATCGCCAGAGTTCGATCAGCAGGCTCAAGAGTCCCGTCATTTCTAAATTTCCCAGGAATTCCACGGTATTTATAAATTATAACTGTCTCTCCCGCTTCCTCAGATTGAGCAATCCAATCAATCGCTTTCTGGAAAGGATCACCCTGATAGCGACGACGTTCTCGCCCCTGGCGGACAGTCCGAAGCTCTAGCTCCAACGTTGCCTGCAATCGGCTTGCCTCGTCGGTAGAAAGCGTTTTTTTAATCGTCTGCGCGGCAGGCCCAAAAACAGCCATAAACCCCGTGATCATTACAACTAGGATTCCCAGTGCGATGACAACCTCAACAAGGGTAAAGCCCGTCTTGGCAGCATTAAAATTTCTCGGTGTATTTGTCGTCATTTTGACTCTGTGAAATTTCTATTAATTCGTTCCGACAGCACCCAGCTGCTCGATATCCCTGATCATGGTCGTCCCACCATTCTTAAGAACAACGAAACCGCCAAGATCCCTTTTCCCGCCTAACAAAGGTTGTTTTGCGCCGCTCGGGCGGGCTCCGTTGACCACTATAAAACCTGCTCCGGGGGTGGTGCATATACCCTGCCCGTTGAATTCGTAGAAATGACACTGCCGAGCGTCAGAGGTTTGGTTGGTCAACTGATGCCTAGCCTCTGGGAGAACCCCTCCCGCCCGCATGTCTGCCCTACTTAGCTCAGGGCTATAAAAGACCCCTTGTGGCAAGAAGGTCGGGGAACCAGCCCTTTTCCACTCGGGAATGATTCGTCCCTCTTCGTCAGTCGTCTGGTAGACCACCATCATCATCCGTCGATAACGATCACGCTCAATGGGGATAGTATCATTCAGATCACCGTGAATAATGAGCCGTGCCGGAGCATTTTGATTCATCGCCAAGATCCGCGCTTGAGCAAGGAGTCCTTCCCCAATCGCTAGCCCAGCAGTCACACCCTGTCCTTTTCCAATCCGACTAATGCCAACCGAAGCAAGCGAAAGAAGTATCGCAATAATTGCCATAACCGCCAAAAGTTCGACAAGGCTAAAGCCTTTCCGAAAGCTACGCAGTAGCCGATTGCGACCTTTTGTAGAAGTTGGTGTATTTAACATTTTCTAAGAGATTATTCGTCTGTTTTCAGATTGAGATCAAGAAAAAAAATGTAGTTACACTGTATATCTCCCTGAATTAACGAGCAAAATGCCCGTCGTGGGGTTGAGACATCCATCTCCAAGAGGTTTCAATCATTGAGCGGGGATCTTTCCGAGAGGCTTCCCAACCGAGTAACTTTTTGGCGTGTGCAGGATCAGCAACCAAGTGTGCAGGATCGCCTGGACGACGCTCGCCGTATTTCACGGGCACTTTCCGGCCCGTTACTTCTTCTGCGATATCGATAATTTGCTTCACCGAAATCCCAACGCCAGTTCCGAGGTTACAACGGAGAGAACCTCCGCCGTCGATCAAATGCCTAAGAGCAGCCAAATGGGCTGTAGCGAGATCTTCGACATGAATATAATCACGGATACATGTCCCGTCATCCGTCGGATAATCTGTCCCAAACACCGTGATTTCTGAGACTTCCCCCTTGACGGCTTGCAAGACGAGAGGAATCAAATGCGTCTCTGGACTATGATCTTCTCCGATCAAGCCATCGGTTGAGCATCCACTTGCATTGAAGTATCGGAGAGCCGCACTTTTGAGGTTCCACGCGACATCGCAGTCATCGAGAATCCATTCTACCATGAGCTTACTTTTTCCGTAGGGGCTCACCGGCTTTTGCGGATGATCCTCGGTGAGAGGAAGCTTCTCAGGCTCACCATAAGTAGCGCAGGTTGATGAGAAGACGAATGATTTACAGTCAAACTTAAACATCACCTCAAGCAAAGTGAGAGGCTCGGCCGTATTATTACGGTAATACTTTAAGGGGTCGTTTACCGATTCCCCTACGTAAGCATAAGCGGCAAAATGAATAACCCCTATAAAATCATGCGTGGTAAACAACTTGGTCAAAAGATCTCGATCGCCAACGTCTCCCACCACCAGTTCCGCCGACTCGTCAAGAATCGCGCCCTCATGCCCATAAACGAGGTTATCAAGAACCACGACCTGATACCCCTCTGAACAGAGCAGCCTAACAGTGTGAGACCCAATGTAACCAGCTCCTCCAGTAATTAAAACCGATCCTTTCTTCATAGTGACATTTATTTCGATCACTCCAAGAATGCACCGTCCAGTGATCATCAGTTATTACGGAGTGGATTGTGGAAGGTAAATCTAAGTTCGCATTCTAGCAAGATCATCTGAACTTAAAAGCCTCGGTAGAAAGCGCCCGATAAGCACCCAGCCGAGGACTCCACCCACGAAATGAACTAGATGGGCCGTCTGGAAAATAAAATTTCCCACTGTCGATTCTAGCCAGCGCCCCAGATCCGCAAAAAGCGGAATCTCAAGCCACGGCGTCATCAAGAAAAGGAGTGCACTTGAAACGAGAACACCTTTCGAAAGATTACGGGCCGAAATATTCAAAATGATCATCTTTGAATCAGGCGAAATAGAAAAAAACCCTAGCAATAAACCTGTGACACCTCCTGACGCCCCAACTAAAGGAGGAATACCGGGAACGAAGGCCTGAACCACAATGTGGGAAAGCCCGCTACCCAAACCACAAACAAAAAAAAGACAACAGATCCGTTGATTAGAAAAAATATGACTCAGGCGAGCTGCCCCATAATAAAAAAGTAAGGCATTTACAGCCAGGTGGATCCAATTGCCGTGAAGGCAAATATGAGTAAAAAGTTGCCACACCCTGCCGCTGACGATCCCTTGCCACGAAAGACCTCCCTCGAGATAAGCAATATTGAGAGCACCCGCTCCCTTCCATCTCAAAACAAGTGCAAGCACAAGCTGGACCGAGACCATAATTAAGACACCAAAGGTCGCAGTGTTAACACCGGGCTTCTGCAACATCACCCAGCTACCTCGGCCACTTTTAGGTCTCACTACTGGGATCATTCCTAATAAAGACCACCGTCCCCTAAAAATGCTCATCTTTTTTTATAAAAACCTCTACCCCTTTCTTTGGTGCAGTCTTGACAGCCCGAAGTTCCGACCGACGATACGCTTCCTTACTAATGCACTCGTTCCACTACTCCAATGGCAGTCTTCATTGCGAAGGTATTTCTATCGCAGATCTGGCAAACCAATATGGCACCCCTCTTTACGTTTACTCCTCCGAAACATTTCGTGATCGCTACACCCGGCTCGACGCTGCGTTTTCGTCAATCAACCACGAAGTCGCTTATGCTGTAAAAGCGAACTCAAACCTCTCCATACTAAGCCTATTGGCAAAAATGGGGAGCGGGTTTGATATCGTTTCAGGCGGGGAACTTTTTCGTGTGATTAAAGCTGGGGGTGATCCTGGAAAATGCACTTTTGCCGGAGTTGGAAAAACTCGCGAAGAGATCGAATACGCGCTTCAGCAAGGAATCTACTCAATTAATGTCGAATCCGAGGAGGAGGCCTTTTTCATCAACCAAGTCGCTAGCGAACTCAATTTAGTCGCTCCGATCGCCTTCCGGGTGAATCCAAATGTTGACGCTAAAACCCACAAATATATTTCAACCGGAAAATCGGAAAATAAATTTGGGATCGATTTCGAATTCATCCTCGACGCCTACGAAAGAGCTTCGAGTCTCCCTCACCTCAAACTCAAGGGCCTCCAAATGCATATTGGTTCCCAGTTGACTTCGGTTTCTCCATTCGTTGAGGCTGTTGAAAAAGTCACACCCCTTGCTGCTGATTTAAAGAATAAGTATGATATCGAATTTTTCTCCATCGGAGGCGGAATCGGGATCGTCTATGAGGAAGCTTTAGCTTCTGGCAGCGAATTATGGTGGACCAAGCAACCTGACGAAACTCGCCCTCTAACTCCCGAACAATACTCTTCTGCGATCATCCCTTCGCTTGCACCCCTTGGTCTAAAAATCCTTCTAGAACCCGGTCGTTTTATCGCTGGTAACGCCGGCGTTCTCGTCACCAAATGTCTCTACGAAAAAAAGGGCTCCACCAAGACCTTTAAAATTGTCGATTCCGGAATGCACCACTTAATTCGTCCAGCCCTTTATGAGGGCTTCCACGAAATTGTCCCGGTTGCGGAACCCAATGGCGCGGTTGAATCAGTGGACGTTGTAGGTCCAATTTGTGAAAGTGGTGATTTCTTCTGTCAAAACCGTGAGGTTCCCACCTTTGCTCCCGGTGAATTCATCGCACTAATGAGCGCAGGAGCCTATGGAATGGTCATGGCGACTACTTATAATTCCCATCCCCTTCCAGCTGAGATCCTTGTCGATCGCAATCAAGCTAGGATCGCAAGAAAGCGTCAAACCTTTCAAGATCTCGTCGAAGGAGAAGAAGGGTGAAATTTTCGCGCGACTGACAACGTCTCACTGGGTTAGATAAGCTAACCGATGGGAGACGAAGGAAATGAGGAAGATTTGGCACTAATGGCAAAAGTTGCCCGCGGTGACGAAGATGCTTTCGCTAAAATCGTCGCAAAACATCAGCACGCTGTTCTCGGGACGGTTGCGAAAATGACCAACCAAAGTTCTGACACTGAAGACATTGCCCAACAGGTCTTCATCAGGCTCTGGAAATCTGCCGTGCGCTATCAGCCAACCGCAAAATTCACGACCTTCCTCTTCACTATCACAAGAAATCTTGTTTTTAATGCGACCCGAAAAAAATCCGGTAAAAACGAATATTCATTCGATGCGCTGGAGGGAAAATGGCGCCAGAGTATCGAGGACAAAAGCTCCGACTCTCGGCCTGATAAATTAATTGAACAGACCGAACTTCGACAAATAATTGACCAAGCAATTTCTTCTCTTCCCGAAAAACAACGCCTCGCAGTTGTTCTTCGGCGATATGAAAAAATGCCATATGAAGAGATCGCTGAAACCTTGGGGATTTCAGTTCCAGCCGTAAAGAGCCAACTTTTTCGAGCTAGGACAGCTCTTCGGGAGTCACTTGGCAAATATCTTAAAGAGTGATTCTTTTTCCAATCAAACACATTACCGACAAATTTTCACAGAAGACTTTCGACCTAAAGTCAGCAACCTGAGAGCAAAGGTTGAAATTAGTTCTCACGATTTTTCGGACGACACCAGCTAGAACAAAACAAGAGGCCCTTCTCGCTTGTTAAGTCCTCGATGATCGACAAAAATATTAAGTGTCGATAAACCTTTAGCGTTCCATCAAAATGTCATCGGACCCATTTTCTAAAGCTGCGATCAGAAAAAAGATTCGCCTTCGTTTAAAGCAGTTAAACAAGCTTGAAATCGCTGAGGCATCTTTAGACCTTCTTACACAACTTGGATTTCCAGATGGCTCAAAAGTTGCAATCTTTGCAGGCCTTTCAAACGAACCACGACTTCTCGAACTTGTTGTATCCCAACCCAATGTGAAATGGCACCTTCCTAAGGTCAGAGGGCCAGGAAAAATGGATTTTCTTCGATTTGAAAAAATTGAAGAACTTAGCCAGGGAGCCTTTGGGATTTTGGAACCTGATCACGGAGTCGAAGCGACTCATCTCGATTTCATGATTTGCCCTGGAGTGGCTTTCACTCGCGAGGGACACCGTCTTGGCCAAGGCGGTGGATTCTACGATCGAGCCATCGCGAGATTTCCTGAAACCAAAATCATCGGAGTGGGATTTGAATGCCAAGTGGTAGATCAACTTCCAATCGACAAACACGATTGCCTAATGGATCAGGTCATTATTGCCCGAACGGGCACTTGAGAGTAAAAGGAGGGATTTTTGCGCAAAACCTTTTTCCTTCAGAATCAACTCCAAAGAATGCTCCCGCAACCTTGGAATCACACGCCACGACATGATAGGAATTATAGGAAAAACTTTGCCCAGGCATTAACTTAGGATTCTCTCCGACCACCCCCGCCCCCTCAACAACCACAACTTCCCCTTTCGTGTCTCTTAGAATCCATTTACGAGCAAGAATCGTGACCGTTTCTGAAGACTCGTTAATAATGTGGATGAAGTAGGCGAAGGGAAATGGTTTTTCGGGCGGTGCCTCCAACTGAGGAGCGAAAACCACCTTTTCTATTTTAACTCTTAGACCTGGTAAGCCTGGAAATGCCATCTTGATAGCGGAACCTATAAGATGTCGCTTTGAGAGCAAGAGCATCCGCGCAAACTTGCAGGTTGCGACAGAACAACTAAGCTAGTGGCGTGCAAACTCCAATCGCTCTTACAATCGCCGGCTCGGATAGCTCGGCCGGTGCGGGCCTGCAGGCTGATTTAAAAACTTTTTCAAGCTTTGGAGTATTTGGCCTAACCGCTGTGACGTGCGTCGTTTCCGAAACGCCCCTTACGCTAAGTCAAGTTCACCCCGTTCCACCGAGCGTCTTGCAGGATCAAGTCCATCTTTTACTAGAGAGCTATCCCGTCGGTGCAATCAAAACGGGAATGCTCTATTCGAAGGCTCATATTAAAGCGGTTTGCGAACTACTCACTGACACCAATATTCCTCTCATTGTTGATCCAGTCATGGTTGCCTCAACGGGCGACCCCCTCATGAGGGAAGACGCCCTCGACACCATTCGCGAGACCCTTCTCCCTCTTGCGACAATCATCACACCCAACCTTCCAGAGGCTGGTATTCTGCTCCGAAAACCGGTCGTAACAGCAGAGGATCAAGAAGCTGCGGTGGAAGAATTAACATCTACCTTCGGTGTCTCGACCTATTTAAAGGGTGGCCATTTAGAAAACACTAAAACACATCGGGACCTCCTTAAAGAGAACGGCAAATTGCACGTCTTTGAACATGAGCACCTAGAACTCCCTCAAACTCATGGCACTGGCTGCACACTCTCCGCTGCTCTTGCTGCGGCCATTTCATCGGGGTCAAGTTTAGAGCACGCCGGAAAAGAAGCACACCAATTTACACAGCAAGCACTTAGAAAGTCAGAATCATGGAATAGCCCCAGCTCTGGAGAAGCAATTTTTCATCTCAGGCAAACTCAACAACTTCGATGACATCACGGGGCGCTTTAACCGCTGGCCCAAAAAGAGTGCCGAAGGGCGCTCGCTTGAAGGCGATCACATTCGGCTGGCTCAGCATTTGTCTTACCCGACCAGCTGATTCGGGTGATATTCGGGCAGTAAACACCGGCCCTAAAACCAACAAGGAGCTACGATTTCTCGTAACTCCTTGATTGAAAGCTGGTGGGCAGGGCTGGATTCGAACCAGCGTACACATACGTGAGCAGATTTACAGTCTGCCGCCTTTAACCCGCAGCTACAACAACCCTTAATATATCAATGTTTTTTTGCCGCTGCTTTCTATCATTTCCGTTATTTCTCGACTTTTAGGGTTAACTAGAGTTACCTACCCCCATGCCCCGCCAACCGAAATTTCTCGTAAATAAAACCGAAAAAGGCTGGAGAATCAATGTGCCGAAATCCGTTTCAGCCACCGGCAAAAGGGAGCAATACTTTTACCCAACCCGAGATAAGGCTGTGGCGGCGAAAAAAATATTCCTCGAAAAATATTCTGCCCACGGTTCAGCCGCATCCATAATTTCACCGGGCCTCGCTGATGAGGCATCGAAAGCCGCTAACAAACTTAAAAAATGGGGCGTTTCGCTCACTCAGGCTGTTGATGAATATATTGCCCAAAGGGAACGCGAAAAGGCCTCACGCGCCGCCTGTGATGCAGTAGAAGATTGGTTCAAGTGGTGTGAGGGACTCTTATCAAAAAACCAGCTACGCCCCAGAACCGTTAGAAGCTATCGGCAAACGGGAGAGAAGCTGAAATCCGCTCTAGGAACAAAGAACCTCGCCCAAGTAAGGGCGGCTGATTTAGAGAAGGCACTCGACCTTAAAAATGCAGCTGGCTCAGGGGCAGCACTGAGATTTAGGAATTGCCGGGTTTTCTGGCGATGGTGCGCCAAGAAAAAATGGTGTGATAAAACAATCCTAGATGAAATCGACACAGTAAAAGCCACGAGCGATGGAGAAATCGAAATCCTTTCCCCCGGGGAAATTTCCACGCTAATGGAAACGTGTGAAAAATACGCCCCCAATTTTTGCTCTCATTTCGCCCTTTTGGTTTTCGCCGGAATCAGGGCCGAGGAAGTGGCGAGGCTTGAAGGTGACCTTGTTGAGAAAACTCAGATAGAATTGCCTGCAAGAGTAACGAAGAAAAAGAAACGCAGATATGTCGAGCCATGCGAGAATCTGGCGGCATGGCTTGAAAAATATCCGTTTGAGCCATCTAGGGAGTGGTCTAAGCAGTTTAATCGAATCAGGAGAATTGCAGGCTGGGACATTAAAGACGCTAGGGAACTGCCTAAAGACCTCAAAAGCCCAACAAGGGGTAAGTGGCCACAGAACTGCCTGAGGCATTCCCATGCGAGCTATGCCGTGCAAACAGGTAAAGACCTTAAAGACTTATTATTTGAATTTGGCCACACGGGTTCCCCTGCCCTCTTGCAATCCAATTATGCAAAAAGGGCCAAGGTTAAAGACGCGCTCGAATTTTTCGCCATCGTTCCTGAGGGAGCAGAAAAACCTCAGACCATATCAGCAGCATGAGCAGACCAAAGAAAACTAAGAAGATTGTTAAATCATTGCCACCCGATGGTGACAGCGCGGGTAGTTTGTTCGGTGATTCAATCCGAATGCACGCCGACCCGCATGACGACAACGGACTTATGCTTGGCGGACTCTTTGATTTAATCGCCTGCAAGGAGCCAAGTGAGGAGAGCCTATCCCAAAACGGCGCATGGCTCATTATTTTGATAAGGAGCCTTGAGGTTGATGACTGCAAGAAGATGTTCGCCTCGATTATTAGAGCCAAAGAAAACCTTGGTGAAAATCGAACCCGCGAATCTAACATTTTGCGTGCGTGTGCTGATTTTATCAAAGATGCAGGAAGGCCACCTACTAAACGCGAGTTAAAGGATTATATCATATCTTGGCCCGAAAAGTTTAAAGGTATGCCGGACAAAGATGATGGTAAGGCATGGAACCGATTAAGAAAAAAGGTTGGGCTTGATGGCCTCGACTAGAGACGTGTTTTGAGGCTTGGCATTTTACCCTAGTTCTATGCCAAGGAACGTAAACGCAAACGGGCGCAAGCTACGCCCGATGAATGCAAAAACTGCAAACAAACAGCTGGAACTCCCCTTCAATTTAGTGGGAGCTAAAACAATCGCGGAAGCTCTTTCGGTTTCTATACGCCAAGTTGGATACTGGGCCGCGGAAGGAAAAATCCCCTCTTATAGATTTGGGAGGCGTTGTGTGCGCTATTCACTACCCGCCGTTCTCGAGGCTCTCGAGGTTCCATCAAACGACTAAAAAAAAGAGCGCCAACCCGAGGGTGAACGCTGCTTTTGGGAAGTTGATTTCAATGGCTCAATTTGAGCTTTTGATTTTCTGTCTCCCCCATGAGCGTTCTTGGTCCGGTTATACCGCCTTCCAAGAGCCAGCTTAAAAGCATCAAATTCACCCCAATGGGCAAGGCGCATTTACGCTATGGAAACTATCCAATTTGACCGGGGCCAACTGCCTGATTTTCTCAAGGAATTGATTGCTTGCCCACCCAAACACGGTGAGGGTGTGCATCAATGGCTCTTTAAAATCTCTCGCCAATTACACGCTCACCGAGATGAGAATAGCATTTTCAACCTACTGGCCGCCGCCACCTCTGATTGTGGCCGCTATGTTGGTGAGAAAGAAATATGGGATGCTATCAAGGACTCGCGAACGTGTGCTTGGATGCCAACCGGGGGCAGGAAAGCCGCAACACCAAAACCTAGGCCAAAGTGGCCAACGGTGGCGACCGAGGCAATTAAAGCGATTATTGATGAGCAGCCTGATGCTCTATCGAAATTGCAAAATCAATCGCCTTTAACAATCTCAACCCAGAACCATGACGCTGAGTGCATTCTTGAGAGACTGTTCCCCGGCAACCCGCTCGTGTGTGTTGCTAGTGGGGTTGGGGAATCAATTGTAGCCCCAAGGCAGCAACTACCCCCTCTTGGTGATTTTACGCACGTTGTGCCAAGCCCCATGAGCAAAGAGAAAGGTGTTAATCAACAAGGGAAACCCTCTTGCCGTTGTATTGATAACACCGGGCGGCGAACTTACCTAATCGCTGAGTTTGACCAAGGAACCCACGACGAGCAGAGCGCGTTAATCCTGCACCTCGCTACCCTAGCCCCATTGGCCATGGTGGTGGACTCGGGTGGTAAATCACTGCACTCGTGGTTCCATTGCGCTAACCAAAACGAAGAACAAATTCGGAAGTTCTTTAGTTATGCGGTGAGCCTTGGTGCTGACCGAGCGACATGGACCAAATGCCAATTGGTGAGAATGCCAATGGTAGCACGACCAGACACGGGCAAGATGCAAAGGGTTCTCTTTTTCAATTCTTTAAATATGGAGAAAGGAGGCCGCCATGAGTAACAACACCGAATGGCAGGTTGAACAAATTCCTGATACCGAAAACGAGGGGCAGCCAACACCGCCCCAAGTGTTTTATGATGGTTCCCGCTACTACCTCGACAACCAGAGAGAATACATCCCAATCAACGAGGCATCAACCAAGCGGCATCTACGAAAGTTTGGAATGGAAAGGGACGAGATTGAACAGGCTTTGTGCAATATCCAAACAGAGAACTTTATTGTATTCGCCGGGCCGTTGGCTGGAAAACACCGAGGGATTCACGAGACCAATGGCCAAAAGGTTCTGGCAATTAATTCCCCGAAAATCATCCAAAGCAAGAAAGGTGACTTTCCAAATCTCAAGGCAGTAATCGAAGGACTACTCGGGCNTGACTCAATCCAAGTGCCTATCTTTTATGGATGGATGAAAGTAGCGCGGGCTGGGCTGTTATCGGGTAAGAGAAGCCGTGGGCAAGTGCTGGCCTTATCAGGTAAAGCAGGTTGCGGGAAATCGCTCTTGATTGACTTACTAGAGCGACTCATGGGAGGAAGGAGAGCAAACCCCTACAAGTTCTTTACAGGGCGAACAGGGTTCAATGCTGACCTTGCTGGGGCCGAGTTACTTGCTGTTGATGATGATGCGGGAAGCACCGATATCAGGGCAAGAAAAGCACTTAAGGCGGCCATAAAGGCAAATCTATTTGCAGGTGCAGTTAGCGTCGAGGGTAAGCACAAAACCGCATTCTCTCTTAAACCGTTTTGGCGGATGGTTATGGCTTTGAACGATGAGCCGGAAGAGCTCTTGTTGCTGCCACCAATTAGTGACAAGGACATCGCCAAAAAAATAATCCTCTTTAAGTGCCAACATTTTGATTTCCCGCAAGAAATAGAAACCGATGCCGAAAAGGCAGCGTTCTTTAATCGGATGGTTTCAGAAATGCCCGGGTTTTTGCACTTTCTTGAACAATGGGAAATTCCCAAGGAATTAAAAGACCCCGAGAGGCGTTGCGGGGTTATCCATTATCACGAGCCATCCTTAATGGAATCACTTGGCTCACTTGCACCCGAGGCGGCGTTGCGTGGCCTTATTGACCAAGCTAACGACTATGGAAGTTTACCACTGCCATGGGATGGAACCGCCGCTGAGTTAAAGGCAATTCTGTATTCCTGCGAAATCACCCGCAGGGATTCAGATAAGCTACTGGGTAGCTGGCTGCCATCAACGGGAACCTATCTTGGCAAGCTATGCGGGCAAGGCGTGGAAAGGCTTAAACTAAATCGCGGGAGCCAACGATGGCGTATCTCTTAGGGGTGGAATGGTGGAACAAGTTTATACCTTGTATGAGAAAATATATCCCCTCTGGGGGTGTATAATTCACAAGGAAGTATTGAACTTAATCCACCACCCCACCACCCTCATAGGTTCTCTCTGGGGAAAGCATCTCTTAGTCATCTGCCTCGCGGCATTTTCCTAGCTAAAACTTTTTTTGAATTGCTACTTTGCTTTCATAGTTAACGACGTGGCAATTTGACAACGGCGTAATGCCGTATGGAATTCTTTGTTGATATAATTTCCGAAAGCGAATCGCTGCGCCGCCTTAATTTAGCCGCCACGCCACGTTGGCGCAAATGGCTCAGAGCAAAACTGCCCAACAGAGATATGGGCGTGAGCAAAGTTTACGATTCCCACGCGGTGGATGCTCTTGTGCGCAAGATGGATGGCTTTGCGGAAGCTACCGAACCTGTTGATGAACTTACAAAGGTTCCAGTTCCAACGAGCCGTGAACTCGAACAGATGCTCAAGCTGAACGATAGGCGTGGCCCGTCAGCATAACACTCTAAAAACCAAAACTAATGATAAAAACCCAACACCCAACCCAGCCCGGATTCATCGGTGCAGTAGATAACGCTCGCCGCAAACGCTTGCTTGATTTGTGCGATTTAACTCGTTCATCAGAGCGGCAAATCAAAACCCTTGAGTGGCCTGATTATTACGAACAAGAGCGAACCGCACTTAACGATTTAGCCTTAGATGGCCCGAAAACAATCATCCCACTTGCTCGCCAACTTTCTGGGTATTCCCAGTTGCTACGTGCGGGTGTTCCAATGATTTCAACTGCTGAGTATTCAACTCTGGTCATGCCTTCATTAAACCGCGCTCTCGAGGCAGATTGGAACGCAACATCACCTGATATTGGTGGCAACGCTATCGCAGTCTCATCTGCCGAACCGCGGCGGTTATCAGCCTATGTAGTGGTGAGCGATATGCTCAGAGTTCAAAACGAATTGCTCGTTGGCGCATGGCTTGAGCAACAGCTACTCGCAAGCGTTGGGCGGGCCTTGGATAAGGCCGCAATTGTGGGAACAGGAGCAAACAACCAGCCAACTGGATTACTCAATGACACCGGAATCAATTCTCACACTCGTGCAAGCAATGGAATCAATTCGCTGGCAGATATGGCCGCGATGGAAAAGGCGATTGCAGATGATAACGGCGAAGATAATGCAGAAGATTACCTTTGGGTGAGTGATACCGCTACCCGGGAAACCTTGCGGAACACGCCTGCAACGGCCGCTGGCACAACCTTTGGTCGCTCGCTCTGGGAACCGCAACCAGCCAACAATCTCGGCCGAAGCGGAGTGATGGGTTACGAAGCCATTGCATCAGTGCATGCCCCAGCGAACACCCTTGTCCTTGTTCAAAAACGAGCCTTGGCTTTCGTTGACTTCAACAAGCTTCAAGTCGAGAACTTGGTGGATGCTGACCAAGCCAAGGAAGGGTTCAGAACGATGCTTGTGAGCGGTTACTTTGATTTCGCAGTCCTAGAGCCAAACGGCATTTGCAAGGCCGTAAACAGCTAACCAGAGCCATTATGAGAACACGATTAAAGGTTCCGAGAATCAAAAAGGATGTCACGCCAGCTTGGCTCGTTCAGCAGAACGAAAAGAAGAAATCTGGCTGGGAAATTCTTGCCGATAAAAAAGGCAGGGTCACTCACCACCAACTCGTTCCACCAAGTTTGGAGAACGATAGATTTTTTAACGAAAGTTCGCGGTCAAGCTGGGTGCTTGAGATTATCGAATCCTGTTACGTTTCCGGCGTGGCTGCTGAAGTCGGTGATATGGTTCACTGCTACACACCAACAGCAAATTCCCTGCGTTGTGCCGGGCGTGTGAAAGTCATTTCTGAAACCAGAAACGCATTCTAATTTCAAGGTGGGTGTCTCATCACCATCCCGAATGATGGTAAGCGGGAAACCTTGGGCAGCCGCTCGTCCTTAATTGGGCGAGCGGTTTTCTCTCAAAAGGATTCTGCAACGTTGTCATTTAATGACAACGTTGTAACCCTTTTCACTCAGCCTCGCTGGTCTGAATCCGAAAGAACCGGGCGGTGTCAGAGCCAAGGAACTGCCCGGGCGCAACGTCATCCCAAGCCTTTAAGTCGGATGACACACTCAGTCCCTTTTTACTTGATAGCTTCACGCCTTGACACAATAGATTCAGCTTCGTTTGCCCCACTCTGACTAAACCACTCGGCTGCAACATCGGGCTCCTCGTTATATAGTCCCAAACCTTCAATATTCATTACTCCCAGACGAAACATTGCGCGTGAACTTCCTAAGTTTGCTGCTTTTTCATACAATTCAAATGCTTCATCGTAGCTGCCTTGACCCTCCTTATAATAACCCAAGGTAACTTGAGATTTCGGGTCCCCTTTTTTGGAAGCCGACACTAATCTTTCAACTTGCTCTTGGGAGTAGTCCTCAACAAAAAGATTCTGACGCAAGTAGATAAGATTGTCTGTATATCTAAAATTGCGTTTATCTATGGCATTCAAAGCCCTGTTAACTAACAGCTCTTGGTCAGCGCTATTTACGCCTAACAATCGATAGCATTTGAAAATCAGTAAACAACTTACGACAACACCAAGCCAAGTGCGATTTTTTCTGTTAAACAATAAATTTTCGGAAAATCCTGGTGAGATAAGGCCTCCCACAACTCCTACGAATATTCCGCTCCCTCCACCAAAAACAACAGCATAAAAAATGCGTCCAAAAATTGGAACTTTAAAAGGCGGGAAAAGCAGTAGTAATACGATTCCTACAATAGCGAACACAATAGCATCAAAAAATATGGTTCCTTGTCTCTCAGACTCTTCTTCTTCGGCAATGAAGTCCTCTTTAGATTGATGAAGATGGTCATGCTTTCCGCACTCTTTGCAAACATTGAGAACTCGTGTTTTACTGGCAATTCTTGTGGGGTCAAAATCGCCCTCCAAATCGAGTGTGACGGCCGCTGTAGGAGAAGAAACAGCTGTAGAGTTGAATTCTACCATCTTATCGCAATAGGAGCAGTAAAGCATACTGTAAATCTTTCCAATGGTTGTGGTCACGGTCAATATCCAATTCTACTTAAGATGCCCCAAGCACCCGTTCCAACCTACCGAGTCGAATACGAGCCATCCCGTGGCTCATGGCTGCTAAGTGGCCCTGTGGGTGCGAAAGGTTGCCTAAGATATACAACCGCCCGGGATGCCGCTGATTACGCTCGTTGGGATGCCCGTGACACTGGTGGCACCATTGATGTGTTCGATAAGCAAGGTCAGCTTTACCGAAAAATTTGCATCAAAGCTGATGCCTTGGCCAATTCGGCATTTGTTCTGCCATCCGTTTTTTAGGGTGTTTTTAGGGTTACCACCCCCACCCCCTAAAATCAACAAGGAGCTACGATTTCTCGTAACTCCCTGATTGAAAGCTGGTGGGCAGGGCTGGATTCGAACCAGCGTACACATACGTGAGCAGATTTACAGTCTGCCGCCTTTAACCACTCGGCCACCTACCCCCGTAAGTTTTTCGTGGGCCACTCCGCCTTGCAGCATCGCGACGGCGGGGAAATATTAGGCTGGAGAGATTCACGCAAGGAGAAAGTGAGATTTTCGCAAGCAAGATGAGCAATTCTTCCTCAAAAATTCCACTACGAATCGAAACTCTCAAAAAAACCAAGCTAAGTTGATATCTTAGTTTGGTTATCTTTTTCCCTTTTACGGTGACAGAGGGTCGAGGCTCTCAGCCCTCGTGAGGCGGATCGCTTTGCCTTGCGAGGAAGCAAATAATTTAAAAGATCGAAGGACTTTGTGAAAAATTTCACAAAGTCGCTTTACGGACCGCAAGTCCGCTTGCATACTCAAGCAGCTCGAAGCTGTCTCATGGCTTCGTATTCACACCCGTAAACGCGCGATAACACAATGAGCGAAGATGCCCCGGCAAATACCGTAACGGCTGAAAAAGAGCTTCCCAAGGATCTGGCTGCCGCGGCAGGTATGGTCAACATCCAGATCGACGGCGAGTGGCTTCAAGTTCCAAAAGGGACTCGGATGATCGAGGCTGCCAAATTGGTGGGAAAAGAGGTCCCTCACTACTGTTATCATCCAAAGCTTTCTTCTCCAGGCAACTGCCGCATGTGCTTAGTCCAAATGGGCATGCCACCGCGCCCGGCACCGGGACAGGCCCCTGTTTACGGAGACGATGGTTATCAAGAAATTGGTTGGATGCCGCGCCCTGTTATTGCTTGTGCCAATACGGTTGCCGAAAATATGGGAATCCGAACCAGCGGTGATCTAGTTGAGAAGACGCGCGAAGGCGTCATGGAGTTTCTCCTGATCAACCACCCGCTCGATTGTCCGATCTGCGACCAAGCTGGCGAGTGCAAGCTTCAGGAATTTTCGGTTCAACATGGCCGTGGTGAATCACGGTTTAAGGAAACCAAGATCAAGAAGCCCAAAAATGTCGATATCGGCAAAAATATCCGCCTCGACGACGAGCGTTGCGTGATGTGCAGCCGCTGCATTCGCTTTATGGACGAAGTAGCCGAGGAGCCCGTCTTAGGCTTTTCTCAGCGAGGCACCCACACTTCGGTCACTGTTCATCCAGGTTATCGGCTTGATAATAACTACTCACTTAACACTGCTGATATTTGTCCGGTTGGAGCTCTCACTTCGAACGATTTTCGCTTCCAGATGCGTGTTTGGTTTCTTAAAGAAACGAAAAGCATCGATGTGAACTGCGGAACTGGTGCTAATACCGTGATCTGGACCCGGGGCAACGAAGTTTTCCGGGTGACACCTCGCCAAAACGACGATGTCAACTCATCTTGGATGCCAGATAGCCACAGACTTTCCTTCAACAATCTCCAGACGGATGATCGCCTTAGCGGGCCTCTCATTAAGAAAGATGAAAAGCATCTTCAATCTTCCTGGATGGAGGCAACAGCCCATGCTGCCGCGGGACTCGGAATGAGGCAATCAGATGAGGTTGCGATAATTGCTTCGGGTCGCCTCAGCAACGAGGAGCTCTATCTCACCAAGAAAATCGCAAAAGCCCTAGGAACCGAGCTCGTCGCGACGGTGCCCCGTGTAGGGGAACCCGACGGCAAGCTCATCTCAGCCGATCGTAATCCTAACACCACCGGTGCTTCATTGATTTGGAATACTTCGGAGCCATCTGAGAAGCTCGAGGCCATTCGCGAGGGAGTTTCCTCTGGGAGAATTAAGGCCTTAATCGTTCTTTCGGAAGATCTCCTTGAGGAGGCCGGATTTGAGTCCACAGACCTTGAAAAACTCGATCACTTGGTTGTTTCTCACACCCACGCCAATCCAACGGCTTCCCATGCAAACGTCGTTTTTTCGGGTGCCGGATTCGCAGAGAAACGAGCAACCTATGTCAATGTTACCGGACGACTGCAGCGGGCCAACCAAGCAGTCATTGCTCCAGGCGATTCCCGTGACGACTGGGAAACCCTCGCGGCTCTTCTGTCGCAACTTGATGAAGACTATAGTCCACCAACCTCGATGGATGCTGTTCTGAATGATATTTCCTCCGCAGTTAGCGAATTCAAGGGCCAGACCTTCGGGTCGATTGGGGACCTTGGAATTCAGATTACTGAGACTGGGGTTACGATCCCCCTTCTCGAGCAAGAAAAGGCTCGAGTAGAATCAGGCCAAATCGTCGGATAACCAGAACCATACCAGATTCTAACTTTCATGGACACCACTCTCCTCATCGCAGCCGCTATCAAGATTGCCATTTTCATTGGCATCACGATGAGTTTCGTCAGCATCTGCGTGATCTTTGAGCGCCGATTTTCGGCGATCATTCAGGATCGAGTCGGCCCCAACCGAACCATGATCCCGCTCTCGATTCTTGGATTCAAAAAAGATCTCGCTCTCCCGATTGGTGGTCTCACGCAACCGGTAGCTGACGGATTGAAGTTTATTCTTAAGGAAGATTTCACCCCCTCTTACGTTCGGAAACTTTTCTTTTGGCTAGCCCCCGTTTTAGTTGTCGTCCCTGCCCTCCTCACGATGGCTGTCATTCCTTTTGGGAGCCCGATGGAAATTGCCGGAAACGTCATTCCAATGGCTGTGGCCGACCTCAACGTAGGGCCACTTTATATTTTTGCGATTGCTTCACTCTCCGTCTACGGAATCACCTTGGCTGGATGGGCTTCCAATTCGAAGTATCCTTTCTTTGGTGGGGTTCGCGCTTGCGCTCAAATGATTTCATACGAAATCGCCCTCGGACTCTCAATCGTTCCGGTCCTTATGTTCTTCGGAGGCTTGAACCTTGGCCACATTGTTGAAGACCAAGTCACTAACGGTTGGTTGCTTCTCCCTCTTTGGAATGAAGGTGGGTTTATCATCAGCTCAGGATATTGGGCGGATCCGCAGGCATCAATCCAGCGACTCCTTCTTCTTATCCCAATTTTCGTTTCGTTCATCATCTTCACCACTTCGATCTTCGCGGAAACGAATCGCATGCCTTTTGATCTTCCAGAATGTGAAACTGAGCTCGTCGGCGGTTATCACACCGAGTATTCTTCGATGAAATTCGCTCTTTTCTTCATGGGTGAGTATGCCGCGATGGTAGTTGGTTCGGCACTTATCGTAACTCTCTTTCTCGGCGGATGGTCAATTGGTTTTGGTATCGACAACCTCCTTCCAGTCGGGGCTTGGTGGGTCAGCCTCTTACACATCGGTGTCTTTCTAGGCAAAGTAACCTTCTTCATCTTGTTTTTCATTTTGGTCCGTTGGACCGTTCCCCGCTTCCGCTATGACCAATTAATGAATCTGGGTTGGATCGTTTTCTTTGAAGCCGCGCTCATTAACGTTTTTCTAGCAGCACTCGTAATCGCCTACCCAAGCATCGGGATCATGGGGCTTGCAATCGGATTTGCTTTGTTGATTACCGCTACCATCCTTCTGATTAAGATAGCCAAAAGCTCCTTAGAGAAGCCCTCAGCAACCGCAGTTTAAAACCCCACCTCATTTTCAACCCATTTTAATTTAGCCATGGCAATCATCAAAGTTGAACGCCCCAAGCTGTCCTTCGGAGAAAAAATCTACTTCGGTGCCGCCTTCAAAGGGATGGTCATCACCCTTGGACACGCTTTCCGGTCCTTACTCGGAAAGACCACGGGAGCTGAGGAACTAAACTCATCCGGTGTCGGAGTGACAATGCAGTATCCCGAGCAAAAATGGGATGACAAGCTGCCCGAATATTACCGTGGCGCGCCTGCCCTTGTCACCGACGAACGGGACCGGGAACGTTGCGTCTCGTGCCAGTTGTGTGAATTCATCTGCCCACCCAAAGCGATCAAAATCACCCCCGGTGAGATCCCATCGGATAACGAGTGGGCCAAGGTTGAGAAACGCCCCCTAGAGTTTGACATCGACATGATCCGCTGCATTTACTGCGGCATGTGCGAGGAAGTTTGTCCAGAGCAAGCCATTTATCTTCGCCCCGACTACGTCATTACAGGCACAAACCGCACTGAAATGGTCCACGACAAAGAGCGACTCTACGAAATTGGAGGAAAGCGCGTTGGACTCGTTAACAAGTGGAACGACTTAAAGTAAGATATGGAAAACCTCGTATTCTATCTTTTTGCTTTTATGGCGGTCGCCGGAGGGGTGCTTTTAGTGGCTCTCCGCAATCCGGTTTCAAGCGCGCTCGCCATGGTGCTATCCTTTGTAGGACTAGCGGGTTTATTCATCGGCCTGAATGCCTACTTTGTGGGAATCGTCCAAATCCTAGTCTATGCGGGCGCAATCATGGTGCTCTTCATCTTCATCATAATGCTTCTCGACCTGAACGACGAGAAGCCCGTCAAATTTAAATCTTCCTCGGTCGTCGCTGGTCTCGTTATCCCCCTCCTCTTAGTCGCTCAAATTCTTGGAGTGATCCAAACCGGATCCGAAGGAAACAGGGTTGAATTTGAGGAAATCACCAATGATTCGATGCTAAAATCGGCCGAGCATTTTGCTCAACTCGATGAATATAACATTGCACTGCCGCGCGAGAAACAGTCAGCAATCTACAAGAGTTTGACTCATGAAAAGAGCCCTAAACTTCCAGACACAAATCTTATCGGACACACCATCTTTAAGAGCTACAACTACCCTCTTCAGGTGGTAGGGGCCCTCCTCCTTGTCGCAACAATTGGCGTCGTAATCCTTTCCAAAAGGTCGAACAAGCAAGCTCCCGCTGATTCCTAACGATATTCCTTCATGGCTTCACTTAACGACTATCTTTTTGTTTCCGGTCTGCTCTTCGCGATCGGCCTTGCTGGCGTCATCGTCCGCAAAAACATCATCGTAATTTTCATGTGCCTCGAGCTAATGCTTGCCTCGGCTAGCCTTACCCTCGTGGCTTTTTCAAGATTTCACTTATTGAATGGACTACCAGATTACAACGGTCAGGTTTTCGTCTTCTTTATCATTACTGTTGCCGCCGCCGAGGTTGCTGTTGGGCTTGCGATTATCGTGGCTCTCTACCGCGCCCGCCAAACCATTAACGTCGAGGAACTCACCTCAATGCGCGGCTAACCCCACGAACTTCGAATTCTCATGGAATCACTTCCCTGGCTTATCCTCGGTCTCCCGCTTCTGACAGCTGGGGCTATTCATCTTGGACTTAAAAAGAAGCAATCTCTCTCAGCTCTCGTTTCTACGTGCTCAGCAGCGGTAACTCTCGTGCTCACCTTAGTGATCATTTCGAAAGGAAGTGATCTTGCCGGATCGTTCACTTGGGCTTCCATTCCTGGCTTCGATGGAATCGAGGTCGGTTATGAATTAAATCGATTGTCCCGAGGCATGATGCTCGTGGTCACCGGGGTTGGTTTCCTTGTCCATGTGTTTTCACTCGCCTACATGAAGGACGATTCAGCACTCGCCCGTTACTTTTGCGGACTATCGCTCTTCATGTTCTCGATGACAGGGATCGTCCTTGCCACCAACTTCATAATGATGTTCATGTTTTGGGAATTAGTGGGCCTAAGTTCCTATCTTCTCATCGGGCATTGGTATCAAAAAGACTCCGCGGCCGATGCATCAAAGAAGGCCTTCCTCACAAATCGGATTGGTGATTTTGGGTTCATGATCGGCATCCTTATCCTCTGGGGTATTACCGGGAGCTTCACCTTTAATGGCATAAGCGAGTTCTTCGCTGAAGGAGGCCACCCTAAAGCTGTCGTCCCCTCCGTAACAATGTTCTCAGCTGCCATCCTTCTAATCTTCATGGGGGCCATGGGCAAATCGGCACAAGCTCCTCTTCACGTGTGGCTCCCAGATGCGATGGAAGGCCCCACTCCAGTTTCTGCTCTCATTCACGCCGCAACGATGGTTGCAGCAGGCGTTTTCATGATGGTCCGGTTCTTTAGTGCGGTTGGAATGGAGACTCTCGACTCCATTTGGGGACCTGATATTATCGCTTGGATTGGTGCGATCACTTCTCTCCTCGCAGCCCTAATGGCTACCCAACAGGATGACATCAAAAAGATCCTCGCCTATTCCACTCTTTCCCAGCTCGGTTATATGGTCATGGCCGTAGGCCTCCTGGACCCGGAAGCGGGAATGTTCCACCTCTTCACACACGCTTGGTTTAAGGCCCTTCTCTTCCTTGGCTCCGGTGCTGTCATTTTCGCCTGCCATCATGAGCAAAATATTTGGAAGATGGGTGGCTTAAAGAAGACCATGCCTGTCACTTTTTTCACTTTTGGCATTGGAACGATTGCTCTTTGCGGAGTCCCAGGAACTGCCGGCTTCTTCTCTAAAGAGCACATCCTTGAATCTGCCGCCCACAGCGGACAATGGTTTCTCTTTGGGATCGCCGCACTCGTGGCATGCCTAACGACTTTCTACATGTTTCGCCTCTTCTTCGTAGCCTTTCTTGGAAAGCCTCGGAGTGAAAATGCTGATCATGCAAAGGAGGTCGGCCCCCTCATGTCTGCTCCATTGATTGTCCTAGCACTCATGGCTATTTTTTCCGGCTATCAGTTCCTTGGGGGTGAAATTTCGCCACTTTACAAACCTTTCGAGTTTCACCCGGATGCTCCAGCGTTCATCGCTTCAATATCGGCTGTCGTGATCGGGCTCTTCCTCTCTTGGAAGCTCTATGGGAACACCGAGAATGACCCTCTTGAAAACAGAGGTATTTTTAAGCACTTCCGCAATAAATTTTATATCGACGAAGCATACGCTAAACTTGTTGGCTACGGTCAGGACACTCTCGCCGCCTTCATCCACTTCTTCGACGAATTGATCATTAATGGTTTCATCGTTGATGGGTTTTCACGGGCCGCTGGTGGCTTTGGTCGCATCTTCGGACGACTTCAGTCCGGCAACCTTCAGGGCTACGCCGTCCTCTTCGGTATTGGCGTTCTTTTAGTCATTTATCTTACGGTCTTTGTTTCATGAGCATCATCCTCATCCTCATCCCACTCCTCGCTGCCTTCGCTATTCTATCAGGGCTCGGTAAAGCGAAGTCGATTGCAACGATCGCTGC
>KB912169.1 GCA_000383735.1 Verrucomicrobia bacterium SCGC AAA164-M04
TGACATCAGGCCTCAAACGCTTATCCAGAGATATCAATCCTCTCACTCTAAGTGGGCCATAAACTGGAAGGGTGGCACTACTACTACCGCCTCGCCGCAGCCTCTCACCGAACCCTGTTCCTCAATTCCTCTCCTTCACTTCCTGTTACTCGAGTTCTTTTATTCTTTTGCCGATCGCTTTTCTCTTTCCCTAAAAAGAAAATTCATCCTAAGAATTAATTGATTATTAAGTAGTTCCTTACTACTCCTAAGGCGTGATGAAGATTTTAATTTGGTTTCTCTCTTTGGGAATTACTACCGCTGAAATATCCTATGAACCTGCCGGAATCAAAATGGGTAGAAAGCAGTATACCGAAGGAGAAAATAACCTTCGCCCATTCCATTGGCCTCTGGGCACAGAAGTCGATTTTCTTTTTATTTTAGGCGAAGGATCATTCATCAAGATCAATCATAAAAAGTCAAAATTGACGATATTTACGGATGATCAAGGAACCGACCTTCTTAAAAAAAAGAAGGGATCATTTATTTCAATGAGTCCAACTCCCGATAGTGGCAAAAGCGAAGACGGGAAAGCATTTATGTGGTCAGTACGTTCGAATATAACGCCCGCCAAGGGAGCCCGAGAACTTAGTATCGAGGGTATAGCAACCTTCACGGTTGCTACAAAAAGCAGGCAGAGTAAATCGCAACTAGTTCCGGTAAAAAAAGGCACTACGGTTACAATTGGAGAGCATAAAATTGAAATCACCAAGGTTGAAGAATCGAATTGGGGAGATGCGAAGTTGGAAGTCACTCTTAAGTCAGATCTCAATCTCGTCGAATTGCGGAGGATTCGTTTCTTCGACAAATCCGGAAAATTGATTCCTTCAGAAAGATCGTTCTACGGAACGTCCAGTTTCGGCAGCAAAAGTACCACCAAAGTCACTTACAATTTTGAGAAGAAGGTCGACACAATTACAGTCGAATTAGATGAATGGATTGATCAAAAAGAAATCGAAGTGCCTGTGAAATCGAAAATTGGGGTAGGATTATAGCCTTGGGAGCCCTTTTTCTTTACAAAAAGATAAATATCTAGCGATCAAGTCAGTCGAAGACTGATTCGACTCATACGCAAAATGACCGCCCACTCAACCAAGGGTTAGCTATTCATTGAGTTTTACCTTTTACCAACACAGCCTTAAGTCCGCAGCTACCGGACCTTCGAGAGAAGAGGTTAGCGATAACACGCCCACCGCATCCTGATCCCTTGCCACGCACCTTGAATTAGGACTCTGGGTGAGGGAATCGGTGATCAGATATGAGTGGGTAGTGAAAAACTCTTATTCACTATTTTGTTCACTGGGTGACCTTTTTTGCGTGAAGTTTAGGAAGCCGTTTGGCTCCAAAACATCAAAACCCAATTTACGGTTTCCTTTCAGATAAGCTTCGACGGCATCTCCTTTCAATGGAATTCGGTCTTGACCATGAATGCCAGGATCCGGAATCCCTTTGCCGGCCCAACTTCGTTGCCAGCAGCGCACAAATATCCGATCCTTTGGTTCAATGTCTGAACCTTTTACGGCATTTTTAACCGCGATTTCGAGAATGCTGTAGGTGTAATCGTAATTCTCTTTCTTCTCTGTTCGTTTATATCTCGCGATGATGACTCCTGTCACAACGTGAGAAGCAGAGGCAATCAGATCGGCTTTTGATTGTGGCGGTGCAGCAGCAGAGACCAATTGGGGAAGGAATATGAGCTTCGCAAGTAGCAGGGTTTGTATTGATAATCGGCAGGAGGGTTTCATCACAGTCTGATAGTTTCTTCTTTAAGCGAAAAAGGTAGTGAAAACGCTATAAAGTTAAATCTCTGGTTGATCTATAATACCCCTAGGCAGCATCCCCGAATCAGGAAAGGGGAGGGGTGAATAAAGATAAGCCTACCCAACTCTCAGAGAACCCCGTTTCCCTAACAACGAACCCCGATTAGAGATACGACTGCTAGGAATTTGCTTCTGGCGGAAAGTCCGTGAAGAACGGGTTTGGGCGGAATACATGGGGGAGAAAGGGGGTTGTAAGAAAAAAGTGAGTAGAGCAATGGTCGTTTTCATCGGCAACTTAGCGTGCTGTCGGAAATTCACTTGTTCAAAAAGAGATCACTCCGAACGACAAGATGCACGAGATCGCGGAGACGGTTCCCGTTTTTCTCCATCTCTGAAACGATGCGGTTAACTTCACCGCGATCACTAACTTCAAGCAAGCGACCGGTGGCGTAGGTGAGCATTTTTTCGGTGAGGCAGTGGACCACTTGTGGTTCGCGCTCGAGGAGCATCGCTTTGTATTCAGTGAGATTCTGAACTTCGCGACCATTCGGGAGAACAGAGGAGGAATCGACAGGGAGAGTCTTTTTGGCCTTCTTATCAAGCTTGGGGTAATCATCGCGCCAGCGGCCGATCGGGTCGAAATTTTCCAGCGGAAATCCCATTGGATCAATTTTTTGGTGACAACTTCGGCACGCCTCCTGGTTCCGGTGGGCGGCGAGCTGGTCTTTGAGTGTCGTGGTTCCGCGCAAGTCGGGTGAGAGCGGTTCGACGTCGGGCGGCGGCGGTGGTGGCGGAGTGCCGAGGATGTTTTCGAGAACATAGACGCCCCGATTGATGGGGGAGGTTTCCACGCCGTTGGAAGTGGCGGTCATGATGGCGGGCAGGGTGAGTAGTCCTCCGCGCCGTGGGTCATCCAGTTTCACCTTACGCAGATTTTCTCCGGGGCTCTTCTGTTTGTAGATTAATTCCCCGAGGAGTTGGTTCATGAATGTGTAGTCGGAATCGATGAAGTCACGGATTGGCCCATTGCGCTCGAGGAGGTCTCCAAAGTAGGCGTCGACCTGCGGAATGAGAAAATCCTTCACGCGGAAGTAGTGACCGTAAGGGCCCCTCTTGTCCGGCTCCATGCGACCGAGTTCGTGGAGCTTCAACCAACGTTCGGGGAAGTGGCGGACAAAGGCCGCCGCCTGGGGGTCCTTGAGCATGCGCTCGACCTGGCGATTCAATTCCGCCGGAGCGGAGAGCTTTCCTGCGCGTGCGAGATTGAGCAAGGGCTCGTCGGGCATCGATGACCAAAGGAAATAACTCAAACGTGAAGCGAGTGCGAAGTCGTCGAGCTTTCCGGATTTCTGCCGAAGATAGACAAAGTCGGGCGAGCAGAGGAGCGCGGTGTAGGCACCTTTCATCGCTTCCTGCCGTGAGCTTCCTTCGGATTCAAGTTTTTCTGTGAGCTTAATGAAGGGTTTGATCTCCGAAGGATCGACCGGACGACGGTAGGCTCGCTCGGCAAAGGCGTGGAAGAGCTTCGGGAGATTTGCCTCTTCAATGGAGCCCTTCCCATAGAGGGCGGTGTGACTCCTGGGTGGCCAGTCTTCGGGGACAGGTTCGATTCGGTATTTGTGCACTCGCAAGGTAGGTCCGAGGTATCCTTTTTTGAAAAGGATCTCAGCGACGTCTTTCTTGAAGCCCTTTTTCTTTCGGTCGATTTTTTTGTAATCCTCGGGATACCACTGATCGAGAAGGATGTGGAAGGCGTTGTGTTGAATCCAGGGGCCATTTTCCCAACCAATCCACGTGCTCCAGGGATCATCAATCCAGGTCTCAAAAGAGAAGGTTCGCTTCTTTCCATCCGGAGGCAAAGTCCAATGGGCGATGCGATGCTTCTGCTCTCCACGGAGGTGTTCGTGCCGTTCGAGATAAAGACCAACTTCGAAGGGAGCATCGAGGCTTTCGCGGCCGTGGTGGATGAGTCGGCCCTCGTTCACGGTCCAGTTTCCCCATTTGTCCCCTTTCGGATTATGGGCTGAGATCTCGACTGTGACGCGGTAGTTGTTGGGACGACGAATTCCTTTATGGTATTTGTCCGGCCCGATTCGGTTGTAGCGATCCCAGCGCTGGAAAACCTCATCGTAAGGATCTCCATTGTCGCGTTGATGTTTGCCGAGGCTGTCGCCGTGCAGAGTCTTGGTGCAAATGGGCGCGGTGAAGGTTTCTGCTTCGAAGGGCTTCTGGGGTTCGTTGTTCGTGGCCATTTCAATCGATTCCTCCGCAGCCGAGATGAGCATCTTGAGGAGGAAGTCTGACATCACCAAAGTGTCGCCGATGTTGTCAAAGCCTTCGGCTTCTTCGTCGTCCTGAAAACTTCGTGTGGGCTCGATGGTTTTTTGTGCCGTGATACCGTTGCCATTGAAATCGTAGAGTCCGGACACGACGGTGGGATCGAAATCCGGGTGATTGAGATAAAACAAATCACGGAGGGTGTTACGCAATTCGAATTTGTTGAGCCTCCGAATGACGGCTTGCCCGCCGGTGCTTTTCTGAGAGGCGTAGGCTTTTTGAAGCGCGGGAGTGAGAGTGGCGATGACCTCAGCGCTTTCTTCCCGGGAGGGTTGTGCTTGTTTCTTCGGGGGCATTTCGCCGAGGTTGAGTTGATCCAAAATGCCCTGCCAAAGTTCCAGCGTTTGCAGGTCGGAGAGATCATTCTTCAAAAGGTCGAAGCGATAGTCGCCTTTTTGTTTTTCGGGGCCGTGGCACTCGATGCAGTGTTTCTTCAGGAAGGGGCCGAGAGTGTTCAACGAGGGATCGGCTTCGCCAAAAGCGAGCAGACTTGTGAGAAACCAAACTGGGAGTAATCGGTTCATTTTTTCACTTGGTTAGTGGGAGAAAAATCGAGGGCCCGCAGGAAGATGCGCACGGGTGCTTGGGCGAGAATTTTACCATCACGTTCTGACTCCTTGCGGGCTTTTTGCCAAGTGGGATCGGAAGCAAAGGTCTTCCAATTGGCGTCGGCTTGCTTCCGGTCGGCGTGATGAATGAGATAGATCAGTGTGTTTGCAGAGTCGGGGGTGTCGAAGGGTGTCCAGTAGCCGAAATTCTTCATGCCATGCTTGGCGAAGAGCTTGGCGGTATGGTTTTCAAAACGTTCGTTGAGCGCGTCGAGCTTGCCCGGATGAGTGACGTAAGTTCGAAGTTCGAACACGCCTCCTTTTTGGTCGATGGCATTGCGGACCTGCGCCGAATAGTCCGTTTCGTTCATGAAGATGCTCGTGGGCTTTTCGGAAAGAAGTCCCTGAAATTGTGGTTCGTCGAGAACTCTGTCCCATTCACCATCGTTGTTGAAGTGAATCCAGTTTTGATAAGCCGTGTAGCGTGAAGGGTGCTTGAGAATGTAGATCAGACGACGACGTTTTTTGGCCGGGCCTTCGGTGGGGACCCAGTATCCGATGGATTTGAGGCCACGTTTCTTGAAGATACGGTCGGTGTGCTCGCGGAAGCGTTTTTCCAAATGATGGAGGCGATCTTCATTGGCGGCGTAGATGCGGAGCTCGTAAATTGGTCCATCCAGTAAGCGGGGCGCGGGCTTTGGTTTTGGTTTGGGCGGGAGAGCATCGAGGGCTTTCTTTGATCCGAGAACGACCGACTCGGGAGCGCGGAAAACCCAGGCCATGTTGTCGGAGTTTTTGAAGCTGGAATCATGTCCTGCGATATAGATGTCCTTGTCGCCGAATGGTGACTCGCAAAAAGTACGGGGAGAAATGAGGAGTTGCTTGCCGGGTTTGTAGCGGTTGTTGACTTCAAGAACCTGATAGCTCTGATCGGCTTTTCTCACGGCATAGAGCGCGCCGGCATAGAGCGCGCTCCCTTTCCAGCGGAGATGGTTTTTGGACCCGCGAATGTTCCCCTGGAAACCGATGATATGAACGGTTCCTCCGGTGGCCGGATCGGCGAAGGGGTAAACCATGTTGTGCGCGCCAAGCGTGTAGGTGACTTCGACGTCGAGGTAGTCCTCCATCAGGTCAATGATGCGGACTTCATCGTGCAAGGTGTAGCCGCCCTCGCCGTCGGGATCGAGTCGCTTGACTGCGCTGGCTGATCGCTCACCGGGAGCCCAGATGAAGAGAAGCGAGTCACCTTTGCCATTCGGATTGTCGACGCGAGTCAGCCCGCGAATGCCGCCGACGTCAGAATCGGTGTCTTCGAAGAGTTCGAAGATCTCGCGGTAGGTAGGTCTTTCACCATCGATGCGTTGATAGATCGAATCGCCTTCGGAAAAAAATAAAGAACCGTTGGCTTTCGTGATGCCGAGAGGGCGGGTGCGAAAACTTCCGTCGGTGAGGAAGGGATACTCCAGATTGCGATCCCAGCGAATGCGGCCGGGAGCGGCGGGGTCATAGACACCCGAGATGATGCCGGGATTTCCGAGCGACATGAAGATGCGTTCCACTCCGGTGACTTTGTCGCGATAGACCTCCATGTCACGTGGCACCCAGCGAACTCCGCCGGCACTCGAGCCATGGCGGACCAAGGTGTGCGTCCATTTGTCCGTAGAGTCATCGCGGACCCATGCCGAGACCGCGCCGCCGCGTTCGAAATTCGCACCCGCAGCCATCACCAGGAGAGACTCCGGTTTGGCGAGCGGCTGGCCTTTGGCGTCGCGCGTGAAGGTGACTGACTTAAGAATGTTGCCCTTCATGTATTCCAGGCCGAGGTCGTCGTTGGACTTTCCCATCTTGAGGTCGACTTGCCATTGCGCATCGGATGAATCGAGGCGTAAGACTTGCGCGGACTGGCGTTGGCCTTCGGGAGGAATTACCCAATGGGAATCCACCCAGTAGCCATTGGAGGCGTAGAGCTTTCCCTTGTGCGAGGCGAGGTGCATCATCTCGGATCCGCCGGCCCAAGCGCCATTGGCATCGGTGTATCCTGCGTCGTAACTTTGCACCCAGCGCTCTGCGCCCTTGGCTTGAACAAGCCCGGCTGCGATCAGGAGAATGGCATGAAAGGTTTTCCTCATCACGCCCACTCGAGTCCCGTCAGGGTTCCCGTGCTTGTTCCGAATTGATCAACTTTCAGCCCGAAATTTTGCAGCATGGAGAGGAGTAGGTTGCAGGCTTTCACGCGTTCGAATTTGCCTTCGGGAAGAACGACGTGCTCGCCCAGCTTGAATCCGCCGCCGGCGAGGACGAGGGGCATGTTTTTGCAGGAATGCGTTCCCGTCGCCATACCGCAGCCGTAGAGGATCATGGTGTGATCGAAAAGCGTGCCACCGTTGAGAGTGTCTTCTTTTCCTTTGAGCAGGTCGATGAGGTAAGCCATCTGCGCGATCTGATTTCCTTCGATTAATTTGAGGGCTTCGGTTTTCTCGGCGAGTTCGCCGTGATGGGAAAATCCATGGTAGCCGCCATTCAAGCCGAAGTCGCCATTCGCGAATCCACTGGCAAGAGTCATGATACGGGTGGAGTCGGTTTCGATGGCCAGTGCCATGAGCTCCATCATGATTTTCATCTCGTCGGCGGTCTGTCGGGCCGGCCGGGGTTCCTCCATTTCGATCGTTGGCTTCGGCTGATCAAGCCACGGTCGCTGCAGGTCGATTTTCTTTTCGAGGCTGCGCACGGAGTCGAGATACTCGGTGAACTTATCCTGATCCTGCTTGCTGAGCTCTTTCTTCACGTCCTTGGCTCTTCCGAGAACGGTGTCGAGAATGCTGCCGTGTCGTTGCAGGCGCAGCTCTTCTTGTTTCTTGGCTTCGGCTGAGTCTTCGAGGAAGAGCTTGCGATACATCGCGGTGACATCGATGGAAGGAACCTGTACGCCGGTGCGGGTGAAACTTGTTTGGTTGTTCTCCTTCACCTTGAGCGTCATCGAGGAATAACGCGTGGCCGCTCCGACAAACTCGGCGGCCTTTTGGTCCATGCTGATGTTGCCTTCGCGGAAGCTGGACGACATGTCGGGGCGGATGCCGTTGAGGAAAGTCGGGACGCAGGCATGTCCGCCGGTGAGGCCATGATCGAGATTAGAAAAGACGGTGAAATCCTCGCGATGTTTTTCGAGCGGCTTGAGAGTGTGCGACATCTCGTAATCGCGACCGCCTTGGGTGGGGAAAAAGGCCTTCTGGTAAACGCCGTAGTTATTGGAAAGGCAGATCATGCGCTTCACCGGTTTTTTTGAGGCTTTCGCGGGCTGAGCGAATGACTCCAGAGAGGGGAGGGCGATGGCAATTCCTCCGGCGCGGAGGAAGTTTCTTCGGGTAAAAGAAGTCTTCATGGGAACCTCGAAGATCATACAACCGAGGAAGTCCATCCGGCGAGGCGATTTTTTGTGTCATGTTAGCGACTGTGGATCAACGCGGCTTGCTTCGAAGGTCCCTATCTGGCAATTAGGTTCCGTGAACGGATTGCATCAAACAGTTGAAGGGTGGATAGGCCGCGGCGCGGGGAGTGATTTTTGAACCAACGCTCGAGGGTTTGTTTGGGAAGTAGCGGAATGGTGCGGTCGGGGTGGAAGCCGGTGACTTTATTGAGGATACGTCGGATAGGTTCTTTGCCGAAGAGAAAGTTCCAGGCCCATGGGATGCGGGAAGCGAGGCGCTGGCTGGTGGTGAAGTTGGCGATGAGTTTTGAACGCAAGGGAGCGCCATTGGCATCGTAGTCCTGTTGCTGAAATCCGGCCTTCATTTTGGCCATATTGACGGACTGCTAGGAGATCGGCAGATTGAGTATGTGGTAGTAGTAGTAGTTTTTAGAATAGAATATTTTTTAGTTATTAAGGTTATAACCCTCAACTCGGAGAAAAAGCACCCCTCCTGCAGAACTACTACTACCGCCTCCGTTTACCCCGCAGCCCGTATCTTGAACCCCGTATCCTGTTCCTCGATTCCTCTTCCCTAATCCCTGTTCCTTGTTTCCCGATTCAGCGTAAAGGGTTCGGGAATCAGGGTGCAGTGCTTTGCTGAAATCTGAGTTAACGGAAGCCCGCACCCATGTATCAGTGAACCCCTCTTGCTGGAACAGGGATAAAAGAAACTCCCTAAGGCTTCTCAGTGATTAGCTTTACTGGTCTGCCTGCGAGCGTGTCACTCCAACCCTTCGCATCAGCTTCGCGGTAGATGGTTGGTGAAGAGTCCTCAAAAGCTTTGTCTTCAATTTTGGGAGCATCCCCAAGGAAGGTTACAGCGGACAGGTTGGTGCATTGATAGAAGGCCCAATCCCCGATGCTGGTAACGCTATCAGGAATCGTGATGCTCGTCAGGCTGCTGCATAGAACGAAGGCCGACTCCCCGATGCTAGTGACGCTATCAGGAATCGCGATGCTCGTCAGTTTGGTACACCGTTCAAAGGAAGAAACCCCGATACTGGTGACGCTATCGGGAATCGCGATGCTCGTCAGGCTAGTGCAGTAGTAGAAGGCATGCAACCCGATGCTGGTGACACTATCAGGAATCGTGATGCTCGTCAGGCTTTCGCAGTATGAGAAGAAGCCCTCCCCGATACTG
>KB912170.1 GCA_000383735.1 Verrucomicrobia bacterium SCGC AAA164-M04
AAATGAGGTTAATGTATTGACGACAGGAGACCCCAAAGAATTCTCAAGACTGTGTGAAATCCTAATTCCAGAATTCCCTTCCGCCTGTCAACACTTCCTCGTGCCATGAAAAAATTCCCTCTTATCGTAATTCTACTCGCCATCTCCGGCTTCACTTATTGGGCCTTTACTCAGAAGGACTCGCCTTCTGGAGATATCCGAGAGATTGGGACGGAGAACGACATCGAGGATAATTCGGAATATTGGAAATCAGTCACTACCGCAGATCAGACTCTTGTAGACTACCAGCCACCTCATCCTGAACACGATTTTTATTCCGACGGACTTAAAACCCGGGATGGCATTGGCAAGTATTATCAAGGACGTGAAATCGCCGACGTCATGGGTCATCCTGCTATCAACTGGCTGGAGAGACGGGAACGGGAACAGGAAGAAGCACCAAAAAAGGCTCTTGATTTAATCAAGCTCGCTCCAGGCGAGGTTCTAGCTGATATCGGAGCTGGTTCCGGATACTACAGCCTCCGAATCGCCATGAATCACCTAAAATCAAGAGTCGTTTCGGTCGACATCCAGCCAGAGATGATTGATTTTCTAAAAGGGCGAACCGAGCAGTTAGACATCAACAATGTTTCCCCTCACCTCGGAAAAATCGATGATATCGGTCTTCCCGAGCAATCCATCAATGCAGCTCTAATGGTCGATGCCTATCATGAATTTTCGCACCCTTATGAGATGATGACATCCATCGCTTCCGCTCTTAAACCAGGTGGGCGCGTTTACCTTCTAGAATACCGGGAAGAAGACCCCGATGTCCCCATCAAACCACTTCACAAAATGAGCCAACAGCAAGCAAAGAAAGAGATGGCACTTGCTGGCCTTGTGTGGGACGAAACAATCGATGATTTGCCATGGCAGCACTTCATGATATTTCGAAAGCCATGATTCCGCTCCCCAAATGGCTGGATCCAAAAAAGCCCTACCTCCTGGGTATCTCCGGCGGTAGAGATTCTATCGCATTACATCACTGGCTCGTCGAAAATGGTTTTCAGAAGATCATTTACTGCCATTTGAATCACGAACTTCGCGAAGATGAGTCCGACGATGACGAGCGCTTTCTTCGCCAGCTTTTGGGCGCAGATCTCATGGTTGGCAGAGTCAACGTTACTGAAATGGCTGAAAGTAAAAGCCTCTCTCTCGAAACGGCAGCCCGAGACGCGCGGCATCGTTTCTTCCAGAACTGTGCCAGCCAAACGGGAATAAACCATATCCTCCTCGCCCATCACGCCGATGATCAGGCTGAAACTCTCCTTTTCAACCTCCTTAGAGGTGCTGCAGGTCTCAAAGGAATGAAAGAACGGCAGGGGCTCGGAGCTTTAACATTTCTCAGACCATTTTTGGAAATTCGCAGGGAGGCTATTAATCAATATCTCGCAAGCTTCAACCATTCCTTCCGCGACGATTCCTCAAATCTCGAGCCTTTTGCAACCCGCAATCGACTCAGAAATGAAGTAATCCCGCTACTTTCTGAGATTATGAAGCGGGATATCACCACGAATATCCTACGTGCTTCTCATCATCACAGGGAGCTTGAAGATGCTGCTGACATCTATCTATCCGCTATCGAAATTCTCGACCCCCAAGGAAGAATCCACCTTCCTACTCTTCGGAGTCTTCCAAAAGCCCTTCAAAAGCGATCAATTCACCAATTTCTCTTATCTCACCAAATCCCTAATCTCACCTCGTCACACGTCGATCAAGCCCTGACAATAGCAAACCCAGATGCCTCTCCGTCCATGAACCTACCTGGGGGTCAACGTTTGCGCCGGAAGGAAGCACGGCTTTTTATCAGCTCATGAAATCCCTCTTTTTAATTTCTTTATTACTCGTATCCTGCAGCAGCAAGACCGCACCAGACGAATTTAAGGAAGGCCAGAATATCAAAGGTCCAGATCAAATAATTGTTGGTCGTATCGCTTCGGTCTCCAAGCGCGGTAAGTTTGTCCTCATTCAAAAATTAGGAACAGGAACCCTACCCAAGGGAATTATTTACCAATCAAGAGGCCCCGATGGCCGTACTGCATCCCTTCGGCCCTCTGGCGAACGAGTCCGAGATTTTTTCGCAGCCGATTTATTAAGTGGAGAAACAGAGAGAGGATTTGCCGTCATAGCCTATCAAAACCTCAACAGAAAGCAGACCACTGAGGAGGAGAAGATCAAGACAAAGGACGAGATAGAAGGTGGCACGAAAGAAAATTTAGACGAAAGTGATCCAAATGGAGACGATCAAGACCCCCAAAATATCAGGGATCTGAGCTAATTACTCTCCCTTTATTGTGAGTGAAACCCACTTTATTTAAAAAAATTTATCTTTATCACTTGAATGCACTCTGTTTTTCTTGGTAATACTCCTCACGAAGTAACTAGGGCATCCTAAATATCTAAATAATTCAAAAAAGTCGATATACCATGAAAGCAAGCACACTCAACACCCCAAGCCAACGTAAAGTGGATCCAAACCGATTGGCTGACTTTGTGATGATGACCCAGCGGTCATGCATCTTGAATCTTTCAAGTGAACTGAATCGCGGAAACATTTCTTTTCCTCAATTTTTCCTCCTCACCTACCTTTCTAGTGAGGACTACCTTACCATGTCGGCTATCGCCAAAAAGATGGGGCACTCTACCGCAGCCGCTACCGGACTCGTTGACCGCCTTGAGAAGCTTGGTTTCGTCGAGCGCGTTCACGCAGCCGAAGACCGCCGCAAAATCATGGTTCGTATCACTAGCAGCGGATCCGAAATCGTTTCAACCATGCGCCAACACATCGCTTCCGAGTTAGCAAACATTATGGAAGACCTCGATGATGTCGATGCATCTTCAGTCGTTGCAGCCAATCAAGCAATCGAAGGAAAAAATCTGGAATCATAGCAACTTCCAAAACAAATGTTCGTGAAGGAAACTTTGCGAACTTGAAACGCTTCCTCTACGCTTTCGGGCGTGCAGGAAGCGTCTTTCTTTTTGTCTCCGATTATTCAATCAAGGAATCATTGTGCCGCTTTCGTCGAGCGCATTCCCGAGGTCCAAACCTCTACTGATAAGAAAGAGACATTAGCACATCTAACCAACCATCACACCGCCGCTGCTCAATCGTTGGGTTTTAGCCGAACTTTCCATGCCGAACAGATTCACGGATCCAAAATCACCGTGGTTACGAAAGAATCTCCACTCATATCCCCAGGTGTCGATGGCCTAATCACTTTAGAAAATACCCTCCTTGGAATCCACGTCGCTGATTGCGGCGCACTTTACCTCCTCGATCAAAAAACTGGAGCAATTGGACTTCTTCATTCTGGAAAAAAAGGGACCGAACTCAACATCACTAAAAATGCGATTCAAGCGATGAATCTAAATTTCCAAACTCACCCTAAGGATCTTGTGGCAGTCTTAGGACCCTGTATCCGACCTCCGTATTATGAAGTTGATTTCGCCCAAACAATCCGAGATCAGGCAATAAGATCGGGAGTCTTACCCGAGAACTTCCACGATTGTGCCCTTTGCACCGCCTCTGATCTCAAAAGATTCTATTCTTATCGTCGTGAAAAAGGAAACACCGGACGACACCTCGCTTTACTTGGACATTATGCCTTATGAGCACACTCACAGTCTATCCTCCCGCAAAAATCAACCTCTCGTTGAAAATCAACGGTAAGCGTGAAGATGGTTTCCACGAACTGGAAACTTTAGTTCTCCCCTTGCCTGGGCTAACCGATGAACTTCGATTTGAAGCAGCAGGCGAATTCACCTTGTATTGCGACACTCCAGGAGTTCCAACCGATCAATCCAACTTGGTCTCTCGCGCCCTCCACCTCTTTGAAAAGAACACCGGGAAAGAAGCACGCTATCGAATCACCCTAAAAAAAAGAATTCCACACGGCGCCGGACTCGGCGGTGGGAGCTCAGATGCCGCATCCACTTTTCTGGCGCTCAATCAACTCACGGGAACTTCTGTTCCGCTTTCAAAACTTGCAGAATGGGCTAGGGAGCTTGGCTCCGACATCCCTCTTTTTCTCTATGAATCAGCGAGTTGGTGTCGAGGAAAGGGGGAAATCGTAGAACCTTTTGATCTACCATGGAGCGATCCCATCCTCCTCTTCAAACCAAGTTTCTCGATCTCGACTCCTTGGGCCTATTCCCGCTGGAGCAACTCTCAAGAAATTCACGGTATTTCCTACGCTTCAAGTAAGGTGAGCGGAATCGATCTTTATAATGACCTAGAACGCCCGGTTTTTGAAAAACATCGTTTCTTGGCTGAGCTCAAGCAATTTCTTCTCGATCAACCAGAAACTCAAACTTCCATAATGTCAGGTTCAGGCTCTACTATTTTTGCCGTTCTGCGCGATCAGAAGGACGCGGCCCCACTCATAGAGCGAACGCTCAAAGAATTGGATCCAACTCTCTGGACCCACCTTTCGATCTTTTAATAAATCACGCGACACCACTCGCTCAAAGTGCTAAACTCACCACAGGAATTCCTGCTAACTCCTTTTATTCATGGCCCGCGCAAAAAATCTCACCATGTGCTCCTTCTGTGGCAAAAGTCACTCGGAAGTCAAGAAGCTCATCGCTGGACCTGGCGTCTACATTTGCAACGAGTGCATTGACGTCTGCTCCACTATTCTTCGCAAGGAACTTGCCGGTCAGTCAGAACCCACGAAGGAGGTTTCGACCCTTCTAGAAGACGGGGTTCCTACTCCCTCGGAGCTTTTACAGCACCTCAACGAGTTTGTGATTGGGCAAGACGACGCCAAAAAAGTCCTTTCGGTTGCCGTTTACAATCACTACCAACGACTAAGACAGCACGAGCATGCCGATCAAAAGTATGCCGACGTCGAGATTGAGAAATCAAACATCCTTCTCCTCGGACCCACTGGATCCGGTAAGACGCTCCTTGCCAAAACTCTTGCTCGCCTTCTCGACGTTCCCTTCTGCATCGTCGATGCAACCACTCTAACCGAAGCTGGCTACGTCGGAGAAGACGTTGAAAACATTATTCTACGACTCCTGCAATCGGCTGACTTCGATGTCGAGCGTGCGGAGCGTGGTATCATCTACGTCGATGAGATCGATAAAATCGGACGCAAGACTGAGAACGTCTCCATCACCCGCGATGTGTCCGGTGAGGGAGTCCAGCAGGCCCTCTTGAAAATTCTTGAAGGTTCAGTCTGCAACGTTCCACCTCAAGGAGGGCGGAAGCACCCGCAGCAGGAATACATTCAACTCAACACTGAGAAAATCCTCTTTATCTGTGGTGGTGCTTTTGTAGGAATAGAAGATATCGTCCGACGACGACTCGGAAAGCGAGTGCTCGGATTCAATTCAGTTAAAACCGAAGAGACTGAAGAGGCCGAAGAGATTTCTCTCCTCAAACAAGCCCGAGCAGAGGACCTCCTTCACTTTGGTCTGATCCCAGAATTCATTGGTCGACTGCCCGTCCTAACTTCCCTTCGCAAACTGACCGAAAAGGAATTGGTCCAAATCGTCACCGAGCCCAAGAATGCTTTGGTAAAGCAATATCAAAAGCAGCTTTCGATGAACAAAGTTCAGCTGAAAGTCACCAAAGATGGGCTTTCTGAAATGGCAAAACAAGCAATTGAAAGAGGAACCGGAGCACGGGCCCTACGCTCTATTTTCGAGGGCCTCATGCTCGACGTGATGTTTGAAGTTCCCTCGCGTGAGGACATCGAATCCGTGACGGTTAATGCAGCAGTTGTGAAAGGTGACAAGGCACCAACCATGAAAAAACGGCGCTCAAACGCGGCTTAAATTACTTGGTTTTTAGTCTTACGATCGCTCACAGAGCAGATCTTTAAACAGGCTCAAACAGTTCCTGTTCGCGGAGAAAACGGATGTGAGGACGCTGGAGCTTAGCTTGCTCCGAAGATATTCAATTGGTAGCAACAAGATACCAATCCACCCATTGAGCTATTTCATGATCTAGAATTATCGAGTAGGAGCCTCTCTCTTTTGATGAATGACTACAAAAGGTAGCTGTCGGTTACCCCCATAAAAAAGTCGCCCCGGTTTCCCGAAGCGACTTTGAATCTTTTCTTTCTGGTCTTGGATTAGTCCTCCTCGGACGGGCTCCACTCCTCAGACTCGTCATTGGTAGTCGCAAGGTTAAACGCTTGCTCCAGACCAACGAGATCACTGGAAGGACGGAGGGTTTCGAAGGACTGGCTTTCTTTCTGAAGTTGATCTTCAGAATAAGAAACCGCCTTGATAGAGAGACCGATACGACGCTCAATCTTATCGACCTTGATAACACGGGCTTCTACGTCATCGCTGACCTTGAGGACATCCTTGACGCGTTCCACATGCTCCTCGCTAAGCTGCGAGATGTGAATCAGGCCGTCAATATCCCCATCGAGACTGACGAAAGCTCCAAAGGAAGCGATCTTGGCAACCGTTCCAGAGACCTTGTCTCCCACCTTGAATTTGCTGTCGATGTCAGACCAAGGGTCATTATCAAGCTGCTTAATTCCGAGGGAAACCCGCTGATTTTCCTTATCAATACTAAGAACGACAGCTTCGACCTCGTCGTTCTTCTTGAGCATTTCGGAAGGATGATTGATCTTACGAGTCCAAGAAAGGTCGGAGACGTGAATCATGCCATCGATACCCTCTTCGAGGCCGACAAATGCACCATAAGCGGTGAGGTTGCGCACCTCTCCCTTGATTTCCTTACCGATCGGATAACGAGCCTCGATCTCAGACCATGGATTCTCCTCAAGTTGGCGGACCCCAAGGGAGATCTTTTGCTCTTCGGTAGAAATTCCAAGAACCACCGCCTTGATCTCCTGATCAAGCTCAAGCACATCACTTGGTCGCGTAATACGCTTGACCCAAGAAAGCTCGGAAACGTGAACAAGTCCCTCAACTCCTTTCTCAATTTCGATAAAGGCACCGTAAGGAAGAAGTTTAGTGATCTTCCCGGAAACTTCAGCTCCAATTGGGAAGCGAGCCTCAATATCAGCCCATGGGTTGTCAGTCATCTGCTTAAGACCAAGCGAGACGCGCTCCTTGTCACGATCAACGTCCAGGATCTGAACCTCGATTTCTTGGCTTATGCGAAGCATTTCCGATGGGTGCGCGATGCGCCCCCAACTCATATCGGTGATATGGAGAAGTCCATCCATACCCTGGAGGTCGACGAAAGCGCCAAAGTCAGTAATATTTTTAACCTGACCGACAACCTTATCTCCAACGATAACGGTTTGAAGGAATTTCTGGCGAAGCTCAGCGCGCTCGGCCTCAATGACCTCGCGGCGGCTTAACACCAAATTCTTACGATCATCGTTCACCTTTACGATCTTGAATTCGTAAACGTTGCCAACATATTCCTGAAGGTCGCGAGGAGGAATGATATCCACTTGCGAGCCAGGAAGGAAAGCTTCCACGCCAACGTTCACAATCAGGCCACCCTTGACGGCGCCCTTCACTTTTCCTTTCACAAGGCCACCATCCTCGTAAACTTTCATGATCTTCTCCCAATTCTGCTTATGGGCCGCCTTCTCTTTGGAGAGGACAATTAGCCCTTCATCATCTTCAAGGCGCTCCAAGAGAACTTCAACCTCATCACCGACTTCGATATCTTCATCTTCGAACTCGGAAACTGGAATAGCTCCCTCTGATTTGTATCCAATGTCGACGACGACGACTTGGGGGCGGATATCAAGAATCGTGCCATTGACAATCGATCCTTCTTTAAATTCGCGGAAATGCTCATCAATGAGAGCCAAAAGCTCTGCATTTTCGGGCTCCGCCACTGCGGTTTCACTCATAACTGTAGGTTAGGATTTGGGTTAGTTTGGTTAATCGTCCAGACGACAGGTACCCCACTGGAGAAAACGAACATTACGGGGTGCCAACTTATTCGTTTCCGACGAACGACTGAACTTTAGTAAGAACAAGCCATTCGCCTCATTTACAAACTATTGGAACAGCTTGTAGAAGAGGCGAATGGCACGCTCGTAGGGAGTCGAACCCCAAACCTCCTGATCCGTAGTCAGGCGCTCTATCCAATTGAGCTACGAGCGCTAATTCGCGTGGCGGGACTCTAGGAAGAAAAGGAGATGCGTCAACCCTTTAAGGAGAGAAATTGGTGATTTATTTGGCGAAATCTAGAGGCTTCGCTTAGCCCAGCGCCAAGCGAGGAAAAGGCTCAATAAAATAATGGTCGGTAGTAAAATTCGATTTCCCCACCCCTCTACATTACTTTTCTTTTTAGGCTTTTTCTTAGGCTCAATCAACTCTGACGGTTTCTCATCTGGCGCCGCCTGCACTTTCATCTCCTGCAGTGCAGATTCAGCTTCGACCACGCTATTCTCTATGCCAGCAGCCGCTTCGTCATTGTCCATTTTTTGCACCGACCGAGCCTTCGCTCTTGCTCCTAACTCAATTTTCTTATTTTCGTTACCGCTTCTTGCAGAATCTAGCCCAGCTTCTTCCTTTTGAACAAAAGACAAGTCCTCGGATGGCAGTTCTTTCCCTCTAGCACCCCCGCTTTCCGGTGCAAATCCGGTAGCGAACCCTTCGCCTGCAGGTAAATTCTTAGATTTCTTTAACTTGGCAGGCTCTTCAGTCATGTCCCGCTGCATGCTGAGACGATTTTTTGGCAAACCTTCCAAAACCACTGAAGCAGGTGAAATAGATGATTGAGTGGCTAATCCGACCCCTAAATTATCTTCTTCCAAGCCAGCTTCTGATTCAGCTAATGTTGAAGATCGATCTCCTTCTAAACTGCGCGGTTGATTCAACACAACGATCACCAGGGTCAGAAAAAAGCAGGCTGCAAGTGTGTAAATCAGCCTCCGTTGTGCGATCATGGAGATACGTTTCCTCCTTTTCTCAACCATTTCTTCGCACTTCTTTTCATTGCTTTTTACCAAAATTTTTCCGCGATACTCATCAGATAACTTCCATTCCAAGTTGTCCTGAACCTCATGAGCTTCCCCCAAAAGCTCGTGGATTTTTTCGAGGCCAACCTGATAACTCTTAAGCTCGGG
>KB912171.1 GCA_000383735.1 Verrucomicrobia bacterium SCGC AAA164-M04
CATCTCAGAGCTTTTAATGATTGGGCGCGGACAGATAGGTCAAGAAAGTCTGAATGATGAAGTTGGCAATTGCTACCGCCAGCGTGTTAAATATTGCTCATGGCACATCAAGCTGTGGATGCTTGTAAGGTTTCAGAGCCATAGGGCATACTGGATCCGTAATGATACCAGCCAAGGCTGAATTTGAGTTTTAAATTCTTGGCACTGCTACCTTAAAACTATGAGCGATGTTAGTGGGGAGAGTCCTGATCCCTAAAGCTTGAATCGGGAGAGGCTAAACTACCGATCCCCCTAAGCAGCATCACCTAATCAGGAAAGGGGAGGGGTGAATCGGATGGGGGTAATTTATTTTTGCCCATTCATAGTGCTACTATATCTGATTGAACTATTCTTTTCTCGACTGGGCTTCACTCTCGACCTCTTTGCCTCTGCTATTCCACCATTTCGCAGAAATTGTTTTTCCATTCTCATGAATCCGAATAGCCCATTGCTGTCCGTTACTATGCCAGCGCTTGTATTCCCCGTGACGCTTACCGTTTTGGTAAGCACTTTGAGAATACAGCTGTCCGTTATCGTGCCAATTCGAATAAGGCCCGTTTAATACGCCGTTTTTGTAGATGTAGACTGATTTCTTTTGGCCATTTTCATGCCAATAAGTTTCGGCGCCATGCTTCTTTCCTTCTTCATACAATGTTTCGTACATGCGGTTTCCGTTTCCATAGCTCAAAAAATGAAGTCCATATTTTATGCCATCTTTAAACAGTAGTTGATCGACGAGCGTGCCATTTTCGTTCCATTTCATTAGCGATCCACGCTTAGGATGTTCTGTTTTGTATAAGTTAAGCGCGTCCCAAGACTGAATTTGTTTTTGGCCGTCTTCGGTGTCGGATTTGAAAGTAACCTGAAACGTTTGTTTGCCTGACTCGAAACGAATGAATTCAGGTCCGTTTTTGGTAAAGCCCGTAAAAGGCTTTTCATTTAGGAGTAGGGGGCTCATCCCAAAAAGATCATGTTCATCTTCTCTCGCAAACCCACTGTCCATAAGACTAGGAATACGAGCTATTAAAAGTTTTCCCCTGTCGTCAAAGCTATCCATACGGGTCGCCGATTCAAGGATGCTTTCAAGCTGATTCGCCTCTTCGGTAGAGAGGGGACTCGTTTTCCACTTGTCTAAGTTGCTGCTCAAATCTGGCCAACTCGCGGGATAATCGGTTTTTTTCCCGAGTTGTTCAAAAGGTGATAATGCCGCCTTATGGCGATCGATAAGCCAGCTTTCGCCGAGCTGAGTAAAGATGATTGTTGCCTTACTTCCCTCGCTAACGACAGTCGCGCTGGCCGTATCCCCATCTATACTTAGATTTTCGAGTGTTCCTTTTGGTTCAAGAAAGTCTGTCCAGATAGCAGGTAAATTTTTGGACTTAGGAATGTCCATTGAATTAAAGAAATCTCCAACAAATTGAGCCTTATCTTTTATGGGGTAATCCGTGCCCTCCTCGAGCTCTTTTAAAACTGTTTGGGAAAGACCATGCTTTTTCATAGCCTTTTGCATCTTGGCAACAGGCTTCGGCAAATCTTTATCGGGTAAGTCGCCAAGCCCCAGTAAAACCGACATTCCGATCACTTGATTAACGATATCTTTTTGAGAGTCTTCAGTAAGACAATTCATAAGGTCCTCCATGTTCCTTTCTTTCGATGCTACTTGGGCAGCCTCATATACCGCTGTTGGGGATTCGTATTTCTTTTCCCCATTACATCCGATGAGAAAGATAGAGGCTAAGAGAAGAATCGAATATTTCATTCTTATATTTTGATACTAGTCTGACATTTTTAACAATTATAATTCGAGTAATATTTTATAACGAAGAGGACACGGCTTACCTCTTCATGCGCGCTAGCGGCCTGCTTTGTGTCAAAAGAAGTTATGGTCCAACCGATCCCCCTAAGCCCTATCCCCGAATCAGGAAAGGGGAGGGGTGAATTGAAGACAAGAGGAGATCTTCCGATCAAGGCTTCTCAGCGATTAGCTTTACTGGCCTGCCTGCGAACGTGTCACCCCAACCCTTAGCGTCAGCTTCGCGGTAGATGGTTGGTGAAGATTCGTTGAAAGCGTCATTTGAATTTTTTGGAGCATCTCCAAGAAAAGTTACAGCAGTCAGGCTGGTGCAGTTGTAGAAGGCACCATTCCCGATGCTAGTGACGCTATCAGGAATCGTGATGCTCGTCAGGTTTGTGCAGCTAAGGAAGGCACCATCCCCAATGCTGGTAACGCCGTCAGGAATCGTGATGCTCGTCAGGCTGACGCAGCCAGAGAAGGTGGTTGATTCGATGCTGGTGACACCGTCAGGAATGGTGATACTCGTCAGGCTATTACAGTTTTCGAAGGCACCTCCCCCGATACTGGTGACGCTATCAGGAATCGTGATGCTGGACTGCTAGGAATTTGCTTTTGGCGGAAGGGTCGCGGGAACCCGGGTTGGGCGGAATGCATGGGGGAGAAAGGGGGTTCACTTTGCGAGCTACGTGATGATTTTCTCGATCACCTCTCCAGAAATATCTGTAAGCCGGAAATCTCGTCCAGCGTAGCGGTAGGTTAGTTGTTCATGGTCGAATCCTAGCAGGTGCAGAATCGTGGCGTGCAGGTCATGGACTGACGTTGGGTTTTCTTTTGCCTGGAATCCGAACTCATCCGTTGAGCCGTAGACAGTACCGCCTTGAATACCGCCGCCTGCCATCCATACCGTGAAGCCGTAGGGGTTGTGATCGCGACCATTTTTTGATTTACCGGCGTTGGTTAGTTCTACGGTCGGAGTGCGGCCGAATTCCCCTCCGAATATCACTAAGGTATCCTCCAACATGCCGCGCTGCTTTAAGTCTTTGAGCAAGGCGGCGACTGGTTGGTCTAGTTCGCGGGCTAGTTTGGCATGATTATCTTTAATGTTGTCGTGGTGGTCCCACGGCTGGCCCTTGCCGTGCCACAGCTGTATATAGCGCACCCCGCGCTCGAGTAATCGGCGAGCAATCAAGGTTTGTCGGCCGTGGGTGGCGCGACCGTAGAGATCGGTAATATGGTCGGGTTCCTTTGATAGGTCGAAGGCGTCGCTGGCCTCCAGCTGCATTCGGTAAGCGAGCTCGAATGTCTGGATACGCGATTCGAGTTGCGGGTCGCTGGTGCGGGCGCGGCGGTGTTCCTCGTTGAGCTTGGAGATGAAATCGAGCTGAGCGCGTTGCTTCGCCGGCGTTGTGGAATAGTTGCGGATGTTCTCGATAAGTTTTTCTATCTTGGTGTGCTGGGAGTCGATGAAAGTCCCTTGGTAGATGCCGGGGAGGAATCCGGACTGCCAGTTCTGCGCGTCTTTGATCGGGTAGCCGCCAGGGCACATGGCGACGAAGGCAGGTAAGTTCTGACTTTCCGATCCGAGTCCGTAGGTGACCCAGGCACCGACGCTCGGGCGGCTGAGCACTGAGTCTCCGCAGTTCATCAGCATTAGCGATGGTTCGTGGTTGGGCACCTCGACTTGCATCGAGCGGATGATGGCGATATCGTCGATGCATTCGCCAATTTTCGGGAAAAGCGAACTGACCTCGATGCCACTCTGGCCGTAGCGTTTGAACTCGAATGGGGAGGGAAAGGCTGCGCCGGTTTTGCGTTCGGTGCGCAGGTGGCCGCTGGGTAATGGTTTGCCGGCGTATTTTTGCAGAGCGGGCTTGGGATCGAAGGTGTCGATGTGGGAAGGTCCGCCGTTGAGGAAGAAGTGGATGACACGTTTGGCGGTTCCGGGAAAGTGTGGCAAGTTGCAACCTAAAGGACTGTCGGCAAGCAGCAGGTTGCCGAGGCCGATTGATCCCATACCTAGACCGCTGCGGCGTAGGAAGGATCGGCGGGTAAACACAGGATGCTGTTGGTCCATACGGAGTGAGGAGAGTTAGATTCTTGTTGCAAGAGGCCCCTTACTTTTAGGCTTCTTGGAAAAGAAAAGATGACGGATTGGTGGTGATTGAAGACATGGCAATCGAAAAGGCAGAATTCTGAAGTGGGCTGGTGCAGGACATTGTTTTACACGGTTAAACCTGGGGCTAGAAGCTGAACCTACTTGCCTTAATCGATAAACATGAAGGTATTGGTCAGCAGTAGTGAGTGGGCGAAACGTTCCCACGTGTCGAGCTGGTGTTTTGGTTTGGTGATCTTTCCGCCGAATTGTTTTTCGGCATACCATGTTTTTCCGTCGGTGGATTGCACGGTTGGTGCCCAGACGAACTGGTCACAGAAGAAGTTTCCGTCTAGACCGCAATCGACGACGAAGTCGATTACGTTACCTTTCGAGATCTTAATTGCGTCAAGTTTAGCCTCAGAAGTTTCGCCAAATTTGACGATGGATTTTTTCAAGGTGCCATGGCGTGGGGAGGTGATGATCGCACGTATACCATTGCCGCAGTCGTCGTCGTTCTGGACGCTCCCGCGGATTCTGATCTTGCCATCGATGGGCGAGACCCAGCGGCGCACGGCTGCATGATGCAGGCCGTTGCCAGCGTGGCCACCGGTGGCAGTGAGCCTCACCCAGCCGAGCTGGGCATCAGGCCATTTTTCGCCGCCGCCCCATGCCTCGCNGGTGAAGTACGGCAGCGGGGTGAAGTTATCTAGCTTGCCACTCTGTTCGTTGAAGTGGCCGTAACCGTAATGCCACGGGGACGGTTTTGTGCTCTGTGATTCGGCCTTTTCAGCGTTATCGTTTGTCATTGCTTTCGTGATGAAGTCCCGGCTGCTTCTTAACTCGTTTTCGGTGGGGTTGCGCTGGAAGGCGATTTGAAATGACTTGGTGATACGCTCATCGGTCGATCCCATAGCGATGCGTTTTGCAAAGGCGATAGCGCGTGCTTCGACGAAGGGACTATTCATGAAAAACAGAGCCTGTTGGGGGACGTTGGTCAGGTGGCGTTGCGGGCTGTGGAGCTCTGGATTAGCGAAATCGAAGGCGCGCAGTGTGTTGGGTAAGAACTGGCGATCGATGCGCCCGTAGAGACTGCGGCGCGGTATAGCGGAGGCTCCAAGTAATGCGCCTGGCTTGCCTCCCATGCTGCGATCGAGTTCGCCCGAGGCGACCAGTAGGGAGTCGCGCATTGATTCAAAGTCGATCGGACGGCGTGGGAAAAACGAGAGTAGGCGGTTTTCCGGATCGATGGTAGAGCTGGTGGATGTGGGAAAGGAAGCTTGTTGGTAGACGGCTGATTGTGTGATGAGGCGGTGGATGCTCTTTAGTGACCACTTATTTTTGACGAGCTCGGCGGCGAGAAAATCGAGTAGTTTTGGGTGGCTCGGAGTTTCAGCCCGTATGCCGAAATCGCTCGGAGTGTTGACTAGGCCGGTGCCGAAGTAGCTCTGCCATAGCCGGTTGACAATAAGGCGGGCGGTGAGCGGGTTATCCTTGGTGGCAATCAGTTGCGCGAGCTCGAGCCGGCCGGATCCATCGGTGAACTTTGCACCGCCGAGAATGTCTAGCGCGCGGCGGGTGACTTCTTCTCCAGGCGTGGCGTAGCTGCCACGTAACAGAACTCGCGTGTTTTTTGGAACAGCCTGATCGGCCATCGCGACCGTATGTGGAGCGTCGTTTCCTAGCTGGTAGATGCGGCGCTCGATTTCAGCGAGCTTCTTCTTGAGCGAGTTACGCTCGTCGTCGGCAAACAACCATTCGATATCATGCAGGTGCCGGTCGCGTGGAATAGCGATCGGTGATCCTGGACCACTGATGATTCTCGCGATTGCAGGGTGCTGTGTTTTTTCTTTAAAGATCTTTGCGTAACGAGTGGTGAGATCTTGTTTGTCCCGCAAGGGGGGGCTGGTGAGCGCCTTGGTGATGACGGGGTCGATGTCGCGGAGTGATTGCAGAGTGGCTGTTGCCTTGTCAAAAAATTCTGCTAACGGGATTTTTGTAAGAGCTACCCATGGGGCAAAGATCGGGTGGTTCTCTTTCTCAGAGAGCGAGAGGTATTCGTTCCAACGGCGGATCTGTGCGGGGTTGAGATCGTCCTTGGTGAAGAGTTCCGCGAAATCTGGTGGTGGCACGATCGACATGTCGAGAGTGGCGGCTAGGTATTCACCAACACGCTCGAGATGACGTTTTTCGACGTTGGTGGCGTGCTTCTCGAATTCGGCAGCCATTTGTTCGCGGAGCTCTTTTAGCACGCTATCATCGCTTTCCTTTAGAGCGACCATTGTGTCGTGTGAGCTATCGAAGATGGCGTATAGCGCATAGTAGTCGGCGGTCGGGATGGGGTCGTATTTGTGATCGTGACAGCGGGAGCAGGAGACGGTAAGCCCAAGCATGCCCCGGGTGACGGTGTCGATGCGGTCATCGATGATGTCTTGTTCTACGCCGATGAAGCGCCGGCCAAGGGTGAGGAACCCCATTGCGGCGAGGTCTGACTGTTCGCATTCGTTGCGCTCGAGGAGGCGGTCGGCTGCTAGTTGGCGGATAAGGAATTGGTCGAACGGCAGATCATCGTTTAAGGCGCCGACGACCCAATCGCGATACAGCCAGGCATGAACGAAGGTGAACTCCTCTGGCGAGTAGGCGTAGCCCTTCGTGTCAGAGTAGCGCGCGATATCGAGCCATTGCCGGGCCCAACGTTCGCCGAAGTGTGGTGAGGCAAGCAGGGAATCGATCGCTGTTTGTGGGTCTTTGGTGGACTGGGTTTCCTCGAAGGTCGGTGGTAGACCAGTAAGATGATAGGAGAGTCGGCGCAGGAGAGTGCGTGGATCGGCGGGTGCGGCGGGCTGCAGGCCAGCGGCATCGAGCTTAGCGAGGATGAAGGCATCGACTGGGGTTTTGATCCAAGATGGATCGCTGACCTCTGGAATCTGTGACCTAGTGACTGGCTGAAAGGCCCAGTGCTTGATTTTGGAAGTCGCAGAGGGAACGGGAGTAGGCGGGGCGGCTAGGCTCACCGCTATGGCACAGGTGTAGATGACGAGACTTTTTTTCACCGGTCTTATAGCATGTCATAAATTATTCGGGTTTGGAATCAAATTTGTGTTTATACTCAGTCGCAGAATTGAGACTTAAATAGTGCTAATTTTCAGGTCTGTCGGTGTGATCTCAGTATCCTTTTTCGCTGCATCGGCTTCGGTAAATTCCGGTATGACGTTGCGGTGAGACGGGCCTGTTGTCCTTATTGTCAGAATGAGTGAGCAGCTTTTCTTGTGAGCGAACTATCGGACGCCTGCGCTCGCGCGGTCTGATACGTTGATGAGCTGCTAGGAATTTGCTTTTGGCAGAAAGGCCGTGAAGAGCGGAATTGGGTGGAGTTCATGGGGGAGAAAGGGGGTGGTAACACATGCTCGGAGGCAGGGGAAACTTGAAACCGGAAAGGTGGTTTGGGATTAGGGTATAACGAAGCCTGAGCCCTGAAGTAGGAACCGGGAGAGGCTTCACGTTGAATTGACTAATCCTGATCCCCCTAAGCAGCATCCCCGAATCGGGAAAGGGGAGGGGGTGAATCGGCCTTTCCAGAGAGAAGAGCTGAGCCGAACCAACTCTCACTGAACCCCGTTTCCCTAACAACGAACCACGATTAGAGATACGGGATTCGGGGATCAGTTGGAGGCTTTTGCTCGCAATAAGAGGCGATACAAATCTGGCACCTAACACGCTTATCGGATGTAAGCTGTTTCACCAATGATCTTATAATCTTCATTACTTATTATAATGGATTAACGATAAAGGTTCTTACACTGTTAGTATTATCCTAATAAGGTCTTTCTATTTTAATTCATTCGCCGATGAAAACTTTACATGACATTCGTCAGAAAATTCAATCTGTCCTAATGCAGATTGAAAATTCTCGACTTGAGAAGCTGAAAGCCACTTCAAAAGCAAAAAGATTGTATGCTATACCTCTTGTCCTTGTGCTTACAGCACCTTTAGCCGGTTTGAAAATTTATTTTCCCTTGTTAGCTTTATTGCCATGTTTGGCATTTTTTATTTTCATGTACATTGCATTGGCAGAAGTCGGACCGCACAAGGAGAACTATATTAGGACCTTCAAAGAGAGGGTATTCACCACTTTTGTCCGATCTTTATGTAGCAATGTCGAGTATGTTCCAGACAAGTATATCTCAGGTGAAAAATTCAGTGAATCACAGCTATTTAGAGGCCATAATAGCGTTAGTGGAAGTGATTATTTTGAAGGGAAAACTGAAAACGGATCTGCATTTAAATTTTCAGAATTAGAAGCCGAGAAAATTACTAGTGACTCTGATGGGAGAACAATAAGGAAAACAATTTTTGAAGGAGTTTTTTTTGAATTATCTGTACCTAACCGAGTGATTAGCCGTGTTCAGGTTTTGCCCGATAAGGCCGAAAGCTCTTTGGGAGGTCTTGGCAGGTTAATGCAAAAAAGTTTGGGGGCTTTTTCTCAAAAAGCAAAGATGGTCTATATGAAAGAACATCCTGAATTTGAAAAAGAGTTTGTGGTGTATAGTAAAGATGCAGAAGAAGCATATCGTGTTTTGACGCCAGCTATGATTGAAGCAATTTATGATTTACGTTATAAATGGAATAAAAAATTAAGGGTAAGTTTTATTGGAGATAAAACTTACATAGCTCTTTGTTCTGAACATGATTACTTTCATCCAGATATTCATAAAAGTGTTTTAGATGATGACTTGCTGGGTAAATTCTATGATGAACTAGCACTATGCCTTTCAGTGGTTGAAGATATGAGCATAGAACATGAGGGGATTTCCCCCTAAGCACCATCCTCCAATCAGGAAAGGGGAGGGGTGAATCGGACTCATCTGCGGGGGCTGTTTTCTTACTTCTTTTAGAATTTATATATACACACCACACACGAGCAGCGGCA
>KB912172.1 GCA_000383735.1 Verrucomicrobia bacterium SCGC AAA164-M04
GGATACTGGGATTATGATGGCGGTGGACTTGGAGATATGGGGCAGCACTATCTTGATCCAGTTCAGTATATTTTAGGGAAAGACAACGAGCTTCCGGTTTCAGTGGAAATTGATGCTGATCCTCAGGATATTGATGCCGTAGGCAGCTGGCGCCGGATCACATACAAATATGCCGATGGGACAACGATCGTCTTGGATGGGGAAAATAAGGATAAGAGTGCCGCCTTTATCGAGGGGCCAGAAGGTAAGATCTTCAAGGGTTTCAAATCGGATGTGAAAGGTTTTGCTGAGAAGGTAAAAGCACTTCCAGAGCCTGCTCCACAAGTGACCGACTTTCATCAAGCGATCCGAGAGAAGAAGAAGTTCGCGCTCAACGAGCAGAATGGATTCAACTCCTGCACTCTTATTAATCTGGGTAAAATTGCTCATCGCTTAAATACCAACCTTAAGTTTGATCCAAAGAAGATGCAGTTCGTCGATAACGCATTAGCAAATTCTTTGATCGACCAACCTTGTCGTGATAAGTGGAAGCTTCCTGTTTAGTAAGCTGACTTTTTTGAACGGCTACCTCTTGTGAGGTGGCCGTTTTTTTCACTCTTTTTCACTATAGATTATGAAATATTTTTTACTTCTTCTTTGTTCCTTTCTTCCGGTGATTGCTTTCGGTGACCGAGCTAAACCCAATGTTGTTTATATTCTTGCCGATGATTTGGGATACGGAGATCTCAAGAGTATGAATCCGGAAGGGAAAATAAAGACACCTGGATCAGATCAGATGGCAAAGGAAGGAATGGTTTTTACTGATGCCCATTCTAATTCTGCTGTCTGCACACCAACTCGTTATGGGGTTCTGACTGGGCGCTATGCGTTTCGCTCACCGATGAAAAAGGGGGTGCTAAATGGTTACTCCAGCTACCTGATTGAAAATGGCCGCATGACCGTGCCATCATTTCTAAACAATCAGGGGTATCATACTGCTTTTATTGGGAAGTGGCATCTTGGCTGGGATTGGGCGAAGAATGGTGAGAAAGTTGATTATTCCAAGCCGGTTCAGAACGGGCCGAAAGAGAAGGGGTTTGAGTATTCCTATGGTCATTGTGGTTCGCTCGATATGGCTCCCTACGTTTGGGTAGAAAATGGAATGCCCACCGCGGTGCCTCTAAAAGAGACAGGGCGGACGAAGAAGGAGTCGAAAAATGGTTGGTGGCGTAAGGGACCAACTTCTCCGGACTTTGACCACGAAGATGTTTTGCCGAATCTCACTCGCCGTGCGGTGAAGTATGTGAAGGAACAGGCGAAGAAGAAAAAGCCGTTCTTCCTCTATCTTGCCTTACCCTCACCACACACTCCAGTGCTGCCGACTCCAGAGTTCAAGGGGAAAAGTGGACTGGAAAGCGCCTATGCGGATTTCGTCACAATGACTGACGATACGGTAAAGCAGATACTCGATGCCTTGAAAGAAGGAGGGGCTGATCAAAACACGCTTTTCATTTTTACGAGTGATAACGGTTGCTCACCCGAAGCGGATTTTGCAGAACTGGAAGAACAAGGGCACGACCCCAGCTCAATCTATCGTGGTCATAAGGCTGATATTTTTGAGGGAGGACACCGGGTTCCTTTCATTGTGCGGTGGCCTGCTAGGGTTAAGGCGGGGACAAGTTGCGATGATCCGACCTGCTTGACTGACCTTCTGGCAACAATGGCTGAGATTTTGAGCCAAAAACTTCCAGCTGATGCTGGAGAAGATTCGGTAAGTATGCTGCCGAACTTGGTGGGGGAGCCTAAGCAGCCAGTTCGCGAAGCGATTGTTCACCACTCTATCAACGGAACTTTTGCGATTCGTCAAGGCAAGTGGAAGTTGATCGATGCTCCTCACTCCGGAGGTTGGAGTCGTCCGAAGCCCGCTCAAAAGGCGCTTTATAAAGATCTCCCTAAAATTCAGCTTTATGATTTGAAAAAAGACCCCGCGGAGTCTCGAAACGTATCGGTCGAAAACCCGAGCATTGTCAAAAAGCTGAAAACGCTCCTAGAAAAATACCGCGAGGATGGTCGGAGTGCTCCGATTGCTCGGTGAGGAAAAAGTTAGGCCTTGGCTTCTGCTGATTTGCTAGGGGGATTTTGCCTCTTCGCTGTTTGGATCCTTGACCTTGGTAGCGATTGACTGTGTGCTGTCGGCTACTCCGCAGACATCAATGAAAAAATCCTTACTTATTCTTTTTTTCGGCACAGGAATTCTCTCAGCTCAGACGAGCACTTTTATCACTGATGGTGATTGGCTTGATGCTGCCAATTGGGACACAGGCATCGTCGTTCCTGATAACCAAACTGCTTTGATTAATGCTAATGCGGTCGTCGATCGCAATACTGGAACCGCTAACGTTGATAATCCTTCTCGGATTGAGATCGGGTCGGGACCTGGTGCTTCTGGAAGTGTCACTGTAACCGGTGGAACTTTGAGTGGTGCTCATGGTGGAGGGAATGGGATTTTTGTTGGAGCCAATGGAGGGAATGGGACGCTTAGGGTGGAAGAGGGGGCAACTTACCGTTCCCAGGGTGGGACGATGCAGTTTGCAGTTGGAGATTTCTCGGGTGGAACAGGCTTCGTTTCAGTAGCCGGCGTGATGCAGATCTATAAATTCCTCAACGTGAACAATGGAACTTTTGAGATGATGCCAAACGGGAAGTGCAACCTTTTCAACTCCAATGATCCTAGCTCAATTGGAGCGGAGGGGACCCTTTCGTTTGTGATTGATGGTAGTGACGTGGGTTCGCTAGAGCGCTCTAATACAAATGGGCTCAACCTGACAATCGATTCAGCAGCTACTTTAAAAATAAACTTAGGTGGAGATTTTGAGCTCAATGATTCATGGGCCTTGATGCGATACACCTCACTTTCGGGTCAATTTAAGGAGGGCGAGTCTTTTACTAATGAGCAAGGTTACACTTTTGCGGTTGAGTATGGGTCGGGCAATAATGATGCGGTGACTCTCACCCTCACATCTGATTCAGAGCGTCCCAAGATTAGTAATCTGATTGCGACTCCTGCTGCGATTTCAGCGGGTGCCTCTAGCTCTCTTACATGGTCTGCTTCAAATTTTGATTCGCTCACTCTCGACCCTGGTGAAGTTGATTTAACCGTCCTGACTGAAACAACAGTTTCTCCGACTGAATCAACCACTTACACACTGACTGCGGTAAAGGGAGCTGCTTCAGTTTCCAGTGAAGTGACTATAGTGGTCGATGAACTACCAGAGATAAATTCGTTTACCGCGAGTGAACTGCTTATTGCTCCAACCGAGTCCACAACCTTGGCTTGGAACGTGTCCGGTGCCGATTCTGTGAGAATTTCTCCTGAACTTGTCTCTTTCCCTGGCGGAACCCCAGCGGTAGGGAGCTATTCTATTTCGCCAGTTGCCACGACCACCTTCACTCTCACCGCAACTAATGCAACCGGAAGTGTTAATGCCTCTTTGGAAGTTGTGGTCGATGCACTTGAAGCTGCTATTATTCATCTCTGGGATCCTTCGCTTCCTAGACAGACTAGCGGAGCTATTTTGGATTCGGTGGGCGGTAAAAATTTCGACATCACAGGTGGGGACTTAATCACTAGTTTGACGTCAGATTCAAATAATTTGAAGGCTGCCATTAATCGGGTGAATTTGGCTGCGAACACCGGTGGGGATATGGGGCTTGGTTTCCCAACGCAGGACACCTCCTTTGAGATCTGGGTGATGCCTGGTGAGCTCAACGATGACTATCAGGTCATTTTCGAAACCGGTGGCCCATCTGATGGGACCGCGATCTTGATGAATTCATTCATGCTGAGATTTCTTCACAGTACGGGTGGAGTGAATACGCTGGATCTCGAGGTTCCTTTTACCTTAATAAATCCCTCTGATTTCATTCAGATTCTTCTTACTCTTGATTCGGAAAATCAGGCTGTTAATGCGTATGTCAAAGGATCTGCTGGTGGAGCTATTTCGGCAAGTGGCACAGCTCTGATCGGGGTTCCGAATGGTCGAGCTAGCCTATTTACTTGGTCTGGATTCGGAGGAGGTCCCGATGGCGCATTGGGCGGGACAGGAGGAACAGCTCCTCTTGGTGTCACAAGCTTTAAAGGCTCTGTGGGTTTATTTAAAATCTACGATCGAGCATTAACTGAAGCAGAAGGAGAAGAAGCCTATCTTAAAGTAGCTGATGGAATCACCGAGAGTGATAGCGATTTTGATGGGCTTCCGGACTTCTGGGAAACCAGATTCTTTGGTGATCTCTCACAGGGCTCCGCGGATAATGATGACAACGACGGGTTGGCAAACCTGGAAGAGTTATTTGCCGGAAGTAATCCAACTTTGGCCGATTCCGATGCAGACGGTTTGGATGATGATGATGAGATTTCTCTCGCCGAGCCGACCGATGTAAATAATCCGGATACGGATGGGGATGGTTTAACGGATGGGGAAGCTCGTTGTCTTTCCCTAAAATATACTGAACTGGATCAAGATAGTGCTGCCCCATATCTCCAAGTCCACCGCCATCATAATCCCAGTATCCCCGGAATGTTCCATGGGTGCGGTGCGCGTTATAGGGACGGTAAGGAGCTGGCCCAAGCCAGAAGTCGTAGTCAAAGTGATCTGGAACCTTCTGGATCGGCAGATTCGTCTTACCAGACCAATTGAACTTCCAATTGAAACCAGTCACACCCGATAAAGTCACCTTGTATGGGCCTTTGCCAAGCAGACCACCATCGACTGCCTTCTTTACCTGACGAGCAGTCACGCCAGAACCATAGAAATTCGATTTAAACCGGAACCAAGTGTTGATTCGGAAAGCGACACCGGCTTTCTCGATCTCCTTTTTCATCGCCATTCCCTCACCAATTGTCCGGGACATGGGCTTCTCTCCCCAAATCGCCTTGCCGGCCTGGGCAGCCGCGATCGCCATATGCGCATGCCAATGAGGAGGAGTGCAAGTGTGGATGATATCCACGTCATCACGAGCGATCACATCACGAAAATCATGATAGCCTTTCACATCCTTGTTGCCCCTGCCTTGCACCTTCGCCATTTGGCCTTTTAGGCGATTTGAGTCGACATCGCACAGCGCGAGGATTTTGCCGGGCATGCCCAAATGGGAATTACTGATTCCTCCACATCCAAGAATGGCGCGAGTCAATTGGTTAGAAGGTGCGGTCTGACCATTGAGACCTAGCACACGGCTGGGAACAATCGAAATAGTCGCAAGCGATGCGAGCCCCCCTAGGGCTTTTCGACGAGAAATATTGTTACTAGATAAGGAATTCACGATAGGTTTTGATTACGGCGCAGCATGAACAGTTTTGTCAGTTCTACGCGCATTAGTTTGAATCCTCAAAACCGGCGCCTAATTCAATGCCTCTATTTTAACAGGACGAGTATTCACATCGTGAGTTCCTTTGCGTGAAAGTCGGCATTTCCTTTTGATCCCTTCAGCCACAAAAAACCGCTGTCTGGCAAAGCACCAGACAGCGGTTAAAAATAATTTTAAGCAGGAGTTAGCTTCGCTGTTTGAAACAGCTTTTAGCGACGTTTCCGGAAGGCTAAGGCGAGCCCACCAAGTCCTAATAGGGCAATTGAGCTTGGCTCAGGAACTCCGCTTGTGAGACTTCCAATACTAGCTCCATCTCCCCCATTGTAGATTGATGAAACCTCGCCTGTTGTAAGAACTCGGTCCCAAACAGCAACATCATCGATATTACCATTCCAACCTCTATTACCGGCATCGGGGTTTCCACCGATTTGCATCGCGTTGTTTCGGTTTTGAAGAACATAACCACTGGTATCAGAACCAACTAACTCGCCGTCAACATACATGTCTGTCCGGACGCCACCTTCGACAGTTGTCACGAGGTGGTGCCAACCACCAGATTCGTCATCTGTCCCGGCAGGAAAATTGTGTGGCTTCCTTCCTGAGAAGGTCATTCCATTTCCAGAACCACCAGCTCGGGCGATTCTCCAGCCATTCCCTTCACCTTTACCAGCCAAAGTCTGCCAGTTTGTGTAAAGAGACTCGGTGGTATACCATGCTGAAAAGCTCATATTACCATCGGCGAAATCCATATCATTCTCATCTCCACCAACCGTGATGTAGGCCTGGTTTCCCGCGCTGTTTGCAAGATCAATCGCTGATCCAAACTTTCCGGTTACGAAAGTTCCACTTCCCGCTCCTGACGTGACAAGCGTGCCTGCGTGGGATGCGTCAACCCCAGCATTATAATCGCCGTCAAGCTCCCAATATTCGACAAGGCCGTCGACAATCGCTGAATTCGCTGGAGCAGCAAGCCCGCAAATTGCTAGCGCCGCTACAGCCAAACTTGGGCGTGTGTTCTTAGTGAGTTTATTTTTCATAAATTTATAATTCTATTACCAAAATCCCCTTTTGTCAGACATGGTGAATGTTGGAATTGGGGATAGACTGCCCTAATATGCTTCATTTCGTCAAAAACAAACGCACCCCAACCCTACCCCTGATCGGGTAGGGTTTCGTTTTTTGCCCAATTTTATTGAGCCTTAGGCCTTCAACTCACCTCTTTCCCCTGAGTGTCCGCCTACTGATCCCGGTAGGGCCTCCCTTGTTTATAAAGGTCGAGACGACTTTTCATCCCAAGAATTTTTGCCGGATTCGCCGATGGGCCAATGAGCCCGACCGCCTTTTGAGCAGTTGAAACTGCATCCGAAAACCGCCCCGCTTCAGCATAAGCCGTCGCCAAGGTGTCTAAACCGACCGGAGATTGATGCTGACTGAGTGCACAAAGACGCTCGGCAAATTTAACGGCCTCGATCCCATTCCTGATTTTAGGATCAGGGTGCGTTGCTAGTATCCACGCCAGATTATTTAAAGCCTTGGGCAATTCGGGAACCAACCTAATAGCAGATCGGTAAGAATCCACGGCCTTGCTTTCCTCCTCTAGTCCGAGCCAAACAGAGGCAATATCGACATGGGCGAGCGCGTTTTCAGGCTGAGCCTTGATGACGCGCTCCAATAAGGCGAGGGCGGAGGGGTATTTCTTTTGCGCGAGATAGGCCAAAGCCAATTTACGTTGTATTCCTGGATCCTCTGGTAAGGCCTTTACCAATACCCCATAATGCTCCTCGGCCTCGCCCCATTGTCCCAAGCGCCCAGATACTTGAGCCAGCAGAGATCGAATGCGTAAGTCATCAGGGCTGGCCGCCACTCCTTTTTGAAGAATCTCAGCAGCCCGGGTAAACGCCTTGTTTTCATTCAACAAAACAGCCGCAGTAAAATAGGCATCTCCAACTCTTAACCGCTCCGCATCCGAAATCTCGGCACCCGCAAACTGGTCGGCATAGCGAATCAGATATCGTGCCGCGGGCCCGACCATGGAAATATCAATCAAACGCGATGACACTGAAGTGGGGCTCAGCCCGGGCACCCCATCAAGCCACTGCCCTTCGAACGGCACCGCAGCCTCCCGCAATACGTCAAGTGGAGCCTTCAATAGTTTGACATCCGTCAACAATTGCTCAACCGACAGAGGTCCCCGGTAAATCACTGCCACTTTTCCAGACTGATCGACCAAAACACTCGTTGGGACTGGGAGCGGACGCCAACGATCAAGGATCCCCCGTTGGAAAGCATCAAGAGTATTGAGCAGAACCCGATCCCCCTTTCCTATTTCGAATGGAAAGCCCATTTTAGCCAAGCGAGATTGGATTTCTTTTTCTCCAGAACCAGTACCAGTCTCATCCACATTCAATCCAATCACCCGAAGACCCGAAGCTTTGATCGCGTCTCTCCCATCGGTCCATTCAGCCAATTCGGACCAGCACGGCTGACACCAGCTGGCCCAAATATTCACAAGCAGCGGAGATGACTGCGGCCCCGCAATGGCGGCCACCTCACCCTTCCACGTTTTGTAATCCAACTTTGGAAGCGGAAGCCGAGAGGGCAAAACGATACGCGCCGTGTCGCCGGAGAAGGGAAGTTCAACCACCGTATCCAAATCAACCCGCTCAGCGCCAGGAGGGGTAAAAGTCGTCAATTTCCCCGAGCCTTGGGTCAGCAAATAGTGTTGGTCCACCTTAACCCCCTTGATCACTTCCCGGCTCCCACCCGGCCACTGGATCACCAGCGATTCAATCTCATCTGCTTCCCCCAGGCCGAAATGGAGCCACTTCGAAGATTGCGACAAGAAGCCATTCCCCGCGTAGAGGGTCTTAATTAGCTTTTTCGCTGGCCCGCTTGAAGCACCTTTGGGCACGACCTGCACCCGCGCTCCAATCCCGTCAATGTTAGTGCTTTTGCCATTTCCGATTAAACGCAAAGAGAGATAATGATGATCTCCGCTGTTGTTATTTTTGAGAAAGCGAATTCTTGGAGCGGTTCGATTAGCGATCCAGAAATCCAAATCACCGTCGAAGTCCCAGTCAAAGGTCGCCACCGCACGGGCATCATCAAAAAAACCAAATCCACTCGCCGCAGAGAGGTCGGCAAAGCGACTCCCGCCAAGATTAAGGAAAGCTGAATTACGCTCGTTGCCACTAAAACTGCGATCTTCGTGAAGGAGTCGGTTGAGCGTCTTCCAACCCTGCTTATATCCATCAAGACC
>KB912173.1 GCA_000383735.1 Verrucomicrobia bacterium SCGC AAA164-M04
CTTCGCCGGAATCAGATTTACCGCCAATACGGTTCATTGCGATCGCGAGAGTTTCGTGAGCTTCGGGCGAAAGAGCACCCATGGACATGGCTGCGGTCGTAAAGCGTTTCACGATTTCCTCTGCCGGTTCCACTTCTTCAAGTGGAATGCTGGAGGCAGGGACCTTGAACTCGAGGATGTCTTTAATCGTGATAGGATCGTTAGCGAGAGTAACTTTCACATAGTTGTCATAGTCTTCCTTTTTTCCGTCGCGGACGAAGGTGTGAAAATTCTTGATGACATCTGTAGTGATGGCGTGAGCTTCGCCAGATTTTCGATAACGATTGTAGCCGGGGTCGCCTAGGTCGAGGACCTTGTTCTCTTTGGCTTCCGTCTCAAAGGCAGCACGATGTCGCACGAGAGATTCCTCAGCAATTTCCTTGAAGCCAACCCCGCCAATTCTTGAGTGAACACCGGTGAAGGCATAGTTGACTACTTCTTTACCAACTCCAAGGGCTTCGAAAATCTGAGCGCCCTGATAGGAATTGAGGACTGAGATGCCCATTTTGGACATGATCTTCAGGATCCCTTTCTCGAGGGCCTTGCGGTAGTTCGACATTGCGAGTTCCGGAGTCATTCCTTCGCCAAGCTTCTTTTTTGAATCGGTGGCAACGACCTGTCGCACCGTTGCGTAGCCGAGATACGGACAAACGGCAGTGGCTCCAAATCCAAAGAGGCATGCGATTTGATGGGTGTCACGTGCTTCTCCGGTATCGATAACGAGTGAAGTGCGGAGACGTTTGCGGCAACGATTGAGGTGATGGTGGACCGAGCCGGTGGCAAGGAGCGATGGGATGGGCACACGTTCAGCCGACGTGGTGCGATCCGAGAGAACGAGGATTTCAACCTTGTTGTTCACGGCTTCCTCGGCCTCAGTGCAAATACGATCGAGAGCCTTCTTCATACCGGCTTCGCCTTCGCCAACCGGCCAGGTGGTGTCGATAACTTGAGTGGAGAATCCATGCTCCTTACGCTTAACGAGGGTTTCTAGTTCCTGCTCGTAAAGAAGCGCGGAGCCCAAGCTAAGAATACGTGCGTGCTTTGAGGTTTCGGATAGAAGATTACGTTCAGCTCCAAGTCCCGCGCCCAAAGTCATAACAGCCCACTCACGGATTGGATCGATGGGTGGGTTTGTGACTTGCGCGAAGAGTTGCTTGAAGTAGGTGAAGAGAAGGCGTGGGTAGCGAGAAAGGGGTGCAAGGGGAATGTCATCTCCCATTGAGAAAACCGCTTCTTGTGCCCCTTTGATCATAGGTGGGAAAACCATGTCGAGATCTTCAGCCGTGACACCGTGGGTGACCTGTTGGCGGGAGAGTTCGAGAGGTTCGATTTCGAGGCTCGGGACGTGTGCGGAGGGGTCGGTAAAGTCTTTGAGTTCGATGCGATTCTCATCGACCCACTTAGCATAGGGCTTTTGGGAAGCTAGCTGCGCGCGGATCTCTTTATCATAAAGAACTTCGCCGGTCTCAGTGTTTGCAGACAGCATCTGGCCTGGTCCAAGGCGCCCACGGCGAATGATTTTTTCATCAGGTAGAACTACTGCCCCGGATTCGGATCCGATGTAAAGAAGGCCGTCTTCCGTTAGAGTGAAGCGGGAGGGGCGAAGACCATTGCGATCAAGGCTGGCGCAGAGGGTGCGGCCATCGGTGAAACAAAGTCCAGCAGGCCCATCCCAGGGTTCGGAGAACGAGCGGATGTAGTTGTAAAATGCGCGTTCCTCTTCAGTGATATCAGGATCGTGACGGAAGGCGGGAGGGACTAGCATGCGCATGGCGTGTTCGAGGCGCCTTCCGGAAAGAACCAGAAGCTCCAGCGCGTGGTCCAGTGATGCCGAGTCGGATTCGTCATCGTGCATGAGGTTTTTGACGAGCTCAATATCATCGCCCCAGAGTTCAGAGCTGAAGAATTCTTCGCGGGACCTCATCCAGTTGCGGTTACCTCGAACTGTGTTGATTTCGCCGTTGTGGCACATCATGCGGAAAGGTTGACCAAGGGGCCACGCTGGGAAGGTATTGGTGGAGAAGCGCTGGTGGTAAAGTGAGATGCCGGTTTGAAAATTAGAATCTTGGAGGTCACTGTAAAAAGCTCGCAGGGTGGCTGGCATGGCGAGTCCTTTATAGCTGATAAGGCGGCTAGAAAGGGTGGGGATATAAAATACAGCTTCGTCTTTGAACTCCCGTTCTACCTCGCGCCGAACGAGATAGAGGAGTCGTTCGAAACGGTCTGAGTCGACATCGGCCGGGCGACTCACGAGAAGGTGGGTGATTTCAGGCTGAGTGAGGCGTGCCAATTTTCCTAATTCGTCAGGATTAACGGGGACCTCTCGCCAGCCGACGAATTGGATATTGCGTCGAGTGAGAACTGATTCGGTGAAGGATTTGATGTTCGCGGCAATGCCTTCGGGTAGAAAAAAGACACCAACTCCCAGATCGTTTGCTTCGCCGGTGTAGCCAAAGTTTTCAGCAGCTTTGGCAAAGAGGGGTCGAGGAATTTGGCAAAGAATGCCGGACCCGTCGCCAGTTTTCATGTCGGCGTCGACGGCTCCCCGATGGGTCATATTGCAAACAGAGGTTAAGGCATAGTCGAGAATATCGTAGGATTTCTCTCCGCGGAGATTGGCAATAGCTCCCATTCCGCAGTTCGCGGTTTCATTATCCCATTGATGCAAAGTGCCTGAGGAATCGGGAGTGTGACGTGGATGGTGAAATTTCATGGTCGGAAAGTCGTAAGAGGATCAGCAGATGCTGTGCCCTCCGGAGGGAACGCAAGAATATGGTGGAGCGAAGGGAATTGCCAAGTGGAACTTGTTTCTAGAATAAAATGCAAAAAATCGTAATTTTTTGTCGATCTTTCCAGCCCAACGCGTGTTGTTCGCATTCCAGCGTGTTCAGTGGTGGCCATTTTGGGCTTTATTTCCCAGCGGGTGGGGTTCCCCAGCAAATCTCGAGAAAGCTTGCAGCAGAGCTCATGGCAGAGGGGAACTGAATCCGACAGCTCGGGATAACGATGGGGACGATGCACGAGGGAGATCGCAAACGAGATCCTTCCCCTGCTTCTCGATAGGGTTGGCGTTATTGGGGGCGCTTCGGAGCTCAAGGAAAGGTGGGTTTCGAGGGAAGCTGAGAGAATTTTTGTTTTATGAAATTCAAAATTTGGATTCTGGACTTTTTGGTGGACTGGAATCTGGATGCGCGTCCATCCTTTCGCAGGAATGAATAGGATCTCGAAGGATATCGACGGCTGGGAGCTGCGAGAAGTTTTCGTGGAATCGCTGGAATATCGAGAGCTGCTTCGATTGAGGTTTAATGAGCTTCGGAGGCCGCTGGATCTTGAATGGACTGAGGCTGAAGGTCAGGCAGACAAGCTCGATCGACATTTCGGCCTTTATCACGAAGAAGTATTAGTCGGATCAGTTGTGGTCGTCACCCTCGACCCCGGTTTTGCTAAGCTTCGGCAGATTGCAGTGGCCAAGCCTCAACAGGGACGTGGAGTCGGGCAAAGGTTGATGATTGCTATTGAAAATCTTCTCGCCCGTGAAGGGGTGAAGAGACTTGAGCTTAATGCCCGGGTCAATGTCGCGGAATTTTACGGCGCTCTGAACTACAAGCGGAAAGGAGAAATCTTCGAGGAAATCGGACTCCCTCACGTCAAGATGATCAAATTACTCAGGGGGAATGAGTCAGCTTGATCCCGGCGATGACGGCAATCAGTCCGAGGGCCACGGAAAGGAAAACTTTCAAGATCGCAAATTGGGTCAGTCCGGTGGTCCAGAGCGAGTGGGTGTCCCGTGCGAAGGTTGAAAATGTCGTGAACCCGCCAAGGAATCCGGTTGCTAGGAGGGGGAAAACCCATCCTGGGGCGCTTTTGCCGGTGAAATAGCCAAAGAGGCAGCCGATGAGAAAACAGCCGAGAAGGTTGCAAACGAGAATACCGGCTGGGAAACGCTGGATCGCAGTGTTTTGGGCAAGAGATTGCACCCCGGAGGAGAGACCGTAGCGCGCGAGTGAACCAAGGCCGCCGCCAAGAAAAACAAGAAGAGCATTCATGAGAGGGTTTGCATTAGGGCTTGGACTTTCTCGAAATCCTTGATTCCGGGAGAGGATTCGGCACCACTGGCAATATCAAGAGCGGCTGGTTTGACCGCAGCGAGGGCTTTGCCGGCATTAACGGGGTTGATGCCACCCGCAAGAAGAGTGGGAATCTTTGGGTGCTTCTGCACAAATTCCGCTGCGATGGACCAATCGAAGGTCTTTCCGGTACCGCCATAGTCCTTTCCGGCAGGAGTATCGATGAGCAGGGCAAAGTCATGAGATGGGAGTTCGTGATTTGGTAGCTTGTCTGCCGAAACGGCCTTAATCACTGGGATTCCTTGATCGATAAAAAATTGAATATCTTCTATCACTTCGTCGCCGTGGAGTTGAACGATATCGATAAGGCACTCATCAATAAGTTCGATGGCGAGAGGGAGTGAATTATTGACGAAGACTCCGACTCGAAGGATATCGCCTGCGACATGCGAGGCAATCGTTGAGGCGTTTTCAGGCGAGCAATATCGTTTTGACGAAGGCCAAAAATTTAATCCAAGAGCCGCGACCTTGAGCTTTGCAAGGCCTTCGGCATCTCTGAGTGTGGTGACGCCACAGATTTTCAGGGAAGGAATTGAGGAAAAAAATTCGTCGATCATATCAATGGATAGGGCTGAGGTAACATTCTCGGAGTCTACTGGAAATGATGGAATGTCTCTTCCTAGAAAGAAGATCTCCGGAAAATTAATCCGGTGTTTGAATTGGGGGCTAGAAATATGATTGATCTGGGGAGCTTCTCGAGCGAGGGCACAAAAAAACTCTCCGGTTCCGGAGAGTTGGGCAAGTTGGCAAAACACTGTAAAAGTGGCGGAGCGGACGGGACTCGAACCCGCGACCTCCGGCGTGACAGGCCGGCGCTCTAACCAACTGAGCTACCGCTCCGCATTGCCGGCTAGGACGGCGGGACGCTAGGATGACCCGCCAAGAGGAACAAGAACTAATTTGTCCTAAAGTGTAATTTTTTTAGCTTAGGAAAGTTCGGCGACTGCAGCTTCGAGCGATTCAGCGTCTTCAATGGAAATAATGCGAGCCTCCTTATCGATTCGGGCCATGAACCCGGCCAAGACTTTTCCAGGCCCAAGTTCGATGAAAAGGTCGTTACCCTGTTCGCGGAGCAATCGGATGGATTCGATCCAGCGCACTGAACCGGTGACTTGATCTTTAAGAGAGGCCCGGATGGCATCTGGGCCCTCGGGTGATATGGCGAGAAAATTGGAAACGACTGGAATGCTGGGTTCGACGAATTCGGTGCTGGCAAGAGCTTCTCCGAGCTGTTCCTGGGCTCCTGCCATGAGGCGTGAGTGGTAGGCTCCGGCCACTTTCAGCTTCTTGCCCATCCGAAGTCCATACTCTTTGGCTTTTGAAACGGCGGCTATTTTCTGTGACTCGTCATGATAAAAAACAGCATTCATATACTGTCGTGACGTATTAATTTGGTCACATCGGTGAGCCGACCAGAAGATCTCTAGAAGATCTTCGTATTTCAAAACCTCAGGATCATAATCAATTGAAATCACCTCGGTATGTTTTCCCAAACTGTAATAGGAAGGATCCGCTTTTTCACCGCCCGCATAACCGACACGCGTGCGGAGAACACCTTTGAGACTTCCGAACTCGGAATCAGGTCCCCAAAATCAGCCTAAACCAAAGGTCGCAGTCTCAAATTTCACCTTTGATGTCTTAGCATCCAGAGGAAGGGTGGTAGCCGAAACCTTGCCATCGGCTTTAGGGAGAGTCTCTGCAAGTCCTGACATCACGGCCCAACTTGCGACCGCTCCAAGAATGATCAATCGAATTTTCATATCGCCTGAGGAATGATGACACAGAAGAAATTTTATTCCAGCTCAACCGTCACAATTGATTTTCCTTTGCATGAAAGCCGATTCCAACAAAGTCTTGCCCAGCGGAATGGCTGAACCACAAAACGTCTCCGAATTCGCCGAACGCGTGCTGATGTCCACTACGCTAGGGGATAAACTCACCCACGCCCCAGTCTCTTTGACCCTTGATCCACCCAAACGGGGCAATTTTATCGCCCCCTCTCTTCCCGGGCGCCCTCATCACCTCAAACCGCGGCCTAATGATGGAAAATCGCCTTTCCCCTCGGCTGATCAAATCCACGATGAAGAGCAGCGTGGCATTCTACTCCACTTCTTTGCAAACCACGAACTGCTCGCCGTTGAGCTCATGGCACTCGCTTTGCTTAAATTCCCAGACGCTCCCGATTCTTTTCGCAAGGGAATACTTCGAACCTTACAAGAAGAACAAAACCATACCCTTTGGTATCTCGAGCGAATGAGGGACTGCGGAATCAAATTTGGAGACTACCATCTCAGCCCCATGATCTGGTCGCATATTTCCTCCATGGAAAGTCCCCTCGATTACGTCTCGCGCCTCTCGCTCACCTTCGAGCAAGCCAACCTCGACTACGCGAAGCACTACTCCCAGGTCCTTGCCCGAGCCGGCGACCAAAAGTCCGCTGACCTTCTTTCTAAAATCTACAGGGACGAAATTGCCCACGTCGGTTACGGCCTCAAATGGTTGCGCCGCTGGAAGCAAAAAGCTCAATCCGATTGGGACGCTTGGCATAAACAACTCCACTTTCCTCTCTCCCCCATCCGCGCCAAGGGCCTGGCACCCTTTAACGAAGAAGGCCGCCGCAAAGCTGGAATGGACGAGCACTTTATCGCCTCGATCAGACGACACCAAGCTTCCCGCGGTCGCAGCCCCGACCTTTACTGGTTCAATCCAGATGTTGAACTTGCTGCCAACGACATTAACTGGAATCCGCCCCAACGCCTCGAGAAACTCGCAGCCGACCTCGAATACGCCTTCGCCCTCGCCGCACCCTCCTCAGATGATCTCATCCTCCTCCGCAATCAACCCAGCGATAGACACCGTGAAGCCCTCGCTCACCACAACCTCACTTTCCCCGAGGTTTCAACGATTTCTGAACTCCATCACATCCGCAAAAATCGAAAAATAAGGCATGAGCAGCCTTGGGGAATTCCAAACCCCACCCTCCTCTCAAAAAACCTAGGTCTCGAACTCCGTGGCCTGCTCGACAATTCGATCACCGCTCAAATCTGCTCTAACCAAAAGGAAATTCAGGCCTTCATCGAGATAAACTCACACCGTAACTGGCTTGCAAAGCCTCTTCTCAGCTCAGCAGGTCGCGGCCTCATCAAATTCTCTTCTGACAGGATACCCTCGATCAAAGAAGCCCACCTCATCGAGCCTTGGCTAAACAAAGAACAGGAATTCTCTCTCCTCTACCAATCAAATCCAATCGAGCAAGGCGGCCTGCGTTTCTTAGGCATCTGCCACCAAGAGGTCAGCAATACCGGACAATGGATCTCGTCGACCTCGGTCCCCAAACCCGCCAATGGCCTCCCTACAGAATGCGCCCGCCTTGTCGCCAACGAAGTCCTTCCCGCCTCCAAAAACGAGGTCCAAAATGCCCTTTGTACTCTACTAGAAACCCACAATTACCACGGTCCAGTCTGCATCGACTCCTTTCTGCACCGTACGTCGAAAGGCCTAGAGTGGCATCAAATCAGCGAAATAAACGCACGTTGGTCGATGGGGAGGCTCGCTCACAATTTACGCCTCAGGCTTTGCCCAAATCGTTCGCTCACCCTCACCACCATTCCGAAAGACGTTCCTCTTTCCAAAAGTGCGATTTTCTTAGGCGATCCCTCGACCGCCCACACCCGAATACCGGTTGCCATCATTCAAAATTCATGATTGGACCTTCGGCGTTCGGCGTTCACACTCACTTCCATGAGCGAACTTTCTAGCGCCGTTAGCATTCACCCCTATTTTAAAGTCCAAGAAGGCAAACTCGACACCTTCAGAGAAACAATGAAGGAATTCGTGGCCCGTACAAGCAATGAAGACACCTGCCTCTACTACGACTTTTCAGTGAATGGTAACGTTGTTTTCTGCCGCGAAGCCTATATCGGTGCTGCCGGTGTCCTGAAACACCTCGAAAACGTAGGTTCTTGTATCGAAGAAGCCCTTGCCTTCTCTGAGCTCTTTCGCCTTGAGCTCCACGGCCCTGCTGATGAACTCGACAAACTCCGCGAACCCCTAGCCGAACTCAATCCTGAGTTCTTCGCACACGTGACAGGCGTTGCGAACTAATTCAATTAAAGCTACCGTTCGATATGCCGACGAAGAAAGAAATCCAGGATCTCTATTTTATGGACGCGCGTTTCAAGCTCCTTGAAATCGCCTCCTTCCTCGATCGAGTGGATCGCCACGAAGGTGATGCAGACTTTCGTCACCCCGCTTTTGCAACG
>KB912174.1 GCA_000383735.1 Verrucomicrobia bacterium SCGC AAA164-M04
TCACAGATTCTGGGGGATCAATAATGGGGCCTTGCTGGGCGCTCATGGTATCGCCAGTAAGGGTGGTAAACATTCTTTGAAACCAATTACCCTCGCCTCCTCCAGCATGTTCAATACGGTGCATAACCCCACATTCTTTGCAGACCAGTTGTGTCGCAGAAGTACATTTCATACTTAATCCGTAATGATACCATCCCATGCTAAAGTAGAGTTTGCACTCGGTGCACCGATAACTAAAAACCATGATGCAGGCTAGCGTGCAGGGATTCGGTTACCAATCTTTAAACCTGTATCCTGTATCACGGCTCCTGTCTCAAGTTTCAGGGATCAGGACAGAATGTTTTCCTCAAGGTGCAGGGGAGGGGTTCAGGGTGAGAAGGGTATTCACCAAGAAAACCGTTCAATCAGCGTGCACCATCATACATTTAAGGCCGGACAGTAGAGTGGGCGATCAGACTGCTGGTGTTAGATTTGCAGGTTTCATCCTAGAGGGATGCCGGTTGTCGCTTGTTTGGTGCTAGTGCAGGGATGCACTGCCTCGCGGATTGAAGCGGACTGTGTCTTCGAACGTCTATCTCAATATCCTGCACAAAGTTACTTTGAAAGTTTTTCTATTGAATAGGTAGGTTATTGTAAATTACAACAACATACCTACTCTATAGAATAGTTTTTGATTCTGTTTTGTGGGATGCTTGTTTTTTAGCATACGCCTCCGCCCTCTTCTTGAGAATCCGCTCTTTGTTCTTTAAGTAGTAACTTTTGTTGTAGTTCTTACGTTCCTCGTATTTTTTAGGGTCCGCTATCTCTTCAACACGTCGCTTTGCTATTCCGGTTTCCGTGTCGAACCGTGATGATAAAGAGGTCGTTCGCGATCTCCTTTAGGTAAGAGAAGACGCCTGCATAGCGGCTCGAAGATTTCGATTGCTGATGCAGTAGCCTCGCGAAAATTACATCTTGTTGCTCTTGAGATGTCCCATGGATGTAATTCGTTGAGAGGTTCGGGAGTTAGCCTTCTTAAGGTTAGAGACCTATTAATACGCTTATCCACCGATTTGCGATTTCTGGTTCGGGCTACAGGGACGTGGACCCACTAGCATGAGACCGGTTTCGATCCATGCGTCCAAAGAGTGTAGGTCGACAAGGCGTCGTCCTCTACTTGCGTTCGGTCGCCTTAAAAGCGACGAACGAATTAGGCCATCTCCAATCGCATTGTAGAGGTGGCGTTCTGATAACCCGCTATATTTAGCGGCCTTCTTTATCGTTGCCCATCGAGGGCATTCTTTGTTCATTGTTTTTTCCAATCGAAAGGACCCTGTTTATCTCTAATCCCACGCGGACCCGATTAATTGGAGGTAAGCAGCGAGGATGCTACATACTCTAATTGACTAGAGATCGGCGCGGATACTTTCAACAGGACTTTCACCTCAACTGCTCACTCCACCTGCCACCTGTGGGTCTCTTGCTGGTCCCCAAAGGGCTAGGGTCATAATAAATGAGACGAATTCCCGCACTCCTAAGAAGGTTACCAAACCAACTTATAAAAGCTCGCGTGGAAGAAACCTTCCTTGCCGCAGGGTCGTGAATATAGGAGCACGCTTACGCAAATAAAGCAAGAGGTGAGGAGTGATTTTAGATGCTTTCTTCGCCATGTCTAGAGACCCCGATCAGTTCTTCTTTGGCTCTGAAACGTGAACAATAATTCGATCAATTATATGTCTGGAAGTTGAGCTACGGCCCGATCAAGAGCTTCGTCATGGTGAGAATATCGACCGTGAACACCAGCTGATTGATGGCCGGTTAGCTTCTGACGAACGTCTGCATGCACATCTGCGTCTGCAAGCCATGATGCAAAGGTATGTCGTAGGGAATGGAAGGAACGTCGCTTAGAAACGTTATCAGAATCTATGATTTCTCGCGGCACGTTAGCTCGTTCCATGATGCGAACAAACTGAGTTGAGAGAGTGCCTGTCTTAGTTCCCTTGAACTTAGGAAATAAGTCTCCTTCCTTCCCCTCAATCCACCTTAAGCATGGGGGAGTTAGAGGAACAGTGACGGACTTCCGCGATCTTTTTGTTTTTTCTGGCCTGATCACAAGACGAGTGCCTTGGATATGACTATCCTCTAAACGTATGATGTCACTGAGTCTTAGTCCAGTATGCGCCGCAATAAGAATAGCTCCCTTCCATTGTTCGCTGGTAGCGGAGTGGTCGATCAACGTCCTCACTTCTTCCAAGGTGAATGGCGCTACTTCCTTGCTATCGGTTTCTGGTAAGGGACGGACCCCTTGCGCGACATTAATTCTTGCTAGGTCCTTTTCTACAGCGTCGTTAAGAGATCTCCGTAGCGCCCGCAGGTCCATGTTGGCTGTCGCGGCTTTGATGGTTCTCTTTGTCCCTTTAACCTTCATTTTCACAATCTTGGCGTGAGCCTTTTCAACATGCGATTTCGCTAGTTCTCCAATTGGTTTTGCGGAGACTGCATGACCTAACGCAGCAGTCATTCTTCTTACCATATCATAGTAAGTAGCGATGCTCTTAGAGCTGACATGATGCTTCTGGGATTCCACCCAATCGGTAAGATGCTCCTTAACACTGACGACTCGAAATGACGGGTTAGCCAGTTGGTGAATCCGTCTTAGATAATCTTCCGTTTTAGCTAGATTGAGTTCTCCCGAAGCAGCCTCACGCACCGCTGTTTCGATAATAGCAGAAAACTGTTTTGGAAGATGGCTGTCATCGCTCCTTCGCTCAAATTCATTAGCCTCCAATTTGGTGGCAATTTTTTCGGCTTCCCGCTTTTTGGCAGTGCCAGTTGAGCGAGAGATGCGGTCTCCGTTTGAATCAAAAAACTGGGCATACCAGTTGGGTGAATTTCTCTTTTTGTAGAGGGTAGACATGGTCTGGACTGTAGGCACTAGTGTAGGCAGTAAGTAGCTGAAAACAACTGAATAGTGCCTACACTAACGCTGAAACCATTGATATATAAGGGATGCGGTCAAATAGGTCCTTGGTTCGAACCCAAGCGCCGGAGCCATTGAAGGCCCTGATCCATAACGGATTAGGGCCTTCACCTTTTCTAGAGATAGCTAGTGTAGGCACCAAGTGTAGGCACCTTTTAAGGCCTATTTTACCCCCTCATAAGGGTGGTTTAACACCCCTTTGAAGGGTCCTATTTCTGCTTTTTTGACACTTTTTTTGCATAATCAGAGACCCGAAAATGGTTTTTTTCGGTAAATTAGTTAGGAAAGGTTAACCTTTTCTCGGTTTTTTTGGGCCAAAATGAGTGCCTGTGTCGGGTGAAAATTGCCCTTTTGAGGTGAAAAAAAATCGGGTTTCGACCCTCTTAAGATGCTCCAGATGCAATTTTGAACCTCTTTTAAGTGCAATTTCTTCGTCCGCAGCCGCCGAAGTGAGACCAGATCGGAGCAATTTTCGGGTCCAGTTGCGTCATGTCCGCACCCTTTTGGTGAACCGGCCTTCGCTGGATCTCTGAAAAGGGAGTGGTTGAAAGGGGAGACACGCCACCGGTGGGGGTGCGGTTTTTTGGGTGGGTTGGTCTGTATATAATAGGGTGCTGAGAAAAAAATTTATCCGTCTGCACCCTTAATCCTGACTTTCTTCATCCTCTTGTTGCTTGTCTTTTTTAGGTCTATTGAAACCTCTCCCGCCGACCACGTATTGGTTAAACATCGGGTGTGAATCAGGGATTGGCTTTGAGGACAGAAGATCTTTAAGTGTCTTTCCATCATTCGTGTCTTCTTTAATTAAAGGCAATATTTCACTGCTATAGTGGAATTCAATATCATGTTCACAGACCCATTCTCCGAATTGGTATAAGGATCGTTTAGGAATCGAAACGAACCATTTCGATTCGCAATCAACACCAGTTTCGTAATGATCGGTCCAAACATTAAAGACTATTTCAAGCTCGTGATCCGAGATGATAACGCTTTCTGATTCTACTAAACCAGAAGTCCCCCAATAATAATTCCCGTGGATATCGAGATGATCGAGCTGACAATAGTAGCTATCGATATCTTGGTGTCCTGCCTCTGCTGCGATTAAATTCCAAGCACTCTCTGTGGTGCCATCAGTGTGCTCTAAAAGAAAGATCTCTCCGTCTTCGGCAGGGGATAGATCACTAATGAGTGCCTTCATAGTTTCTGGATTTGCTGCCAACTCGTAAAGTTTGGGATTCTTTTGAGATAAGAGAAGTTTTCTTGGTAGCTCGACCGGATTATCTTTGGCGCTCATTTCTAATGCTGCAAATATTTGTGAATAGGAAGACGATGTGAGCAGAGGTAATATGTGTCTATCACAAAGGGTTCAATCGCTCGACTTATCTCGATTCGTGAACCCTTTTCAGCAAGATCACTCAATCAGGAGACGGATGCACGAATCAGGATTCAAAGAAAAACCCGCCTGCATAGATGCAAAGCGGGTTTTGATTGCAGTTGGATTCTAAGCAGAGTCGATTCTATAAACCTAGGTCCATCAATTTTGCGACAGCTCGGTCTATATTTGCCCTACTATCAAAGTCGGATACTCCTAGTATTTTTGCGTGGGCTATTGACATAAGTCGGCAACCCATTCTGCCGGAATCATTCTATTGATCGTTCCAGCTGGTTTCTGAAGCATCGCTGTTGCAGCTTGTTCCGAAATCTTACCGACGCTCCAAAGGGACAGTTCGCCCCTGTGTTTTGAGAGCGATTGAGCCGCTGCATCAGAGAGTTCAGTGACTCCGTCAAGGGAGAGCGGGCCCTCATGTTTTGCGAGGGCCTCAACAACGGTATCGGAGACTTCTGTTAGGCCATCCAGCCATAATTTTCCACGGCACTTTGCTAGGGCTACTGCAGCAGTCTCTGAGAGTTCGTTGAGATTGCAAAGTTGAAACTCAGCGTATTCATCTTCATGTTGTCCGAGTCGCACAGCAGCCTCATTGCTAATTTTTTTAGCCTTCTCAAGGGAATACATCCAAGATGATCCAAGAATCCATTTTTGAGCAAAATCTTCGTCTATATAGTCAGGGCTGCGATCTTGCTCGGAGTCCAAATCAATCTCAGCTTTTTTCGCCAAATCATAATCGATAGAACACTTGGAGCTTAATAGATTAAGTATTTCGCCAAGCGAACGTGCTCCCTCTCGGCTCAGTTTCCTAATAATTTTGTGCTCAGAAAGGTTAAAAGATAACTTTTTCCCCCTGAACTTTGATAACTCATGCGCACACTCATCACTGAGACTGCTAAAGCCACTTAATCCTAGCCAACTGCCACGAAATCCTGCGAGTGCTCTGGTGAGCGCGCCAGTCATATTTTTTTTACTTATTGTTAATTCAAGAAAATCGACCCCACAAAGCTTCGTAGCTGTAGTTGGCGTTAGTTTTTTTAATCCCCTGAGAAGGAGGCTACCCTTATACTTGCCGATTGACTCCGCAGCTGTATCGGAAAGTTCTTTGAGGCCGTCGAGCGAGATCTTTCTCCCCTTATACTTGCCGATTGACTCCGCAGCCGCATCAGAAAGTTTAGTGAGGCCGTTGAGGCAGATACTTTCGCCCTCATGCTTGGAGAGAGATTCAGCCGCCGCATCAGAAAGTTCGGTGAGACCGTCGAGCTGGATATGTTTGCCCTTATGCTTGGAGAGAGACTCAGCAGCCGCATCAGAAAGTTTAGTGAGGCCGCCGAGGATGAGCTCACCCTTATACTTGGAGAGAACTTCAGCCGCATCGTCGGTAATTTTCGTCACCTCCCAAAAATCTAGGTGACTTTCCAGACCCTTCTTTGCCAATGCTTTGTCCAAAATCATATATATAAAATTATAAACAAGTGCTGCCGATGAACAAGGCAGAAAAGGAGGTGTCACCCAGGAACGAAGCCGTCGTTTGAATCATCTTCATAGCCGCCCGATAAGACTATTGATTCACAGCGCCACGCCTTGTGGCTAATCAAATTCAAAGTCTCCTCTTTTTTCTAAAATCTCTTTGGCTCTCTCATCATATCTTTCAAAACTGATGGATATATGGTATTTATGCTCTTTAATAATTGTGGCGAGATCTTCTGTCAGTTTATCAACCGTTCCAAAATCTAAGATACCTTTGTAGCCTAAAAGAGCTTCCGCGACATCAGTTTCAATATTTACGATCCCACTGAGCTTTAATATGGCAGATGCTACAGAGGTGCCTCTGTAAGGACCATGAAATTGACCTGGTTTTATTTGCGCCAACTCCTTCGCAGCTTCGACAGAAATCGATCGCAGTCCACATAAGAAAACACCTCCTTCATGTCCTTTCAAAGCAGTAGCATGCTCTACAGTAAAACTTTCGAGACCACTGAGATCGAGGTGCCCTTGAAGCTTCGCTAGAGATTTGAGAGCCTTTGGGGAAATTGAGGTTAGCCCCGAAAAATCATGTATAATTGATAATTTAGTAAATTCACCAGGCCATGCGAGACATAGCTCTTTAACCCAAGGTGGCTCAGCATTTTTAAACTTTGAAAGTTTGGCGGAAACTTGGTCAGAAATTGACGTTAATCCACCTAGAGTAAATCCAAAGCGTTCCATTATAGGCCACCTCCCTTTTCCTACAAAAGAAAAGTTGCAACCTTCATAATTAGCCAATTCCTCTGCACCCTCTTCATCTATGGTTTTAACAGCGGTAAAATCGACTCTCCCCTTATGCTTAGCTAGCCCCCCCCAAACTTTCTTAGAAATCGACCCAACGGCACTTGGTATAAAAAAAGGATCGACATCAAACCCGACAACTCCCCCGTCTTTCTTAACAGTTCTGGATCTAAGTTTGTTCAGAATTATTCCACATAGATTTGCATCAAGCTCCTTCAACCCAGAACCTCTAGAAAGAGTAAATCCTTCACCTGATTTTAACTTTAAGCCCTTTATATACTCTAGAGGACTTTCAGAAACACTTTCGGAGACTGAAAAAAACGAAAGAACATCTTCACCTACAGAAAGAGTCCCCTTTCCAAAAAAATCATATTTTACAATTTTTCCTCCACGTCCGGATAGTTTGCTATCGATTGTTTTGTAAAGGTTAGAAACTACCTTGGTTGCACGCGCTAAAGTTAGACCTAGCATATCAGATAGAAAATGAGTAAGATCCTTTTTTGTAATAGTTCGTTTGAAATCGGGGCGAGCCTCATTGAACATTTTACCATGAAGAGTCCACTCACTTCCAGACCAGTAGAGTTTTAGATCAGCTGAGATACAGATCCTTACTGAATCTTTTTGTTTTTCAGTAGATGCCAAGAGGTCATCTAGGACCGAAACAGGATCAAATACAAGTGGACCTTCTCCTAATAACTTTCCTTCGGCTTTAGTGATAATTGATTTCATTGATAAACATCCTTTTTTCTCGCCCGAGTATCATCAAAGACAGCCGGTGCAAGCTTTAAGAAAATCCTCCATGGAGTTTTCTCCATTGACGAATGGATAACTCTTTGGATTAAGTCTCCTCCCTGCAGGCTAACGCCAGTGCCACCCTTCCAGTTTATGGCCCACTTAGAGTGAGAGGATTGATATCTCTGGATAAGCGTTTGAGGCCTGATGTCAACATGCTTCCGGAGTGAAGGCCGGAGGCCGTAACGCAGGGAGCATGTTGAGCGCGCCACCTTTCTCCCGGCTCCCAGCCAAGCGCAAATTCCTCCGGAGTCTTCATTCCCAAACTCCGATGGGGACGGAGCTCATTATACTTCTTCCTCC
>KB912175.1 GCA_000383735.1 Verrucomicrobia bacterium SCGC AAA164-M04
ACTCCTTCCCTGACGGCGATGGCACGAAGATGACTGGTGCTGGTCAGGTTGATGGCTGAGGAGTAAAGGATTCCATTTTTGGTCGAGGGAGTTGATCCATCGGTGGTATAATAAATCGATGCACCCGCCGTTTCGGTGGCGAGAGAAAGATTGAGAGTTTCCGAAAATGTGCGGCTGTTGAGGGAGAAGGTGACCGCGGAGGGTGGCGGTATCGAAGCATCGTTTGGTTGACCGGGAGTTGGGGTGCCCAGAACGCGAGAAGTCGACAAATCTCCTCTCAGAATTCCGTAAGAAACATCCTCATCAAGGGCTGGATAGGTGGGGGCGAATTCCTGAAGGAGTGTTGATCCGCTGGCGGTTACGAGAGCCAAATATTCACCACCAGCACTAAGCTTAAAGTTCGTATGGATTTCCCCAGCTGGCCCTGCCGCACCCTTGCCTGAAGCAAAAACAATAATTCGTTCTCCCGGAGCGAGGGGAAGCGGCGGAAATGACCATTTGGTGAGATCTGATGAGTCCTCGGTGAGGAAGTAGGAACTTAGATCGACGCTGGAAGCGGTCGGATTGAAGATTTCGATCCAGTCAGAAAATTCGCCGTCGCCGTCTTGTAGAACTGTTTGATTAGCAGCCATGAATTCTGAAATGACTGGATGATCTGCGACCATTGCTACCGTGATCTTAATTTCTGAAGTTTTTGAGCCAGAGGAATTTGTGGCAGTCAAAGTGTATGTGGTAGGCCCACTGGGAGAAAGTGTGATAGACCCATTACCCTCGCCCGTTTGGGCACTCACGTCGCCGGGTGCGGGAGTAATTGCCCATGCATTAGCAAATTTCGTCGACCACCTTAGGGTGACGCTCTCGCCTGCATTGATCGTGATACGGTCGGAGATGAAAGAGGTGATTTGTGGCACTGGATTTACAGTGACAACGACATTCTGAGTGGATGTTCCATCTTCATTGGAGGCACTTAGAGTGTAGGTTGTTGTCGAGGGCGGGAAGACGACGAGTTGACTTTGTCCGGTAACATTTACGCCGTTGATCGAGAGTGAGGTAGCATCTGTTACAGACCAATTAAGGGTAGAACTTCCTGGCGCAAGGAAGGCCTCAGGCGATGCCGCAAAGGAATCGATGGTAGGAGGTTCGGGAACATCGTTGTAGGCATTGGAATGTCTTTCGATGTCTTCAGAGGTCAGTGCTTCATTGTAAATAGTGACGCGATGAATCGTGCCAACCATGCCTTCGTTACCGGCCGCCGAATTGTTCCCAAGAAGGCCGTTACCGGTCGGCATGTTGAAGCTGCTTGCTACCGCGGTGTTTTGCCCGACGAGTGTTCCATCGAGGTAGAGGTCCATTCGCCCGTCACCGTCCCAGACATAGGTGACGTGGGTTGCCTCGGTCGGAGAAAGAACAAGTGGGCTGAACGTATAATCAGCTACTCCTCCCTGTGTGAAGCCGAGTTGCCCGGTGTCGCTCCACTGTTCGTAGCGCAGACTACTTGAAGAATTTGATCCGACAGCGAGATAACCATCTCGCCCTCCGGCTACGGGATCGCCCTCGACAATGAATTCGAAAGTCGATTCACCGCTGACTGCGCCAAAGTTAAAGGGAAAGCTATTTGAACCATTGAGAGTGGTGGCTGAAGTAAGCTTCGCAATCGATATAGGCCCTCCTCCAATTTCATCGGCAGCAAGAGATTGATCATAAAGCTTGAGGCTAGCCTTCGAACAAAGTCCGGAGACGAATACGAGTGAGATAATCAATAAAGGAAAAAAGGGGGACCTGAAAAATAAAGGGTGCATATCAGAGAGTTAGATTGAGACTCGGGTGATTAAGGTAGTCGAAAATTTGATTGAACGAAAGCAGGCTTTTCGAGTTGATAGTGGTTTTTAAAAAATGGTTGTAAGAGCGATTGGCCTAAAGTCTTAGAAGTGTTTTGTTGATGGGTTTCAAACTTCGTAAGGCTTGAGGTGACTCGTTCGGAATCCTAGGTTAGTTTTCAGATATGGTGAAAGAAGAACCCCAGTTTGAGGTGGTCCTAAAAATGGTTCTTTGGGATGAAGACCGGGAAGCGATTTTTCGGAGGCTTAGAGTTAATAAGGTGACGGGTGAACGAGCTGAATTGATCTACCAAGCAGCTCGGGCGGAGCGCGTGAAGAGCCTTCGAATTGATGGGCTTAAAGGTTTGGGGCTTGGGTTAGCTTGCCTGTCGATCGCGGTGGCTTGTTACTTTGGGTTCCGATTAAATGAACTCGAAGTTAGTCGTTTTGGAACCGGATTCATAGCTCTACCTCTCCTTCCTTGGTTGCTGGGTTTCTTCGCGGCAATTTTGTTAGCTTTTGGAATTTGGAAGGTGGTTCAGGGCTCAATTGAAATCCTTTTTGCTTCGATGAAGAAGGGATCGATCGCGGACCGCTAGTGTGGAGGGACGATTCCGGTGTCACCAGAGCATAAAGAATACTAAAAGAATCTCAGGTGAGAATTCATCTAAAGGTCCTCTTTACGTTCGGTGATACAGATGGGTTTGAGAGTGGTCTCACTAGAGGACAGGCGCGAATTTTTCTACTGCGAGGGTGAGGGCGTCTGCCCCGCCAAGATTGCTAGGGAAAATGACATAAGCGAGACCAGGGTGAAGGGTTTCATTCCCGATCGTCCACACTGGGACGCCGGGAATAATTTGGCCAAGGACTTGAGCTTGTTTGACTCCGAGTGCATCGGTTGCAATTGCGAACGAGGTGATGGCGCCTTCGGCGACAAGAAACGAAGGACGTTCTCTGATCCCTTGGACGATATCGATCAGTGCTTGGGAAATGCTATGGGTAATTTTGAGGCCATCTTCGCTATCGAAATTTCTGTGCGAGGTAAAGAGGACGACATTTTGACCAGAGGTCATGGCGGTCAGGACATCAGCAATCGTGCTCTGAGGTTGAAGGTAGAGTTAATGATGTCAGGGATACTGAGTTTGATTGCGGTGAGAGCAGGTGCGTTTTTTAGGAGATGGTTAAGTTGGTCGTCGGTCTTTGAAGTTTCGGAGCCAATGATAATTAGACCACCGTTTGGGTTGGGTTCAAGATCTTGTAATTGCCATGGCTCAAGAGGTGGACGGGAGGGAATTCCGGCGAGCGATTGCACGAAAGAAGAGGCTGAGTGAATTATGAAGCGGCGATCGCTTTTGAGGAGGGCAAGGGAGAGAACATTGAGATCTTTCAACGAGGTTGCGTTGACGATACAGGTCGAGCCATTTGGCAGTTTAGCGAGCTTGGAGGAGATGTCTCCAGAGCGAAGATCTGGAAGAGAGAGAGATTGAATATCAAGCGGACCTTTTGATTTCTCGGCGAGATAGTCTGGCAGATAGGAGTGTGAGAATGGGAAAGCTTTATCTTTGGCGAAGGGGGTAAGATGGACTGGAGTTGCGTTATCCCCTTCGACGATATAATGGGTATCGTTTAAGGTGAGGCATCCACCATCCGCGAAGAAGGGGATGAAAAGGATTGGGGCCTCCGGGATCTCGAGGGCTTTGCGAAGGGTGTTAGTCTCGAGTGGGAAGTGGCCTCGGAGGTTCGAGTCGGAACGCGAGATGATAATGACGTCGTCTTGGTATTCCTTGAGTGTCTCTCCGAGATTTTGATGAAGTTCGGTGGTTTGTTCCTCGTTAAGTGTTCTTGAATTGGTGAGGAGAAAAAGCACGGGAGGAGCTTCATCAATTGCGTCCTTGATGGTGGTTGGTGTCAGGTCGGTGATGACTGGTACATCGAAGAGGGAAAAAGAAGCGCAAGCGCTGCAAATATTTTAAGAGCCAAGGACATATCGATGAATATTGGAGCTATGAACGTTATTGCTGGTCGTTTGAAGGACGGCATCGACACCAAAGCTACGCTCGATGTTTTCTAATCCTTCATTCTCCCCGACAATACAAGCATTCGTCGATAAAATGCCCGCTGTCAAACAGTCATCTGCCAAGCAAGAAGCAGTCAGGAGATTATTCTCAGCTGGCCAACCGCTTCTCGGATCAATGATGTGGCCAAACTTCTTCCCTTTGATCATCCGATACCTCCGTCCATTCCCTGAGGTCGCCAAACCTTTGCCGCTCACTGCCAAGCGAAACGCCACCGCGTCTTCCTCTTTTGCGTCCTCAATCCCAACTACCCAAACCGGTCCAGTTGGTGGTTGCCCAAGCGCTGACACATCGCGCCCCAGATCGACCAAGCAATCAACAATTCCCAAACGCTTTGCAAAACCGATAAGACGATCCACCGCATATTCCTTTCCAAACCCCCCAATCTCTAGCGCCATTCCTTTTTCGGGCAAGAAGGCCCTTTCCATCCCCCCACTCAACCATAGGCCACGAAATCAAATTCTTTGCTTCCTCAATCTCCTCACTTGAAGGCATCCNATCCTCTCTTCCGGCCCGGTCCCACAAACTGGTGAGTGGCAATGAAGTCGGGTCATTCAAACCCCCTGAAATCTGAAAGGTATGATCGCAGAGCTTTAAAATTTCCTCGTCAGCTTTCGAAATTTCGACCCCCGAGCGCCCAGCTTCTGCATTGATCCGGCACAGCAGACTAGTGGGTTTAAACCGAGACCACTGCTCCTCAAAATCCCGCAACCATCCCAATGCCGACTTGCGAAACTCTTTCGCAATCTCAACCGATTCAGCCCGAAATTGAACCTCACACACCGTCCCCAGCGCCTTGAAATTTAGCTTAAAAAGCCCGCCGGTCAGATTGGTATTCATCGTTTAATCAGAAACGGAACTGTGCTCCAAGCGAGAGGACATTTGCGGAGGGAAAAAAGGACGCAGGAGTTTGCGGGTTTAAACCCTCCATCTCATAGCGCTCCCATTGCAGATCAAGCGTCATATTCTCAATCGGCTCCCAAGCGAATCGCACCCCGTATGTGAGTGCCTCCAGCTTGGAGAGGCGATAATCCGAGGAGTAATTTGCCCCACCCCCGTCGATCCGATCAGTCCCATCGAGCCCCGTTCCGGTGAGTGAAGTGTAATAAAAATCCGCCTCGCTCTGCCGGTAATACCGCACATATGGGGTTAGACTTAACTGCTGATTAATCTCCTGAATCCACTTCACCTCAAAGGTATGTCCCTCCACGCTATTCGTATTTGCAAAAAACCGGTAAGAGCATTTCAGCGCGGCGTTGGCCTGCTGGAAGTAATGCCTGACACTGGCCTTTGTCACGAAACGATCTAGTTGGTCGGGCCGGTTCTCCGCATAATCGAATGTGTCAGTCACTTCACGAGGCCCAAAGATCCCGTCAATCACAACTGTCCGAATCTGGGAAATCCGGCGATAGGGATCACCAAGATATCCTTTATTACGACCATATCCTAAATTGAGATCAAAGAGCGTATTGCGACTTAGGATTTGCGAAATCCCAATATTAAGATCGACCGTATTCTTATCCTGATCCTCAAAGTTATTCGTGAACGGAGTCGCCAAAACTTCGTCAAAGGCAAAGGCTGCACCCGCCGTCACCGTCGTATTGTTCTGATTAAATTGCCGGCTCACATTTCCCGTCACTGCGTTGGAACGATAGTCGGTCTCTTTACTGTGAGCGTATTCGAAAGATAAGGTATAGTCGTCCAGTTCGTGCTCAATCGTCGCAACGCTCACACGGCGCTCGTCTGTAATTGTCTGAAAAAGCCAATCGTCAGGATCGCCCGCTGCATGCGTCCCTGTTGGAGTCATCCCAGTCAAGCTGTCGACTGCCAGACGTAAACTTGCGGAAGTCTCCCCCCACTCTCCCCACGAAAATTGGTAATCTAAATAATGAGACTCGACGTCGATCCGCCCATCCTCTTCGTCATAAAATTGATAACGATAACGGAGAGCCTCCTGAGAGGAAGCCGTTCCTACCGAGAGAATAGGAAGAGCAGGATAAAATATGCGGCAGAAATTCATGCGATATTAATTCTCATCTTCGTTAGTGGTGTCGATCTTTTCTATCACCGCATCTTTGCGAAGCTCTACTGCCAGAGATTGCAGGGCATCCCTTCGCTTCCGGGCCAATGCACGATTCTCAAGCTCCTCCTTTACCTCTTCAAAAGGCACCACCTGCTCTGGCTTTAACTCAACCACCTTCACTAAATGCATCGCATGCTCGTAAACAATCACCGGAGAAACCTCACCATCACGCATCGAAAATAAAGTTGCCTCGAAAGGGTTTGTGGGCCGATCCAGAGAAATCCACCCTAGATCCAGCTCGCCCGTCGACTTCTCGGTCTCCCGCTTTGCTATTTCCTCAAAATCGCCACCCTCCAAAATTTCTTCACGTACGACGCAAAGCTTCGAGAACACCTCATCCGACGTCGTCTCCTCATTCAAAGTCTTCATCAAGTGTAAACTTCGCGCCTCGGCTGGAGTCTGGTATTCTTTTCGGTGCTCATCGTAGAATGCCCTCACTTCTTCCTCGCTCACCGCATTATCATCGCCAAGCAAATCAGCAATCAACTTATCCATCCGAAGTGAAGCCGAAATTTCATGACGCATCATATCACGCTGCGCGTCCAACATGTCCCACGATGCTCCATGCTCGCGATAAGCATCGATCATTTCCTTGAGCTTGGGCGTCACCTCTTCCTCCGGGATTTCTTCAAATCGTTTCTCCGCTTCCTGCGCAATCAAGATTGAATCCGCCACCTCCTGTTCGGCCTGCTCATAAAATTCTGGATCACGCTCGCAGCACGAAACCTGAACTCTTTGCTCTTCAGCTGTCTTCACCCGGTGAAAGGTTTCTTCCACCAATTCCTGATCGACCAACTCTCCATTCACTCGAAGCATGCCAAACCCTTGCCCACCCTTCTCAAAAACGCCACCCGTTTTTCACATCTCACTTGGCAAATCAGCATTTACTCTTCCGGAACCACTAGCCAGCCTCACAGCGCAAACGACCTATGAAGGAAGATCCTTACCACCCCCCAACTCCTGTCGTCACTCCTCCCCCTTTACCAGGAGCTACAAAAACTCCTTGGAATGGTTGGTGGACCTTACTGTGGGCCGTCGTCATTTTCTTCGCATGGCAATTCGTGGTTAGCATTGGCATAATCATCGCTGCCTTTCACCGAGGGGTCTTTGACAAGATGAAGAACTCCGGCACTGTCGAAAGTGAATTACTCGCACTCGCCTTAGATGGTGATATCGCTGGAACAGTCGCTTTCATCTCAATATTTTTCGTGTGCCCACTTTGCTGGATGGTCGGGAAAATTCGGCCAAATTACACCGGTTGGGGATATTTGGGCAACAATCGGGTCAAATGGTGGCAGTGGCCATTTTGGGCTGCCATCACCATTGCCTGCTCTCTCCTTTTTGGACTTCTCGCCCCCTTTCTTGGAATCGATGGTCCAGACGAATCCATGGTGACCATGGCAAACACAACCCAATTCCCAATCCTCTTGTTTCTCGGAGTCGCTATTGGAGCCCCACTTGTTGAAGAATTTATGTTTCGCGGGGCACTCTGGCGGGGCTGG
>KB912176.1 GCA_000383735.1 Verrucomicrobia bacterium SCGC AAA164-M04
GCGGCGTTATTGCCAAATTGGAAGAGCTTACCCCAGGTGCCGGTACCAGTATCGGTATACCACGTTTCGATGGTTACGCCGGTCGTCCCGAAGTTTCCGCCAATATCGACGGGGTTGGTGAAGGTCATTCGGTTGGCATCGATAGACGAGCCGAGACCTGTGAGAGTTAATTGTCCCGAGGAAATGGTCGCTCCGCCTTCGAGAATACCGGTGTTGCCGCCGACCGAGTCAGTCGTATCAGCATCGAAGGAATAGCGGTGGGAAAGAGTGGCATCTTGCGCAGGCAAAAAAGGCGCTAGGAAAAGGATAAAACTAAAGAGTTGGATGATGTTTTTCATGGAATGAGAACAAAGTTTTTTTGGGGGTTATTGGGTTTTTGAAGAGTAAGAATAAGCTTCCCCAATTCGAGATTCAACGATGAAAGCTATTTTCGAATAAGCTAAAAAAACTGATTTAGCCTGTAAGTTAATGGCTGGGGCTAATTTGCGCCAACATGAAAGATTTCGTGTAAAAGGCCCGCTCCAAGAAGGAGGCGGGCCTTGGAAAGAATTAAAGGTGATATCCTCCTTTAGGCCCGTCGACGACGTAAGACGAGAAGGCCCCCAGCAATGGTAAGCAGAAGACCACTAGGTTCCGGGATCGTATTATTAGGTCCAGATGCAAAGTTAGTTGCAACTTCGGTCGCACTGAGTTCGCCAGACCAGATTCGGAATTCGTCGACCGAGCCGTTCATACCAGGATCGCCCCAACTTGTGGCACCGATCGCTTCGAAGGTAGTATTGATACTGGATAGATCGTTGGTGTCGACATCAGTGAGTTTTTGGTTTCCGTCGATCCAAGTGTTGAGATTGCCATCTGGGGATACGGTGATCGCAAGATGGTGTTGAGCGTTTTGTGAGATTTGTTCTCCAAAGAGTTTTGCTCCATCGCGATCGACGCCGGTTTGTTGTCCATTTCCTCGAGTAAAGGTAAAGGCAAGTTCTTGTCCTGCGGCATTATTGCCAAATTGGAAAAGCTTACCCCAAGTGCCGGTTCCGCCGTCGGTGTACCACGACTCGATGGTCACGCCAGTTGTCCCGAAATTTCCACCAATATCAACGGGATTGGTAAACGTCATTCGGTTGGCCGCGGTGCTAGCACCAAGACCTGTTAGACTCAGTTTTCCAGACGAGACAGTTGCTCCGCCTTCTAAAACACCGGTGTTGCCACCGACTGAGTCTGTCGTATCAGTATCGAAGGAATATCGATGAGCGAGTGTAGCGCCATTGGCGACCCCGACCACGATCGCAGAGGTTAGAATGAAAGTTGTTTTCATAATTTATTTCAGTTTGCTTGTTTAACCTTTGAACAATAATCCAATTCGCACTGGAGTGTAAATCCAAAGTTTAGATAGTTTTGTGCCGTATATGGAAGGTTTCGGGATCTTGGAGCGCTCAAATTTGTTATCCTAACGTTACCAAAGTGCTACTAATAGTTGAACTGCTCTAAGGCCCTTGTTTTTAAACATAAGTTTTTGAGTAGTTTTGGATCCCTTAGAAGATTAGGTATTCGTTACTTGGAGGGATATTGCTCAAATTGGCCTGTGTCCGTTTTCATTTGGTCATTTTTTTTTGCAAAGTAAGCTTGGTCTAGACGAGAAAGTAGATTTAAAGATGAGAGGTTTTTAGTTATGATAATTTTTCGGCTATCTTGGGCGGCGAGTATCGCGGTGATTGTTTCGTGTGGTGAGAGGAGTCAACCAAAGAGCGAACAGGAGACAAGGGATCAGCAGATTTCAGCCGAAGAGGCTTATGCTAAGATGGTGAAGACAGAGGAAGTGATAGCGGAGTTGGTTGGGCCCGTGAATCGGTTAAAGCGGGCCGTGGCAAATCTGAAAGTTGGCTGGAATGAAAAGCTTTTTATCAAGGGAGCTAGGTTTAAGGCGATTGCCGATTTGAAATTTTCACAGGGGGAGTTCCCCGGGGTCGAGATGGGTGAGTTTTCTCTTGGGAAAGAAGAGCTGGAACTGAGAGGAGAGCGCGAAATTTGGAAGGCCTTATTTGAAAGGGTGTGGAGATTAGAAAAAATTAGTTTTGGAACTTTGGAGGGAGCTTTTGGTAAAGCGGGAGATTTTCATACGAAGCTAAAGGTGACTTTGCGCGGTACCACAGCTGAAGGAAAGCTGGGGGCATGGAATGGGAAATTGGGGATTTGGTGGGTCAAGAGAGAGGGAGAGTGGCTAATCCGTCTAATCGAAAATCTGGAGTTGAAAGAGATGGTTTGTGAAAAACCGTTTTTTTCAGATGTTTTAGATCGAGTTCTAAGGTCACCCGAGGATTTGGAGAGAGCGCAGCATTCGGTCCATGACCAGTATGTTCGAGATGTGTTTTTTACAGGTGGAACAAAATTTTCATACCCGCGACACTATTGGAACTATATCGCAACTTGGGATTCGTTGGATCAGCACACTTCGGTATCAGTTGTAGATGTCGATGAGGATGGGTGGGATGATTTTTATGTAACGGCCCGGTGGGGTCGCAACCAGTTATGGAGAAATCGAGGTGATGGGACCTTTGAGGATGTTGCGCAAAAAGTAGGCTTGGACCTGGATGGAGTGTGTAATTGTTCTCTGTTTGCGGATTTTGATAATGACGGAGACAAAGACGTCTTCATCGGGAGAAGTTTGGAGCGAGGGCGGTTTTTCATAAATGTAGGTGGAGTGTTTGTTGATCGAACGGAGGAGAATGTAATTGGAGGAATGCCTTATTGGAGTTCAGCAATGTCATCAGCCGACGTGAATGGAGATGGATTGTTGGATCTATATTTGGCGACATATCGATTGCCGATTTCTCGGCCTCGAAATATTTTAGCGACCGAATTTTTGACACCGGAGGAACAAGTCGAATGGAAACGGAGGAGGGGGCAGGACCATCCGGTTTTTCGTTTGACCGGGCCGCCGAATGTTCTGCTGATCAATCAGGGGAATGGGAGGTTTTCAAGATCACTAAAAGCTGGAGGAGCAGACTTATGGTTGTCGAGTTTCCAGGGCACGTGGTCAGACTATGACAATGATGGCGATCCGGATTTATTTGTGGCTAATGATTATGCGCCAGATTATGTTTTTCGAAATGAGGAAGGACGGTTGGTAGATGTTACGGACGAAGTGGCAGGAAATGAATTACAGGGTTTTGGAATGGGGGTATCCTTAGGAGACTATGACAATGATGGGTTTCTCGATCCTTACTTCACTTACATGTATTCCAAGGCTGGGAGTCGAATTACCAAAATGTTCGATGGTTTAGAGAACCGAATGTATGAGGGGGTCAAAGGAAATAAGTTGTTGCGGAATACGGGGGCCAAATTCCAACCCGTAAATTGTGAGGTGTCTCAGGCCGGATGGTCGTGGGGTGGGCAGTTTGCTGACTTCGATAATGATGGTTTTTTAGATCTTTATGTTGCGAATGGTCTCTATACGCCGCCTTCAGGGACTGAAACTGAAGTTGACTTGTGAAGTAGTTTATGGCGCGCGGTCGTGCGTTCGGATAGTAATCTCAGTAAACAGTTTTCCGAAGAAGGAGTTGATGTAAGGCAGTATGGAGTGATGCCGGGGGTAATTGACACAAGTAAGAAGGTTGATGGTAATCCAGTCCTGAGGAGTCACTCATTTAGTGGAAAAGAAAGTAACAGTGTTTTCTGGAATCAAGGGGGGGAGGCATTCAAGCGAAGCTTGTGATCATAAGGAAAGCACATCGCCGTCTTCTGCTCCTCGCTGAGAGAATCATAAAAGGTCTTCACCAAAGTCTCTGCCTCCGGCTTCTTTTTTTCTTTTTCAGCACCGATAATAGGAATCGTTCCGAATCCCAGTCCTGCCGCGGCAACAGACGATTGGCGGAGAAAAGAACGACGATCAACAGAGAGGGAGGGAGTTTTTGGCTTCATGGATTCTTGTGAGTTAACGAGATAGTGTAACAATTCAGACATACTCTTCGACCATTTTTTTATTTCACTCTTAGCGATTTCCTTTTCATGCGCTGGCCGCTCGGCACACTTTAGGAAGCGCCAAGAGCGTGAGCCATTCGATCTCGCTTCAATTCTATTGTCAGAGAAAGTGTCGTCTGATTCCCTTACCCTGAGTGCATTTTTTTCAACCCAAGACCTTAATTCCTGGCGCAATAGCTTCCAAAAAAAGTCCTTTTCCCTCCCCTTTACTTTTAATCTTCTCTATTTTTCTTTATTTAATGGTTAGATAGAATCTACCAATGACCCTCTTAATTTTAGCGTGAAATCACAACATCGTAAGCGGATTCTACTCGAAATCGAAACTGCGATCGCCCCAGGACGTGACATGCTACTGGGCATCTCAAAGTTTGTAAGCGAGATTAATCGCTGGGATGTTCACCACAACGCCGGGAGCTGGTCTCTCCACGAAGACAACTCTGGTCCGTCTCATATTGAGCCTCTTGATCCAAACATGCCGGTCGATGGGGTCATCACCCGGCTCTACGATACCCACTCTCTTTCTCGGGCTAAAGCCCTTGTTGAAAAAGGAATTCCCGTTGTCGATATCTTAGGCGATCACTCCGACAGTTCGATTCCCCTCGTTCATACCGACGATGCCGGCATCGCTCAGCTCGCTTTCAAACATCTTCGGGAACAGGGCTTCACCAATTTTGGATTCTGCGGTATCGAAAACACTCGTTGGTCCGACCTCAGGGGAGATCACTTTAAGAACGCCACTGCAAAACTTGGTTGTAAAACATCCACCTTCTCCGTCCCCAAATTACATTTTTCAAAGAGCGCCATTTATAAAAAATTGACGCTCTCCTGGCTCCGCTCTCTTCCCCTCCCCATTGGGATTTTCGTTTCTTGTGACCACATTGCTCCCATCCTCATCGAAACTGCGAAACAAATTGGTATAACCATCCCAGAAAATATTGCCTTCGTTGGTGTGAATAACGATTCCGTTAGCTGCAACATCTGTAATCCCACTCTTTCCAGTATCGATGCCTCTCATTACGAGATCGGTTATCGATCAGCTCGTCTTCTCAACCAGCTTCTTGAAGGTAAAGCCCCCAAAGATGACCCCATCTTTATTCCTCCAACCAAACTCGTTGTGCGAGGCTCTTCCAGCGAGCTCGCAATTAATGACCCCGCAGTTGCCCTAGCCGCCCGTTTCATCAACCGTAATGCTGGCAGCCTCATCGGAGTCGATGATGTTGTCAAAAACGTTTCTTTATCGAAACGCGAACTCCAAAGACGTTTCCGTCAATTCACGGGGCGTTCTATCCACGCTACGATCGTCGAGACTAGGATAAGTATGGCGAAGCGCCTTCTCGGCAACCCGGAATACACGATTGATTATGTAGCCCAACTTTCTGGGTTCAGCAGCCGCCAACATTTCGCTAAAACTTTTAAAGCAGCAACTGGATTTACCCCAGGAGCCTTCCGTAAAAATCACAGCCTCCGATGAAACTATTACTCTTCCTTTGCATTATTCTTGCTTCATGCAGAGAAACCCAAGAAAGCCCAAGCCCTCCTTTACAGGATCAGACTGGAGCCTCGCCAGACGAAATCGCAACGCGCCTAGTTCAAACCGAGGAAATGGTTCTCAAGCTCACTCCTCATCTCAAAAATCTCGCTCAAGATCTCCGCTCAAAAAACGTCCCTGCTGAACGCATCCCACCTGCCTGGCGCCCATACCTCGCTCCAAATTACACCTGGCTCAATGCGTCTTTTGGTATTCTCTCAGGAAGCTATGAAGAAAAAAACTTCATCACAAAAACTAAGTTCGAAGGACTCCTCAAAAACGAAGATGGCTCTCTTATTGGAATCCAAGCCAAACAAAATCTCACCTGGTTTTCTCCCAAAGAATCCCCATCACTCATCAAATGGTCCCAACTCGACTTCCAATCTTTGGCTTCTGAGCAAGCCCTTTTTCAGGATGTCACTAAACAGGCTATTCCCTCCTCCTACTCCCGTGACGAAGCTCAGCGCTCTAAACATTACGAAATTACAGAACAGGCCCTCGCTGAAAAAAAATTGATCCTTCCAAAACGGGAATACGCGGGTATCCCAGACATGGAAAGCGCCCTCCAGTACCCCTCTGTCAGCATTGTCGATTACGACTCTGACGGACACGATGATCTCTTAATCACAGCCCGATACCTCGAGCCACAACTCTTTCGCAATCTTGGTAACGGAACATTTAGAGACACAACTCTCGAATCTGGACTCACTCCTGGCTACTGTGTTAATTTCATCCTATTTGCCGACTTTGATAACGATGGCGACCCTGATGCTCTTGTTTGTCGCTCGCTTGAACCGACGCTGTATTATCAGAACAGCGGAGGCCGCTTTGAAAATGTCACCTCACGCCTCTCCGACCTCGGCAAGCAATTTTTCGTCGTGTCTGCCTGTGCCACTGATGTCAATCGTGACGGCCTTCTCGATGTCTATCTCTCCACCTACACTCCCGGCACTGACGTGAACCCCTCGTGGATGGACTATTACCTCCCACCTGCCGATAAAGCGCATCTCAATAAACTCTCCCAAAGCTCACACCCTTATTTCGATGATAGAGGTGCCGCAAATATCCTTCTAATGAACCGTGGAAATGGTCGACTCGAACGAGCGGGCGGAGACGTGATCAAGCTTTGGCGAAAAAGCTATCAACCTACGTGGGCAGATTTTGACAATGATGGCGATGACGATCTCTACGTCTGCAACGATTTTTCGCCCGATTCTTACCTCCGAAATGACACCCCAAAAGGCTCCCCTAATCCAATCTTCACGGAAGCCTTTAAAGAAACTTTTCCTGATGGAAAAATGGCCTTTGGGATGGGCACTTCGCTCGGTGACTACGATCATGATGGCGATCTCGACCTTTTCGTGTCCAACATGTATTCCAAAGCCGGTAATCGTATCATCAAGCTAGTTGGAGAGGTCGATCCTCGTATTAAAGTGTCCGCTCGGGGTAACTTCCTTTATGAGAACGACAACGGAATTTTTCGGCAAGTCGCCGCCCCTGATGCTGATGAAACCCGTACCGGCTGGTCATTTGGGGGCCAATTCGCAGACTTTAATAAC
>KB912177.1 GCA_000383735.1 Verrucomicrobia bacterium SCGC AAA164-M04
CCCCCCCGTGAGAAAGCCTATCACAAAACTAGTAGCGGCCAGAAACAGGGCCGTGTTTCTACCCAAACGATAATCTTCAAGGGCTTTGATTTCTTTAGCATAAAATTGAGGATGTCGAAATACAATAACCTCATATTGTTTTTGATACTTAAAATGAAGAATTAGAGCAAAAAATAAGGATAAACCTGAGACCAAATAAACTCTTACTGAAAGGCCTGAATTTTTGATCTTTAACCAAATAGAAAAAAGAGGGTTCCTTTTGTCGCTATATTGAACTTGGTAAGGGATACTGGTTACTTTTCCCGCCGTAGGGAAAGGATCCGTTATAGATTTTTTCTCTTCTCGCTTCTGGGTAACGTTAAGCCCTGAGGTTGGGAGGGTGTTAGGCTCGAGTTTAACCCAGCCTTCCAGCCCATTTATTGGAGTCTGTGTCACATGAACTACGTGAACGCCTTTTGGTCCATGAACTTCAAGAATCTTCTTTACAGAGCTAAGCCTGTAGATCGTCTGATCAGGCTTGCTATTAACAGAAACATACCATTGGTCCACCAGACTATTAGAGAGGTGCCAACTTTTCAGTTCAGATATTTTCATGCTTGTTACCAAACCAGATAAAGGTAGCTAGGGACCCTAATTAATACAACGCTGAAAACAGGGTTCTAAAGCCTCATCTTAGAAGATGTCATAAGGCGCATCGCCATACTTATTTGGCCCTCTACTTGATGGGAAAATCACGCAACACAAGACCAAAAGAGGTCCAAATAATACATTGAAAAAAGGCACTAAAACTAATAGCAAAATCCAAGGAGTTGTGTCGGTATCCTTTAATCTGCGACTTAATAGAGAAATATTTAACCACGGAATGGTTACAAAAAGTAATAGCAGAGGAATCATCATATAATCCTGCAAACTCGTACGGTCGACTGCTACCATTAACCCTCCAACAACGAACATGAGCACTAATTTTAACAAGTAAGCCAACATAAATTGTTTCCGGTTGATCCTACCTCTGAATGAAAAAAGTATTTTGAGACGCTGTCTAAACTGAGGGGTAGAAACAGCGCCTGCATTAGATGGTTGGTAATCTAGCCCTGACATACTCAGTGGCTCATTCGATTTACCACCGAGGTTGGAAAGAGGCGCCTTACGCTGAGTAGTCGATTGTTGATCGAAGATTGTTGAAGATTGTAACTCTAACTCCGGCGGTGGTGGTGGCGGCGGCAGCGGCGGCGGATTATCAGACCTTATTGTTCCGCTATTCTTCACTCCTAAATTAATGACTGGGATATCAGATTCAACCTCAATCCACGGAGGTTGGTCTAATTCGGCCTGCGATACATGAAGCACTAAAATTTTAGAGCTTGGATTTTCCCAGAGGATTCCCTCAAGAAGTTCGAGATTTGACGGCTTTCCTAATGATTTACCATCTACATTAACCCACCATTCATTCTCTTTGCCATTAAGACAGAACCATTCCCGCAAGTCAGCAATATTCACGACAAAGAAGCCTATTACATACCCATTTACTAAACTAGTAAAAATGTCTACGAATAAAAACCTGATGAGTGAAGAGATCGGACCAGTCCAAAACTGCCAAAACCCTCCACGGGACACTCCTAGTTGGGCCAAGCTTTCTTTCCAGTGCAGGATGGAATGGAAAGACTTGGAAGAGACCTCTGAGCCATCAAAACGCTTTTGCAAAGCCTGCCACGAGAATGTTCATCTTGTCACTAATAAGGAGGAATTTGAATCCGCAGCTAGCCTCAAACATTGTGTCTCAGTTAAGACTGAAGAGAATGAGTTTAGGCTAACAGGCGCACCTCAAATTTTTTCAGGGAAAGAAATTTCTCAAGAGGAACCAAAAACCCATGAACAACCAAGAAGGAAGCACAGCCCAACTCAACTCCAGCAGCAGAAAAAACTCACTCCCAACAGTATTCTTAAAGAATCAGATATCAATCTAGCAGAACCCTCCGCTGCGATATTGAAGGCGGGTTATGATGTCGCCTTTCTTGTGCCGACTGAAAACGCAATGCGTAAATCGATCATGGACGCACACGACTCAGTCCGAGCGTTTTTAAAACGCAACGAGTTACATGATTACAAAGAGCAGCAGCAGGGACCGAGCCGCAAAGTTAAGATTAAAGCCCAATTCGTAACCACAAATGGAATCCATGAAAACAAGGTATCTCTTTATCGGCCTCAAACAAAAGATGGCGATCCTCGAATCTGGATATATGGGCTAAAAGAACTAGCTCAAGCTTATAACCTAATCGCATTAATCTACTCTGATGGGCAGCTATTTATTGTTAATTGCTCCAAAGAGGAGGACTTAGAAATCGCTCTCAGTGGAGCAATTCCTAAGCCAGCTCAAGCTCTTAGCGCGGTAGCATTCGAGCTTCTCCAAAAGCTAAGAAGTATCTCCAACAGAGGATTTATTCCCTCTATTCGGCAAGGTGATACGGGTGTCGGCATGACGCTTGAAAACCTCCTTGGGATAGCAGCCAATTCAAGCAAATCTCCTGACTATAAAGGAATTGAGCTAAAGGCATCTCGAATTAGCAACAGAGGATCGGTTCGCAATAAAAGCCAATTGTTTTCAAAGACGCCTAGCTGGAAATTATCACCGATGGGAACAGCAGAACGCTTAGTAGCAACTAGGGGATATATAGACGGGGACGGGACTCAAGCTTTGAGGCACACTATAAGTGGAAATAAGCCTAATTCACGCGGCCTCTATCTCGATGTAGATTATGCCAATGACTACTTACGACAAATGTTCACAGATGTAGCCGTAAGGGATTTTAATCCCGAGCATGATATGACTTGGGTTTTTGATGACTTAAGAAAGGCTCTAAAAAAGAAGCATCGCGAAACGTTTTGGGTGAAGGCATTTCATAATAATGATCGTACCGATGAGCAGTTTCATTATGCTACAGTAGAGCACACTAAAGATCCATATATTGAAAAGCTGGAAACTCTTTTTGAAACTGGCATCGTTACTATGGACTATACCTTACACCTCAAACCTTCAGGAAAGGCTAGAGATCACGGCTATTTATTTAAGTTGAAGCCAAATTGTTTTGAAGCCCTCTTTCCTAAACCTGCGGAATATGACCTTACAGCATAGTGCCACCAAATTTTCGAACACACCGAGTATAAGCCTGGACTTTACGGGTGGAAGTGGTATGCCTTCTCACAATTCTCATCTTCAAAATTGAATCTTACATGAATCATATTGAACTTTTCGCTGGCTGTGGCGGTCTCTCTTTGGGCTTAGAGACGACGGGGTTTGAGCTCCTGCTTGCCAATGAACTATCCCCAATGGCTTCGGAAACTTTTGCATACAATCATCTGAATGCAGATTTAGAAGCGCTAGATAATATTGATAAAGTTCTATGGATCAGCAGTGGATATAAGCGTGATGAAATCAAGGCTCGACTGAGAGAGAATCCGAACGATGCCACTGGATTAGAGAAAAATCATCACTCCGACTTAATCGACCTTAAACCTAGTTGCGATCAGCTCAGGAGGAGCTTGTTAGTCGGCAGCATTATAGACCTTAACACCATACTTTCTGTAAGAGGTAGTCAGCTACTCAAAAACTTAAAAGGAGGGTTGGGTGATGGGAGTGTTGATTTGGTATCTGGAGGACCTCCCTGTCAGAGCTTTAGCCTTGCGGGATTAAGAGATGCCAATAACCAACGAAACGAATTACCTTGGGAGTTCGCCCGCTTTGTCGGCAAAGTTAAGCCCAAAATTGCATTACTTGAAAATGTATCGGGTATTCTACGCCCCTTTAAAATCGACGGAAACCAATACTTTGCATGGTTTGAGGTAGCTAAGGCGTTTGCGAAAGTGGGCTATATCCCCTTGTGTCTCCACGTAAATGCAAAATACACTGGAGCAGCGCAAAACAGACCGCGTTTTATCATGATCGCTTTGCGATACGATATATACAGATCAGTCAAAAAAAACTGTGATAACCAGACTCTAGTGGACTTGCTCCAACCTTCGTATGAACTTCATCGTGACCTTAAGAAGGGGGGAAATCCGGTCTATGGCTGCCTTCCATATTACGACGTAGAAAAGCACCCTGAAGCGTTTGATGACACAATCTTGCAACCCCTTATTAGCGATTTCGAGCAACTAGCCAGCGTAAAGGATGCGATTGACGACCTTCGAGGTAAGGCAGTGCCTGAGGGTGAATATGTGGAGCATATTAATAATCGCTACTTCAATCGTTACAATCATCCTACTGATAAGTTGAGCAATCATGAACTTCGCCAAAATAGCGGCAAGATTCGAGCTCGATTTCGCCTGTATCAAATACTAGCCAAACTCCCCAAAAAAGATGCCAAGGCGATTACCAATTACCTGAAATCTAAAGAGCTTGAGGGATCGCTAGAGCTTCCTCCCTCGGCAGTAAATCAACTTAAACAGCACTGGATGCTAGACACATCTGGAACTAGAATCTCCAAGCCCACTAATGCCCAAGTGACTAATATCATAGGGCAATTGCATACGAAGAAACAGACGCAAAGAGTTCTCATCGCGGACGAACCCGCACCTGCTGCTTTATCGATTCCAGATGATGCCTGCCATTATCACGAGTCCAAGGGTATGCAAAGAACACTGACTGTTAGAGAAATGGCAAGAATTCAATCATTCCCTGACTGGTATCAGATTAAATCTAAAGTAACAACGGGGGGGCAGATGCGAAAATTTGAAGTCCCTCAATACACTCAGATTGGCAACGCTGTTCCTCCACTTTTAGGAGTTGCGCTAGGTGAAGTATGTCGAGAGCTAATCAAATTTGCGCATGGCCAAAACTGACAAGAACTAACCCAACCTCAAGTAAGTTGTAATGTCACGGGGCGCTAGAAACGTATCAGCAAAAGTAGGCCAAAGATATGAGCAGAGTTACAAAGGAGTTATACATCGAGTTTCCCGATAAAATGGATGGCGAAGAACCAGCTACTGCGAAGCAGTTGGCTTATATCCGAGACCTTGCCGAAGGGAATATTGAATTACCGCCAGATCTTGGTAAGTGGCAAGCCTCTAGCTTAATTAAACAGATCAAGAAGGAGAAAGAAGATTATCAAGCTGAGGTAGATAACGCTAACAGCGGAGGCTGCTTATCTGTCATACTTTTAGGGTCAGTGCTAACATCTTCGCTCTTCTACTTCATCATCTCTTTGCTTAAAATCAATCTACCGATTTTTTAATCAGCCAAAATATGGTGAATGTATGCGCAAAATGTAATCTCAAAAAGGGGGGAGATACTTTGTTTAAGTTTTGCCAAAAGAATGGCTATGACTTTTCAGTTATTGCCCGCCGCCTCCAAGGTATGAGTAAGCAGGTATAAGCGATTACTGGTCAAACGCAGAATCCCCGCTTAGCTGATGTTGTAATTTGGTGCATATTGCCCAAATTTTTTAGTTTCGAATTTATGGACCTTCTTTCTCTGAGTGGGCCACGAACTGTTAGAGCTGCCTCCTCACGCGCGCGCGTAACGCGCACATAATATTTATATGGCGCAAATTTTACCGCCATTCGTAAATATGAAACCAAAAGCAAAACTTACTAAACAACTTGAAATCGATGTCCGTGAACTTTGCCAGCCATGCGGAAGGCGGGTTGGAACGAAGGGTCACCAACTCGCAGAACAATGGGTTGAACAACGACTCCAAGAAATTGGATGTATTCCCTATCATGAAAATAGTTTTTCGCTCCCTTACGAGGTTGATGAGACTAAATTCAAAAACTTCGCGGGCGTTATTGCGGGACAAGATAGAAGCTTACCACCGGTATTGATTGGCGCACATTACGACAGCGTTATTGATGCTCCATGTGCCGATGACAACGGAGCTTCAGTTGCTATTAGTCTTGCGGTCGCATTTGCTATTGCAGAACAAGGCGGACTGGAGCGCGATCTCATTGTGGCTATTTTCGATGCAGAAGAGCCTCCTTATTTTCAGAGTGAGGCTATGGGTAGTATTCGCTTCTATGAAGACCAGATCGATCAGCGAGGAATCCATTTTGCAGTAATCTCTGATCTCGTTGGGCATGATATTACTTTCCCAAGTGATCTCACCCGAAGGATTCCAGCCGCTAGTTTGATCACTGCGCCATTCGCTCCGCTCACGTTTATGACAGGTGCCGAAAGTCATCCTGATCTCCCTGCTCTTCTCAGTGATATTAAAACACCTAAAGGAATAAAATTAATCGCTACTCTCAACGATTATGTTGGAGACATGTCAGATCACGGAATCTTTCGCGAGAACGACGTGCCTTATGTCTTTTTATCCTGCGGAAGGTGGGAGCATTACCACCAACCCACAGACACACCTGATCGGCTCAATTACTCAAAAATGGCTGCGATAACGGAGTATTGCTTGGACGTTTGCCGAACCGCATCTGGAACTTCATTGACCGAAACCACTTCAGGCGGCGATTCACTTGAATTTGAGAAACAGACGTGGAAAAAGGCCCTTGGAATCATGAGGCGGCCACTCGCAAAAATACT
>KB912178.1 GCA_000383735.1 Verrucomicrobia bacterium SCGC AAA164-M04
GCAAAGACACACAAGAAACCTCAGAGAGGTTAAAAAGCTTAAAGACATTGTTGGAGTAGTGTTCGGGGTGGACGTAGACGAAAAGTCTAGACGTATGCCACACCCATCTGCTCGTGCAGTATTCTCTAAGGTGCTAAACCTAAAGGGATACACACTCACTGAGGTGGGTAGTATGATAAACAAGAGCCACGCAACAATAATCCATTACATAAGAGGCCTAGAGTCTGAGGTTAAAACCAATCAACAGCTACGTATTAAGTATCAAGAGGTTCAGGATATGTTCGTTACTGACACTGACCCAATACATAGTCTCTCTAGTTTCGAACTAAAAAAAGAGGTAATCTCTTTGAGAAAACAAAACAAAAAACTATATTTGGAAAAAGAGTCTTTGATGTCTATCATAAAAAAGAACAAGGAAGATGATAAAATATATCTAAAAACCTTTGAGCTGATAAAGACAAGGACAGGAAAAAAAGAAATAGATAAACTTAAGAACCACCTAACAAGATATTTCAATGGAGTACACAAGTGATGACATACAGAGGGCTATCTCAAAGAAGGGATGGTCAACCAAGCAGAAGACAGATGAGCTACTAAGGATGGACTGCTGTATGTACGCATACCTAGGCAGTGACTCCAAGAGAAGTGAGGTAGAGGAGACACGCAAGTCATCCAAGAGAATCTATAAAGCTATTAAGGAGATAGACGAGTCCTTAGGTAACACAATCATAAACGCCATAGACTCCTGATGAGTATCTCAAAGGCAGATAACGATAGGCTCATTCATATTAACTTTACTATGAATGAAATCCACGACTCTGCCGATGCGATATATGAACACCTAATTGATAGAGAGTATGCTCAGGTACTAGACCACATAGAGACCATTCAGTTTGTATTAAAGACACTAGAAGAGACGATAAGAGATGGAGAAGAAGGTATGTAGAAAGTGTAATGAGGTAAAAGAGCTTGATAAGTATTGGTCAGCAGGAATAAAGAACGGTAAGAAACATCTCAGACAGACCTGTATCACCTGCTATGGAGATGTAAAGAAGGACTACGTAAAAAGAAAGCGTGAGTGGTATAACAGTCTAAAGAATAACTTGAACTGTGATGAGTGCGGATACTCTAAGCTTACACACAAATCCTTTAGCTCACACGCTCTACAGTTTCATCATCACAATGATGACAAGTCTTTTGCTGTGGCAGATTACTTAGTGAAAGGATACTCTAAGAAAAAGATTGTAGAAGAGATTAATAAATGCAGGGTGCTATGCTCACGTTGTCACGCAGAGGAGCACGATAAATCAAATTAAATATGTCAAATAATATATTACAACAGATAACAGAGGAGTTCCCTGATGAAACATTCTTATACCCCACAGGATACGAGGACTGTGTGGTAGGTCTTGAGTACGCAAGCAACTCATTAGTGATGGACTCCAATAAGATGATAGACAAGCTCATCAACGAGGATGAGATGACTGAGGAAGAGGCTCAGGAATTTTTCGATTACAACATTGCGGGTAGCAAGGGAGAGGGATTTCCTATATATGTATACATACCTGAGTAGCAATGAGGTTTGAGTCCGAGCAAGATTTAAAGAGGGAACGTAAGGCCATTGATACATTTGTAAATGTGTTTGGTGGCTCCGCTAAGAAGCTCGGTCCTAACGATGTAGACTACAAAGTATTTGATAAAGACAATAGCTTAGTCGCTTACGCTGAGGTGAAGGGTAGACTGCGTGTGTTATCACAGGCATACCCTTTGCCGATAGCGATACGTAAGTTGGTAAAGCTATGCGACAAGAGACTGAATCCTGTAATGATATGGGCCTGTGATGATGGCATCATCTACGCCAAGGTTAAGGATATCTATGGTGACATTAAGTGGGGTGGTAGGAAACCACGACAGGGTGCAGTCAATGACGAGGAGCTGATGGCTTACTACGATAAGCAGCGAGCCTTCAAGTACATCAGGTATTCTTAGATGACTTTCTCTTTCTCCTGTTATTCTTACTAAGCTTTGACTTCTTGAAGCCATTGGTAGCGTAGTATAACTTCACCTGCTTATCGGTAAACATATTCCCACTAGGGCTAACATTCTTATTCTTTCCTATCTTTCTAAATGGCATATCTTATTTTTTCTTCTTTATCCTTTTTCTTCGTTTACGTTTTTTAGGCTTTGATTTTTTGTCGGATGACTCCTCCTCATCCTTCTTCTTTCTTTTGTTAACCTCAATCGGAACATATATAATATCCTTAGACTTCGCAGAGCCGGGTCGATAGCTATATGACACGCCTAATAGGTCGTACATATTCTCCTCATACCTATTCTCCTTGAACTTCTCGAAGCTTTCCTCCTTGGCTATACGTTCACCATCCTCATCCTTCTTTTCATATTCCTTACGTAGAGCAGTATCATTGCTATCAAACCACGACCTTAGTTGGTCTACCGCAGCTAGTGGTGTCTTGCTAGGTATACCAAGACCATACTCAAATATTCTTGTGACTGCTGTTTCAAAACCACCTTTACCTCCTATCACCATATCGTAGTACGAGCTAGTAAATATCTGAGATATAGGGTCTGTGTATCTAGACCTAGGTTTTTTAATAGCATCACTATACCCCCACCACCAAGTATCTACCGCAGTGTTAACAGTACCACCAATTAAGGGTAGGTTGTAAAGCTGATTGATACCAAACATTGCCTCCTTATATGACTCAAGTACCTGCTCCTTATCCAAATTAATTTGATATCTATCAATTAACATTTGGTCTTCATCAGATATTTCCTTGCCCCTCTTCAAAGCATTCTTTGCCTTGCTAATACGGTCCATCTGTTCCTCTGTTAGCTCATCATCACCATCATCACCTGTTAAAAATGGGTTTACTGACGGGTCTGCAAATGGGTTGTACTTAAATATATTTGCGGTCAAAGCAAACAGTACGTTTGCAACGCCTAGGTTTAAGAAGAGCTCTCTATATTCTTTTGTTGACGGCATCTCCTTCAGGCTACCCTCTGTTACTGCATTTGCAGTACCTCTTCTAATGTTAGTTGCTGACTGCATAACCTTATTAAGCTGTAGGAATAGTGTGCTTCCAAACATTGTGAAAGACCTTACAATCATATTGCTATCATACTGAAGACCTATCTTCTCTGTAGCCCTACGTGTCTGCTGTGTTGCATTGTAGTCATTGAACCTCTCCAATGCTTCCTCAGGGCTCATACCCTTACGGATATTGTTTCTATACGCAACCATATACCCCATCACACCTGCAGCATCCCCAACAAGCGTTGGTGAGTTAGCAATAATCTTTGCCTTACGAGCAATCCTTTTTAGCCTTGTTCTTCGGGTACGCCCTGACCCATATGTCGCACGCTGCCCTGTCTCTAACCCTGCTAGGTCAGCAGTCTTAAAGCTCTGACGCATCCTGTTTCTAAAGTTAGCTGACACATCCATCGCCTGCTTAAATGTTGACCTCTTTTGGAAAAAGGCAACCCATCCTGACTCTGCCATAAATGCTAAAAAGTCTAAGGTACTATCAATGATAGGTATACGACCCTTGCCTGTCACACCCTTATCAAAAAGCTGATAGTCAGCGAAGGCATTTACAAATGATGTTGCCTGCTTAGGTAGCTGTATAAACTTAAGGGCTAGTGCCACGCCTGTAAACTTCTCTTGAAGCCTTGAAAATATAGGATTGTTTAATCTAAACAGGTCCTGCATAGCGTTAGGATTTATAGCGTAACCTACACCCCTTGTCATAATACTGTCTAAATTAGTTGCATCTAATAATTTCTTAACACTAGGTGTGTGATTCATTATTACATTAAGCTCCTTAGTACCCTTTGCATATGACTTAAACCTTTCCATCTCTGTGATGTGTGTGTCTAGCTCCTGAGTAAAAGAGAATCCTGTTATAGCTATAGGATTCTTAGTATTATTCCTCTCCTTCAATGCTGATGCCTGCTGTGCTGAGAAGACCTTACTAAACTCACCCTGCTGCAATGATGTTGCTAGCTCAGCATTCTTTTTCTTATCTGTCTTTTCGCTTATTGTCTTTACAGGGAAGTAGTTCTCAACATAGTTAAGGCTCACGTCATTAACATCCTCATACACCTTATTGATACTCTCATAGTATGTTGAGCTTAGGTAGTCAACAATCTTATCTACCGCCTTCACCGCAGGTGCTCCAATGAACTCCTCAAGTTTCTTTATCTCAGCCTTTCCAATACCCTGCTTCTCTAATCTATCTCTCTGTTCATCGTTACGACTTATAGCAATTATCCTTGCCGCCTCATCCTTGTTTAAAGTAACAAAATTCTCTATAACATTAGTTGACCCAAGCCTTACATTATTTAATTTTAACTTATCCTCTTTAAAGCTTGAAAAGCTATCGTTAAGCATTTTATACAGACCATCTAATCCCTTGTCAATACCATCAATGGTATTTATATTATTATCAATAGCGTCAGTGGTATTAAAATAACCCTTAAGGTTATTCTCCTCCATACGGTTGAGTCTCTTATATATGTTCTCGGTAAAGAAGTTACCCTTCCTGTCTAGACCATTTGTAAGTGTGCCTAGATGCTTCAGATAGTTGGCAAATAATCCTTTCAATACCTTACCCTCGGTTGCAAAAGCTAGATTAAGATACTGCCTTACATTCTTTACAAGCTTACCATCCTTGAGTAGGTTCTTTTTTATCTGTTCTCTTCTTGCTCGTAGCTGTGCATCATTAAGAGGGACAAGTGATGTGCTACCATCCTCGTTAACAACCTCATCAAATAGGTATGGATACCCCTCGCTGATATCTTTGTTTGCCTGCTCTCTAAGGCTATCATATATCTCCTTACGAGCAAGCCTCTTACCTTTGAGTCGCTCTCGTGATGCCTTTGTCTCAGCCTTAATATCTGCTATCACATCGTCAAGTGCCTCAAGCTCTTGGTTGTTTATCTTCCCTAGCATCTCAAATGCCTGAGCCTTAGCAAAAAGCTCACGTTCCTTTTCTGTAAGTTCCTCGTTATTATTTACCTTGTCAAACAGCTCGAATATCTCAGCCTCTCTCTCGGTCATCTCCTTTGCTATCTCATCAAAC
>KB912179.1 GCA_000383735.1 Verrucomicrobia bacterium SCGC AAA164-M04
AGACGGTTTGGATGATGATGATGAGATTTCTCTCGCCGAGCCGACCGATGTAAATAATCCGGATACGGATGGGGATGGTTTAACGGATGGGGAAGAGGTGAATGGTAATCCGTCTAGTAATCCTTTGATCGTCGATTCGGATTTTGATGGTTTTGATGATTTTTTCGAGGTGTCGCTTGGTTCAGATCCCAATGATTTTAATAGTCTGCCACCGGCTGATGAAGTGGGGATACCATTTGCAAACTTAAATACCCTCGGAACAGGCAGTTCGTTTGATGCTCTTTTCAGTGTGGCAGATACACTTGATGTGAGTTTTAAAATGCTCGTGGATTTTGAAGAGAAAGTTGATGGGGATCGGGAAGTGATTTTCGAAACTGGAGGTGCAACGATTGGAATTTCCCTGACTTATGAAGCTGGCAATAACTTGATCTATCGGGCCTCTGGTAGTGGAGGACTTGAGCTCGCAGTGGCAGCCCATACTCTCACTGAGAGACAGCTTACGGGTGGAGAGATTTCAGTAGTCGTCACATACGAGGTTGCTGACGAAAATGGTGACTCGGTCATCGCAATCTACTTAGATGGTGCTTTGGTCGCATCTGACTTTAAACCTCTAGGCGGTGACTGGACTGGTACTAATGGTTCCGCGTTTGGAGTTGCTAGTGGAAATTTTGCTGGCGATGGAGCGAATGGATGGTTGACGGGGGTTACTTTCGTTTCGGGCTCTATTAACGAGAGAAAGGGGCTAACTGTTTACAGTGACACTCTTTTTACTGGTGGACCGGAAGCGGCTTTAGTCATTACAGATCTCATCTTGGATCAAGAGGCTGGAACGATAATGCTGACATTTGATTCGAAGCCGGGTCGGACCTATACTATTGAGCGCTCATTTGATCTCGTGACTTTTGATGCAATCGAAACAGGAATTGCTTCGCTGGGTGACGAGACCAACTCACCAGTAATTGCGGCACCAGAGGTGCGGTCATTCTATCGGGTAATCGAGGAGTAAGAGCTTCCAGCTTTTTTAGAGGGAAGGATGATTTGAGGTGGTTTTTTTGACTTGCAAGATCTTTTGAATTTCTGAATCCCAGTCGGGCAGCTTTAAATCAAAGGTTCAAAACCCTTTTAAGATCGTTCTTTCTCTGCTATTTCGCACCTACCTTGACCCGCGAGACAGAAAAGCCCACCGGACATCTTCCAGTTCCGTTGATTACTTTTAGCTTTGTATCCCTCTTTTTGGGGACTGCGACTGAGGTCATGGGCGCGTTTGATGGCTTGAATGAATCGGTGAGGGGTCTTTGGGCTACGAATGGTCTAGAACTTCGAGGCGAGCTCGGGTTGCCTGGAAAAATTGGAATTATTCTCACTGCCGTTGCCTCCTTTGGTTTGATTGCCGCGATTCTGGGGACACCAGGAACCGTTCGAAGAGCGATCTTGGGAGTCTCGGTATTACTTTTGAGTTTTACGCTAGTCCCGGTCTTTGCCGTTTGGGGTTATTTTTGGAAACCATTCGGGGTGATTCTGGCCGTTGTCTGGTCATGGTTTTCCGCTACGGTCTACGCTCAGGGTCATCGGATGCCTTGTGAAGGTCGGAGGGGAGATGATGCTCAAAATGTCATTCGCCTCAAGGAGGGCGAGCATATGACTAAACAACATTCGAGTCGCGCAGATGGCCAAGGTTGAGTATCCTTCTGAGGTTCGCTCTCTGGTGGGGGAGTTGAAGCGTTTGCCGGGAGTTGGACCTAGGAGCGCCGAACGAATTGCGGTGTATCTTTTACAGAATCCAAAGGCGGCCCCGATGGACCTCTCGAGTGCTCTCAAGGATTGCCACGAGATCGTAAAGGCTTGTGCAACTTGTGGTTTTTTTACCGGTCAATCTGGTTGTGCTGTTTGTAGTGAACAGGGAAGAAATACTCAGATCATCTGTGTGGTGGAGCAACCCACCGACGTTTTGCCGATCGAGCGATCAGGAGTTTTCCGAGGACTCTATCATTGCTTAGGTGGGAAGCTTTCGCCTCTTGACGATGTCCGTCCCGAAGATCTCCGAATCGGGGAATTAGTCCGCCGGGTTCGTGAAAACCCGGGAACTGAAGTCATTTTGGCAACTAGTTCTGATGTTGAAGGTGAAGCGACGGCAAATTATTTGGATGAAGTGCTCGAAAGTTCGGGATGCCGGGTGACGCGTCTCGCCCAAGGTCTTCCCGCGGGGGGAGGATTAGAGTTTGCAGATGAGTTGACGCTTTCGAGGGCCTTTGAGGGAAGGCGCTAAAAAACGCGGACTCGTGAGAGCGCCGCGTTCTAAGAATTAGCTTTAACGGAAAAACTTACTTAACAGTAATTTTACCCTGCATCAAAGCGAAGTGTCCGGGAAAGCTGCAAAGATACTGATATTCACCGGCCTCTTTAATGCTGAACGTGACCGAGTCAGACTCACCACCGCCAAGAACCTTGGTTTTAGCAATCACGGCCTTTTTTGAGGCCTCGTCGACTGGAATGTAGTTGGTAGCAGCCGCAGTCATGGCTTTGCTCGCCCAGCCTGCCAGGTTAGTTCCCTTTTGAAGGATTACGAGATTATGGCCCATTGCAATTTTGGGAAGTTTCCCAACGTGTTTGAGAGTCAGTTTAATGGAATCGCCAGCTTTGATTTCAAAAGCTTTTTTGTTGAACTGCATCTGATCGTTTGCCTCTACTACGACTTCTTGATCGGCCTTTTGAGCCACCTTTTTTTCGGTGTCGGCAGTGTCTGGCTGGGCGCAAATAGTTGCTGGGGAAAGCATGAGAGCCGCTGCAAAGAGCGTGGAAGTAAGTTTTTTCATAACTAGTTATAAGATGTGTGGATGAGACGAATCTGCAAGTGGTAATATTTCAATTTGTGTAATAGTATTTTTAGTTTTATTGAATACGAAAGGTGCGTCCTTTTCCGCTAGTCCAGGCCTGATAAAGAGATCCGTAAAGAGCATTGAGCTCGACTTCGTTCATGATGCGAAACTCGATAGTGCGAGCGTGTGTTGTCGTTGGATAACTTTTCTGCGCCATTTCATCGGCCTTGGTTCCGGTCCTGGATTGTCCACGATTGCGAAGTTCTTCGGCCCGTTTTTGAATTCGGGCAAGAGCGTTAAAAGTAGTGTCTTTTGTAATAGGTTCAATGTAGTAGAAGCGAGCAAGTGCGGTGCCGGTAGTGTCTACTGTCGCCTCGGTGACAAGGAGGGTGCCGTCAAGAACGTAGGAATGTTTGCTGACCGAGGTTATTGCGCCAAGGTTTACAGAGTATTCGCCACCGGGAAGGCTGCATTCCCAACGGCGTTTTCGGTTTTCGTCGTCGTTAACTCCTTCAAGCGCTTCCTTGTCCTTTTCATCTTGTTCATCCTTCTCTTGTTGTTGGTTAGTCGAGTTTTGTTGACCCCCGCGAGGAGCAGTTGTTTGAGCAGTGACAAAAAGCGTGGAAGATGAAAAGGCGAGGATAAGTGGGATGAGTTTCATTTGGGTGCAAATATTGTTTGATCCTAATCAGACGTCAAAGTCTGAATTTCAAGATGGCTACGGATTGAAATTGCCCTTCGTTTCATTACTCTCCCGGTATGGGGGAATATCGACCGAACGTTGCGGCTTTGATGATTAACAAGGATGGTTGCATTCTTGTTTGTGAAAGATTGCTGAATCCAGGGGCTTGGCAATTTCCACAGGGAGGAGTTAACGAGGGCGAATCGCTTGAAGCAGCAATACTGAGGGAGGTGGAGGAAGAGATTGGTCTGAAGCCAGAAGATTATAAAATCGAGCGTTCGAAGGGGCTTTATCGGTATGATTTCCCCCCTAGGGCACAGAAGAAAAAGTCTTCTCACAAGGCGGATTTTGTGGGGCAGGAGCAAACTTATTTTCTTTGCCAGCTGAATGAAGAGATGACCGAGGTGAATTTAATGCAGGAACCCCGGGAGTTTCGCGCAGCAAAGTGGATTCAGCCCAATGAATTTGAGTTTGGGTGGCTCCCCGACTTTAAAAAGCAAACCTACCAAAAAGTGATGCGTGATTTCTTCGGGGTAGAATTGGTCTAGGCAAGGCAATTCTCGAGATGAAAAAACCCGCCGCTCCGAAGAGGGAGGGCGGGTCGAGTCTTGAGGGAAGGGAATTAGGAAAGTTCGCCGAGTTTGGTTTTGATCGCGTCGAAATCAGGAAGGTCGCCAGGGCTGTCGTTGACTTGGGCGTATTGGACGATCCCGGATTTATCGATGAGGAAAGCGGAGCGTTTGGGAACCCCACCCATGATTAGGTTCTTTTCGGGGAGGAATTGATCGTAGGCGATGCCATAGGCTTCCGTAGCCTTATGATCGTAGTCGGAAAGGAGCTGGAGGCTAATACCTTCCTTTTCAGCCCATGCTGCTTGGGCAAATGGATTATCTCCGGAAATTCCGAGAACTTTGCAGTTCAGATCAGCGTAAGCCCCAAGACCGGCGGAGATGTCGCAAAACTCTTGCGTGCAGACACCGGTGAAGGCCATAGGGACGAAAAGGACTAGGATGTTCTGCTCGCCGGTTATTTTGGAGAGAGTCACAACTTCTGGACCACCTTCGCCGAGTCCGACGAGGGAGAAATCTGGGGCAGGGTCGCCAATTTTGATGCTCATAGCGGAATTATTATAGTTGAGGTTGGTGGGATGGAAACCGAGAAATATAAAAAAATGTTAGATCGATGTCTTCATAGAGAAAAACCCGAGGCGTCTGAGACGACTCGGGTTTTTCAGTTAATTGTTCGTTCGTTCGGGTAGAATTAGAGAGGACTACTCGCTAACTTGGTCGCCTTCTTGATGACGGACTTCCGTTTTTTGGTCATCTCACCAATTTTTTCCTCATCATAAGAATCGGCTGTCGCCATTAGGAGGGTGATAGAACCGGCGTTGACGAAGGCAGCACTCACTTCATCCAATTTTTCGAGATCGGCACGCAATCTCTCATTGGTTTGCGCTCATGTGCCACCAGTAACGGCGATCGCGTAGGCTTCCTCTGGTGCTGCAATCTCTCTTTGCTTCACACGCTCGAGTTTGAGACCACCAGCTTTGAGTGCTTTCCCCACGCTGACGCGGGTAAACTTCACATCTTCGCTTTTGGTAGTCACGAAAGCAGTCATGCCAGACAGCATTACTTTCTCAACTCCTTCCATTTTGCCCAAGGCCGCACGGGCCTTTTTAGCAGCACCTCACCCACCACCACTGAAGGATACAGTGTACCCTTCGATAGTCGATGCAGCGACGTCTTCAGCATCAGCCGGGGCAGCAATGGCTACCGGGGCTATTGCTCCGAAGGCACAAATCATGCCAAATCTAATTGTTGCGTTCATAGCGATCAAATCTTAACGCACGAAAATGGCTCTGCAAGTGGTGTTTTTCAGTTTGTTGGAATAGATCAGTGGCTGGAATTGACTACAAAAACGCCTCGGAGGAAAAATCCTGCGAGGCGATTATTGGTTGAAGCTGATTTTTTCCAGAAGTCTTACTCAGCGTTGCGGGCAGCTTTAGCAGCTTCTGCGGTAGCGACTTGGGACTCACTTCGGAATCTCCACCGAACCTTGTTACGCTTAGGTGCAGTGCGGGCTTTGCGAATTGCGCGGTCGATGGTGCTCTCATGGGAACGGCGGCGACGCATTTCCTCGAGAATTCCTTCTGTGTCGAGTTTGGTTTTCAAGCGCTTCAGTGCACGATCGACACTTTCTCCACTTTTGACATCAACGCCACGAATATGTTTTTCCATGATAAATAGCCCTCGGGGTTCGACGGGAGCGGGAAATTAGGGGGGAGGCAGGGAACCGTCAAGCCCCCATTTACGGGAAAAGTGGAGAATCTTAAACTCCTTGTTAGTTAGATTTTGTTAAGTTTCTTTGTTACAACTGCTAGAGGCTCCTAATAAGGAGCTGTTTTCTGGTTAGGCGGGATGGATGAGCGGCCTGCCAGCTTCGACGACGAACTTGGCTCGAGAGCTCGTTACCCCTCCGGGTTTTAAGACATCGGTGATAGTTTTGAAATCAGCGGTGTAGGTTTTCGGAGTGACGTCACACATGATATAACCGCGCTCACGGTTGTGGAATTTATTGCAGGGGTTTTTAGCCTGAAGGCTCTCGAGGGCATTGATCTTTGGATTGCCATTGCCGCCGCTGGCGAGAGAAGTTGCGACAAACTCGGTAGCAACTGTCGGAAGGTCAGCCTTGAGATCATCGATTCTTAATTCATTAGCCCAGTGCGAGTGAATATCACCGGTCAGCACGACAGCATTAGAGATCATGTGGTCCCGGATGTGTTCAAGGAGTTTTTGGCGTTCGGCGGCGTAACCTGGCCATTGATCCATCGAATAGGCCGCTTCTCCCGTCGTGTTGCGATTGACCAAAGCCATCATGACTTGTTGGGCGAGTATATTCCATGTGGCACTAGATGATTTAAGGGAATTAAAGAGCCATTTTCTTTGCTGCCTACCCAGCAAGGTATTACGCGGATTCAGGGCGGCTTCGTTGAGGGGATCCTTACCGTCCTTGTTGGGTTGGTTGGTCCGGTACTGCCGGGTATCTAGGACGAAGAGTTCGGCGAGTTTCCCGAAGTTCCCCTTGCGGTAAAGTTGCATATTTGGCCCCTTGGGAAGCGAGCTTGAACGGAGCGGCATCATTTCGTAATACGCCTGATAGGCATTAGCTCGGCGGAGAAGGAGTTGCGCCGGTGTGACGCCGGACTGTTCAGAAATGTCGTTACTGTAATTGTTGTCGACTTCGTGGTCGTCCCACGTGAGGAACCATGGGCAACTCGCGTGCATGGCCTGAAGGTCAGGATCTGTTTTGTATTGGCAGTAACGTAAACGATATTGTTCCAGCGTTTCGATCTCGGGGCCAAGATGGCGCCGGACTTTGCCACCTCGGCCACTGGCGTATTCGTAAATGTAATCGCCGAGGTGAAAGACAAGGTCGGGTTGGTCTTGAGCCATTTGCTGGTAAGCAGTGAAGAGACCTTGCTCCCAATGTTGGCAGGAGGTGACAGCGAAACGAAGTTTTTCGGGGTTGGCATCCGGGGTTGGCATGGTGCGGGTCCGACCGATTGGGCTGGTGGCATCGCCTGACTGAAAACGGTAGAAGTACCAATGATCCGGCTTGAGGCCTTGGGCCTCGATATGGACTGAAAACCCGAGTGCAGAAGTCGCGGTGGTTTTGCCGGAGGTAATGATTTTTTTAAAAGAGTCGTCGATCGCGATTTCCCAACGAACCTCCACAGGATGGTCTGGCATTCCTCCCCCGGGCTCGAGTGGTTTAGGTCCAAGGCGGGTCCAAAGAATGACACTTTTGTGATCCGGGTCGCCAGAGGCAACGCCCATGGAAAAGGGGTTGGATGAAAAGCTGACCTTTTTAGGAGTGCTGCTAGTTTGGCCAAGCAGCGGGATAGCTGAGAGGGAAGCGGCGTAGGTGAGAAAAAGTCGTCGGGAAAGGTGGCCCTCGTGTTGGAAGGCTGAAGGGAGTTGTTCAAACATAAGTTAAAGATTTTCTGGACACTGACCGTATAAGGGAACGATGTCACTTTAAGATATGGCAATAATCGGTTCGATGGCTTCGCTTCTCCGCGTGGCCGTTGGGTTGTCTCTCCAGATCAAGGTTCCTACAGCCCCCCATGTTGAATTTTCGTAAACTTACGACCGCGGTCATATTTGCCGCCGGGGTTGGCTTCCTAGCTCCAGCCCGTGGCGCTGATCTAGAGCTCGTGGGGCGGGAGGTAGCGAGGATGCTTCAAAATGGTCACTACGCCCGCCTTGCATTTAACGAGGATCTAAGCCGCCGATTTCTCGAGCGATATCTGGATTCAATTGATGGAAAAAAGATCTACTTTTTAGATCGGGAGGTGACCGAGATGAAGCGTCGTTATGAGCGCGTTCTCCATGACCGCATTAGCACCAAGTCCATCATGCCGGTGGCGAATAGCATCCATGAAATTTATCGAGGACGTGTGATGGCCCGAGTGGCTTACGTCAAAAACCTTCTCGCGGTTAAAGAATTTCCCTTTAAGGGAGAGAGAGTAGTAACTAATGACCGGAGTGAGGCCCCTTGGCCGGCCGATGATATAGAGCTTCGACAAATTTGGAGTGATAATTTGGAGAATCTATTGCTCTCCGAAATGATTCATCGTGCTCGCCTCAAGACTCGCGCGATTGAAGCGGGAAAGCCAGACCCTTTTCGAAGGAAACCATCAATTAAAAAAACTGTTGAACTCAAGTTTGATCGGCTGCTTGAGTCGATCGAGGGAGTTGAACAAGACGACGTCGCAAATTATTTTTTCTCGGCGGTGACAAAGGCTTATGATCCGCACAGCGAATACTTTAGTGCAAATGAAATGGCACAATTCAAGATTGATGTCAGCAACGAGTTAGTGGGGGTTGGCGCAAGACTCCATAGCAACGATAATGGGGAGATCGAAATCAGGGGGATTGTGAACGGAGGGCCGGCTGATCGTCAGGGAGATCTGAAGCTAGGCGATCGGATTATCGCGGTTTCGGCAAGGAATGATGGCAAGTGGAAGAGTCTTCTTTTCAAATCACTTGATAGAGTCATTGAGGATATTTTGGGAGAAAAGGGTGCGTTGGTTGGCCTGCGTGTAAGGCGCGAAGTGAATGAAAAAGATCTGGTCATCGATATCGCTATTCCGCGGGGGGTCGTGACGATGAAAGACGAACTCGCAACCTCCCGAATTTACGACTACCGGCAAGACGAAAAGTCGCTGCGTCTCGCTGTCATGAAAATCCCATCTTTCTACTTTGATTTTGAGAATTCAGGCAATCGGGTTTCAGTTGATGTAGAGCGTTTGTTGGGGCGCCTAAAAAAGGAACAGGTTGATGGAATCGCTCTCGATTTACGGGATAATACGGGGGGGTCGTTACCAGAGGTTCAGCGTCTTACTGGATTTTTTACGGGACGTGGTCCAGTGGTTCAGGTTCGTTCAAAGAACGGGCAGATTCGCGCCCTAAACTCTCTTCACCGTAAACCTCTGTATGACGGGCCATTGATAATTTTAGTGAATAGAAACAGCGCCTCAGCGACCGAGATTTTGGCGGGCGCACTTCAGGATTACAATCGGGCCGTGGTCGTTGGGACTTCCTCAACATACGGCAAAGGAACCGTCCAGAAGATGATGAATATTTCTGAATATATGCCCATTCTTGTAGATCGTGAGGACGCGGGATGGTTGAAGCTGACTTTCCAAAAATATTATCGGGTTTCTGGGAGCTCTGTTCAAATTAAGGGAGTGGTTCCGGATCTGATTTTACCCGGTCTGAGTGATGCTTACGAAACAGGAGAAGGTTTTAAAAAGTATGCTCTTCCACATGACATCATTCGCCGTAGCCCGGACTTCGTGCCGCTTGAGCGAAATGGACTGTTCATTTCGGAACTTACGGATAAGAGTCGCGAACGAGTAGATACCGAACCGTATTACAAGGATCTCACTGCTGACATCCAGAAAGCTAAGGAGGCACTCAAAGAAAACACCGTTTCACTTAATCTGAACGAGCGGTTGGCTGAGTTAAAGGAAGAAGAGAGCCGCCGTGCGCTGCGGATTAAGAAGCGCACTAAGCATTTTTCAGCAATCAAGAAAAGGGATCAGAAAGAACTTAAGATTTCTCGGCTCACCTTAGATGATGTTAATGCTGGGAAGCTTTCCTTAGTTGATCCAAAGGAAGAGGTTGACGATTACATGAGGCGAGCAGCCGATGAAATCGCTGATCTTGAGAAGGCCTTAAGATGGCCCAATGGAATTGATGCCGTGGAACGGGAAGGTCTGCAGGTGCTACGAGACTTGATCAAAGCCATCGAGTCGGAGAATCTCGCTCAGGTCGAAGCCGATTGAGAATGACTTGCCGGTCTGAAAATTGGGTTTCTAGTAATCGAGTCCTAGCTTTTTCAGCTTGGGCGTAATTTGTTGCGGGCAGTAAGGATTTTCTCCCTTTTTGCGAAAGTAGTAGTCTTGATGCTCCTCTTTTGCCGCGTAGAATTCCTCGGCGTCTCGGATTGTAGTGACGATTGGCGTGTCAAAATTTGTTTGGGCTTCCTTTTTTGAGGCTTCGGCAAGTTCGCGCTGCTTCGGCGAATGGGCGAAGATATTGCTCATGTAAATCTTGCCCTTATCAACACCTTGCCCACGTGGATCGGTTGGGTTATGCGCCTTCCAAAACCATTTCAGAATTTCTGGAGTAGAAATTATGTTTGGATCGAAGACAACTTGAACAACTTCGATGTGTCCGGAGGTTTGTGAGTAAACTTCCTCAGAGCTTGGGTTGGGAATATGGCCTCCCATGAATCCTGAAGTGGCTGATATGACTCCGTCAAGTTGCTGGAACACGGCCTCTACGCACCAGTAGCAGCCCCCGCCAAGGGTGATTGTTTCATGCTTTTCAGGATCAGTCGGCTCGTCGGGTTTGACGTCGACAACCTTGGGCTTGCATGAGGTGAAAAGCAATGCTGCGGTCAGTAATATGGTGATGTTGTGTGAGGGTTTCATGGTTAAAAATTACTTTTGGTTTTGACTTCTTTTAAGGGTCATTTCGACCCGTTGTTTAATCCCTTCTGGGACGGGGTTATTGTTTACGTAGTCGACAACTCCGGCCTCATCCTTGCTCATCCATCTTCCAATCATCCGGTGGAAGGTGCTGCGCTGATCGTCTTCGCTGGAGAGTTTCATAATCCAATCGGCAGCAAAGGCTGGTTCTTCGCCCATGGAATGCCAAACGAGGGAGCGAACGCTTTCGTCAAAAGCAGGATTTCCTTCGTAGCTCGCAAGCCAGTCGGAGGCCGCCACTACGTCTTCACTCTCAATCATTTCACGAACGAGAGCAGGGCCGGCGGAGGCTACAATTTCTTCGGGTTGGCCTTCGACCCAGTTCCGGGCGGCGGTAAGATCGTTATCTGCCCATTGCTGAATGATTTCTCCCGCGGAGGATTTTAGAATTTCCGATCCCATTGAGGAGGCCCATTCAGCGGCGGCGCGTGGGTCGCTTTTGGCGAGCTGTCCAGCAAAACGGCTGGCAGCTCCCGATTTGAGTTTTTCATCGCCGAGGCTCGCAATCCATTGCTTGGTGTTCTCAGGGCCTCCGCTAGTGACTTCGGCAAAGACGGCATCGAGAGCCTGACCGCGTCCGCGAGAGAAGGGGAGTTCTTCGAGCAACTCGGTGGCACGACCGAGGTCGATTGAGGAAATGCCTTCGATTACTCCAACAATCCATGGGTTGGCATCGGCACCTTTTGCTTCGCTATCGAAGTTTTCGCGAGCCCATGCTACTGCGCCTTCGGTATCATTTTTGGCCCACGCGGAAAGAATGGTCTGACGAGCAAAATTAGTCCCGGTCTTCTCTTTAGCATAATCGAGGGCCTGAAGTGGATCGGCCTGAGCCCAGGCGGATAGAAGCATGCGGTATTCGCCGAATTGCTCGTTTTCGATCCCGCCTTCTCGGTAGGCATCGACAGCGTCGAGGTATTGGTCGGGCGAGAGATTTTTAACGAATTTGAGAAATTCTTCGGCCCGGGCAATCGGGTCTGACATGTTTTTGAGAACTTTGGCTTCCCCACGAATCGCCTCGATCTGTGATTTGCTTGAGCTTTTCGTAGATGTTGAAGCAATCTGACCGGTCGTCGCAGAAGGGGTTGAGGATTTGGGTCTACGAGAGATCGTCCTAGATCCAGAGGCGGCAGATTTCGTCTTAGAATTAGAGGTGTCAGCAGCCTCTGGTGAGTCTGCAGATCCTCGTCCGACGAGAAAGGCAGCTCCACAGCTGACGGCCCAGGCTGCGGCAAAAAGTCTATTTTTTGAGGTCATGACGGTAAGATACTAAACTGTAAACGATGCTATTCCGGCTTTTTTTTCGGATCCGTTTGTCTGGGGGGCATAAATAAAGAATAAATCTGCGGTTGCGGCAATCGGCGGTGGAGCGTATGTCGCTCACATGAATCTTCTAGAGGACGACTCAGCAGTCATGGGAAAGACCCGCGACCTTTGTGAAACTATTGCCAATGATTCGGATTATCGCGACCTTCTTCAAAAGGTGGAGAAATTTCTTGGCGATGACGAAGCTCGCTTGAGCTACCAATCGGTGCACGAAAGCGGGCAGGCCCTGAATCAGAAGCAGCAATCAGGACTTCAATTGTCGGATAGTGAAATCGCTGAGTTCGAAGGTGGCCGCACCGAGCTCTTAAACAACCCGATCGCTTCTGACTTCATGCAAGCCCAGCAATCTCTCGAAGCTCTGCAGTCCAGCGTAAGTCGGATGGTGGGAATGACTTTGGAGCTAGGGCGCGTCCCAACTCCTGAAGATATTGCCCAAGCAAGCGGTGGCGGGTGCTGTGGCGGCGGCGGCGAAGGCGGTGGTGGTGGTGGCGGATGAGGCTGCTAATCCATCCCGGCAGTTTGCCGGACCTTCATGTTTAAAACGTAAAGGGTGGGCGCGATGGCCATCCTTTTTATTTTTTCTTCTTTTTGGGTTTAGGGAAAATTCCCTTTAAGGCCTTGTCTGGTAGGAAATCCGAGTTTTTGGTTGCCCAGGCAATAGCTGAGTTTCCGTCGGTTTTGTGCCAGCGGTTTAAAATGTCGCGATAGTAGCGCTCTTGGTCTTTGGGGCGCGAAAGGGTTGAGACGTTTTCGAGTGCAGTTTGCGGGTCTTGCTGGCCTGTTTCTTGTAAAAAACGAATGCGGGCACCATCAAGGTCGGGATCGTCACCGAGACTACGAAGCCAGATTGCAGCTTCTATTGGATCTTTGCGAGCGAGGTATTTGGCAACTCCTTCGGCTGCTTCGGTCATGGTGTCTTGTGGGAGGCTTTCGGCCCATAGCTTGGCGCCATCGAGATTCTGTTGGGCGTATATTTCTGAGACCACTTCGGAGGCATCGCGTCGAGTGGCGACCGTGGTCATGTTACTGATCCAGTTAGAGGCAGATTCGGGATCTCGGCGGGCTAACGAGCTAGCGAGGCGCTTTGCGGTGTCTCTTTGGAGCTTTGGGTCCTTGATTTGCTCGATCCATTTGCCGGCAAATTCGGCTCCCCGGATCACCACTTCAGGTAGGATTTCACGAATGGCTTGGTTTCTAGTGCTGCTGTCTTCGATATCCTTAAGGGCTAGGAGCGCGCCTTCAGGATCATTTCGGGCCATTCCTTCGATTAGGCCGATCACCCAGTCATTGACCTCGCCATTGTCTTCAAGGCCTTGAATGGCGTTCGCAGCTTCCTCTGGGCTATCGGCCGCCCAAGCTGAGATTGCAGTTTTTCGAGTCCAACCGTCAGATTCGTTTTGATCGAGAAAGCCGATTGCCGTAAAAGGATCTCGGTCCATCCAGGCGGAAATTAGCATCGAGAACTCGCTCCGATTATAGTCAACCCATCCGGCTTCACTGAAGTTTTGGACGATGTCTGCCATTTCGTTGTTATCGATGCGATCAATAAAAGCGATCATCTGGCGGGTGCGTTCGATGCGGTTCCCAACATTAAGAACATCGGAGAGCTCGATCATGGTTTGATGGATCGCTTCCTCATCTCCGGTAGATATCGAATCATCGCTGATTTTCCTTCGTCCGATTTTCTGAGCTTCAGCAAGATAAGAGGGGGAATCGAGCGAGCGGGAATCGTGGGGAGGCTTTGCTGGGAGTGAGGTTCCGGTCCCATTCGTGAGGTTGGCGTTTGATGCACTTTTCCACCCAACAAGTAAGCCGATTGCGAGCGTAATTAGCCACGAAATGGCGATCAGGGTGTTGCGGGGAGTTATTTGAAGAGGCAAAACGCTGGAGGATGCTGCTTCTAACAGCGATAGAATCAGCGTTCTTTCAGGTAGGTCCTATTTCTTTGACGAATTCGATGACGCTTTCTGTTGCGTATTTCTACTACTTGGGTTTAGTCTCAAGACCTCGCCGTCGCTAGCGGCTCCTTTTGGGGTGCTTGGCTGCGGTTTTCTTTCACGCACTAAGAAAATAATAATGGCTAGTAACATGACCGCACTCAACCCGGACCGGGCGACATTGAACTTTCTCAATAGTTTCCCAGAGGCTGCCCGTAAGCGTGGGGAGCATCTTCAGGAAGAAGGAGCGGTAACGCAGATTTTTGGAAACCACCTCTTTATCCAGGGGCGGGTTGAGGATAATGGCGGGGTGCACCGTACCACGCTAAGACTCCAAGGTAATCGTTGGTTTGGCAGTTGCTCGACCGAGGACGAGGAAACATCAGGAGCAGTAATGTTCGCGGCAATGCTTGAGCGCCTTCACCGGGGGGAAGATCTCCCGGAGTCGCCCAATGAGTTTGACGATACTCCGATCGTCGATCTTATCGAGGAGAAGCTTGATCGTGAACTTGATGACAAAGAGGCGGATTTTGTGTTTCGGGTCGAGAAGCGCTATCGAAGATATGTGATCGAGGGAGAGATCCATGATCATGATATGGTTCGTTTAAATCCTCGCTGGGAGATCGCGAGTTACGAGCCTCTAGAACTCTGGCCGGTTCCTCCGGGTGATATTTTAGAGTTCTGGAACTATTTGGGCTATGCCTTCGATAAGAAAAATCTTCGCTATCCTGACTTCATGGACGCGATCACCGACTTGGAAGATGTTCAGCGTCGGATGCGTGATTGGGAACAAGAGAGGGAAGTTGCGGCTTGGTATGACAGAATTGAAAGTGTCAACGAACGTCCACCACAAGAAATCCCACACAAAATTGAGTTTCGCCTGGTTTCTACGATAAACGAAGCCCGCGTTGAGGCGCGGGAGGAATACGAAGAAGAGTGGGTGTCTCTTCGAGAGAAGGGGGAGATCGAACGTATCCTGAAGTTGTTTGATGCCTCAGCTTTGCGGATGGATGCCGCGAGCCAAATTCTTTGGGAGCACTTTTTACGCTATAGCGAAAAAACGGGTGAGCTCTATCTCGATCTGGAGAATGAAGAAGCTTGTTGTTTCATGAATCTTCTCTTTCACCAAAAGGAGTCGAAGGGCTACATGGTGAACCTTGACGAAAGACCGTTTCAGGTAGTCGACGAGCCTCTTAGTTGGCTCTGTGATGACGACCCCATGGATTCGAACTCATTTGCTCTGCAGTTAGTGACCCAAAGTGGTGAAAAAGTTTCTCACTCGGTCCGTTTGCTTCCGGGTCGAACTGAACTTTATCAGTCCGACGAGACCGTTTTCCCCGGGCCTCCACGATGGTTGGAGGACACCGAGATTATGCCTCGCTATTCGATTCCGAAGCTGGTTATCGATTCCCTCGAAGGGGTTGAATTTCTTCGTAAGATTGGGTCCAGTTTGCCGCCTTCGATGAAACGTCGAGTGACTGATCTAGACCTTTTTCCTCATTTGAAGATGTGGGTTGAGCAAGGGTTGACAGCCGCCGAAACAGAGCACTTAGTCATCGATGTAAAAGCTCTTGAAGCGAAAGGACGCCGTGAGGAGAAACTAATCAAAGCTGGTTGGGATCTTATCAAACAGGAACCTGTAAAAGGTAAGGCTCTTCTCCGCTTTGCGCGTGAGAAGCTTTACCCGATCCCTGAAATTCTCCTCCAAATGGGCTTAACCTACGACGAAAAGCTGGAGGCCTTTAAGGGACGGATCACCAAGCAGTTTCCGGAGAAATTTGCTGAGTGGATTGAAGCGATGCCGGAATCAGTAGAGCTCGACATCGAAGCTAAGCTGAAAACAATTCTCAGCGACCCGGTCACTGCTGCGATTCGCTTCGAGGTCGTGAATCAGGAGATTGATTGGTTTGATCTCCGCGTAGTGATTGATGTGGAAGGTGTTAACCTTTCTAAGACTCAGATCCGTCAACTCGTGGCAGCCCGTGGTGGTTATGTCCGCATGGATGATGGCTCGTGGATGCGACTTGAAATCAAACTCGATCCTGATCAGCGCGATGCCGTGACACGTCTAGGACTCGATCCTTTCGATCTTTCAGGTGAGACCCACCGAATGCATGCCATGCAGTTAGCGGATCCTAAGGCTGCCGAAGTCTTTGATCCGAAGGCGTGGAAGCGAATTAAGGACCGTGCCCGCGATATTAAAATTGATATTAAGCCTGATGTTCCTGATTCACTCAACGCGACCTTACGTCCCTATCAGGTCGAGGGTTACCAGTTCCTTGCCTATCTCGCCACGAATGGCTTTGGTGGAATACTTGCTGATGACATGGGTCTTGGTAAAACGATTCAGAGTATCACTTATCTTCTTTGGCTGCGGAAATATATTGATGAAACCAAAGATGCGAACGTTAAGATTGGTCCAGCTCTTGTGGTTTGTCCAAAGTCTGTTCTTGATGTTTGGGCAACCGAAGCTGGGAAATTTGCCCCAAATCTCAAACTGAAGATTTTGCGAACCCGCGACGATTTGGATCTTGATGAAGTGAACAATGAGCTAGACATCCTTGTTCTCAACTATGCCCAGCTGCGGGTGTGTGGAGATCAGCTGAACAAAGTCCGCTGGCTGACCGTTATTCTTGACGAGGGACAACAGATTAAAAACCCAGACTCTAAGGCCGCCAAATGTGCCCGTGAATTGAATGCAGAAAATCGCCTAGTTCTGACTGGTACTCCTATCGAGAATCGCCTCATGGATATGTGGTCACTGATGGCTTTCGCAATGCCAGGAGTTCTCGGAACCCGCGCTTATTTTAAGCGTCGTTTCGATAAGCGGAAGGATCCAAGTAGCCAAAATCGTCTCGCCGCGCGCTTGCGCCCATTCCTTCTTCGCCGGACTAAGGGCCAAGTGGCAAAAGATCTCCCACCAAGAACGGAAGAAGAAGTCTTTGCGGGAATGGAGGGAATCCAAGAAGAGCTCTACAAGGTGGAGCTGAAGCGCATTCAACAAGCTTTGCTTGGTCTTGATTCCGATGAGGCGGTGAAGAAAAACAGTTTCGCAATTCTTCAGGGCCTGATGCGCCTTCGTCAGATTTGTTGTCACCCAGGTTTGATCGATCCGAAGTGGCTCAAAGAAGAAAGCGCGAAGATGAATGCTCTTTTCTATCTACTGGATCAGCTTCGCGAAGAGGGACACAAAGTCCTCGTCTTTTCACAGTTTGTATCGATGCTCGATATCATCAAGATGCGTCTTGAGGTCGAGAGTCGCCCCTTCAACTACCTCACTGGACAAACCAAGGATCGCAAAGGGGAGATCGAGAAATTCCAAACTACGAAGGATGCTTCAGTGTTCCTTCTTTCGTTAAAAGCGGGTGGTGCAGGCTTGAATTTAACTTCGGCATCTTACGTGATTCTCTATGATCCATGGTGGAATCCGGCGGTGGAAAACCAGGCGATCGATCGAACTCACCGAATTGGTCAAAAAAACAAGGTGATCGCTTATCGTCTTCTGACCCGTGATTCGGTGGAAGAGAAGATCCGGATCCTGCAACACCAAAAGACGGCTCTTGTGACCAACATTTTGGGCGACGAAGGGTTCGCTAGTAATCTGGGTGTCGATGACCTCCAGTTCATTTTAAGCCACGGTGGGAGTGATGATGATGAAATCCCACCGCCACCTCCTAAGGAGGCCGATGTCCAGAAGGTCACGACAAAAAAGAAATCTACTGTCCAAAAAGTGGCAAAAAAGGCGGCTAAAAAAGCAGCTAAGAAGGATTCAAAGTCGTAACGGACTTAGAAAATTAGCGCCATGAAGCTTCGTGCTTCTTGGCGTCGATTTTTTCTTCCTAGGTGTGCTGGTGTTCCGGCCTACATAAGTGGAGCCTAATGGGGGCATTTGATCTTTCCTTCGCACGGATTGGCTGGTAGCCGGGAGGCTGGAGGGGGAATTGGATCAAGCGGGGAGAGAGTTCTTGATGCTTTGGAAAAGTTAAATATTCTCCCTCCATGGCCGCTGCCGTGAGTTACACTGAAGACGATATTAAAAGCCTCGATTGGAGGGAGCATATTCGGTTGCGTCCCGGAATGTATATCGGGAAGCTGGGAGATGGATCTTCGGCGGACGATGGGATTTACATCTTGCTAAAAGAAGCGCTCGATAACTCGGTTGACGAGTTCGTGATGGGTCACGGCAAAGAGATTACGATTGATATTGATGACGAGAGTCGAGTTGAGGTGAGGGACTTCGGACGGGGAATTCCTCTTGGTAAGCTAATGGACTGTGCGGCCAAAATTAATACGGGTGCGAAGTATGATAGCGAGGCTTTTAAGAAGTCGGTAGGGCTAAATGGAGTGGGGATCAAGGCGGTGAATGCGCTAAGCGAATTCTTCGAGATTCAGGCTTGGCGTGAAGGTAAGACGAAGGCGATTGAGTTCTCAAAAGGGGAAGTGGTTGAGGAGATGAAAAAACCGGCAATCGATGAATCAGTGGGCGGAACCCGCTTGGCTTTTGAGGTTGATCGGACAGTTTTTCCCAAGCGAACCAAGTTCCGTGATCCCTTCGTGGAGAAAATGTGTCGCTATTATTGCTACTTAAACCCGGGTCTGGCGTTGATCTTCAATGGAAAGAAATTCCGATCAAGGAATGGTCTTTTAGATCTTCTAAAAGAGGAGATGGATGAAGCTCCGCTTTATGAGCCGATTTATTTGACTGGTAAGGACATCGATGTGGTCTTCACCCATAGCCAGGGTGGAAGTGAGGATTATTATTCTTTTGTAAATGGTCAGAATACGACGCAGGGCGGGACTCACCTCGCGGCGTTTCGAGAGGCACTGGTGAAAGTGATCCGCGAATTTTATAAGAAGAGTTATGATCCTTCTGATATTCGCGCTGGGATTACGGGAGCGATTTCGGTGCGAATTGAAGAGCCAGTTTTTGAAAGTCAAACAAAGACGAAGTTGGGATCGGCCACGGTCGCCCCGGAAGGCGAGACGGTGCGGACCTTTATTGGGAATTTCCTGAAGGAGGAACTGGATAACTATCTTCACAAAACTCCAGCAGTAGCCGAGGCGATTCAGAAGCGTATTCTTTCCGCTGAGAAAGAGCGTAAGGAACTAAGTGGAGTGAAGAAATTGGCTCGCGAGCGAGCGCGCCAGACCAAGGTTCACAACAAGAAGCTCCGCGATTGCCGAGCTCACTTTAATACCAAGCACAAGCGTCGCGCGGACACTACGGTTTTTTTGACAGAGGGTGATTCGGCCAGTGGATCAATCACGAAGTGTCGCGATGTAGAGTCTCAGGCCGTATTTTCCTTGCGTGGAAAACCGCTCAATACTTTCGGGCTAACCAAGAAGGTAGTCTATGAAAATGAGGAGTTTGCTTTGCTTCAGGCGGCTTTGGGAATCGAAGACGATATCGAATCGCTGAGATTCAATCGGGTCGTGATCGCGACCGATGCCGACGTCGATGGAATGCATATTCGTTTGCTCCTGCTGACTTTCTTTCTCCAGTTTTTTCCGGAGCTAATTCGTGAAGGACATCTTTTCATACTGCAGACCCCACTTTTTCGCGTGAGGAATAAAAAGAAGACCATTTACTGCTACGATGACGACGAACGAGAAGCTGCAATGAAGGAGTTGGGCCGCAATCCCGAGATCACCCGATTCAAGGGCTTGGGTGAGATTTCGCCTGACGAATTTAAGTTCATGATTGGTAAAGACATGCGGCTGGATCCGGTGCAGATGGAGGAAGGCAGAGGTCTTAAAGAGATGTTAACCTTTTATATGGGGAAAAATACGCCTGATCGTCAGGGGTTCATTATCAAGAATCTTCGTGATGACGTTGATTCTGCCGAGGTTTAGGCAGATTCCATCTACCTCTCCAATTACTGAATTTGCGATATCGGTGAAACGGGCATAGAACTCAGCAGGAATTTGCGACGGTTCTTGAAACTTCTATTCTGCTCATGAAAAAACTGATTTTCTTCTTAGCCGCTTTGTTACTGACACTGAGTGCTTCAGCTCAGCTCGTCATCAATGAACTCCTTTACGATCCCTCGCCGGGGAACGACGTCAACCAAGATGGTGAGGCGAATACTAGCCAAGATGAATTCGTGGAAATCGTCAATACTGGTAATGTAACGGTAAACATTGGCGGCTATCAGATTACAGATCTGAGCGGCAATTTTTTCGAATTTCCTCCCGGGATAATGATCGGCGCCAATGAGGCTATTGTGGTTTTTGGTGGAGGTAATCCGGCAGCTACTCTCAACGGAGTTTCGGTTTTTGTTGGTGCTCCGAGTCTCAACAATAGTGGTGACACAATTACTCTTCAGGACAGTTCTTTCACGCAAGTGGATCAAGTAAGGTATGAGGATAATTCCTCTGATGACGAATCATTGAACCGAAGCCCGGAATTGGTTGGAGGATTTCAGCCCCATACGACCATCGCTGGTTCGGTGAGCTCAGAGTCGCCTGGCACCGACGTAACGGGTGCGAGTTTTGGGGATCCTCTACCATCTATCATGTTATCTCCTGCCACTAGTTCGATTAGTGAAAGCGGAGCAGGTAGCACGACGACTTTGACAGTCAACCTTCCGGAGGCTCCCGCCAACTATCCACTGAGAGTGGATCTCACTAGCGATGATTTGACGGAGGCTACCGTGCCTGCGACCCTAAGTATTACGAGCGGCTTGACTGCAACTTTTCTGGTGACTGGAGTTGACGACCCAGATCCCGACGGTGCCCGGAAGGTTTCAATTAGCGCGGTGGCGGAGGGTTTTCGGGGCGCAGTGGCGACTGTGACCGTGACCGATGATGGCGATGTTGGAACAGAAACGGGCAGTCCACTTTTGATTACGCAATATCACGAAGGTTTTTCGAATAACAAATACATCGAGTTGACCAATGTTTCTGATTCTGAAATTGATCTCGGTAACTTTATTTTGACTCGATGGTCTAATGCTTCGACGGAAGACTTCAAGACTGACGGGAACTTCCCAAGCAGCCAGTTAGCCCTTTCGGGTTTTCTGCCCGCTGGTGCGAGTTTCATTGTGGCAAACCCGAGCGCGACGACGCCCGTTGCAGCAGGTGCCGCAAATGTGACTTCTGATATTACCTTTTATAACGGCAATGATTCAGTCGTCCTTTATCAAGGGGATACTGGTGAAACTGCCAACATAGTCGATGCGATCAGCGTGACCGCTGATGGGAACGAGGGAAATGATACGAGTGTCGTAAGGGAGAACACTTTGACTGGATTCAATCTCGACGCTGGTTCGACCTTTCGTGATTTCCCTGTCGTTTGGCAGGAAGTCTCAATTGGGGAAGTGGATGGCTCGGCTTTAGGAACTAATAATTTTATCGGTTCAAGTGTTCTTGGCAAGAATTCGCCCTTAGTTGGTTTTAAGACGACATCAGTCACAGTTAATGAAGCGGACGGAACGGCTGATATTGAAGTTGAGATTTTGAATCCGGATGGGGCAGCGGTAACTGTTTCAATTATGTTGGAAGATATTAATAGCACTGCTGCTGCTGCCGATATTGGTAATTTTTTGAGCCGAACTGTAACTTTCCCGGCCGGTGCGCAGAGTGGTGACACTCAGATGATTACGGTGACCTTAGCTGATGATTCGGAGCAAGAGACCGCCGAGACAGCTATCTTTATTCTCTCAGATCTTACGTCCAATGGAGACGCCCGCATCAGTGGAGCTTCCGCTTTTAATCTGAATATCCAAGACAACGATACAGTCATTCCTCCGGTTTATATTTCTGAGATTGCCGATCCAGGCGATAACTTCGAAGGGCGTTTCGTAGAGCTTTTCAACCCGACTAACGAGGATATCGACTTGGGTTCAGGAAATTGGAATATTGTTTATTATGTCAATGGTAGCAGCAATGGCCGGGCCATTCCTTTGTTTGGAACTATTCCTGCTAGAGGAACTTTTGTGATCGCCAACAATAGCGTTAACTTCACTGCGGCCTATCCCGATGCTCCGGCACCTGACCAAGAAAGTAGCACCATCAATTCAAATGGTGACGATAACATCGAGCTGCGATTCGGTGGAGACCAGTCTACCGGAGCTTTGGTTGATGTTTATGGGCAGCCTGGCACAGACGGAACTGGTGAAATTTGGGAATTCTTAGATTCTCGGGTTGATCGCGCGGTTGGTGCTCCGAATGCCACCTTTACGATCGAAGAGTGGATCATTACCCCGGCAGTTGTGGCCGATATGACTCCTAGTGTGCATGGCGGCGGAGGTCCTCCGCTTGTGACTGGACTGGAAGTTCTAGGTTTCTTGGTTGACCCCGTAATTGGTCAAGCTGAGCTCATTGTTTCAGGGCTTGGAACTAAGGTCTGGATTCTCCAATCCTCGAGTAATCTCGGCGCAACTGATGCTTGGGAAGAAGTGCCGGGTGGTTTTGCGGAAATTGATAATCCGGATGGTTCAACGACGATTCGGTTTTCCGATGCCATTTCATCGACACCGGCTCGCTACTACCGCTTGATTGAACAGCCATAGGGGTGGGCGATCTCTAAGCTGAATTTCAAGAGGGTGGGATTTCCCGCCCTTTTTTTGTTGGGGCTTAGCGCTTCGATTGTTAGCTTTTCTTAACAAACAATTGTTTGAGCCAAGACATGGACGAAACTAATGATTCCAAGGAGCCGCGCGAGAATCTTTCGCTGGGCGGGATGTATTCCGACTACTTCCTCGATTACGCTAGTTATGTAATCATGGAGCGCGCTGTCCCTCATCTTGGGGATGGCTTGAAGCCAGTGCAGCGTCGGATCCTCCATTCGATGCGCGAGTTGGAAGATGGACGTTACAACAAGGTCGCGAACGTGGTCGGAAATACCATGAAGTATCACCCGCACGGGGATGCTTCAATTGGTGATGCGATGGTGCAGCTGGGTCAAAAAGACCTTTTAATTGATACTCAGGGAAATTGGGGAAACGTCTTAACCGGAGATCGGGCAGCTGCCCCTAGATATATTGAGGCTCGGCTCACTCCGTTCGCACTTGAGGTCGGGTTTAACCCAAAAACTACTGAATGGACTCGAAGCTACGATGGCCGAAATAAGGAGCCGGTCACCTTGCCGATGAAGTTTCCTCTCTTGTTGGCACAAGGAGTGGAGGGCATCGCTGTAGGGCTAGCTTGCAAGATTCTTTCGCATAATTTCATTGAACTGATTGAGGCCTGTATTTGTGTCTTGCGGAAGCAGCCATTCGAGCTGTTCCCTGATTTTCATACCGGTGGTTTGATCGATGTGAGCGACTATCGCGATGGCTTGCGTGGCGGCAAAGTCCGGGTGCGTGCCGATGTTGAAATCGTGAAAGCAAAGCTGATTCGAATTGGCTCGATTCCCTTTGGAACCACGACTGGGGGAGTGATGGATTCTATCGTTAGTGCAAATGATAAGGGGAAGATCAAGATTTCTAAAATTGAGGACAACACGGCGGAGAATGTTGAGATCCTGGTCCACCTTCCAGCTGGGGCCGATGCCGAAACAACACGTGAGGCTCTCTATGCGTTTACTGATTGTGAGGTGAGTATTTCTCCAAATTCTTGTGTCATTCATGATGGCCAGCCGCATTTTATGCCGGTGAGCGAAATCCTTAAAAATTGCGCCTTTCTGACAAAGGACCTCCTGCTCAAAGAACTGGAAATTCTCCTCGGTGAACTCAATGAGAAATGGCACTTCAGTTCACTAGAGAAAATCTTCATTGAGAACCGAATCTACCGCGATATTGAGGAATGTGAAACTTGGGAGGCGGTCATCGAAGCGATTGATAAAGGTTTGGGACCCTTCAAAAAATTGCTCAAGCGCGAGGTGACTCGGGATGATATTATTCGTTTAACTGAAATCAAAATTAAGCGAATTTCAAAGTATGATGGATTTAGAGCTAATGAGGAAATTCGAGGTCTTGAAGACCGCATTGAAGAGACTGAGAAACATATCAAGAATATCACACGTTATTCGATTGCTTACTTTAAATCACTCATCAAAAAGTATGGCAAGGGACGTGAGCGTAAAACCGAACTTGCCGAATTTGGGGTGGTGAAACGTTCGGCAGTGGTGGTTGCTAGCGAGACCCTTTATCTGGATCGTAAGAACGGCTTTGCGGGTATTAGCCTGAAAAAAGAAGATGCTCTTGAGAAATGTTCAACGCTTGATGACATCATTATCTTCTCCCTCGATGCCGAGATGCGTGTCACTAAGGTAGCCGATAAGATTTTTGTTGGAAAGCGTCCGGTCCATGTCTCGGTTTTCCGTAAGGATGAGCCCAAGGTCTATTCGATGATCTACCGGGAGGGTCGCGAGGGTCCTTACTATGCCAAGCGATTCAAAGCAGGTGGAGTGACTCGCGATAAGATTTACAAAATGGGTAAAGGGACCAAAGGGTCCCGGGTGATGTATTTTGCGGTCCATGACACAGAGGAGGCGAGTGCTGCAAATACGGTTGTGGTCCATCTCAAACCTGCGCTTCGTCTGAGAAATGTTTCCCGTCCTTTTTCCTTTGGTGAAATTGCTCTTAAAGGGCGGGGCTCAAGGGGAAATATCGTCACCAAGCTGAATGTTGATAGAATTGTTCGTGCGATAGCTACTGACTTTGGTGAAAGTTAGTCTTGCTCACTTCTCTAAGTGCCTACATAGTGTTTAAATGAACACCAAAATGTATTGGCGGTTACGATTGGGTTGGGCTCGTTGGCGTATGAAAATTGTGCGCAGTCGAGTCTGGAAGGCCATTCGTCGGTCGAGACTTCGTCGAGCCCCGAGGCATTTCCATCAGCTTGAATTACCATTTCGGTAAAATGACCGGATATCGAGGTGGCTCGGAAGTGTTTGGTAAAATAGGTGATGGGTTGACTGGGCGTGATCCGTTCGAGCGCTACTCCATAGTTTTGTTGTCGAGACTCTTTTGATCTATTCCTGAGTAAGAGGGTTGGGTTCCAGTAAGCTTTCCGAATATGATAATCTGAAATAAGTTTAAATTTCTGCCTAATCTCATTGAAGTTCATCCATGGAACGCCTTGGATTTATTCGAAAGCATCTTAAAGAGTTCGGGTGCGCGAATGAAGTGAGTGACAAAAGGAAAAACTTAAGTTTTTTGGCAAGAGTGGTGCGTGCGCTGGGTGACTCAAAGCCGAAGTGGTGGAAGCGTTTCTTGTCGGCTGTTCTGGCTACATTGATTTTGGTAGGATGTGGCAAGATTGCTGAAGAGCCGAACGCGGCGTTTATTGATTTGGTTCGTAGCATTTGGTGGGAGGAAGCAACTGCAACCTTGCTGGAAAGTCATGGGCAGACTGCGATTCGCTATTCGTATGAAGTCGGGGAAGAGACCTTTTCAGGAACCCGTTTTTCATTTGGCAATGTCAGCGGCGGGTTGATGGGGGTAGAGATTTTAGAATTCATTGAGAATCAAAATTCAGACGAAGGATTTACGATTTTCGTAAATCCGGATGCGGCAGGCGAAGCCGTGATTCAGCGCTCTCTAACCCCGAATACCTGGATTTTAATTCCTCTTTCTCTAGTTTTGTTGGCGCTGGGAATCGCGATTGCAGGATATGCCGTGCTTCCAACCATTATTTATTGGTGGCGCGGAAAATTAAGGAGCCAATTTATCTTAAATGCCCCTGAATTAATCGTTTCTTCCTTAAAAGACGGTGGAGCTGGAACCAAATTGTTATTCTTCTCAATGACGATAGTTCATCGGGGGGGGTGCTTCTTGATGTGGTCAATCTTCTGGATCCTCTTAATCTCACTGGGGGCGGTGGGCGGTGGGCTACTGATGATCAAATTAGGAGATTTGCGATGGCTATATGTCTGGGCTGCCTTGGCATCTTTTGTCGTGGTAGGTTTGTGTATTGGCTGGGTGATTTACCGGAGATCATTTGGCTCTCAACCCCCAGGTGTGGTGTTTTTCTTGGATGGTTGGAAGAGTAAGAAGTCAGTAGTTGAGGACGAAAAAGTGAGCCTTCATTGGATGTCAGACCCAGATGAGAAGGACAATTTTCGCGCTTGTCGAGTTGGTCTTGGAAGATGGCAAAACGGGCAATCTTTTTCCCAGTGGCGCAAAAGTCATCCTGACTGGCGTGATACCTTAGTGGACATTTTGCGGGGTACTGTCGGGGCGCATAGTTTTGATTTAGAAACTGTGGGTCGTTTTGATGGTCCGGTGCTTTTGGGCGAGGAGCTTCATCTTATCATAATCTGGCAAGAGTGGGATGGTAAGGTGCGCCAGACCTCGATCTATTTAGGTCGACTCCTTGCAAGTTGACTGATTTTTGGAGCTGGAAATTGAATTTTAGATACCGAGTTGGTGGAATCCTTTGACATAGAAAAAGTGTAATCTGAATAGTTTTGCATACCTTTTGCTAAGAAATTTAATAAACGACGACACCCAGTTCCCGACATACGAAAAAATTAATCGTCTTCAAATCGGTCTGCCATCTTTGGGTTTTGCTGAGACTTGTTCTTTTTGAGAGGACAGAGTTTGTTTGGTCTTAATCTACTCCAATCACCTTTGGATAGTTTGTATGCGAATGTGCACTCTTTTTTCTTCAACACGGCATGATCTGGGTCAAAGATCCACTGACACTTGAAAAGATTTCAGCTAACCTTATGAATCGGGGAGAATAGACCCTCAATCTCCCAGGGATAGGCCGAATTGTTAGTTCAAAGTTTCAGAACACTATTTATATTATGTCATTTACATCATCGGAATATCGTCACGTGGATTATGGTTGGGACGATGCAAGAGTCGGCTCAATGAACGTTGCCGAGCGTTTAGCGTATCGATCAAATATTCTCGGGAATGATCAGCGTATCACTAATACCGGTGGTGGAAATACTTCGTCTAAAGCAATGGAGACGGACCCTTTGACCGGCGAAGAGGTTGAGATTCTTTGGGTCAAAGGTTCTGGTGGGGACCTAAGAACTTCAACAATCGAAAATTTTTCTTCGCTGTATCAGGATAAGCTTATTGCGTTACAGAAGATTTATAATGAAACTTCGCCGAATGGGGTGAAGACCCAAATCGAAGATGACATGGTAGGGATGTATCGACATACTACCTTTAATCTCAATCCGCGACCTTCCTCGATTGATACTCCGCTACATTCTTTTATCCCATACAGGCATGTCGACCACATGCATCCGAACGCGTTTATTTCGATCTGCGCTACCAAGAATTCAGAGGCCATTACCCGGGAGATTTTTGGAGATGAGGTGATTTATACCTCCTGGCAACGCCCAGGTTTTGATCTTGGTCTTTTGTTTCAAGAGGTTTGTAAAAATCATCCTCAGGCTAAAGGGATAAATATGGGGCAGCATGGGCTGATCAATTGGGCGAACGACGATAAGGAATGTTACGAACTCACCCTAGAGTTAATTGAGCGAGCTGGCAGATATATTGAGGATAGAGACAAAGGCGAGCAGACTTTTGATGGGCAGAAATATGAGAGCCTTTCGGCCGATCATCAGAAGGACTTAGTAGGTAAAATTGTGCCATGGTTGCGTGGGCAGGTCAGTCAGCAGAATCGTTTTGTCGCAACAATTGAATCAACGGAAGCTGCTCTGGAGTTTGTAAACTCTCATGCTGCGAAGCGTCTTGCGGGGCTGGGTACTTCTTGTCCAGATCATTTCCTGCGAACCAAGATCAAACCACTCTATGTTGACTGGGATCCAAAAAATGAAGATTTCGAAGTTTTGAGGGCTAAACTTCTGGAAGGATTAAAGGAATACCGTGTCGACTATGCGAAATACTACGAGGCGAATAAGGAGCCATCCTCGCCTGCAATGCGTGATTCAAATCCGACCGTGGTACTTATTCCGGGGATCGGGATAGTGGCTTTTGGAAAGAACAAATCAGAATCGCGGGTGACAGCTGAATTTTACAATTGCGCAATCTCGGTGATGCGCGGTGCAGAGGCGATCGATGAATATATCGGGTTACCACAGAAAGAGGCTTTTGATATTGAATATTGGGCTCTTGAGGAGGCGAAGCTGCAGCGTATGCCTCCCGAGTGTGAGTATGCACGGAGAGTGGTTCTTGTGGTTGGAGCTGGTAGTGGAATTGGAAAAGAAATGGCTCATCTCATGATCGATCAGGGTGCGCATGTCGTCTGTGCGGATTTAAATTCGGAGGCAGCTGAGCAGACTGCGGCCGAATTGATTGCAAAAGTTGGAAAGGGGATTGGCGTTGCAGGGACTGGAGTTTCGGGGTGTGGAAACGCGATTGGTGTGGCCTGTAACGTGACAGATCGTGTCTCGATCAAGGCGATGCTAGATAAGGTGATCTATGCCTATGGTGGGTTGGATCATGTTGCGGTGACCGCCGGAGTTTTCGTGCCACCGGATCGGACCGGACATATCCCTGATGAAAAATGGGGGCTTACTTTTGGGATCAATGTCTCTGGGCCTTATTTAGTCGCAGATGAGGCTGCTAAAATTTGGAAACAACAAGGGCTTAAAGGCTCGATGGTTATCACGACGAGTGCTAATGCGGTTGTTTCTAAAAAGGGTAGTCTTGCTTATGATGCCTCGAAGGCGGCCGCCAATCATTTAATCCGTGAGTTGGCGATCGAACTTGCTCCTCTCGTTCGGGTGAATGGAGTCGCTCCCGCTACGGTGGTGGCTGGAAGTGGGATGTTTCCAAGGGACCGGGTGGTTGCGTCGCTCGCCAAGTACGAAATTTCTTTTAGTGATGATGAGAGCACTGAGGATCTTCGCGATAAGCTTGCACAGTTTTATGCCGACCGAACACTCACTCAATCTCCTATAACGCCTCAGGACCAAGCGCAGGGGATGCTCTTTATGCTCAGTGATGCTGCTTCAAAAACTACCGGCCAAATCTTAGCGGTTGACGGAGGGCTTCAGGAAGCCTTCCTACGTTAATTTGCTCATGAAGACTGACATTCTACTAATCGGCTCAGGGATCATGTCCTCGACGCTCGGAGTGATGCTCAAAGAGTTGAATCCAGCTCTCTCAGTGCAGCTCTTTGAAGTGACTGAAAAGCCGGCTCAGGAAGCTTCAAATGGTTGGAATAACGCGGGGACTGGTCACGCTGGAATTTGCGAGCTATCTTACACTCCAAACCAAGAAGAGGATGGGACGGTCGATGTCTCGAAAGCGATCTCGGTTTTTGAAGACTTCGAACATTCTCTTCAGTTCTGGGCGCATGCGGCGCGGAGGGGGATCATCAAGGATACAAGGGAATGTTTGAATTCGTTGCCACACATCTCCCTTGTTCATACTCAAGAGCAGGTGCCTTACCTCAAGGCTCGCTACGAGGGCTTGAAGAAGCATCATTTCTTTGAGCCGATGAGGTTTTCGACAGATCGGAAGGAGATTGCTGATTGGGCCCCACTTTTAATGAAAGGACGTAATGAGGAGCAACCGGTAGCTGCGACTTATATGGATGGCGGGACAGATGTGAATTTTGGCGAAATTTCTCGAAGTTTTTGTCAATGGATCGATGAACAGGAAAACTGCAGGACCCAGTTTGGACACCGGGTCGTTGATCTCAATAAGAAGACTTCGGGAAAGGGTTGGATTGTCACTGTGCGTAATGAGGAGACGTGCCAGAAACAGAAGATTCACGCCGATTTTGTTTTCGTAGGAGCTGGCGGGGGATCCCTTCCGTTGCTTCAAAAATCGGGTATCCCTGAAGTGAGCGGGTATGGCGGTTTTCCGATTGGTGGGCAGTGGATGATCAGCCGGAATCCTAAGGTTGTGGCGAAGCATACTGCTAAGGTCTATGGGCAGGCTCTTGGCGCAGCTCCGACGATGGCGGTTCCCCACCTTGATACGCGTATGATTGATGGTAAGCAGTCCTTACTCTTTGGGCCATTTGCGGCCTGGACTGGCAAATTCCTTCACAATGGAGGGAGCCACTTTGATTTGCCCCTTTCGGTGCGTCCCGGAAATATTCTCTCACTGATGAGGGTTGGAATGCATAATTTAGATCTCGTCAAATATCTCGTCGAGCAAGGGTTGCAGTCCAAGGAATCGCGGATGCGCGAATTGCGCAATTTTTATCCGGATGCCTTGGCCGAGGACTGGGAGGTCATTGACGCTGGTATTCGGGTTCAAGCCATCAAACAGGAGCCTGGGGAAGAACCTGGAATCGTTCATTATGGAACGGAAGTGCTCACGAGCGCTGATAAAACTATTTCAGCGCTCCTTGGGGCGTCACCGGGTGCTTCGGTTTCAACTCAAGTGATGCTTGAGTGTATTCAGCGTTGTCTTCCCCAGTTGCTTGAATCTGACGAAGCAAAGGAGCGGATGAGCGATATGATTCCAAACTGGAATCATGATCTGAAAGTAGATTCGGCGCGAAACCGTTATCTCGAGATTCATGAGAAGGCGATGACTGACCTTAATCTTATTTGATCGATGGCTGACGGCGCGGTTTTTTTGGCAGTTGATCTTGGCGCGGGAAGCGGCCGGATCATCGCGGGTTTGATGTTAGGAGGAAGGCTCTCGCTAGAGGAGGTTTATCGCTTTAAGAACGAACCTGTTGAAAAAAGTGGAAACCTTTATTGGGATTTCGAGGGGCTTTGGGCTGGGGTGCTAGAAGGTTTAAGGTTGTCGGTGGTTCGATATGGGGCCGAGAATATTTCTTCTATCGGGGTAGATGCTTGGGGTGTCGATTACGGGTTTATAGATAAGAGCGGGCAGCTCCTTGGTAAGGTAAGGCACTACCGTGACCCGCGGACAAAAAACATGTATGAGGATCTTGCGAAACGAGTTTCCAAGGATGTCATTTTTGAAAAGACAGGGATCCAATTCATGAATATTAATACGCTTCCGCAGATGCGTGCAGAAGTTAAGGATCCTGATTCATTACTGCCTCTCGCAGATCAGTTTTTGATGGTGCCAGACTTAATTAACCTTTCCCTAACTGGGCAGGCCTTTTGCGAGCGAACCAATGCAAGCACGACCCAATTTTATAATCCTATAAAAAAGGATTGGTCGCGAACTTTGTTCGAAGCTTTGAAGCTTCCGTTGGACCTTGCTCCGAAATTTGTGTCTCCTGGGACTAATCTCGGAATGGTCAAGGCTTCGGTCAGAGATCAAACTGGATTATCTGCAGAAACTAGAGTGGTGACGGTGGGGGCGCATGATACCGCTTCGGCGGTGGCAGCGGTTCCCGCAGAAAGAGGAACGAAATTTGCCTATTTGAGCTCGGGAACTTGGTCTCTGCTGGGGGTAGAACTTGAAAAGCCCATCATCACTTCTCTTGCTCAGTCCTATAATTTCACGAATGAGGTTGGGGTTTTCGACACGATTCGGCTTCTGAAAAATATTAATGGCTTATGGGTGGTGCAGGAATGCCGTCGAGTTTGGAAGGAGCAGGGGAATGATTGGAGTTACCGTGAGCTTGCAGAAATGGCGTCGGGAGCTAAGCGATTACAATCGTTTATTGATCCTGATGATGACCGCTTTGCGGGGCGTTGTAACATGCCCCTTGTGATTCAGGACTATTGCCGCGAAACGGGACAATCTGTTCCAGAGGGGCCAGCTGAGATTCTTCGATTGGTCACTGATAGTTTGGCGATGAAGGTTCGCTTTGTGCTGGAGAGATTAGAAGAGGTGACTGGATACCGGATTGAAGTTCTTCACATCATCGGAGGTGGAGGTCAAAATGATCAGCTTAATAAAAGCATTGCTAGTAGTATTAATCGACCAGTTGTGGTGGGGCCGTACGAGGCAACTGCAGCGGGGAACGTTATGATGCAAAAGGTCGCCCTGGATGGGCTTCGGAGTTTGGGCGACGGTCGCGATCTGATCCGAGAGTCTTTTCAGACAAGGCGCTTTGAGCCGGCTCATCCCGATGACTGGGCGACTGCCTACGTGCGTTTCAGGGATCTCCTGAATGGGTGATTCTGCGGGGTTTTCAAGCCGAAGAGGTCTTGACCCTAGGAGCCGATAAAAGAAGAACCGTATTCTCCGAAAGGGAGAATACGGTCCTCAGAATACTAAGTTTAGCTTCCTCGGTTTACTCGTTTTCGACGACCCGGAAGAAGAGCTTTTCGATTTCCGGACTCAAGTTTGTAAAGGTAAAGGTTGTTGTCTCACCTTGGGATTCAATGCTGTCATTGATATCGGTTTCAAAATCGAATAGATCGGTCGAGGTGAAGACCGAATAGGTTTGATTGTTTCGTGAGTTCCATGTGAGGGAGACTTGTTTTGTCTCTTCGTCGTATGAGAACGCAATGACCTCCAGAGGGGCCAAGGACCCGACCTCACCGAAATACTCAATCTCTGCCAAAGCGTGGTTTGGTCCTCCTGTCCGGGTCACATCGTAACGGATGAATTTGTAAGGATTCGAAGCAGAGGGAAGGTCAATACGAGCAGTCTGATTCCGCGTCGCACCCCAAATAGAAGGGCCGTCGATACGCTCGTAGATGATCTCAAAAGTGATGCCATCGTTTGATCCCTGAATTTGGAAATCAAGAGGATCACGAGAAGGAGTGTCATTACTTGAAGTCAGGGTGAAGTGAGTCAGCGAAACTGGGTTTTCAAACTCAACGGTAGCAAAAACCGGAGCTCCGCCACAGCAGAGTTTATTTTGTCCGCCACCGGTTAGGTTGTCGAACATGTCAAATGAGCCTTCACTTCCGCCAAAGTTACCGAAGTATTCCTCTGCATTTGCAGTAATTGAAACCCAGTTAAAGTTTGTTCCGGCAGTTTGACCGACATCTCCATTAGCAAAGATGGTTTCACCCTCTGTGCCATCATCTTCGGGATCGGTCAGATCGCCTCCTAGGAGACCGTCAATCAGAGTAATCGTAGCAACATTGGATTTACTCTCGGGGTCATTGGGATCAGTTAAGTTCTCAATTTCGAATTTGTCATTCTGTCCGTCTCCATCGGTGTCAGTTTTATTAGGATCGCTCTTGTGCTCCTTGACCTCTGCTTCGTCAGTTAGACCATCACCATCTGAATCTTCCTCATTCGGGTTAGTGAGATAGGTGATGACTTCCTCTCGGTCGGTAAGGCCGTCTTCATCTGAATCGTCAGAATCAGGTCGAGTGAAATGAACTGTGATTTCATCTTCGTTACTGAGTCCATCTGCATCTAAGTCACCATCAGGACCGTTTACACCAGTCGCGGAGTTAGGATCTAAGCCATTTTGAATTTCGATCCGATCATTGAGTCCGTCTTCATCAGAGTCAGGATTGTTTGGGTCGGTAAAATAGATCGTGGTTTCATCTTCAGTGCTAAGACCATCTTGATCGGGGTCATTAAATCCTAATGGAACCATAGAATCTTCGATTTCTGCGGCGGTGAGAACTTCATCGAATACTTTGACTTCATCAATTGCTCCATTGAAACTTTGGCCTGCAGGATCATCGGCATCGCGTCCATGGCCTCCAATAATAACAGGGAGTGCGTGGCCTCCCATGGTGCTGCCAGCTCCGCGGGCGGTCTCGACTCCGTTGACATAGACAACTTTGTCAGCGCCATCAAATTGCCAAGCAACGTGGGTCCATTCCCCGATAGCTACAGTTCCTGCATCATTGAGGTCGTTTCCCCAGCCGCCGTAGTGAACGTTTGTGACACTGTCATCACGGATGCCATGGTGAAGCATTGCGGCGTTTCCAGGGCCGTCCTCTTGGCCAAAAATCATGTGGTCGACATTGCCCCCGCTGCCATCCCAATTGATCCATGCCATCGCGGTATAGACCGAGTCGGGTCCCAGTGCTAATTCAGTTCCCGAGAACCCAGTCTGGATGTAAGCATCATTCGCTAAATTACGATTACCGTAGAAAGCGGATCCGAAGCTTGGGTCTTTACTGTCGACGTAAGTCACTCCACCCGCCACGGTTCCGGCGGTTTGAAGTGTGCCAAAATTTTCGATGCTTGATTCACTTTTTCCGTTGAAGGAATAGTGAAGAATGGGAGGGCTAAGGCCAGGAATGCTGTCTTCATCATTCGGATCACTTCCTTTTTCGAACTCATCAAAATCAGACCGGCCGTCGCCGTCAGTATCGCTGAGGTTAGGATTTGTTCCGGTATTGGATGCATTGACGAGTGTGCCAGTGTTTGTCTCAACTCCATCGGAAAATCCATCGCCATCGGTGTCGTTGCTCAGAGGGTTTGTGCCTGTGTCATTCGCGTCCACAAATGTGCCGGTGTTAGTTTCCGCTCCATCAAGAATCGAATCGTCATCAGTGTCATTGTCTTGAGGGTCTGTGCCATTCAGGAATTCATCAAGATTAGTTACGTTGTCTGAGTCGTCGTCATCTCCAGAGTCATCGGCATTTTTGTCGAGCCCGTTGGCATCCTCATATGAGTCCGGCATACCGTCACCATCAGCATCGGTAACAGTCTCGACCTTGAGTGAATCAATTTCCCAGTTTGGAATATTAGTTCCGCGGGCGCCTTCGTCAAATGCCCCGACGAAGCGGATCTGAATATTGGAGCCGGCCGTCACACCGCCGACTCTGGCAATACTGGTGATAAAAGTCCCGTCGAGATAACCAGGGGAATCATTGCTGAATCCATCGAGATCTTTCAAGACGTGGTTGCCAATCAGAGGGTTAATATTGGTGTATCCGTTTTGGGTAAATGCTGATCGAGGCACGTTTGTAAATTCACCACCATCGATTGAGATTTGCAGACCAGCACCGTCCCAATCGCCGCCCTCAATACTGTATCGGTGATCAAAACTTACCTGAATTCCAGCTGTCGATGGAACTTCGATTGTGGGACTCGTAATGGTATTGGTCGCAGGTCCGGAGTCGTCTCCTTCAATCGACCAAGTTCCGCTCCCCGCATTGTAAAATGCTGGGATCGGCGTGTTCCCAGTCGCTTCCTGAACAAAACCGCCATCATTGTCAGCAAAGTCTTCTACCAGTAAATCCGTGGCCGTGGCTAAATAGGGTGGGAAGACCGCCAATATTGGCACAATCGGTAAGAATTTGTATTTAATGCTGATCATATCGGTGTTTCTAACAGGAAGAGTGTAGTAGCTCACTTCTGCTCAAGCGCGTCAAGGTCATTCTAAATTCGACTGATGATTCGAGCGTCCTTCATCTTTCGACTAGGAGTGTTGGACGGGAATTTGGAGCAAGACGTTTGGGGTTCTCTAAGAGCTTTTCGATTTCGAATCCTTGGGCTTTTATCATTTGGAGCGTTTCGGTGAAGTCTGAAAGGATATCAGCCGGATCCTTCGAGAGGATCCACAAATACTTGCGATCAGGAGTTCCTACGATGGCTCGCTCGTAATCTTCATCAATCCAGAGAACCCAGTAGTCGCTCGGAAATAAGTTTGCGGGAAATGGATGAAAACGGACCTCGAGTTTTCCATCGCCCACCAGCTTGGCCGAGCCCGTGATCCGAGTTGGTTCCCCGTTCGATTTTAGTCCTTCATTCAAAATTCGAACAGGCCCCTCCAGTCCTACCCCATAAGTTGCTTTTGCCGCGATGAGGTCCCTTTCAAAGCGATTCGGGAGTCGTGCCAGTTCATGCCATTCTCCGTCATAGCGGTTTAGGTTAAAGTTTTGGACTGTTTGAATCGGCGGAAGAGATTTCGAGCAGGATGCCAAAAAGAGGGGAGCGATGAGAATTACTAGAAGTTTCATAATGTTATGCGATTTCGGCTACGATCTGGTCGGCAAGTAGCTTTTGGTAGCTGCCGATTCTTTTAGGCCATCCTTGGGCAAAGATTCCCTGAGTGTCCAGTTCATGATCGTAAGCAGGGGGATTTCCAGTCCCTGCTACCTCTTTCATAAACCCACGGGGAGGTTTTTACCATAAGTGGGACGGTTCCGTGAAATCGATAGTGAGCTGAAATTTAGGTTTTTTTCGAGATTCTAGAAATTATTGCGGCAATTAAGGGTGTTTGTCATACGCTCCATCCTGCTGGCAGGAGGATGAATAGAGTCTTTAAGGTGGGATTCGTGCTTCAAACTTGGAAGTCTGCGAGATCTTTTGGTCTCGACGAGGCCAGAAAACAAGATTGAGGGGTGAATGGGGAGACAAACGAGTGAATCTAAGTTTCCAGAAATCAGAGGCGAATCAAGCGAGTTTGCCACGGTGAACGTTTCACAGAGCCATGGGATTGATAAATCAGGTTGGTGAACGGCGCGAAACGGCTTATTTTAAGACCGAATTGACATGGAAGTAAGCATTGGTTGTTTTGGGGAAAGGGATGTCTGAAGAATGAGCATAAAAACATGAGTCCCTGAAAAAAATAAAGCCCTTATAATTAGGGGGTTATGGAGCTTGTGAAATTTTTCACAAATTCCCCTTGTGAAACAATTCACAAGCTCCTAATAATCCTCCAGCGATGGCAAACTTTTTTCCCCGTTGGACAAACTTATTGCCGCTGAAAATTGCGGTTTGTCTTGGAGCTCTAGGTGCCGGCTTAGTTGCCGGAATCACCTACTATGCAACGCCCAAGGCGCAAAGGGTCGGTTACCAGCCCACTCAACCGATACATTTTGACCACAACCTTCATGTGAGTCAGCTTGGTTTAGACTGTCGTTATTGTCACAGTTTCGTTGAGCATTCGGGCCACGCCAACGTTCCTTCAGCCAATACCTGTTGGAATTGCCATCAGCACGTGAAGAAAGGCTCACCCAAGCTTGCGGCCTTACGCTCCGCCATGGGGGTGGATGAATTCCATAGCCCAATTCTTGATGAAGGAGGGAGCCCAGTCGATGGGAAGTCGATCGAGTGGGTTCGTGTCCACAAGGCACCGGATTACGTCTACTTCAATCACTCGGCTCACCTAAACCGCGGAATTTCCTGCGTGAGTTGCCACGGCGAAGTTCACAAAATGGAGAAGGTTTATCATGCTGAGAGCCACTCCATGGGGTGGTGCCTCGATTGTCACCGTGCTCCTGAAAAGCACCTCCGTCCGCTGGAGGAAGTCTTTAATCTCAACTACGATCCTAAAATTTATCTGCAAGACAACGAAGTCATCGACACCGAGGGCTTGATCGTTGGAAAAGGAGAGCGAATCGAAGAACCTAAAGATTTCGGCAAATTCCTCCGCCTTCATTGGGGAGTTCAGCCAAAGGAGTCCTGTGCGACTTGTCACCGTTAATAACTGCCCGAGATGAGTAAACGCGTCTGGAACCCACCTGTCACTCCGAACAAAGGAGATACCACCACCGCTTGGCGTAGTGTCGGCGAAAAGGAAGGCGCTGAAAGCTTTCGAAATCTCCTCGATAAGGAATTTCCCCAAGGGGATACTCTCGATGAAGAGGAGCAAAGAGTTTCTCGCCGAAGCTTTACCAAGATTATGGGAGCCTCAAGCGCTCTTGCTGGAATTGGTCTTGTGTCCTGCCGACGTCCGGAATCCTACATTGTGCCCTATAAAAAGGCGCCTGAGTGGATTATCCCCGGAACGCCGCTTTACTATGCGAGCACGCGCCCATCGGCAGCTGGTGCAGTTCCTTTGGTGATAACGACTTACGAGGGTCGTCCGACCAAGCTTGAGCCCAACCATGATCACCCAGATGCTTCAGGAACTTGCGCTCAGACTCAGGCCTCGGTTCTTGATCTCTACTCACCCTCACGCTCACGCAAGATCCTCAAAGGAGGAAAGGAAGCGACGAAGAGTGAGCTTAGGTCTTCACTTCAATCTCTTGACCTTGCCAAGACCGCCTTGGTTTTCGGCAATGATGATTCGCCCACCCGTAATCGCCTTGCCAAAGGTTTGGCTAGTAAGGGTGCGACTTTGATTTCTTACGAGGCTATCTCGGGCGAGCCACTCGCTGTTGGAGTTTCGCAGATTGTCGACTTTGAAAAAGCGTCCCGCATTCTTTCTCTTGATTGTGACTTTCTTGGGACCGATCCTACTGGGAATTCCAAGGCTTTTTCCAAAAAGCGGCAGGGTGGAAACGAAAATTACGACCAAGAACACGATGTTGACGCTGACAAGATGAACCGCCTCTATCAGGTGGAGACTCAGTTCAGCCTGACTGGAGGGATGGCAGACCATCGCCTCCGCGTTGCTCCAAGCCGTGTTGAAGCCGTGGCTGGTGCAATTGCTTCCGCGCTTGGAGTCGGAAGTTACAACCCTGGCGACAAGGATAAGGAGGCTCTTTTTCCCGGCGCAGAAAACGCAGTTGTGGAATTTGATAGTTGGGTCAAGGAGTGTGCGGCGGATCTTGAAAGTGCTGGTGCTAGTGCCCTGGTTCTTGCCGGATCGCGCCAAAGCAAGGCCGTGAAACAAATTGCTGCTGCTTTAAATGCTAAGCTAGGTTCAACCGCAATTCGTGCGGTTCAGACTGAGCTAGGGCAATACGGATCACTTGCTGATCTCACAGGTGCGCTTGACAGTGGCGCGATCGAGAATGTCATTTTCCTCACTCCTTCTAATCCTGTGTTCGATGCCGACGGCTTTGCCGAGGTTCTTGGCAAAGCGAAGGCGTCGGTCCATTGGGGCCTCCGCACTGATGCCACAGCGTGGGCTTGTGATTGGCATGTCCCTGCTGCTCACTACCTTGAGAGTTGGGGGGATGCCAGAACCCAGACCGGTGTAATTTCTCTCATTCAGCCAATGATCCTGCCACTTTATGGCGGGCTCTCCGAGCTGGACCTCCTACATCTTCTTGGTGGAGGAGATCTGCCGCAGGGAGAGTTCTTCCCTGCGATGGGCGAGGTCAAGACGACCTTAGCCGAGTTAACCGGAAAGGCAGATGACGATTCTTGGCGGAATGCTCTCACAAACGGCTTCGTTGAAGGCACTTCATACAAAACAGGCGAACTCAATGCGGTCCTTCCTGAGATTAAGCTCGCTTCGGAACCCTCTCCTAATGCCTTGGAGGTTGTTTTCGCCACCGACGCTTCGATTCTCGATGGTCGCTTCATTGATAATGCTTGGCTTCAGGAGTCTCCGGATCCCGTCACTAAGTTGACTTGGGATAATGCCGCGCAGGTATCTCCGGTGACCGCCAAAGAGCTTGGTGTTTACGAGCGGGTCATTGCGCTCGAGCCAAAAACTCCGTTGATGCGCATCGGCACGGAGGTGAAGGTTTCAAAACGCTATGAAACTGGGGAAGGCGAGGGGAATCATTCGCCCATGATCGACCTTACTGTTAACGGCCGTGAAATTCGCGTGCCGGTTCTCATTGCCTATGGTCATGCAGATAATGCGATTACTCTCCCAGTTGGCTATGGTCAGGCTGCGGATGATGGTCGAGGTGGCGCAGTGGTTTCTGATGATTCTAAGCCAGTCGTTGGATACGTTGGCATCAACACCGGTTTTAATGCCTACGAACTTCGGACTACTCAAACCCCCTATTTTGCTACCGGTGGTGTCGTAAAGACCACGGAGGAGAAGTATCCGGTTGCTCTTACTCAGGAGCACAACTCAATGTATGGTCGCGCGCTTGCACGTGAGGTTTCGACCAACACACTCGAGATTAAGGGGGATTTCGCAAGTCAGATGAAGAGCGTCAAGAAGCAGGGAATGGATTCCCATGCTCCTGACAATATTTCACTTTATAAGCCGGAGGGCAGCGAGACCTGGTCAAAGACCGAGCTCGCTAAGAAGACCCACCTTGCTGATGAAATCCACCAGTGGGGGATGGCTATCGATCTCAATACATGCACCGGTTGTAATGCTTGCCTTGTTGCTTGTCAGGCCGAGAACAATATCCCAGTCGTGGGTAAAACTCAGGTTGCGATGGGGCGCGAGATGCACTGGATCCGCATGGATCGCTATTTTGCTTCACAAGAACATCCGGTTGAGCATGGTCATGTCAATCATTCCAAGGAAAATCCGGAATGGGTGACCCAGAACCCCGAGTCGATACCACAGCCTGTCGCTTGCGTTCAGTGCGAGATGGCGCCTTGTGAAACTGTTTGCCCGGTCAATGCCACCGTTCATACCGAAGAGGGTTTGAACTCAATGGCTTACAACCGTTGCATTGGAACCCGCTACTGCGCTAACAACTGCCCCTATAAGGCTCGTCGCTTCAATTTCTTTGACTACAACAAGCGCAATCCACTCATCAAGGGGAACCTTTACAAGGGGCCATTCGGTGAGAAGCAGGTTGGTCAGACTCCATCAAAGCAGCGCAACCCGAACGTTACGGTCCGCATGCGTGGCGTCATGGAGAAATGTACTTACTGCGTGCAGCGCCTAGAGTCGGCCAAGATCAAGCAGAAACAGCAACAGAAGGTTAATAAATACGCGGTTGGTAAGAAATCACATGAAGTTGCGGTTGACCGGATCAAGGACCTACGGGTCAAGTCCAACACCGTCAAAACAGCTTGTCAGGATGCGTGCCCTACCGACGCAGTTTCCTTCGGAAACCTCCTCGATAACACCTCTAAGGTGGTTCGAGCCAAGGGTAACGTCCTTGATTCAGTTAAAATTATCCAAGGGGCTGACTACAAGGAGATCCAGGGCAGTGACCGTAACTACGATTTACTTCAATACGTAAATACCCGTCCGCGCACGAGCTACCTCGCCCGTGTTAAAAATCCGAACGAGAAAATGCCTGATGCGAAATTCCTCGGTCAGGCAACAATCAACATTCACTAATCTAAGAATCTTTTCCAGCGACTGAAACCCATGTCCGAAGCGACCACACAGTCTGAGAACAACACGAACGGGATTAAAATTCCCGTCCTCGAGCGTGAGGAGTTGATTCTTAACAAACGTTCCTACAATTGGATTACTGAACGGATTTGCGGCGTTGTCGAAAATCGGCAACCGTTTCTCTGGTGGATCCTTTTTATTCCATCAGCTATTATTGCTCTCGTCGGGGTTGTCGGTGGCCTCACTTACTTGGTTTCCACGGGTGTGGGAGTTTGGGGTAACACTAACCGTGTCATGTGGGGATGGCCTATTGTTAATTTCGTTTTCTGGATTGGTATCGGACACGCTGGGACCTTGATTTCTGCGATCCTTTTCCTGACCCGTCAAAACTGGCGGACCTCGATCAACCGGGCCGCCGAGGCCATGACGATTTTTGCGGTGATGTGTGCAGGCATTTTCCCAGCCTTCCACGTGGGGCGTGTTTGGATGGCGTGGTTTCTCGCGCCAATCCCTAACTCGAACGCGATTTGGCAAAACTTCAAGTCGCCGCTCCTCTGGGATGTTTTCGCGGTCTCGACCTACTTTACGATTTCTCTGATTTTCTGGTTTCTTGGAATGGTTCCAGACCTTGCGACGATTCGCGATCGGTGCAAGCCAGGCATCCGAAAGTTTATGTATGGGATCTTCTCATTAGGATGGCGTGGCGGTAACCGCCAATGGAGCCACTATGAGATGGCCTACTTACTTTTAGCGGCGCTTTCAACTCCACTTGTTCTCTCGGTGCACTCGGTTGTTTCGTTTGACTTTGCGACTTCGGTTGTTCCCGGATGGCACACCACCATCTTCCCGCCTTACTTTGTGGCAGGTGCGATCTTCGGTGGATTTGCGATGGTTCTAACGATTATGATTCCTGCACGGGCCCTCTATGGGCTGCATGACATGATCACGATGAAGCACATCGATAACATGTCGAAGATCATTCTCTTGACTGGCACGATCGTTGGGTATGCCTATTTGATGGAGCTCTTCATCGCTTTCTATTCGGGCGCGAAGTACGAAGGAGCTGCCTTCCTTTTCCGAATCGATGGCCCTTATTGGTGGGCCTATTATTGCATGATGGGGCTAAACGTTCTCTCGCCACAGATTTTCTGGTTTAAGAAGTGCCGCGAAAATCTTTGGGTTGTGATGGCCGTTGCGATGTGCGTCAACATTGGAATGTGGTTTGAGCGTTTTGTGATCATCGTGACTACGCTGGCACGGATGTGGCTACCAGGAGATTGGAAAACTTACAGCCCGAGCGGCGTTGATGTGATGACCTTTGTTGGGACGATCGGAATGTTCCTCGCTCTCTTCCTACTTTTCCTCCGTTTCCTCCCTTGTATCAACATCGCCGAGGTAAAATGGACTCTCAAAGAGAGTGACGTTCACGATGAGGATAAGAAAGCTCATCCTGACGACGGCATCGAAGTAATCGAAGCCTATCAATACGAATTACACGAGAATCCCGAAGGAGCCGCTAAAGAGGCTGGGATTGAAATTGAAACCTCAACTGCCGAGAGCTAAATGAGCACGAAAGTCCGCAGAGTTTACGGCTACCTCGCCGAGTTCAAAAATGCTTCGCAGCTTTACAAGGCTGCCGAGAAAGTCCGGGATGCTGGATTCAAAAAGTGGGATTGTTACACACCGTATCCGGTTCATGGCTTGGATGACGCAATGGGTGTGAAGCGCTCTGTTCTTCCTTACTTTGTGTTCTTTGGAGGCTTGACCGGTTTCCTCACTGCTATCGCTTTGGCTTATACGACTCAAGTTGGTCTTTACCCAACCGTAGTACAGGGTAAGCCCGCCAATATCTTCACCACAGCTGCCTTCTTTCCGGTGATGTTTGAGCTCACTATTCTCTTCTCGGGTTTTACGGTTCTTTTTGGGCTGCTCGCCTTGATCGGGCTGCCACGTTGGAATCACCCGATCTTTGCAAGCAAGCAATTTAAACGTGTGACCGATGATAAGTTCTTTATCGCGATCGAAGCACGTGACGCGAAGTTCTCCGCAGAGAGCACCAAATCTCTCCTCACTGAAATTGGCGGGGATAACATCGAGCTCGTGGAAGACGATTCCGAGTAAACCATGAAATACTTTTTTCTCTCTCTCATCGCTTTGTCGATCCTTGTGGTCGGGGTGTTTGGTTTCCGTGGCGACAAATTCTCACAAGCGCCTATTCAGGTTTTTCCTGACATGGATGATCAGGATAAGGTCAAGGCTCAGACTGCTGATTCCTTTTTTGCCGATGGCATGGGGTCACGGAAACCGGTTATCGGAACCATTCCTCGCAATGCTGAAGCAGGGGTGATGCCCGTTGAGTTCGGAGCCGGACGTGCAGGCTACTACTTCGATGGAAAAAAGGAGGCTACCTTCGGTAATGGCCTGCCTGATGATCTTGGGATCGAAAGCGAGGCCGATATGGTAGGTCTCTTGGGACGAGGAGAGGACATGTTTAATGTCCACTGCGCCATCTGTCACGGTAAGTCGGGTAACGGAAAGGGCGTTGTTTCCCACCATCTAGGGGAGGTTGGTGTCGGAGTTCCTAGTCTTCATAACTATCCTCGGGAAACCTCACCTGACGGCTATATTTACGAGGTCATCTCAAACGGCAAGGGCCTCATGGGAGGCTATAAACACAACCTACCCGTTCGCGACCGATGGGCCATCGTTTCCTATCTTCGCGCGCTTCAGGCTTCTGCTAAATAACATTTTCATCTGACTCAATACGCCATGGCACATCAAGTGACATCAAAAGACATTCCGATCAACGGGGAACACCTAGAGAAGGGCAAAATTGCGACCCTTCAGATGATTTGCGGCGGCATCGGTGGAATTGGTCTGCTCGCAAGTATCATTTATCTCGTCAACGGAAGTGGTGAGATCCACGGGAGCTATGCATTTTCTTGGCTTTTCGCAGTTTTCTTCGTCACGACAATCGTTCTTGGTGGTTGTTTCTGGACCTTCCTTCATAACCTCTCGAATTCAGGGTGGGGGACATCCGTTCGCCGCTTGATGGAGAATCTTGGATTTGTTTTTCCGTTTATGGTGGTCTTTTTCATTCCATTTCTTTTCCCCAATGTTCAGCAGTATCTCTATGAATGGATGACAGCTTATCGCGATGTTGTTGGGGACAGTGCGAATGCCAAGGAGCAACTCTTGCACGACTCCGACCCTCACAATCATCTGCTTGCCGCCAAGACCTTCTATCTAAATCCAGTTTTCTGGTATGCACGGGTCGCTTTCTACTTTATTGGTCTTGGATTCTTCATCTTCCTTGTTCGGAAGTTTTCTATTGCACAGGACACTGATGATAAGCCTGGAACTAAGAACCTCTTCGCAGCCCGCAAGCATTCTTCTTGGAGTATGATCATCTTCGGAGTGACGTTGACCTTTCTCGCGCTCGATTTTGTGATGGCTCTGGATTACTCTTGGTTTTCCACAATGTTTGGGGTCTATGTCTTTGCTGGATCGGCGTTAAATTCAATGGCTGTCCTCATTCTTACCGGAATTTTTCTGCAGAAAATGGGCTACCTTAAAAACGTAGTTACGCAGGAGCACTATCACATCATGGGTAAACTCTGCTTCGCCTTTACCATTTTCTGGGCTTATGTTTCCTTCTCTCAATTTTTCTTGATTTGGTATGCCAATATCACGGAGGAAACCCGCTATTTTCTTCTGCGAAATACTGAAAATTGGAACCTGCTGAGTTTGGCTCTTGTGTTCATGCACTTCGGACTTCCTTTCTTGGCGCTTCTCCGTTCAGACGTAAAGAAGAGCTCGAATTTCATGACGATCTTCTGTTTCTATATCCTCTTTATGCATGTCTTGGATGTTTATCACATGGTCATTCCTGAGCGTGGTCCTTCCGTAGGTCTTGTGATCGATCATCATCCTCAACTCTGGATCTCTGGTTCATGGTTGGGCGACATCCTTGCTCTGGTTTTCGTCGTTAGTGCTTTTCTGTTTATTTATCTTCGGAATCTTACGTCTGCAGCTCTCTACCCTCACCGCGACCCTCGTATTCTCGAGTCCGCAAATCTTCATAACTAAAGGTCATGGATCATACCCGCGACAATCCTCTCAAACGCTTCAGTGCCTTCTGGATCGCCGTCTTGTTGGCGACTTCTTTTGGTATTGCTCTTATTATCACCCAGCCCTTTGCACCGGACAAGACCGACAAGGCCTATGAAATGGTGAGCGAAGGCCGGCTCGAGATTAAGGATGGGATTGATCGTGCTCAGGATGATGCTCTTAATGAAGCGGCTCTTGCTGAGGCCCTTCAGGCACAGGCGAAGTCCTTTGATAAGAATACGGAAAGCAAGGGTAGCATGCCAGTTCCGGGTGCTGCACCTACTACTGCCGAAAAACCCGCTGAATAATACTTTTCCAAGGCTCTAACCCGCACACTTTCATGGCTGAGAACAATTCTACCGCAGATTCCAAGGACGTCGTTTTACGCTCGTCGATTGATCGCTCTCTTCGTCATCCCGTGATGTTTTTCTTCGCGAGTGGCGCTCTTTGGCTCGTGCTCTCCATCGTCCTTGGGCTGGTGGCTTCTGCCAAGAAGCACAACCCCGAGTTCCTGACCTGTTTTTCTTGGTTGGACGCTGGAAAGGTGGACGCTGCTCATATGAGCGCAATGATTTATGGATGGGGCTCGCAGGCTGCTTTTGGAATCATCATTTGGCTCATGGCTCGGCTATCCCGTAAAGAGTGCACTGCCTCAGGGATCATTCTCTGGGCAGCTCATGTCTGGAATGCCGTAGTCTTATATGGAGTTATTCGGATTATGATGGGAGAGGGTTCGGGCGTCACCTATATGGAATTTCCAAGTGAAGTTTGGCCTCTGTTGTTGGTTTGTTACACCACTATTACAATTTGGTCCTTGGTTCAGTTTCAGGTTCGAGACGCCGGTCATGTTTATGTGAGTCAGTGGTATCTCCTCGCTGGCCTGCTCTGGTTTCCCTGGATTGCAGTTACCGCGTGGGTTTTTGTTTTTCTTATGGATGGCCACCCTCTGATGGTTGCTGGGGTAGCGGCTTGGTTTAAGGGGACTCTTTTCTCTCTCTTCTTCCTCCCGGTTGCTCTGGGCAGCGCTTACTATCTGGCTCCGAAGGTAACGGGTCGTCCAGTCTACAGTTACAACATTGCCCTATTTGGCTTCTGGTCCCTTGCAGTCTTCGGGCCATGGTCAGGGATGGAGAAGCTCTTCGGCGCACCGGTTCCCCAATTCCTTCCCTACGCGGGGGCGGCCTCGATGATCTTGATTCTCATCCCAGCTATCGCAGTTGGTTACAATATAATCAAAACAGTAATCGGTAATAGCGAAGTTATTGCGGAAAGTCCGTCCCTTCGGTTTACGGCAGCTGGCATTGTTCTTTTCGTTGTTTTTGGCGGCCTTTCGGTCCTTCTCCACACCGTTCCAGCCTTGAAGTTGACCCAGTTCACCTACACAGGTTACGGATTCGATGTTTTGGGACTTTACGGGGTATTCTCACTTTGCGCTTTTGGAGCGATTTATTTCATTGTTCCTCGAATTACCCGTCGTGAATGGCTTTCCCGCCGTTTCATTAAATGGCACTTCTTCTGTTCTATTTACGGTATCTCTTCTGTTGTTATTTGTGCGATTGCTGGGGGTCTGTCTCAGGGACAAGGGATCGAGGATCTTAGCCAACCCTTCGGAACGATGGCCGAACGCGCGAGTCAGTTCAGTTGGGGAGTCACGCTTGCTTGGGCTTTTATCCTTTTTGCCAATTTATTCTTCTGCCTGCACTTGTTCCTGATGTGGGCCCGCCTTGGTCGTCGATCGTCACATCCAACGCTCCTTGATGCGCATCATCCGACGAGTCCGCATGGACCGGAGGGTGAGGTTGATAATTATAGTTCCGCTTCTGCCTAAATACCAAGTTTCCCATCAATTATGACTTTTAAAGCATTCATTATAGGTCTCTTAGCAACCTTTGGGATTCCTTGGCTGCTCTTGGTGGTCGTTCCATATGCAACGATGCGAAGTCTTGACCCTGTCGAATATGGTAAGGATTCTGAGTTTACGGGGGCTTTCGTGCCTAAGCGCGATGGGCGTATTAAAGAGGGTTCTCGAATTTTTGGTCAGGAGGGTTGCGCTCTCTGTCACACTCAAGTCATCCGCCCAACCTACGCTGGGAATGATGTCCACCGAGGTGAGTGGGCCGGGCTTCGGAAGAGCAGTAGTGTAGACGAGGACACTCGCCGTGAGACCATCGCTCAAGATTTCCAGCAGGAGGATGTTGCTCACATCGGTCAAACAAGAGTTGGGCCCGATCTTTCTAACTTTGGACGTCGTCTTGAACACTACCTCAAGCTTAACAAGAGTAGTCGGACTCCGGAACAATGGTCCTTGATGCACCTCTACAATCCGAAAGCGGTCCCTCGCTACGAGGTTCCCGAGACTGGGGCGCAGATCATCACCGCTTGGAAATCAGCCTGCCCACCAAAGTCGGGTTTGTTTGATAAGGTCCAAGTAAATGGTGCAGGATATGGTACCTTGCCAGTCGATATCGAGGCGGGGATGGGCATCAAGCCCTCCGATCGTGCCCGGGCTCTTGTCAGTTATTTGCTTTCTCTCAAAAAGGACACTCTTGGGAACCCGCTTCCTGATGCTCTTAATTTTAATCCAAAGGCCCCTAAATCCGAAGAATAGTCATGTCTGATTCATCATCATCAAGTGACCTCCGTCCAGATTTGGACGAATCGATCAACGTTCAGGATGCTCACAGCGCTCTCAAGGGCGATCCGGCTGCCGGCCGGGAAAAGACAGTACGCGAGAATGGCATGGAGGCTGTTTCTCTTTGGCTTGTCTTAATCTCTGCGATTGTGGTTTTAGCTGCTGGCGCAGTGATGGGCCAGGGTGGTTCGTTTTTTGGATATAGCGAGTTGGTTAAGGAGGGCTATATGAGGACGCCATCTCCGGTTCCGCAGGACGCGCCTAAGGTGCCAATTGCAGCTTTGGCCTTGTTTCAGAAGGAAGGCAAGAAGGTTTACGGCACCTGTGTGGCTTGTCACCAAGATAGCGGGCTTGGCCAGACCGGCCAGTTCCCGCCTCTCGCCGGCTCCGAGTGGGTTCTGGGAAGCACTGAGGCCCTTTCCATGATTATTCATAATGGGGTTGCCGGTAACATCGAGGTTGCAGGAACTCAGTATAACGGAAATATGAGTGCCTTCGGTGCGAATCTGAACGCCAAGGAGCTCGCTGTTTTAATGACTTATATCCGGACTTCTTGGGGTAACGATGCGAGTCTTGTTTCTCCATCTATGGCCGCTAATGCTTTAGAAATTTCAAAAAAGCGTGGCGGCGGTCAAACAAGTGCTGAGGACCTTAAAAAATCACATGACAAGATGCTTCCCGGTGACATCTTGGCACCAGACACCATGTTGGATCCCGAAACTTGGGAACCAATTTCAACTGAGGATTAATCTTAACACCGACCATCGAAATCACTATGAGTGCGGACTCCCACGAACATCACGACGATCATCATCATGTTCTTCCCTGGTGGAAGAAGTATTTCTTTTCAACAGACCATAAGACAATTGGGATTCAGTATGGCCTAGCGGCTGGAGCCTTCTTGCTCTTTGGTTTTTTCCTGATGATTGTGATGCGGTGGAGCATTGCTTATCCTCATGAGCCTCTTCCCGGTTACCTGAGTTGGATGTTTACCGATGGATGGAAAGCTCGCTGGTTGGATGACGGAAAAGTTACCGGAGAGACTTATAACATGTTCGGCGCCATGCACGGAACAATTATGGTGTTTCTTGGGGTGGTGCCTCTGGGATTCGCGGCCTTTGGAAACTACGTTACACCTCTACAAATCGGTGCTCCAGACATGGCGTTTCCGAAGCTTAACATGGCTAGTTTTTGGGCGTATCTTGCTGGTGGACTTGTAATGTGCATGAGTTTCTTTATGGAATCTGGTGCTGCTAAGTCAGGTTGGACAAACTACTCGCCTCTAGCTGGCTATGCCGACAAACAGATCGTGAACCAGTTCTTAGCAGGTCAAACGCAATGGCTCATCGGTTTGGTCTTGTTAATCACATCATCGCTTCTTGGCTCGGTGAACTTTGTCACGACGATCATTCAATTAAGGGCAAAGGGCCTAACTTGGATGCGGCTCCCATTTTTTGTCTGGGCGATGCTTGTGACTGGTTTTCTCCTCTTGCTCGCCTTCCCGCCGCTTGAGGCCNCTGGAATCATGCAGCTGATGGACCGTGTTGTTGGTTCGAGCTTCTTTATGCCTTCGGGCCTTTATTCTGCTTCGAGTGGAGCAGCCATGGATCTCTCGGGATCGGGTAGCCCGCTTCTCTTCCAGCACCTCTTCTGGTTCCTAGGGCACCCCGAGGTTTACGTCCTCCTACTTCCCGCGATTGCTTGCGTAGCCGAAATCATTCCGTGCAACACGCGGAAGCCACTTTGGGGATACAAGCCAATGGTGTGGGCGCTCATTGTCCTCGGTTTCCTTTCCTTTATCGTTTGGGCGCACCATATGTATCTCACTGGAATGGGTCCCGTGATTTCAACTTTCTTCCAAACCACGACAGTTTTGATTTCGGTGCCTTCGGTTATCTTGCTCACTTCAATGATTATTTCGCTCTGGGGCGGTTCAATCCGCTTTACGATGCCCATGATTTGGGCTGCGGCTTTCCTCCCAATGTTCGGCATCGGTGGCCTCACCGGCCTACCGTTAGCCTTTAACCTCGCCGACCTTCACCTACACGATACGTATTATGTGATTGGGCACTTCCACTACGTGGTGGCTCCTGGAATCCTCTTTGGTCTGTTCGCGGGTATCTATCACTGGTATCCTAAGATGACTGGTCGTTTCTTGGATAATTTCCTCGGACACCTCCACTTTTGGCCTTCTTTAGTCTGCATGAATCTTCTCTTTTTCCCGATGCTGACCCAAGGAATGGCCGGGTTTCACCGTCGTTGGTATAACGGAGGAGAAGGGTATATTGAAAAAGGTGCCGAGGGGGTCAACGTCTTTGGCCTTACTGTTGCTGAGAAAATTTCGCTTAACGAAATAATGACTGGTTCTGCAATCGCTCTCGCTGTTTTTCAGCTGCCTTTCCTCGTAAATATGGTCATCAGTTTCTTCTGGGGGAAAAAGGTAACAAGCGACAATCCATGGGATGCAACCACTCTTGAGTGGGCTACTCCAACTCCTCCGGGACATGGTAACTTTACTTTTGATCCTGCGGTCTATCGTGGGCCCTACGAATACAGTCGCCCCGACCACGATTCTGATTTCTTTCCGCAGTGGGAGGAGCCGAAGCGCGATGCCCCAGCTGAGGAGGCCGAGGCGCAACCTGAAAAGGAGACGACCGAGGTCTAGTGCCGAGCAAACTTCCACTGAATAACTTCTTCTTGATCCATGGAAATTCCATTTATTGTCAACGCCCGTAAGGACACCGGTCTCTTCAACTCGAAGGTAGGTATCTGGCTATTTTTAGCTTCTGAAGTCACTTTGTTCGGTGGCCTGTTTTCGGGTTATTTGTTCTTACGGCTCTATGCCGACTATCCATGGCCGGAGCGGGCGCTTCCTGTTCTACCTGGTTTAATCAACACTTTCGTTCTGATTGGGTCCTCGGTTACTGTTGTATTTGCATGGGCTGCATTGAAGATGCGGGAATGGCGGAAGTTTCAGATCTACATGGCAATCACACTTGTGTGTGCCGGCCTTTTTATGGTGCTCAAGGGGATTGAATACAACGCCAAGTTCGGTCACCAGGCGGTTCGTCTTCAAGGAGGTGGGCCAGTCCAAGATAACGCTATCGTGGAGGGGCACTTGCACTATGCTGAGTTGAATGACGATGGGTTCATGGTCGAGGTTGGTGAAGACCGAAAAAAGGAGGAGGGAGTCTTCAAGGCAAACCGCGTGTTGGTGAAAGCGTCGGAATTGACTTTCGTCCTGACACGTCCGACTCACGAGGCTTACGTGAAGGAGATTCTCAGGCAAGCTGGCAGCAATCATAAAATCACTCTAGCTGAGTCTTACCGAGTAATCGACAAGGATGAGCTCAATGCTGGTAAAATGAATCGTGATCAGCTTTCGAATACCGAAAAGGCGGAGATTGCTGAGAAGGGAGAAGAGCTTAGCATCGACTTACTAGACAAACTCGAAGATGCCTATCTTGAAGCTCGCTCACACGATCGGAAGATCCGGACCCAGTTTCTCGCGGCCTCTTGGGATTGGATTCGTAATGAAAAAGGTGTGGAAGAAGCTTCCACCTATGTCATCGAAAAAGAGATTTGGAAAGATCGTCGTGCTGAGGATGCCGAAAAGATTAAGATTTTGAGTCTTCGGGCACCTTCTGAGGTCACTTTTAAAGTCGAGCCAGTCGAGCCAGTCGAGCCAGACGACTCTTCTTTTACTTTAGTGCTCGAGCCTGGCGATCTTGTTAAGAAAGTTAATGTTGGTGATTTGAGTGCTAAACTCCGCGACGATACTTTAGTGTCGGGTGTGGTTCTTGCTAGTCCCGTGATTATGGGGGTTGATGCTCTGGATTTTCGGACGACGGCACAGCGTGCTGAGGTTGAAGGGCTTGACCCGCTTCCTGTTATCGAGGGCACTTGGCTCCTGACTCACGAGGTTGATCATGGGAGCCATGACGGACACAGTGAAGGTGGAGATACTGACCACCGAAACGAGTTCAAGAAGATTTGGGACTGCCACATGGCGTGGCTAAAGGCTGAGACAGAGCGGCTCGAAAAGAAGGACCGTGTTCCGACTCTTAATGATAAGTATCGCGTGAATTGGGATCAGATTCTTGCCTACGAGGGATTGGGGTATGATAGCGAAAAGGTTTACGAGGAAAGCAAGGCCCGGACGCTCAAGCGGAGTGGTCTTTTCGATCTTGACGGGTTTGCAGGCGCTAATCACAAAATCCATGGGAAGAAGTTTCCCCATCTTGAGATTCCGCGCGCTAATGTTGGGTTTGAGTCCACCTTTACCCCTAAGTGGAATACTTACTATGCGATCTACTTTACAATCACCGGTTTGCATGGTCTTCACGTGATAGGCGGTGCTCTTGTTCTTGGCTACTATTTGTTCTTTGGGCGTAAGATGTATGACTCTAACCCGGAATGGTTAGCAAATCGGGTCGAAGTGGGCGGGCTTTTTTGGCACTTTGTTGATCTTGTCTGGATCTTTCTCTTCCCGATTCTCTATCTAATGTAATCCTTATTTTTCTGATCTCTAAACTTAAAAACTCATGGCTGATTCCATCGAAGAAGTAAAAAAGGCGAAGAAGCTCTATCTATTTATCGGTACTCTGTTGTTTGTCTTCACTGTTGTTACGGTGATGGTAGCGTCGGTTGAATGGCTAGACTTTGGTGGCCATGGATTTGATGCAATGGACGCAACAATCGGCCTTTGTATCGCTGCATTTAAAGCGACGCTTGTGATGCTGATATTCATGCACCTTAACCACGAGCGTCCGATGGTTTATTTTTTCTATACTCTCGGATTAGTGATGGCATTTTTCTGTATGTGGTTGATTGGTTGGTCGATAAGCGATCCTATCGAATTTGGGAATGAGTCCTACAGCGATGGCTTCTACGATCCATCTAAACCGGCGACGGACGTTCATGGTCGATGAGCTGAAAACTAATTATAACAAGACATGTCGATCAAAGGATTCCATCTTATTTTTATCGCGATAGCTTCGCTGTTCTGTGCTGGTTTTGGAGTATGGGCGTTGTTCCTTGATGAGCAATCCTCCGGATCTGGTGTTAAAGTTTTTGGCATATTCACTCTAGCTGCTTCTGCAGGCTTAATCGTCTACGGTTTTTACTTCAGAAGAAAATCGAAGGACATCATCGTCTAGATCTCAGAAAATTATGATTACATCATCCTCAATTCTTGCGTGTGCCACTTGTGCGAACTCTTTCAAGCATGGCGGCCAAGATGCCGCAGGCTGGGCGATTGCCTTGATGCTTCTTGTGATTGTTCCTCTCATTACCATGGTTGTTTGGTTCATGGTGAAAATTGCAAAACGTGAGCGCGTCGGTTTGGATTCTCAGTATTGCGATGATTATGTAGCGCCCTCTAATAACTCCTAAATTTTTTCTTAACCATGTTTACCCTACTCAATTGGTCAAAATGGCTCGGGATCCCCGAGAATTACTCCGATCACGGCGGCAATGTCGATCACCTTATCGATATTGTTCACTGGTTTATGTTCGCGCTCTTTATAGGGTGGACTCTTTTCTTCCTATTCTGCCTTTGGAAGTTTAGGGCCTCGAAGAATGCTAAGGCTAGCTACCACGGTGTCACAAATCACGTCTCTAGTCATCTGGAGATTGGGGTAGTGATTATTGAAGCTGTTCTTCTGCTCGGATTCGCTTTCCCTCTCTGGTGGGAGAGGACCGATAATTTTGAGGAGGTCACGCAAACCGATCCTGCTCGGGTTCGTGTCGTGGCATACCAGTTTGGATTTGGTTACCACTATCCTGGTGAGGATGGAAAGTTTGGCCGCATCGACCGGACCCTTGTGAGTAGGCCGGGCGATCCCTGTATCGACCCAGATGATCCAAATGGCTACGACGATTTCGTTTCAGGCATTTTGAAATTACCGGTTAAACGCAATGCCATCCTCCAAGTCACTTCAACGGATGTGATTCACAACTACTCAATCGTGCCGATGAGGATCCAACAGGATGCAATTCCGGGACGTGACATTCCAATGTGGTTCATGCCAACTAAGGAGCTTGAAACCTATGTAGTGTGCGGTCAGCTCTGCGGTGAGAACCATGCGAATATGCGCGGAGTTATGGAGGTTGTAAGCCAAAAATCCTACTCAAGTTGGGCTGCTGAACAAAGCAAGGCATCTCTCGAGAAGTCCCAGGAGGCTCTCGAAGCTGACAAGGCGGGGCTTGCACAAAATTAGATCTTCCTCACTCGTATTAAGGATAGCCGGAGTGGCAACGCCGGCTGTTTTTTTTCGGGTAAAAAAGGCGCTTATTTTACAGCACTTGACCGCGGTGCTACCTTTCCTCCCATGAATAAGTCGGCTGGGTTCTTTTTTGTGGCCACTTTGGCGTTGGTTTCCTGTGGAGACTTGCTTGAGGTGAGGACAATCAGCCCGAAGGCTCAAAGATCATCAAAATTCAGCGAGGGTGGAAATGGGATATCGGGAATGGGCGGGTATGCAGACGCGAAGATCAAGAAGGAGAGTGAAGACATCGCTGTTGGAATGACTCCGGAAATGGCCGGATATCTCCCTGAGAAGGTGGGAGATAACGTGGTAGTAGGAGATATGAAGCTCCCGTCAGACGATGACTTTGAATGGGCCCCGATGAATTTGGATACTGAGTTTAAGCTTGGCGACAAGTTTAAGAATCGTCCTAAAAAGAAAACTTCTTGGGTTTCCAGCTATCAAGAGGCTCGGCGCGAATCAATGCGCGAGGGGAAGCCCTTATTAATATGGTTCACTAAAACTGGGAGTCCGGGTAGTCCGATGTGCGCCCGCTTGCAGCGTGAGGTTTTTGCAAAGGCTGACTTTGAAAAATGGGCTAAGGAAAAATTGGTGCGGTTAAAAATTGATGCGACCGGCGGCAAACGGGAGGTGGATGAATTTGGCCAGTTGACTGGGTCAGTTACCGCTCGGCGCAAGTATGCCGAACGATTAAAGAAGCAGTTCGATGTCTTGGGCTATCCAACCTTGGTTGTGCTTCAACCTGATGGCGCGGTTTACACACGCGAGCGCGGCTTTAGTCGGGGCGGAAAATCCGAACTATGGGGGAAATTAAAAAATGCAGCTCTCACAATTGATCATAATCATGGAGTATGGGAGCGAAAGATGGCAAAAAGAGGATATCGGAAGTGGCTGGGAATGAATGATGAAGTGGTCTTCGCTAAATTGACCCGTTACTACAACGGTAATCTCTGGCTCACCGAGCCTGATGGGAATGTCATTAAAACATCCCAAAAATATCTCTCCAAAAATGATAGGGGATGGATCATCGCGGAAAAGGAGAAGAGAGGGCTTTGAGTTTTTGTTTGGGGGGAATGGACGGTCACAAAAAAAGAACCGTATAGAGGTCTTCCCAATCTTTTTTCAGTTGCTCGTCTGGCTGGCAACACGGATGAAACTTCTTGGATCATCACCCTCGTAAATGATATGGCGGAGCTTGAAGTTGGGACCAAGGTTCGAATCACTATCAACTATTTCCAGCTGGGTGCTCACCCAATTTTGAAGGTCTGTACTGCGTTGCGCCACAAAGCTGTAGGTAGGATCATTAATTCTTACATTGACTGATATGGTGCCGGTCGTTGTGTCGTGCAAAGTGATCGGAGTGATTGCCGAATCAGCAGGATTCCCGCCAAAGAGGTATTCGTCCAAGTTAGAAAAAGTGTCACCATCGCTATCATCTCCAGCCGCCGCTCCCGCTAGTCCCAGATTGGTAAGGTAGATACTGAATGCGGTTTGGGTTTGAACGTAAGGGGTGAAATCCTGAGCTTGATCGACTTCTGATCCGAGTGGCGCGAAAAGGTTTGGCGAACCGAAGGTTGAGCCCGATGAACCATCATCGTATCCTAGAATTGTTTCAGAGGCATCATCGATGGGAGAAACTTCAGAAGAGGCATCGTTTTCGAGTTCGAGGATTTCAGAGTTACCGACACCATCAAGTGGTGCAATTCCTTCACCGGCAGGTCCGAAAATAATGGTGCCGGTGGAGTCCTTGAGGATGAAGGCAGTGTTACTGGAATTGATCCGAATGTCATCGAGGTTGGTCCCTGTGATGAAACCTGGTGTTCCAAGATGGATGTTTGTCCACGCATAACCGGCAGTGGTGATTTTATTGACGCGATTGATTTCGGTATCAAGTCCACCGGCTATGCTGTTCCGTTCGATGAATGTCAGTAAGGTGCCGTGGGAAACTGAAGACCAGGTGGCGGCATCGCTCAGAACAACCGTAGTGGAAGCTACAAACTTTCCCGAAGGAGCAATTTTTCCAACTTCGATAGTCCAGTCGGTTAAGTTGATTGTTCCAGGTGTGTCGTCACCCACGACCGCGAGTTCAAACCAATTCCCACCGTTTCCGACGATTCGGCCGAAGTGAGAGTCGAAGGAAGCCGGAGCTCCATCTCCATCTGCGGCGGCGGTGCCACCATTTAAATAACGATCGGGCTCGACCGCGTTATATTCATTAAGGACGACGGTGGGCGAGGGGTGTAGGACTTCGAGTAGAAAGACGAGATAGCTAAGATTGTTTGCGGCGGAACCACTATCGATTTGGATGGCTACTTCGTAGGTGCCTATGTCGGCGGTGGTCAGCAGGCGATTACTTGCAAGAGTCAGAGTGGCTCCGTCGATTGTCATTTCTATGAAGTCGGGCATCGCGAGGCTCGTCACGCTGTGGGCTGAGTCGAAAAAGCTGGCTTCAGCGCTGTAACTTCCTCTGACTGCCTTGGTGGTGGAAATCGGAGTGATTTGAGGGGGGCTGCTTACCGCAAGGAAGCCATTAAAAAGCTGGACTGTTAAATCATTACTCCAGCGATTGGGTCGACCATAGCTGGAGGAGCTCCCGTCGTCGTAGTTTATATTGAGAGGATTAGTTGAAGCGGAGGGGTTGGCTTCCAAGCGGAAGGCCTCGCTGTCGCCGACCGCGATCGGTTCGTCGCCAATTCCATTGTTATTTGAATCGGAGAGGGCGATGTTTTCCCCTGACGGACCGTAAATGATCTTATCGGCGGCATTTTTCCACGTGAATTGGGTATCATCACTGCCGATGGCAGAACTGAGAGGGTGGGTGCTGTTGACCTGATCAATGACAATAGAATCGTGCATCCAGATATTGGTCCAAGCGTAGCCATCGATATTAAGCCTAGAGGTTTGATTGAAGCTCGTGCCAAGGTAACGGTTGCTTTCAGAGAAAGTGAGAATAGTACCGGCAGGAATACTTTCGAGCGAGACATGATCTGCGAGTTTGAGGATCTGGGTGCTATCCTTATTCGTTATTTCAAGAGTCCATTTTCGGATGTCCGAGTTTTGGGTGACTACAAATTCAACCCAAGCCCCTCCATTACCTTCGATCCGGGAGAAGAAAGAATCGAATGGCGCGCCGGCCTCGAGTTCGTCACCGCCACCAAGATATTCCTCGGTGCTCACGGCATTGTATTCGTTCAGGATGATGGGAGTCAGAGCTGGGAGAACATCGATTTGGTATGTTTGAGATTCTTCGCGATTTGTGTTGTCGACAGCGATAACTTGAAAAGTATGTGACCCGATATCGTTGTTGGTTGGAGTGCCAGTAAACCTACCAACACCGTTGCTCACTGAAATCAAGCTCAGCCAGGCTGGAGCATTTGAAAGAGAGAGTGAGATGGTGTCTCCGGGGTTTGGGTCAATCGATCGAACTCGGTATTCCGATACCGAAAGCGAAGAGCCCGCGATGACGCTTGTCTGGAAGGGCATCACAAAAAATGGAGGAAGGGGCGCTGGAACATCCGAGGAAATTCCTGGAGAAGCAACATCGTCGCTCGGATCGTCGCTTTCGTATGCCCCAAGAACACTATTACTGCTAAGCCCCCCAGGAACGGATTGACCATCATTGTATTTCGCGAAGCTGAATCCTTCGGTGGCCGCTCCAAAGGTAAACCGGTCGATTAATCCTCCACTGTTGTTGAAAAGGTTGACCTCGTCCCCCGCAGAGCCAAGGCCTGGGAAGTTGCTGATTTCGGCGTTGGCAATGACACGGATAGGGAGATCAAGATTCCATAGAGAGCGGAAAGTGGTGTTGGAAGCTTCGTTCAGCACAATCATCGAGGCTCCAGACTGCAGCACGTAAGCAGGAAACCCCCCGGATGCCCCAGCAAGGCGGTCGTCGTCGTCGAAGCTGTATCCTGCTACGTTTATGGCCGTTGATCCCGTGTTGGTGATCTCGAACCAATCGCCATTGGCAGCGGTATCTGAGTGATTGCTATTCGACATTACCTCGGTGATTCTCAATTGGGCACTGAGTGGGAGGGCAAGAGCAGGAAAGAGCAGGAGGGTTTTGATCATGTGGTTAATAGAACTAAGGTAGTTTTTCTTTTCGTGAGTTAAAGAGGAAAGAATTTCACGAGAACTTGTTTGATGATTTGGTGTTGAGACTTTCCATTTGTTGAGGGAATCTCACGCATGGCAGTCGCATTCGCATCACTCGGGACAGGGTTAATAGTCGGCTTGATTTTCACTGCTTGCAAATTACCACTTCCAGCCCCGCCGTTTTTTGCTGGAGTCATGGGGATTGTGGGCATTTGGGGGGGGGAGCAAATTATGGCTCTTGCTCGAGCAAGCCTTAAACCGCTAAACACGATGTTAATTCAGGAAATTATTAGAAAGAAGCGGGACGGTCAGGCTCTGAGCCGTGATGAGATTAGGTATTTTACCCGAGGAATCGGCAATCAATCGATTTCGGAGGGGCAAATCGCCGCTTTTGCGATGGCTGTCTTTTTTCGGGGGATGTCGCTTGATGAACGGGTGGCCTTGACTGAAGGAATGCGGGACTCGGGAGAGATTCTTTCGTGGGACGATCTGGATGGACCGGCGATCGACAAGCACTCGACTGGTGGGGTAGGTGATAATGTTTCTTTGATGCTAGGGCCGTTGGTCGCGGCCTGTGGTGGCTATGTCCCTATGATTTCGGGTCGTGGGTTGGGACATACCGGTGGGACGCTCGATAAGCTCGATAGCATTCCGGGATACCAAACGATGCCATCCAATCAGGTGTTTCGCAGAGTCGTGAAGGATTGCGGGGTTGCCATTATTGGTCAAACTGCTTCGCTGGCCCCCGCAGACAAACGATTTTATGCCACCCGCGATATTACGGCGACGGTAGAGTCGCTTGACCTAATCACCGCCTCCATTCTTTCCAAAAAGCTGGCGGCGGGTTTGGAAGCCTTGGTAATGGATGTTAAAACAGGGAGCGGAGCCTTTATGAAAGACTATCCTGATTCGGTGGCGCTCGCTGAAAGTATTGTAGGGGTTTCCAATGGGGCGGGACTCAAAACGAGTGCTCTTGTGACCGATATGAATGAATCCTTGGCGGGAACGGCGGGCAATGCACTCGAGGTTTTGGATGCCGTGAAATTTTTGAGAGGGGAGAGCGACCGCTCGCGGCTCGAAACTGTGGTGATGAGCCTCTCCTCCGAGTTGTTAGTTCTGGGAGGTTTGGCGAAGGATCGGGATCAAGCGCGCCATGATCTGGGGCGAGCTTTGAATTCTGGGAAGGCAGCACAGATCTTTGGTCAAATGGTCGAGGGACTGGGTGGACCCGGCGATTTCGTAGACGAACCCGAGAAGTATCTTCCCAAGGCGGAGGCGATTGTTGAGGTGAAATCGCCGGGAAGTGGCTGGGTGGCGCAAATTGAGACCCGTGAGCTTGGCTTAGCGGTGGTCGAACTGGGCGGTGGAAGGCGGCGGGCGGAAGATGAAATCGACCATGCTGTCGGATTGTCAGAGCTGCCCCAGTTGGGGCAGCAGGTGAGTGAGGGGGATTGCTTGGCTTTGGTTCACGCCCGTTCGGCAGAGGAGGCCGGATTGGCTGTCGCAAAGGTTCAAGCCGCCGTGACATTGAGTGATGCGGTGTCTAGTGGTCAGCCGGTAGTTTACGAGGTTATCGAGGGCTAAAGATCAAAAAAGACCGCAGGCGAACCCGCGGTCTTTGAAAGGTTGGTCAGTAGGAAGTGTCTCAGTCAGTGTAAGCTGGAGCACCGTGCTCGGCGACATCAAGCCCTTCAGCTTCTTCCTCGTCGCTGACGCGAACCCCCACAACTATTTTCAGAATGTAGAAGACTACGAATGAGAAGACGAAGGCGAAGGCGCAGACAGAAACAATTCCAGTGAGCTGAACGATGAGGTCACCACCACCGAAGATTGCAACTGCTAATGTTCCCCATATCCCGCAAACCCCATGAACCGAAATAGCCCCAACAGGATCGTCAATCTTCAGTTTGTCAAAGAAAAGGATAGAAACAACGACCAATCCTCCGGCGATCAGGCCAACTAAGATTGATGAAGTAGTTCCGATGACGTCCGGGCCAGCTGTGATACCAACAAGTCCGGCCAAGAATCCGTTCAGTGCCATTGAGAGGTCGGGTTTCTTAAGAAGTCCCCAACCCACGATTATTGAACCAACGGCACCACCAACGGCAGCGAGTGCAGTAGTTGTCACAACGTATGAGACTGATGCTGACTCGACCGAAAGGACAGAACCTCCGTTGAAACCAAACCATCCAAAGAAAAGGAGAAAAACGCCGATAGCTGCCATTGGCATACTGTGTCCAAGAATAGGCCTCACACCGTTCGCGGTGTATTTTCCGGCACGGGGTCCGAGGACAATGACACAAGCAAGAGCTGCGAATCCACCGAATGCGTGAACAACAGTCGATCCAGCGAAGTCAGCAAATCCCATTCCATTGAGGAAGCCACCACCCCAGTGCCACGATCCGGCCCAAGGATACGCAATTCCGACCAAGATGACCGAAAAAATCATGAAACTCGTGAGCTTGACGCGCTCAGCAACAGCACCCGAGACGATGGTAGCTGCCGTGGCGGCAAACATTCCCTGGAAGAGGAAGTCGGTCCAGACGGTGTAGGCCTCGTAGTAGAGGTTTGTTTCAAACAAGAGCTTTTGGTCGGCACCGTGACCAACCATCGATCCCATCGCGAAAAAACCTTCACCGTCCCAGCCAGGATAGTGAGCATTGAATCCCCAAAAATAGTAGGTGAGGAGACCTATGGAAATGATCCAGCAGTTCTTGAACAGAATATTGACAACGTTCTTCTTTTGACAAAGCCCCGACTCAAGGGTGCAGAATCCGAGGTGCATCAGGAAGACCAGAAAAGCTGCGATAAGAACCCAAATGTTATCGACCAAGAACTGAGTGTAAAGGTTGGTTGACTTCCAAACGTTATCGTAAAGGGCCGCATTACCTTCTTCGCCAACTCCGGTCAGTTTTTCCTTCGCGGCATCACCGGTTTCTTCATCGCCAACAGCGTCAGAGATGGTTGACCAGACAGTATTGGCATCGTCGGTAACATAGCTTTCCCAAGCAGGTGCTTTGTCTTCGTCATCACCAGCCTCGCTGGCCGCTTTGACGAACTCTTCCGTCTTGGAGATGATAGTATCAAAGTCCATTGCGGCGTTTGATTCGCCGAATCCGGCGAGGATACTGACTGCTAAGGTTAGCAGCCATGCCTTTGTCATTTTTTGTGTTAGCTTTCGCATTTTTTTTTTGGGTTCGAGTTGAACAACAGGAAGTGAGCAACGGGTGTGCCACGCTGTGATGAGCAGAATTCATGTCTGGCATGAAAGATGCTTCACCGTAATTCCCGACCTAAATAGTTCGGAATACAACTCGACAAATTATGACGAAATACCGCCATTCCATGAAATCCTTCGGAGCATTCTTAGCAATGCTGTTCCTTAGTTCAGGCTCTCTTTGGGCTCAGGGTGAGAACCCAATCGACACCGGCAATACAGCCTGGATGATTACTGCCACAGTTCTTGTGCTGATGATGACTCTTCCTGGCTTGGCCCTTTTTTACGGCGGGTTGGTGAGATCTAAAAACGTCCTCTCGGTATTGATGCATTGTTATGCGATCGCGGCATTGGCGTCGATCATGTGGGTAGCCTTTCTTTACTCGATGTCCTTTGACAACCAAGGTGGAAAATGGGTCGGAGGACTCAGCAAGTCTTTTCTTGAGGGCGTAGGATTGGATAGTGTTACCGGTGGGATTCCCGAGACTGTTTTTGTAATGTTTCAAATGACTTTCGCTATCATTACTCCAGGGTTGATTGTCGGAGCGTTTGTCGAACGCATGAAGTTCGTTGCGGTGATGGTTTTCACAGCCCTTTGGTTGGTCCTTGTCTATGCTCCAGCCGTTTTCTGGGTTTGGGGTGGCGGGATTATGGCCAGTTGGGGTGTGATTGACCTTGCTGGAGGAATTGTGGTTCACGCAACTGCTGGCGTATCTGCGCTAGTCCTAGCAAAAATGATCGGTCCCCGCCGAGGATTTCCGAAGCAGCTTCAGCCACCCCATAGTCCGGGACTTGTGATGATAGGAGCCTCTCTTCTCTGGGTGGGTTGGTTTGGTTTCAATGCCGGTTCGCAGGGCGGAGCCAGCGGAGCGGCAGGGATGACAATGCTAGTGACTCATATCTCGGCTGCCACCGCCGCGCTGGTTTGGTGCCTCGTGGAGCGAATCCAAACAGGTAAAACCGGTGTCGTTGGAATCGCGACTGGAATGGTGGCTGGATTAGCTACGATAACGCCGGCTTCAGGCAACGTTGGGCCAATGGGGGCCCTTTTGATTGGGCTTTTGGCCGGAGTCATTTGTTACTTCATGTGCGGAGTTGTCCGTCACAAATTGAATATTGATGACTCACTCGATGTCTTTGCGGTGCACGGGGTGGGCGGCATTTTAGGGACGATTATGGTCGCATTTCTCGGTGCTGAGGGTGTCCTCGGAGGCTTGGGACTCAGTGAGAATCCTGAAACTGGTGAAACTTATTCTAGTATCGAGCAGCTCATTGTTCAGCTAAAGTCGTTGGGAATAACCGTCGTTTGGTCTGCAGTCGCGACAATCATCATTGTTCTAATTATTAAGAAGACTGTGGGCTTAAGGGTTTCGGAAGAGGTTGAGGCGGAGGGTCTTGATTCTGCCGAGCACGGCGAAACGGCCTATAACTTTGATGCTTGATTCTAAGTTAGGGGATTAAGCTAAGATTAGAGACAAAAAGCGGGGCCTAACTGGTCTCGCTTTTTTTTGTGGATATTAGGCCTGTTTAGGATCTTAGACTTGGAACGAGTTGGTGATGGTTTGAAAAATAAATAAACGAGCGATTTCATCATATAAGGGTTGGGCGAGAGGTCAGATGAGAAGGCCGAAAAACGAAAGGCATTTTGGCAAAATGTAATTTTCATACAAATGAAGTAACGCAAGTGAGAATAGGCGCGTCACACTTTGTAGAGGCTTGAGTTTACATTGTGATGACGATGTTTCAGCGAAAAGCAAAGTTCCAGTCGCTTTACGAAAGATAAAACTATGAAAACACCCCCCCCCAAAATCAAAAGTCAGCTCTTCACGCTATGATGCGGACAGCAGCTTAAGACTCTACATGCGCGAGATCAGTGAGACTCCCTTGCTAACTTCAAAGGAAGAAGTCGAATTAGCAGCCCTAATCAAAAAGGGTGATCAAGATGCCAGGACGCGAATGATTAAAGCCAACTTGCGTCTCGTCGTGAAAATTGCGCAGGATTATTCAAACTATGGGCTTCCTCTTATGGATTTAATTTCGGAGGGCAATATCGGGCTAATGAAGGCTGTCGAGCGCTTTGATCCGGCAAAAGGTGGGAAACTCTCAACTTATGGATCTTGGTGGATCAAGCAGTCGATTAAGCGAGCCCTTGCCAACCAAAGCAAGACGATCCGTCTTCCAGTTCACATGGTGGATAAAATTGCAAAATTACGCCGTGTCATGACTCTGCTTGCCGAATCTTATGGTCGCGAGCCCACCGACGAGGAATTATGCGGGGAAACTGGAATGGCTCCAAGAAAGCTCTCGCTCCTGAAACGGGCAGCACAGCGGCCAACTTCTTTGGACTCGCCTGTGGGGGACGAGGAACGCTCAAGTTTCGCGGAAATCATTGGCGATGAGCATGCCGAAAATCCTTTTGAGGTGCTTTCTGACAAAAATATGCTCAATCAGATCGATTCTCTGCTCGAGGTTCTCGATGAGCGCGAATCAAAGATTATTGAGGCCCGGTATGGTCTTTGTGGTAAAACCGCAAAGACATTAGAAGAAGTTGGGTGCGAATTTAAGGTCACCAGGGAGAGGATCCGCCAATTGCAAAATATTGCCCTTGATAAAATGCGGAAAAGCCTGCGTATAAGAGAGAAGCCAAAGGAGGTTTTTCTCGCGAGAAAGGCTTCTTGAGGTTAGATAACACAATCCATTGCGATTGGGATCGTAGGTGTGAAGAGCGGCAGGGGTGACCCTGTCGCTCTTTTTCTGCAAAAATGAGGGAGCCCTCTTAATTGTCAATTCACAGGGCGGAGCGGGTGGATGCTAACTGGAACACCCGGGCTGTAGAGTTGTGAGATGGGTTCGTCTCCGACTGAGAAGTTTTCCCATTCTAAGGGGGCCTTGCTTTTCTTCCCGACTCGAGCCTTAGTGAATTGATAGGGTGAATGGTGAACTTGACCACAGTGGATTTTTCCGCCCCGTGATTCTGAAAAGAGGAGGTAGCGCTCGAGGAGGAAAAATTCTAGTGACCCCGGCTTTGCCGTTTGGAGGTGGCCGGAGCCTTCGTAATCAAATACCGCTTTCTCCTCGCAATCTTTACGCTGACAGCGATAGATCGAGCCTTCGGTCGACATTTGAGCATGCTGATAGGGAAGGTGGAAAAATTTACGAGCGACCTCCACCGCGATTGGCTGGTCGCAATCGAGTGAAAAAAACCAGACCCCGGGCTGCCCTCGCTCGTCGTGCACATACGCGCGGACGTTTAATTCGAGAAAATTGGAAAGTCCGGGCATCGTTGGTAGAAAGCGTGGCCGAACCTTTCTCATGAAAAAAGGGACCAGACCGAGGTAGGTTTTCCCTTTATGTAAATCGACGGAGAGGCGATCGGGAATTCGTTTCGCGATTTCCTGTGCATCGATTTCCCAATGGAGGAAAAGGAGATTGCTCCAAGTTTGAAACATCAAAGGAGAGCTTGCAGGCTTTTCGCGGACGGCGAGACGGTCCTCTAGGGTCGGAATTCTCATTGGGAGTTCATAGATACTCGCATTTCCGCTGTGAGCAACGCTTGCATTTCCTCCACTGACCTGCTTTATCTGCGCCCTCCATGGCAGACGACAAAGACCGCAAAACCCTCGAAGAGCGCCACCAGATGTCGGATCTGGAGCGCCTGCGCCACTCCTGTGCTCACGTGCTGGCGACCGCGGTTTCACGGATTTGGCCGGATGCTCAGTTTGCCGCCGGACCCCCGGTCGAGGGTGGTTTCTATTATGATGTTGATTTAGAGCATCGGATTTCGCCCGATGATTTTTCGCAGATCGAGGCTGAGATGAAGAAAGTTGTGAAGGAGAATTCTTCTTTCGAGCGAATGGTGGTGAGCCGTGACGAAGCAATGTCCTTGGCAAAGGCAGGTCGTTTGGCTGCGGTTAGTGAGCGTGAGGTCGAATCGGTTTTTAAAGTGGACCTCCTTAATGACATTCCGGAAGACGAAGAAATATCGATCTTTAAGAATGGCGATTTTTGGGATCTTTGCGCCGGTCCTCACGTGGGCCGGACCGGTAACTGTAAGGCCTTCAAGGTAATGTCAGTCGCCAGTGCGTTTTATAAAGGAGATAAAGATCAGCAATCCCTCCAGAGAATTTATGGGACTTGTTTCAAGAATCGCACGCTTCTCGACGAGCATCTCGAGCGACTTGAAGAGGCAAAAAAGCGTGATCATCGTCGCTTAGGCAAAGAGATGAACCTTTTTGCTTTTGATGAATCAGTGGGGCAGGGCCTTCCACTTTGGAAACCAAAAGGCGGAATTATTCGTCGTGAGCTTCAGGACTTTATTACCGAGGAACTCGACAAGCAGGGATATTTTCAAGTGTTCACGCCGCACATCGGCAAATTAGGTCTTTATCGAACATCGGGACATTTCCCGTATTACGAGGATAGCCAGTTCCCGCCTATCGTGGAGCGGGATGCCATGAAAAAGCTTGGGGAAGAAGGGGCGAAGTGTAGTGATTTAGTTAATTTCATCTCGACCGGTGAAATCGAGGGCTTTCTTCTCAAGCCGATGAATTGTCCTCATCACATCAAGATTTTCGACAGTGAGCATCGTTCCTACCGTGATCTTCCGGTGCGACTCGCAGAGTTTGGAACGGTTTATCGGTGGGAGCAATCTGGTGAGCTTGGCGGATTGACTCGTGTTCGTAGCTTTACTCAGGATGACGCGCACCTTTTCTGCACGCCGGAGCAGGTTGGAAAAGAAATCCAGGGTTGTCTCGGTCTCGTGAAAAAGGTCCTCAACACTCTCGGCATGAGCGATTATGGGGTCAGGCTTTCCCTTCGCGATCCCGATAGCGATAAATACGTGGGCGATCCCGAAAATTGGGATAAAGCAGAAGCAGCCCTGCGTGAAGCCGTCCAAACTCTAGGTGTTGATTACACCGAGGAGCCAGGAGAGGCCGCCTTTTATGGCCCCAAGATCGATTTCGTGGTGAAGGACGTCATCGGCCGGGACTGGCAACTTGGGACGGTGCAGGTCGACTATAATTTGCCCGAGCGCTTTGATCTCAGCTACGTTGGCTCTGATAACAAGCCACATCGTCCGGTCATGATCCATCGCGCACCTTTTGGCTCGCTTGAACGATTTGTAGGACTTCTAATCGAGCACTTTGAGGGTAAGTTTCCGACTTGGCTCGCTCCCGAGCAGGTGAGGATTCTCCCGATTTCCGAAAAATATTCCAAAGAAGCTGATAAGCTAGCAATGGAGCTTTCTGAGGCTGGGGCTCGTGTTTCGGTCGACCATGCGGGCGACAAAATTGGCGCCAAGATTCGCCTTGCGCGCATGGATCGAATTCCTTATCTTGCCGTTCTTGGTGCACGTGAAGTGGAAGAAAACTCCGTGAGTGTGCGCCATCGAGATCAAGGCGATCTCGGCAGTATTTCAACGAATGATTTCGTCAGTAAGATTTCCCAAGACATCTCCAGTCGATCGCTTTAATGGTCGACTGTCATCCATTTGCGTGTCCCACGTATGAGAGATGGTGCTGGCATGTGCCGTTCCTCGGCTGAATTTAATCCTTTCGGATTCAGGGTGGCTTCGTGTCTGCCTGAGTTCTTCCCCTCATAACCACAACCTGCCAAGACCATAGCTAAGAAGAAAAAAAAGTTCAAAAGAGCACGCCGGGATATGACCCGAGTGAACGATCGAATTCGTGCTCCTAAGATCCGTGTTGTTTACGGTGAAGATAGTCAACAGCTCGGTGTCATGACGACTCGTGAAGCGATCGATAAGGCCAAATCAGTGGGACTTGATCTCGTTGAGATTGCTCCCAAAGCCGATCCTCCGGTTTGCCGAATCGTGGATTATGGAAAATACAAGTATGAACAGTCTAAGCTGAAAAAGACTTCAAAGAGCAAAGGTCCGGTAAAGATGAAGGAAGTGAAATTTCGCGTCCGCACCGAGGAACATGATTATAATATTAAGTGTGCGCGTGCTGAGAAGTTTCTTGATGAAGGTAACAAGGTTCGTGTGCAGCTTCAATTTCGTGGTCGCGAGAATGCCCACCGCGATATTGGGTTTGAGGTCATGGAGCGGGTCAAAGACGATCTTGCTGGAATGTCCCACGTTGATATGGAGCCCAAGTTAGCTGGTCGTGCGATCGGAATGGTTCTCTCACCGATTGCAGCTGAAAAGCGTGAGCGCCGATTCATGCTATCCCACGGGGAGCTTATCCATGAGGACGAGGCCAAGGATCATGAATTTGACGACTCGGATGACATTGAAAAAGAAGAAGGTCACGAAAGCGAAGAGAGTCACGAGGACGGAGATGAGTAAAGTCTTCCGTAAATCCTCCGATGCTTATTCTGTTTGATATCGATGGCACTCTAGTGGATGCCGGAGGCGCGGGAGTGGCCGCTCTTCAGGACGCTGCGGTTGAATTTTTTGGCGGAGCAGGTCCGCCTCTCGATCTCGCCGGTAGTACTGACGGTGCAATTCTTCGTGGATTTTTTGAATACTTCGGGCGTCAATACGACCCGGCAGTTGAAGGTGGGTTTTATCAATCCTATCTCTCTCGAATAAGTGAAAATTTGCAAAACCCCAACCATGGAGGTCGCCTTCTGGGGGGCGTGAAAACGCTGTTAGCTTCCTTGAGAAAAGAAGGTCATTTTTTAGGGCTTCTGACTGGGAATATCGAAAGAGGAGCCATGCTCAAAGTTGCTCATTATGGGATCGCCGATTATTTCCAATTTGGTGCCTATGGGGATGATCACTGGAACCGGAATAAGCTAGGTCCAATCGCTCTGGAGCGGGCCGAAAAATCGACAGGGATGCGATTCTCGCAGGATAAAATTCTTGTAATTGGCGATACTCCTAAGGATGTCGCCTGTGCTCATGCTTTTGGAGTGAAATGTGTCGCGGTTGCAACCGGTAATTTTAGCGAAGAGGAGCTTGTTGCCTGCGGGGCGGATCGGACTGTTCCTAATCTTGAGGGATTCTCACTTTAGAGTTTCTGGTCACAAGGGATCTCGTCCGGTCACTGGGCACGTGTTTAAGACTCTTCTCTAAAATCGAAAATCAGATCCAAAATAGAGTTTTCGTGCGGTTTCGTTGTTAACCAATTCTTCTGAAGACCCTTCAATCATTACTTTTCCTTCGACTAGAAGAGATGCGTGATCAACAATGTCTAGTGTTTCACGTACTTGGTGGTCGGTGATTAGAATGGAAAGGCCGTCGGTATCTCTGAGCTCACGAATAATTTTATGAATTTCCTGTACTGCAATGGGGTCAATCCCGACGAAAGGTTCATCGAGCAGTAGGAGTTTTGGTTCGGTGCAAAGACAGCGGGCGAGAGAGAGGCGTCTTTTTTCACCGCCCGACAGGGCCAGTGCCATTGATTTATGTACATGTGTAATCCCGAAGCGCTCAAGTAGGAAATCGGCCCGTTCGTGACGTTGTGTTTTTGACATCCCTTTGCGGGTCTCAAGGACAGCAAGGAGGTTGTCCTTTACGCTGAGTTTTCGAAAAATTGATTCTTCCTGAGGAAGGTAACCCATCCCGTGTCGTGCCCGCTTGTGCATGGGTTGGCGGGTAATTTCCTTTGAGAGAAAGGAAACTCGACCTTGGTCGGGGCGAACCAAGCCAGCGACCATATAAAAGGTGGTGGTTTTTCCCGCTCCATTAGGTCCGAGTAATCCTACGATTTCTCCTTGATTTACACGGAGTCCTACTTCATCGACTACTTTTCTACCACCGTATGATTTTTGGAGTCCTTGGACTTCAAGGAGTGGGGATTGGGTGCTCATGTGTTCCTTATTTTTTTTCTGGGGCTTGTGGAGGGAATCCTGGATCGCAAGATTCGGTCGCTCCGGGTTCTTTGTCACCTTTCGAATCACTGGGCCGAGATCGGCCACTCCTCCCCCATTTTTAATTCCAGGAGATGGAGTTGGCATATAAATCACCTTACTCGAACCATCACCCCTAACCTGTGCCGTGAGTTCGCAGTCGAAGAGGAAATCGGAACTCGTGAGAGAGCTATTTAAACCGTGCACCGCTAAAATATTTTCCCCAGCCACCAAATTCACCATACTCAAATCAATCGTGAAAGACTCCAAAGCGGTAGCCTCGGTGTCGTTATGATTGCCGCTCGCCCGTGCTTCAAAATCCCAAATCCCATCATTGGGCTCAAAGGTCGATGCCAGAATCGGGCTCCCATTAATGTAAATCGCAAAGCCGTCATCATAGCGGGCTCCGAATTGGAGGGAAGTGACCGCTATCGGATCCTCAATCGTAAATGGAACCCTAAGATAAATCGTTGTATTTTGCCGATAAAGGTCATCTTGAATGTCACCACCATTGCCAATGAAATCATCGTAAGGGTCGGCGTTTGTCGTTGTTGCATAACCCACGCCCATCTCGGCAGAGCTCCACCCACTGTCATCAAATACCAACTCATGAAATGGTAACGCTTCCCCAACATCAGAATCTCCATTATCCGGAACCAGATAAATCAACGGGGCATCAGGCCCGACCAGAGTCACTGAATTGGCATCGACCAACCCGATTCCAAATGAAATATCAGGATATTGAGATGGGAATAATGGCGCATACTCCGACTCCACCGAAATGCCATCGGGCCTGATCAAGGCCAAGTATTCTCCCGATGAACTGAGTTTAAAATCAGTATGCAACTCCTGATCAAAAATTGCCCGGTCTTTTCCCGAAGCAAAGACCACCAACTTTTCTCCGGGTGCGAGGATTACCTTCGGGATTACCCATCGTTGTAAATCGTCAGTATTATCAGTAAGCGACCAACCGTCCAAGTCGATCATCCCACCCGATAGGTTTGAAAGCTCAATCCAATCAGAATTCTCACCATTCTCATCGGTCAAACCGGAAACATTTGAAGCAAGAAACTCGCTAATGACAACTTCCTGCGCACCCAATAGATTAAAACACAAGCTGAAGACCAAAAATCCGGGGGAAAAAAATCGGGGTATCATAACTTAAAGAAAAAAGCAGCCCCCAAAAAAGAGAGACTGCCTGTGAAAAATAAAGGACCTAAGAAAGCTTCACCAAACTACTTTCGGCGACGCCCAAGTAAAGCCAGAACCCCTAGCGTCGCAAAAAGTGACGAACTTAATTCTGGGACAACCGAATTTGCAGTCGCAGTCGACCCACTGAAGCTCAAGATAGAAGGATCTTCAGCAAAGGTTACCCCATTCACAACAATATCAGCACCTTGCTCGGTGAATTCCGCGAGGGAAGGCAAGGTAAGCTGAGCGCCTGGAGATAAATTAATCGTTGTCTTTTCGGTCTGGCTGTTGATCGGATCTCCTCCTCCACGGAATCTGAGACTACTTGTCGAATCGACATTGATTTGAAGTCCAATCGCAGCAAACTGGGCATTCATACTTGAGCCTCCGACAATATTTAAAGTCGAAACGACATCGCTGGCATCATTGACCCCCGTAAAACCATTGTTGTTAGTAAAAGTGAACGACGTATTACTCATTGTGACAGAGAATCCATCTCCAATCTCAAGATTTGAGAATGAGCCGCTAGGATCATTAATCGTAGCGCCTGTAATCGTAACTATATCATTAGTCGGAGAGGCCATTGCCCCAGAATCAGATTCAGAAAAATCCCAATTAGCAGCATTGTAAAAATCATCGGTGTCACCACCCCCACTCCAGACGATCGCAGCTTGCGAAGAAAGACAGGTTGCAAGGACCGCAGCACCCTTAACAATAATTGGAGTTTTCATCCGCCATGTCTTACTAGAATTTCTGGAAATGGCAAACCCAAAAGGTGGTTCTTGAATCATTAGCTCCGCTTAAAATAAAAAAAGCCGGACGGTATCCCGTCCGACTTTTGAATGACTTGCGAGAGGCAAACCGGCAGTGACTTACATCATGCCGCCCATGCCACCGTGATCGTGGCCATGTCCTGCGTCAGCAGGCTCTGGCTCGGGAATATCGGTGATAAGAGCCTCGGTGGTAAGCATAAGTCCGGAGATCGAGGCAGCGTTCTGAAGAGCAGAACGAGTCACCTTGGTTGGATCAACGACACCAGCTTCAATGAGATCAACATACTCGCCGGTCGCAACATTGTAACCCTCATTGCCAGAAGCATTCTTCACTTTCTCAACGATGAGCGCTCCTTCCAGACCTGCGTTAGCAGCAAGCTGACGAAGAGGAGACTCAATTGCAGAAATAATGATTGAGGCACCAGTCTCTTCATCTCCGGAAAGACCAAGTTCACCGATTTGAGCGGTTGCCCGGATTAAAGCGGTTCCACCTCCAGGAACGATACCCTCTTCCACCGCTGCGCGGGTAGCATGAAGGGCGTCTTCCACGCGGGCTTTCTTCTCTTTCATTTCTGACTCAGTAGCAGCACCGACATTGATAACTGCAACACCGCTAGAGAGCTTTGCAAGACGCTCTTGGAGCTTCTCACGATCGTAATCAGAAGTAGTATCAGCAATCTGCTTGCGAATCTGACCAACGCGACCAGAGATATCCTCGTTCGTGCCGGCACCTTCAACAATGACGGTTTCTTCCTTACCGATGGTGACACGTTTGGCTTCACCAAGATCTTCAAGCTCAATATTCTCAAGCTTGATACCAAGGTCTTCGGTAATGCAACGACCTCCAGTAAGGATGGCAATATCTTCGAGCATGGCCTTACGACGATCTCCGAATCCGGGAGCCTTAACCGCTGCAATATTAAGTGTTCCGCGAAGTTTGTTCACGACGAGAGCAGCGAGAGCTTCTCCCTCGACGTCTTCAGCGATAATAAGAAGAGGCTTCCCCGTCTTGGCAATTTTTTCGAGCACTGGAAGGAGATCCTTGAGGTTGGAGATCTTCTTTTCGTTAATCAGGATGTAAGCATTCTCGAGGTTACAATCCATGCTTTCTGGATCGGTCACAAAGTAAGGAGAGAGATAGCCCTTATCGAACTGCATCCCTTCAACAACATCGAGTGTCGTCTCGATGCCTTTTGCTTCTTCCACGGTAATGGTTCCATCCTTGCCAACCTTATCCATAGCATCTGCGATGATTTTACCGATTTCCTTGTCCCAGTTAGCGGAAACAGTTGCGACCTGAGCGATTTCCTTTGAATCGGAAACCTCTTTGGAAATTTCAGCGAGCTGAGCAACGATCGCTTTTGAAGCTTCAAGAATACCGCGCTGAAGGCTAATTGGATTAGCGCCTGCAGTAACATTGCGGAGGCCTTCTTTGTAGATGGCTTCGGCAAGCACCGTAGCGGTTGTGGTTCCGTCACCAGCGATGTCGGACGTCTTAGAGGAAACTTCCTTTATGAGCTGTGCACCCATATTCTCGTAGGGATCGTCGAGCTCGATTTCCTTGGCGACGGACACACCGTCCTTGGTCACGGTTGGAGAACCAAACTTTTTGTCGATGATGACGTTACGACCCGAGGGTCCTAGGGTTGCCTTGACGGCGCGGGCGAGCTTCTCGACACCACGGAGTAGGGTCTGACGTGCTGCTTCGTCGAATTGGAGTTGTTTAGCCATGTCTTTGTTTAATGTTTAGAGTTTAAGAGTGGGTTGATTAGTCTTCTAGGACACCAAGGATGTCAGACTGGGATAGGATGAGTTGATCTTCCCCGTTTACTTTGACATCGGTGCCTCCGTATTTAGAGATAAGAACTTTGTCTCCAACACTGACGTCGAATACGATATCCTTTCCATTTTCATCAGTACCTCCGGTACCGAGAGCGGTTACTTCAGCCTCTTGGGGCTTTTCCTGAGCTGAGTCAGGAAGAACGATCCCTCCAGCTGAGACTGCTTCTGCTTCAAGCCGCTTCACGAGGACGCGGTTTCCGAGTGGTTTAATACTAGCCATGTTTTTCTTTATGTTGGTTGTTTGGTTGTTTCACACACCCCCTTGAAACAAGGAGATGAGTAAGATTCTTTCAGGGGTCTATTTATCAGCGTCCACGACTTCAGCGTCCACCACCTTGCCCTTTGCTTGTCGGGGCTCGCCATCGTCGTCTTCAGCGGGATCAAAATCAGGGGCTCCCGCCATATCGGGCATTGGTCCTCCGGCTCCACCAGCGGCCTGAGCCGCCTGTGCGAGTTCTCCAAGTGATTTTTCAAGGTCTTCGGTGCTGGATTTGATGAGATCAAGATCCTCAGCTTTGAGAGCACCTTTTACAACGTCCAACTTACCGGTGAGCATCTCCTTCAGTTCAGCAGGAGCTTCCTCGGGAAGTTCGCTGATTTGCTTTTCGACCTGATACACCATCGATTCAGCCTTGTTCTTGGTGTCAACAGCTTCGGCGCGCTTCTTATCCTCCTCAGCGTGAGCTTCGGCTTCTCGCTTTGCTTTTTCGATCTCCTCTTCGGAGAGACCACTGGATCCTTCGATCGAAATTTTCTGCTCCTTGCCAGATTTCTTGTCGGTTGCGGAGACATGGAGAATTCCATTAGCATCGATATCAAAGGTCACTTCAATCTGGGGCATTCCACGAGGAGCACCATCAATCCCGGAGAGCTGGAAGTTTCCGAGAAGCTTATTATCAGCAAAGAGCGGACGCTCGCCCTGGCAAATGCGGATATCCACGGCGGGTTGATTATCAACTGCAGTTGAGAAAACTTGTGACTTCTTCACGGGGATAGTTGTATTGCGCTCGATCATCGCAGTCGCACGGCTGCCCTCAGTCTCAATCGAAAGAGTAAGAGGGGTGACATCTAGAAGAAGAACATCCTTCACATCACCTTGGAGAACTCCACCTTGAATCGCAGCGCCGATTGCAACCACTTCATCGGGGTTGACACCCTGGTGAGGGTCCTTATTGGCCAATTCCTTCGCGGTTTCGACCACTTTCGGCATACGGGTCATTCCACCCACAAGGACGAGCTCATCAAGTTCACCAGCGCTCACTCCAGCCTCCTTGAGACAATCCGTGACAGGCTTTCTAGTGCGTGTGAAAAGATGATCGGTGAGCTGTTCAAGTTTGTTACGACTGAGGCCAACCTGAATGTGCTTAGGACCAGTGGCATCCGCCGTAATGAATGGCAGGTTAAGATCGTAATTCTGAGATGAAGAGAGGGCGATTTTGGCCTTCTCTGCTTCCTCTTTGATCCTTTGGAGAGCGTCGGGCTGACCTGAGAGGTCAATGCCTTCCTTCTCCTTAAAATCAGCCACGATAAAATCAATCAGAGCGTTGTCCCAATCATCACCACCAAGCTGGGTGTCACCATCGGTCGCAAGGACCTCAAAGACGCCATCAGAGATTTCCATGACTGAAATATCAAAAGTCCCGCCTCCTAGATCGTAAATAGCGACTTTCTGATCAGCTTTTGAATCGAGCCCGTAGGCGAGTGAGGCTGCAGTAGGCTCGTTAATAATACGGCGAACTTTAAGACCAGCAATTTCTCCAGCAGCCTTCGTCGCATTACGCTGAGAGTCATTAAAGTAAGCAGGAACAGTAATGACTGCTTCTGTGATTGTCTCGCCAAGTTTGGACTCAGCGTCAGACTTTAATTTACCGAGAACAATCGCGGCGATCTCCTGGGGCGAAAAGACCTTTTTCCCACCCTCTATTTCGACTTCGATGTGCGCATCACCATTTTCAGCCTTTACGATATCGTAAGGCACCCGACGGTCTTCATCGGTAAGCTCCTCGAACTTACGTCCAATCAAACGCTTGGCCGAAAACACCGTGTTTTTAGCATTGGTGACGGCCTGACGCTTGGCGGCCTGACCCACAAGACGCTCTCCGTTTTTTGCAAAAGCCACAACTGACGGAGTAGTACGTGCACCCTCCGAATTTTCGAGAACAGTGGCTTCACCACCCTCCATGACAGACATGCAAGAGTTTGTTGTCCCGAGGTCGATTCCTAAAATTTTTCCCATGATCTTCTTCTTCCTAGTTAATTTGGTTTTAAATAGCGGCCCTTTGGCCAAATTGATTTGTGATCCCTATTGGCAAGAGATGTGCCAACCACTGAAACGCCCAAATTAAAGGGAAAATATGCGCGAAAACCATCTCGATCGCGTCATAATGTCGCACTTCGCCTGCACCTAGAACGACAACCTGTCGCACTTGGAACAACCCCGGCATTTCTTGAAGATTTTTAGAAAGAGGCAGTTCTTGAGAATTCAGATCAGCTCAGATAGCCTTCAATCCATGAGTGATTCACCTTCCGAGGAAGAAACCCCGGACGAACGGTTTGCTGCATTTGTCTATTTCCAAGCCCAAAACGGAGGGCTTTTCCTAGGGCGAATCCCAAATCCCGCTACAGGCGAAACCAGTGTAAACATCCGGGCAGCCAAGAGCGTTGTAGATTCTTTAGAAATGCTCACCGAGAAAACTAAAGGTAATTTGAATCAAACGGAAGATAACATGCTCAAGGTTGCCACTGAAAACCTCCGTAAACTTTTTGACGATGTCTCGACAGACCCGCTCAACACCACAGATTCATGAACACCTTCGAGCTTGGAAACTTCACCGTCGGTTCTGGTGACCCGTTTTTTATTCTTGGTCCGTGTGGACTCGAAGAAGAAGACTTCGCTTGGCGCATGGCTCGGGCTTTGAAAGAAATCGCTGACCGACTCGAGATCAAATTCATCTTCAAAGCCTCTTACGATAAAGCCAATCGAACTTCGGTGGATTCCTACCGTGGCCCTGGAGTTCAAGAAGGGTGCCGCATCCTTGGTGAAATTGGCAAAGATCTTGGCGTGCCTGTCACTACCGACGTTCACACCCCGGAAGAAATTGAAGTCGCAGCCAAGAGTATCGACCTTCTACAAATTCCAGCTTTCCTCTGCCGACAAACCGATCTCCTCGCGGCGGCGGCTCGAAGTGGTCGTCCCATAAACGTCAAAAAAGGCCAATTCCTTGCTCCCTGGGACATCGACCCTATCTTAGGAAAGCTTCGGCACTTCGACTGTAATCAATTCGCAATTACAGAGAGAGGCACCACCTTCGGATACAACAACCTCGTCGCTGATATGCGATCCCTGCCATGGATGCGAGAGAAAGGAGTTCCAGTCATTTTCGATGCTACCCACTCCGTCCAACGTCCCGGAGGACTCGGAGGAACAACCGGGGGCGACGGCGAGTTTGCTCCCGTTTTGGCTCGAAGCGCTATCGCAGCCGGAGTCGATGGCGTTTTCATGGAAGTTCACGAAAACCCTGCCAAAGCTCTCTCCGACGGCCCAAACCAAATCCCCCTCGATCAAATCGAAAACGTTCTGACGCGCCTTCTCGCGATTCATCACGCCGCTCATCCTGAATCATGAAGCCACTCCTTCTTATTTTGATTTTCATCCTGCCCTCGTGCCAGGAGGAAAAAAGACGCGTAAGACCCACCATTCAAAAAGAAGCGAACACCGAAGATCCTAACGAGAAAAAAAAGGAATCACTTCTTAATGTGCCTGCAGGAGCTGTAATTGAAGATCTCATTCTCCCCTATTATAACGATGACCAAAAAAAGGTTTCACTCTTGACCATAGAAGAAGTCACGGTTGCTGACGACATTCGGACCAAAAAGACCATCCTTAAAGGTGAACATCTAAAGGTTTGGCTTTTCGATGAAGAGGGAGCTATTCGCAGCACTACAGTTATTTCATCCGCTGACTACCTCGTAAACAAGGAACAACTGGTTGCCAAAAGCGAAGTGCTAATGATTGGATCCAATGGAAAATTTGCTGCTAAATCAAAAGGCGGGATTTTCTCACTCACCACCGGCCAAGCCATATTACTCGGGCCGGCCACCGCGCAATTTAAAATTCCGCAAAAAAAAGATATTAAAGCCCCATGAAATTACAGCCACTCATCCTACTTGCTGTCATCCCTATTTTATTTGCAGCCCCCCCTCCCCGCGTAACAGATAAGGATCTTGCGCGTTTTGAACGTCTCGTATCCCCAAAGGAGCGACCTGATCTTGGAGCGATTGAAAGTTACGAAAAAGCCGAAGCGCGCAACCTAGCAACCGCTAAACGTATGGTGGACTTTTTAGATTCGGCCGGCCAATCCACCCTGATTTCCCAACCCGACTCTCTGCCGCCTTCCCAAGATGAAATCGAAGACCCCCTCAAGGGACTTTTTGAACCAGAACCAGACACACTGCTCATTTCCTGCAGCAAAGGAATCTACCTTGATGGAGAATCCTACGAAATTGATTACCTAGGGAAAGTGAAAATCCAAGGTAAAGGACTGACCATGACCTGCGACAAACAGCTCAAAGCTCTGTTCTACCCTCCTGAGAAGAAAGAAGCTGAAAAAAAACTTCCACCCGAGGAATCAAAGAAAGACCCACTCGCTAAATTTGGTGGATTTGGAGAGCTTAAACAATTTACTGCGGGTGGAAATGTCAGGGTTAACGGCAAGACTGAAGACGGACAAAAAGTCTATATGGGAGGAGACAACGCTCTCTATGAAATGAGTAAAGGAGGTGAGTTAGAAAACTCCACGATCACTTTTCGTGGGAAAAAAATCGGCTTTATGATGGGCGATGTCACCGACAAAAGTGATAAAGCCACCTCCTACGCCATGACTTCAATTTCAGATGACGCATGGATCAAAGCGGTAGTTAGAGGCCGAATGCTTTTCGTCGAATGGAGTCCTACTGGCTGGCTCACAAAGGTCGGATTCCCTCCACAAGCCCCAGAAAAAAAATAAGGAACACATGAGCACCCAATCCCCACTCCTTGAAGTCCAAGGACTCCAAAAATCATACGGTG
>KB912180.1 GCA_000383735.1 Verrucomicrobia bacterium SCGC AAA164-M04
GTTGAGCAATGAACCCGCGCTACGCCGCAACGCGATCACCGCGTTGGGCAACGACGCGGCCGCGCTGCAGCTGTTCTTTGATACCGCCGTGGTGCAGGACGATGATCTGATCGTGCGTCTCGCCGCCTTTAACAAGATGGTGGAGTTTGAGAATAAAGAGACGGTCGCATTGGCAGCGAAGAAGTTGATCACCGACCCAGCCAATGCCGCTGACATGTGGCTCTCGCAGAGCCTGCGCAACGCCGGTGCCGCAGCGGTGAAAAAAGGTCCTTCGACGCTTGGCAAGGAGCTAATCGCCAACGGGTCCTTCGAGAAGTTGGCCGGTGAAATACCTGCCGGATGGTCCACCCGTGCCTTCCGAAGAACAGCACAACACCAAGTGTCAAACGTGGCACGAACGGGTAAGCGCTCAATCGAAATCTCCGCCGACAAGGCCGCCGAGTTTGGGGTGCACCTCAATGTCCCGGTGGATCGCAATGCGGAGTATGAACTCAGCGCCTGGATCAAGACCGAAGAGGTGGCGGGGGGCGGACGCGGTGCACAGCTATACATCAGTGGTCATCCCGACAGCCCGGGCAGCAAAGCCGTGAAGGGCACGCAAGATTGGACTCAGATTAAAATGCGTTTCAACACGGGTTCGGCAAAGTCGGTCAATATCCATTGTCTCTTCGGGGGCTGGGGTGTCGTCATCGGCAAGGCGTGGTGGGATGATATCAGTTTGCGTAAGGTCGAGTATGAGGTCATCGCGAGCGACGAGCCAAAGGTCGTCAAAGGTGATGTGAAACGCGGTGAGAAAATCTTCACAACGCATCCGATCGCCAACTGCGCGCGCTGCCATGCTGTGGATGGCGTCGGCGGAGTGATTGGACCCGCATTGGACACCATCGCAGCGCGCAAGCAGGAGGACTATATCTTGCAGAGCCTGGTCGATCCGGGAGCGACAATTGCTGAAGGCTTTCAGGGTAAGGTGTCGCCGATGCCTCCGATGGGCGTGCTCTTGAAACCGCAAGAGTTGGCCGACGTGATGGCCTACCTGATGACCCTTAAATAAAGAAAATATTGGGGCCCGTGAAACTACTAGCAAAAACACTTCGCCGATCCGCCCGTCTGCGTCGCTACGGCATGCTGCTCGCGCTGACCATCCACAGTGTCGCGGCCGGGGCCAAGGCGACCGAACAATCTCCCGATGGCAAAGGGAAGCAAGACAAGGTGTCGGCACCGATGGTTAATAACGCCTGGGGAAACCTCTATAAATTTCATCAATCAAGGGCGCACTATCACAGTGGAAAAACGTATCTGGCTTGGGTAGGCCCCGATAACCACCCTTACGTTTCTGTTTATAGTCACAAAAAGAATGAATGGTCGTCTCATGAGCGGGTAGGGACGAACCTGATTTCACCGAAGGACTACCACGGCAATCCCTCCATACTGATTGATCGAGAAGGTTTTCTGCATGTGTTTTATGGAGGGCATAATAAAAAGATGCGCTACAGCAGATCTTCAAAGCCGTTGAGTAATGATGATTGGCAGGACTATACGTCCCGCCTTCCTTACACCGAGAGTACCTATCCTCAGCTTTTCGTGATGTCCGACGGCACGATTTACAGTTTTTACCGCAGAAAAACGCATAGAGGAAACTGGTCCTATGTCACAAGTAAGGACAATGGCAGCACCTGGTCCAAGGAAGTGCACGTGCTTGACGGCAGCTCTCCGCCGGGAAATGGATGGTACACAGCGTTCACTAAGGACCCAAATTGTGACCGGATCCATCTCATGTTCCTTTGGCACGCATCAAAGGACAACCTGCCCCATAGTCGACGAAATCTTTACTATATGCACATGGATCACGCTACCGGGAAATGGACGAGCATGGAGAATGAAAAACTCAACACTCCTTTATCCTTCAAAGAGGCAAACGGAAAAGCGATGATCTTTGACTCAAAGAACAAATACAGCTCCATACCTCAGCTTTGGCTCACCGATGATGGGCGTCCTGTAGGACTCAATCGAATCAGCGAGGACGACGGCGTAGCAATTCGCTACCTGCACGTATGGACGGGTGAGTCCTGGCGTACGCAAAAGGTGCCCATCGACGTTATATTGAAGCCGACAAAAAAAGAATGGGTGGGTTTTCGTTCCAGGGAAGGAACGGTGCAGAGATTCACCAGTAAAGATGAAGGCGCCCACTGGACTCCGGGTGAAGTTATTTTGAAGACCGATGGAGAGCAAAATTTAAATGCCCTCTTTGCTGAAGCTCATCCCGATGCCGTTTTGGCGATCATTGACAAAGTGGATAAGCAGCGGGTTCCGGGCAAACAACGATTATGGGTTTGGGGCGCCGCAGGATTTCTGGATTAAAAAGGGATCGCAACAGGTGATACACATCAAACTCAAACAAGGAAAATTGGATATGTTCAATCAACAGTACGTAAAAACCAAGGCGGTCAGTCTGACGTTTTACTCCGTCGCAGCCATACTGTTGACTGCAACGGCACGCTGCGCCGAGCAGCAAGCGGACGAATCGAAGACCGACGAGAAAAAACGGGACGTTGACGGGGTTAGGTTTGATATGGGCTCTGAACGCTACCGTTTTAAATTGATTAAAATAAAAACCTGATAGAAATAAAGAAGATGAAAAGCACGACAGTAATTCTCGCAATCTTTGCACTCACTGCCGCGTCGAGTTTTGGGGCGGACAAAAAGACTCTTAGCTGGGAGTTTGGTGATGGCCAAACGCATGGCTGGCAGATCGTCTCTGGTGAAGTCGGCTTCTACGACGGAGGGATGGCGAGCACGACGTATGAGACACGTGATGCGGAGCAAACAACTTTTCTGGCGCGCTCGCCGATGTTCCGGCTCAACGGCGGCGGTGGACTGGAGATCACTTTGAAGGGCGGGATGGGGAAGCCTTTGCCAGCTACTGCACGTGAAGTTTTGGCCAATCCGCGGACCAGTAATGGTGGGCCGATGGGAGTGGCCTTGCGCCGCGTCACCGACGACGCTTATGTCCTGTTTTTCGAGAAATCGAAAACCCACCAGCAGACCATCAAGGTCGCCAAGGAGGAACTCGACAAGCTAGTCGCGCGTTCGCACGACGAGGTCTACACGCTCGACCTAGTCGATGGCTTGCATGGCGGTTGGGGACATCTACCGTTAATCAGGGCTTCGGTTGCCGCTACGTCGGTTGGGCAGTTGCCAAAGCCTCCTGCTGGATTCGGCGCCCCGGCGCGGCATCTCTTCCTCGGCTCCAAGCACGGCAAACTGGAGTTTGATAAGAAGGAGCTGTGGGCGACCCCGGGCAGCAAGGTTTCTCTGACTCTGTTTAATTCAGACGAGATGGCGCACAATTTTATCCTTTGCCAGCCGGACGACAAGGTGGCCAATGAATTGGGCGAATATGTGATGGGCAACCTCGCCGAGATGATCAAGCGCGCTTACGTGCCGTCGGATCCACGGGTGATCGCTCACACCGATCTGGTGGCCCCGGGCACATCGGACACAATTTACATCACGGTGCCAAATACGCCGGGCGACTATCCCTACGTATGCACCTTTCCAGGCCATCACCTCTTGATGCGCGGCGTGCTGCACGTCACGGCAGAGCTGCCGAGTCCGAAGGTCGATGTTCTGAAACCGCCGATGCCGGGTGACGTATTCCGAATCACGGTCAAAGACCGGCCGATCATCGTGCGCGGCTCTCTTAATGGTTCGGGGCCGGCAAGTATTTGTGTGGGCACCCTGTCCGGTTCGCAGTTTGCTTTCGATACCGCCCGCTGCATCGTGGCCAAGACCTGGATGTCGCCGAATGGTGAACTGGTTAATACCAAGCCGGCCTGGGACGGACGCGGTGGAAATTTCATACAGATCATGGGGCAGGGGAGGTTCTCGGCCACCAAGGACGCCCAGCCCTTGGATGTCGGTAGTGGCGATGTGTCCCCCGACTTCCTCGGTTACGAGATCGGCGACGACGGTTACCCGAGTTTTCACTACAAGCTGGGTGCCAGCACCGTGCTGGTAAAGGTCGTGCCTGCAAGCGACGGCCTCGACGCAAACTTTACTCTTAAGCCGACGCCGTCCGGTGCCACCTACACCCTCGGCGAGACCCAGAGCATCGGCGAGGCAGCAGAGCGGGGGACCGCGGTCAAAGTCGGCACCAACTTCACTGTTCATTTCAAAACCAAGTAACCATGCGAATTCATATTCTTAGATTCTTTGCCATCGCCGTGGCTGTCAGCTCCGTGCGCGCCGCCGACCCCGACTACAAAATCACTAATATCCCGGCGCCTGATGGTGTCTTGTTGGAAGTTGGTGGTATGGACTGGATGCCCGACGGACGTCTGATGATGTGCACCCGCCGTGGTGAGATCTGGTCGTTCCAACCCGAGAATTCCGAATGGAAACAGTTCGCCTCCGGCCTGCACGAACCGCTCGGCCTTGTGGCTGGCAAAGACAATAGTGAGATCTACGTGTTGCAGCGGGCCGAGCTGACCCGGATCACCGATACCGACATGAACGGGATCGCGGAGCGCTTCGAAAGGTTTGGCAAGGGCTGGGGTTACACCGGCAACTACCACGAGTATGCCTTCGGTTTGGTTCGCGACAAAGAAGGCAGCTTCTACGGTGCCTTGGGCTTGGGTTTCTTTCCCAAAGGTGAACCTTTCAAACCGACGTGGTGCAGCCACGGGAACGTCCCCTGGCGCGGCTGGTTGTTCAAGATCACCTCCGATGGCAAATACGTGCCGCTCAACCCCGGTTGCCGCGAGCCAAACAGCGTCGGCATCAGCCCCGACGGCGACG
>KB912181.1 GCA_000383735.1 Verrucomicrobia bacterium SCGC AAA164-M04
TCCGTCCCCATCGGAGTTTGGGAATGAAGACTCCGGAGGAATTTGCGCTTGGCTGGGAGCCGGGAGAAAGGTGGCGCGCTCAACATGCTCCCTGCGTTACGGCCTCCGGCCTTCACTCCGGAAGCATGTTGACATCAGGCCTCAAACGCTTATCCAGAGATATCAATCCTCTCACTCTAAGTGGGCCATAAACTGGAAGGGTGGCAGTCTTCTCATGATGCCAAGGGCCTTTTTCCACGTCTGCTTCTCAAATCCGAGTGAATCACCGCCTGACCTGAAATCGCTTAATTTAGCTTTTCAGTGGCCGAACTTTGGGGTCCACCTCACTCCTTGACATGAGGTCGCAGTGCTGAAAATCTTCACCCATGTCGAAGGAATGGTATTACCTCAGCGAAGGCAATCAAGTAGGTCCAGTTTCCGAAGAAGAGCTTAATAACAAGAAGAACTGCGGCGAAATAGCCCAGACTGATCTAGTTTGGAGCGATGGCATGGCTGCTTGGCTCCCGATCCATGAAGTTCAACAATTGGCTGGTAGTGATTCGCCAACTTCGCACCCCCCTCAAGGGTGTATCACTTTGGAAGTGGCTATAGAATTTCTAAATGATGAAAATACAGACGAGGTTGAGTATGGAGAACATATCGAAGGTTTAAATTGGGGGACATCCATCGATAAAGAAGCAGCGGAAGTTCTCGCTAAACATCATGGAATTCTCAGACTTAAGGGGCTCACCAAGATATCGGATGATGTAGCAGAGGCTCTCTCAAGATTTAAAGGCGAAGGGCTTTGTCTCGACGGACTTGTTAATGTCACTGAGGGGAATTTAGAACACTTGGTAAATCTTGAAACGTCCCACCTGCAAATATCTGGCGCGATAATGAATCTAGCTAACGTCTCCAGTTTTCTCGCTGAATGTCATGGCACCCTCATACTTAACGGTCTCACCAAGATATCAGCTGATGCAGCAAAGGCTCTTTCAAGGTTTGAAGGGGAGGCGCTAGCTCTCGATGGTTTGACGGAGCTCTCTGACGCTGCTGCTGAGTCCCTCTCCAAGCATGAAGGGCGGCTAGATCTCGGGGGGCTGACAGAGCTCTCCGACGCCGCTGCTGACTCCCTCTCCAAGCATGAAGGGGGGCTAGGTCTCGAGGGTCTGACGGAGCTCTCCGACGCCGCTGCTGACTCCCTCTCCAAGCATAAAGGGGATCTTCTCCTCTGTGGTCTGACGGAGCTCTCTGACGCTGCTGCTGATTCGCTCTCCAAGCTTCGAGATGATCTTTTCCTCGATGGCCTAACGGAGCTCTCTGCTGCTGCTGCTGTGTCTCTCTCCAAGCATGAAGGGAATCTTGTCCTCAATGGTCTAACTGAACTCTCTGACGCCGCTGCTGAATCTCTCTCCAAGCTTCGAGATGATCTTTTCCTCGATGGCCTAACGGAGCTCTCTGATGCTGCTGCTGAGTCGCTCTCCAAGCATGAAGGGGGGCTAGGTCTCGGGGGTCTGACAGAGCTCTCCGACGCCGCTGCTGACTCCCTCTCCAAGCATAGAGGGGAGGCGCTAGATCTCAATGGCCTGACGGGGCTCTCTGAAGCCGCTGCTGAGTCCCTCTCCAAACATAAAGGAGAACTTTACCTCAATGGCCTGACGGGGCTCTCTGAAGCCGCTGCTGAGTCCCTCTCCAAACATAAAGGAGAACTTTACCTCTATGGCCTGACGGAGCTCTCTGACGCCGCTGCTGAGTCCCTCTCCAAGCATAAAGGGGAACCAAACAATATGAGCAAGCAAGTCAGCGCAGAAATGGCGGGGCAAGGTGACCCCGGGGATGAATTCATCATTTATGTGGATTTTGACTACTGCGATGTCAACTACAGTGGTTACGAGATCCTGACACGGGCACAAGTTGTAAAGCTATACGAGCAGCTTGATACCGATCGGAAAATTTTTACCCCGAACATGCCAGGGGAGTGGTATGAGGAGTTTGACATATCGCTGCTGAAAGGAGCGTTTACTATACACTCTGAAAGTGCAGAGGATATCGAAGTCATGCGCAAGCTGTTCGGCGACGCGGTTGGCAACACTGATCTCATCGTTAGCGTTCTCGATGTCTATGACGAGGATAACGACGACGACTCAGATGATGATGACTACTCAGATGACGACGACTACTCAGATGACGATGATTTGGATGTAGCGAAAACATATGATCATATCTCATTAGACGTTGCCCAAAAATTTCTTGATCACGGGTTCCTGGAGGTTGATCTTGAAGATGCAACTTCGATTGATTCAGAAGCTGCTGAACTACTTTCAAAAAGCAAGGAAGATCAGATTTCTCTGTGTGGTTTGACCGAGCTGCCACTTGATGTGGCCGAGGGGCTTGCAAAGTATAAGGGTGAACTTTTCCTCAGGGGTTTGCTTAGCATCTCTGATGACGTCGCGGATGCTCTGTCCAAGCATGAGGGTGGCTTACATCTTGATGGTCTAGAGAGAATCTCTGATTCTGTGGCGTGTTCTCTCTCCAAACATAAAGGTGAAATCGAGCTTCGAGGTGTTGTCGAATTATCAACAAGATCTGCCGAAGCTCTGGCCAGCAGCTGTCATAGTTTAAATCTACATGGTCTTACTCAGATCTCTGACTCGGTCGCTAGAGAGCTAGCTAAGCATAAGACAGGCTGGCTCTATTTAGGCGTGACCGCTCTCTCGGATACAGCCGCCGAGGCTTTATCAAATCATCAAGGCGAAAGCCTCTGGGTGATTGACCTAAAGGAAATCTCAGATCAAGGTAGAGCATTCCTTTCCTCTTACAAGGGAGTGCTAAACGGTCACTCCTAACCCCTGTGCGGAGGCTGTTTTCTTACTTACTACTAGGAAATTGCTTTTGGCGGGAGGGCTTTGAAGCCGCCTTTGGACCGGACCGGATGGGGGAGAAAGGGGGGTGAGGACCCCAGTCGCCCCTTCGCAGGGGATTTCACTCGGTTAGCCCTGTAGAGCCTTTTTTGGTGGCCTTCTTTTTGGTGGCGGCTTTCTTTACAGTCTTCTTAGCTGCTTTTTTCGCGACTCGATGATCGCGTGCCTTCTTTTAAGAGTCTGCGAGTTTCCATATCCGCTAAGCCATTAAGACAAATTTCATCGCCCTTATACTTTGACAGGGCCTCTGCAAGGTCCCGGCGGCCAAGCACAAGATCGACGGCAAGAGCTTGCTCAGCATCCATGTCGGCCATCCTTGTACAATCCACATAAATATTAAGCCAATAGCGTGTTCTCGCCAATTCTGCAGCCTCGGCTGCATCAAGCTTGTCCAATTGCACATTTAATCGCCAAGTGCTATTCTTTCTGTGCTTGCGTTGAGCAAGGCACTTGGCCGCAAAAGGCGTCAGGGAGGATATTTTTATGCCGAGATCGCCAGTATGCTTCCCCAAGGCGTTCGCGGCATCATCCGGAAGCTTCTGTAGATCAAAATTTATCGCTGTGGCCCTAGCACTGCCGAGGAGCTCTGCCGCAGAAACACTTAAAATTTTGCCGCTAATATTCGGGTTCCTGCTGTAAGGTGCTTCATTCAGAAAAGTTTCCATTCGTGCCCTGTTAATCAAGCAATTGGTGTAGAGCCTTGGATGCTCAAGAATGGATTCCGGAAGTTGAATCTCACCGACAAATCTAAGCCAACTGCTACTCCACCTGGAAGTGTCTCGTAGTAGTCGATCCCACGCAGTTCTGCATATTTTCAATTTGCCTGGCAGCGAAAGTCCATCTGTTGCCATGGACCCCAAGCGCTCAGCTACAGACTCACTAAAGTCATACAATCCTCCTAGCGAAAGTCGGTCACATGATAGACGGGCAAGAGATTCAGCGATAGTATTGGAGATCTCGTCGAGCGAATTCAGCTCCAGAACCTTCCCGTTAAAAAGGTCAATTATCTTGGCCTGTTTTTCGCTGAGTGACTGCAATCCCAGTCTCAGGAAATCGCGGCGTCCTCTGACCAGCAATTCGAGAGCATCGTCGGATATTACTTCTAACCTGGATAAATCTAGGTTCTTCGCTTTTGTGTTGGCCAAGGCCTTGATACCAATAGCCGAGGTATCTCTTAAACCGTCGAGACCAAGGTACTTACCCTCATACTTTGAAAGAGCTTTCAAGACAGCGTCTGAGGCAGTCTTGAGTCCACTTAATTCCAGAAAACCTTGATGTTTAGCCAATTGCACCGCCACGTCCTCGTCTAGCTCCTCCAGCCCTTTAAGAGAAAGTGCCCCGGCAGACGAAAGGAGTTCTGCTGCTACTGGTGAGAGGTTTTTGAGACCGTCTAAATTCACACAATCCCCCTTACGTTTCCCGAGTCTTTCCGCGTGCTCGTCCGTGATTTCCTCTATGTTCTCTAAATCCATCGTTCTAATTCAAATTAATAGATGGGTGACACTGCACAAGATCTAAGTGCTGACTGACTACTAGGAAATTGCTTTTGGCGGGAGGGCCTTGAAGGCGCCTTTGGACCAGATCGTTTAATCGGCAGTCGGTCGATTAGGTCATAAAATATGATCTTGATGGCGGGATTGTCTTTTCACAATTCGGGCAAGGCGCGCCTTCCTTGGGCCACTCGTTTATGAGAGTTCCCTCTGAGTGACAATGCATACAGGAGAGGCTAGAAAAATCCTCTACGCCACCAGTCGGCTCGTCTCCTGTCCAACTGTCGGGGAGAAATAAATCTATTGGATTATCCGGTTTGGGAGGATCAATTAGCGGCTCTGATTGGACGCGCATCCTATCAACTGTAACGTTCCCACGTAGCCTTTGAAACCAAGTAGAACCGG
>KB912182.1 GCA_000383735.1 Verrucomicrobia bacterium SCGC AAA164-M04
CAATAAATTCGCCTTTAGGTGCATACCTATTTAATATTTTTTTTGCTATTTTAACTAATAATTTATCAAACCAATTAAACATTATTCTCTACCCCATTTAATGTCTTGTACTGTTTCAGAACTAAAATCCATTCCTACATCTGCACTAAAGAATCTTTGTTGTGATGTGTTGTTTGTTTTACGACCATTCTTTTTATCAAAGTCTGCCCAATGAGATACTACTGCTAAATTAACTGTGCTATCTTTTTGAGATTCATTCACACTAAAACTTTCTATGTTGCCAGAATATAAAAGAAAAGGGTCTGCAATAATAGAATTGTCATCAGCTAATAAACCTCTAAAAATAGTTACAGAATCATTGACTACATTCTCTCCTAAACAAATTGAAATAAATGTTTGATCTGCACCTGATAAAGATATTGTTAAACTTGATTTTGTTATATCTGCTTGTTCTGTAAAATTAGAAAAGCCTAATATAAAATCGCTTGTTGCATAAGTAACTGAACCACCTGATATAGAAGAAGTTAATGGAAATGAGTTATCTGTAATATTAACAGGAGTACCAAACCCAAGTGTAATAAGGTGAAATGGTCTAATATCATTTGTCGCTAATTCGTTCTTTAATGCTGTTGTCAGGCTTCTCGTCATATTCCTCGAATGTTCTTCTATTAATTTTTATTGCATCATTGACAGTATAAGTAGCATTTTTAGATGGGTCGCTATACTTTCCTTGATTCAAAGATTGAGCATTAAAATCATCAGCTTCGATTATTTCTTCTGCCAAGAAATCAACACTAATCCAATACTTTACTTTATATTTCATCTATAAGGCTTCTTCAACATCAAATTGGTACTCGTAATATAATTTGCCTTCATTATCTGCACCTGATACTCCAAATTCTTGAATGTCAGAAGTTAAAGCTACTGTAAAAGGAACATTGTCATAAGTAACTATTGAATCGTTTGTTAGTGCTACAAGTAAAGGTGGTTCTATTGTAACTGTTGAAGCATTACTAGAAGAAGTTACATCTGCAACAACCATATAAACTTTAGAGTGACTTGCAAACTTTATAAAATCTCCAGCCCTAAATTTATGTGTTGAATCATTGTTATGTCCATCAACTGCAATCGTTGTATCTCCAACTGCGTGAACTCCATTAACTAAAACTGTACCTGACTCGTTACCTCTAGCATCTTCAAGTTCTGGTGGGATAATTGTAAAGGTTTCTTTTTGACCTCTTTGTTTCATTATAAAAGCCATCAACTCTCCATAAGTGCTTGATCTTGTTCCTGTAATAATTTGAACTGTAAAAGCAAATCTTTGATTATCTATTTGTCTTACTAATCTTTTACCTGATACTGATTTAGATATAAGAGTATTTTGAATTGACTTTATTCCTAAAGTTCCAAATTTAGCAGTTGATATAGGGAAAGCACCTGACATTATATAATAGCTTTAGCCCCTCTCTCATTAACAGCTTGATTAATTAATTGAGTTATAGTTCCTCTGCTTTGAGTTAGTAGTTCATCAAATCCTCTAGCATCTACTGTGTTTATATTAAAATTAACTGTTGTACTTCCACCACCAGTTCCTCTAGCTGATTGAGTAATTTGTCCTGATTGATTTGGTACAAACATTTCAGCACCATTTTCTCCAACCATTATTGGTTTTCCTTTTGATACTGCACCACCACTAGCAAATTTTGGTAAAAAGCTAGTAGCAAAACTTATGAAACTACTTCCAGCACTAGCACCACTTAAAGCTGCTTGTTTTTGTTTTTCTCTTGTAATTAATTTTTCTATTGCAAGTTCAACACCTTTTCTTGCAACAACTTCTATTAATTGACTTATAATTTTTGATAAGAACTGTTGTGCCATATTTTTTAATGTATCAGATAATTTTTCTCCAAATACAACTGCTCTTGCAATACCTTGCGACATTGTAGTAATTCCATTATTAATACCTTCTGCAATAGTCATTTTAATATTACTCATTTTTTTTTCAAAATCTTGTATTGCACCATCATTCATTTCTCTAAATTTAGAGATTGCTTTTTGAGTAGCACTTGGAATGGCAATAGATAATTCATTTTCAAATTCATTTATTATTTGTAATGAAGATTCTAATTGTTCATTTACTTTCTTAATTGTTTTTTCTTCTATTGGTATTGATAATTCACTTTCAAATGGTTTTATTTCAGGAAGTACTAAAGGTTTATTTCCAAATTTTTCTCCAAATTCATCTGCTTTTTCTATTGCTTTTAATATTAAACCTAAACCTAATATTCCTTTTTTACCAAGCAACAAAGCACCTATAATACCAGCTTGTTTCATTACTGCTGGTAAAGAATCAAATGTTTCTTTAAGTCCTATTAACTGATCTTTAACTTTAGATAAAAATGGAATTAAATCTTTTCCTATTTGTACTGCACCAATAATTGCTTCTGCTAAATTTTTTCCTATTGCTGTTGCTATCTCATCTATTTTTTGAGAATTATTTTCCAAGAATTTATCTAAATCTCCAAATTGATTTTTTAGTTCTTCAAAGAATCCAGCTTCTAATAATACTTTTTTAAAGTTAAATACTTTATCTCCAATCATTGATAAAGTTCCCTCAAATGTATTTGCTAATTCATTAGTTGCACTTCCAAATCTTCCACCTTTACCAAATACTTTTTCAAATGCTACTACTGTTTCTTCAATAGAAACTGTTGCACCAGCTTTAAAGCCAAGCATATTTCTAACACCTTTTTCTCTAAATAAATCTGCTGCACCTATACCAGCACTAAATGATCTTTGTATTTGTTCTGAAGCTGTTCTAAAATCTAATCCTGTAACTGCTGCAACATTACCAGTTATCTCTAACATTTCTTGTAAGTCCTCAGCATTATCTGTTACTGTTGCAAGAATACCAGCACCTGATTGGATTTGTTCCAATGAAAAAGGAACTTTAGATGCAAACTTAGTCATATTATCAAATGCCTTTGCACCCTCATTAGTATCTTTTAATAAGAACTTTAATCTGACTCTTAAATTCTCTAATTGTTTTCCTGTATTAACTAAATTTCTAACAACTAAACCAGCACCCAAACCTAAAAAGGCATTTCTTAAATTAAATACAGAATTTTTTAATCTACCTAAAGACTTTTGAACACCATTTAAAGCCTGTTTCGACTTATCTTTTGCTACTATATCTATATTGAGTCTTTGATTTGCCATTATTTAAAATTCCTTGCTTCTGCTAATGATTGATTTGTTTTATACTGTTCTTGTTCTTTTTTCAAGTAAGCTAACCAAAGATTATAATGACTAACTGGCATATCAAGAACTTGTTGAATTGGAATGTGGAGTCTGTCTGCTACTACTAAAAGCGACCTTATTTCAGGGTCGCTATCTACTTTTTTTCGGCTTCCTCGTAATTAGTATCTAAAAGTATTTGATTGGCAATATTAGATATAACATTAGAGTCTGCTTTTTTTCTTAAAGCAAATTTATCATTAACATCAAAGGCTTTAATCATTTCTCCTTTGTCATTTTTGACTTGGAGTTTCATTATAAGCAAATCAACTAGAATAGTTAAGTCTTGAAAGTTATTAGACTTTTTAAAGATAATGTTTTTTTCTTCAAGAGTTAATGGTTCTGAATAGAATATACTAGCATTTCCATGCTCGTCTTTCCATTGCTCTACTTCGATTGTAATAGTTTTAAGAGTTTCAAAATGGGATTTAACCCTGTCTATAATTGACATAAATTAGATTAAACTGTTCCTACAGTTAAAGCACCAGTTCCTTGAAAAGTAACTGTTCTTGAAATAATTGCGTCCATTGAACTATTGATACTCATACCAGTAATAATTCCTGTTCCAGTATAACTAGCATCTCCTGAAGCAGCACCTTCTGGTAATAAAATAAAAGCAATAGATGCACCAGCAAGTAATGCTTCTTGTTGAGCAGAACCTTCATCAAAGTGCATTTCTAAAGTACCTGAAAATGAAGTACGTCCAGTTACAAATGATTTAGTTGCGTCTGATAAAGCTGTGTCCTCAACTACATCTCCTGTAGTTTCTATTGTGAAACCAGTTAGTTCGCCACAAGCTGTGCCAGCGACTTTTACTTGTCCTTCTTTTCCGTGATGTGTTGCCATTTTTTATCCTCTTTAATTTTTGTTGTTTTCGTTTGTTCTTCCTTATAACCTAAACTTAAAAAATGTTCAAGATTAGATTCATTAATAGTTATCTCTGAATTATCTTTATATAATTTAATGTCTTTAGCCATAAGTCCTTTTATTACTTTTCATCTTCTTCGTCAATATCTTCTTGATCTTCTTCGTCATCTAAATCTTCATCTAAATCATCATTATCTGCTTCTTCCCAAGTATGATCTTCTTCTACATAATTTTCTCTAATTTCTTCAATTAAGTCTTTTACTTCTTCACAAAGTAAAGATTCTTTATCTTGTAATTTTTCTACTTGATCTACTTTTTTACTTACTCTATCTAATAATTTATCTAGTTTGCTCATTGGTTATCTCCTTATGGTGTT
>KB912183.1 GCA_000383735.1 Verrucomicrobia bacterium SCGC AAA164-M04
CCCGCGATTATATCTATGGAGCCCGCGATCGCATGGATGAAAGATACGATATCATCCGCAGCGTCCGCGATAAGCGTTACCGCTACATCCGCAACTACGAGCCACTTAAGCCATACTACCAATACATGAACACTCCCGAAAAAGGGGCTACCATGAAGGAACTTCGCCGCGTTGCTGCTACCGGGCAGATGCCGTCAGCCATGGGACTCTTCATGGCTGATCGCAAGCCGGTCGAAGAATTCTACGATCTCCAAAACGATCCCCACGAAATCAACAACCTCGCAAACGATCACAAGCACAAAGACCAGCTCGAGAAATTTCGAAAGGTTCACAAGGAATGGATCAAAGAAACCCGAGACCTCGGTCTCATACCCGAACCCGAGATGGTCCTTCGCGAAAAGAAAGCCGGATCCCGCTACGACATTCTCGCCAAGACAGAGGATAACACTCTCCCCGAGCGACTGGGCCGCATGGCTTCCCTCGCGTCCGAAGGCGAGCAAGCTCTTCCAGAACTTCTCAAGGGCCTTAAAGATAAAGATGCTGCCGTCCGGTTTTGGGCAGCCACCGGCATCGGGAACGTCGGCAAACCTTTGAAAAAGGTCACGACTGCCTGCCTCGGAATATGGGAAAAGGAAGGCTCCACGATTGTCAGAATCGCCGTAGCCCGCGCCCTTCTCCGAATGCAAACAGAGGAGAAGAAGGCCATAACCGAGCTATCAAAATCTTTAAAATCCGCAGAACAATGGTCTCGTCTCCACGCCGCTATAGTCCTCGATGAAGCTAACGAGAAGGCCCGCCCCGCTCTTCCAGCTCTGAAAAACGCCCTCGAAAATCAACCCAACAAGTACATCGTCCGCGTTGCTAACAAGGCCGTCAATGACCTTCTTGGAACCGCTAATACTGTCAAATAAAACGATCCTATGCCAGCTGCTCGTCAAACTGCTTACGAGATCTTCCACCATCAAAAGGTAGACCTTCTTCTCCATCTCCTCTCGGACTCGATCTGTGAGTCACCTGTCCTCGTCTTCGTCCGAAGCAAGGAAACACTTCACTCCCTAAACACTGCCGCAAGTCGGCGCGATTTAGCGACCGAAAATATTTCAGGAAATAAAAAACCGGAAGTTCGTGAACGTTTACTCAGCCAACTTAAAGATAACTCGATTGACGTTCTCTTCGCCACCGAATCGATTCTTCGGGGAAGCGATCTCTCGGGTATTGCTACGATTATTCACTTCGACCTCCACGAAATTGACTCGGATTATCTCGAGCACGTTCAATCGAGTTCCTCTGAAGTCTCCACCTTTGTCACCAAGAGTGATCAAAACCGCTTGGAATCGTTGAAGAAGCTAGCCGAGGGAAACCTAGAAAACCTTCTCGCAGAGGGATTCACCTATGACAAACAACCCCGCTTAATTAGGACTCAATCCAAAAAGGGTCAGAGCAACAAAACCGGCTCCAAGCCGCTCCAGCACAAAAAGCCCAAGCTTAAAAACAAAGGCCCACGCCGTAAAACCGGGCGAACACGAAAACGATAAATTACGGAAAAATCTTTTTCAGCTCCACTGGCGTAAAGGTTGTTTGGCGCCCTTTCAGCTTCTCCCGCGTTGCCTTGACGATTTCGACCTTCATTACCGATTGATTATTTCCCCACGCATGCCTGATGAAAGTTGAAACATCCGCCAGGTCAGCATCATTAATCTGCGGAGCATCTTTCAAACCGGGCATGGCAGCCGCGGGAGTGTATTTTTTACCATTCACTTCAATTGGCCCCATCAGACCCTGAAGTAAGATTGCGGACAAACGCTCCGGCGAACCATCAACCCAAATTGATTTCAGTAACGGTGGCCCTAATTGCTCAAGCCCATTTCCATCCGAACCATGACAGGCCATACAGTTGGTAATATAAAATTTCTCACCCCGGTGGAACGACTCGCGATGCTCCTTATTCCTTGGAGCCTTAAATGCTGAAGCTGTTGTTTTGGGAGTCATACAATGCTTTAGGTATCCAAGGAATTTTTCATCCCTAAATCCCTCTCCAAGAGCCTCCCGAAAGATTAGTTCTCGCCCTTCGAGCCCGCTAATCGCGGCCTCCCTAAAAAAAGGAGCTTCTATGTTATTCAAAAGAACCTTTTTAAGAAGCACGAGAGCGTCCGCTGAGGGAAATCGCCCTAAGCTACCAGCAAGTTGACGTTGCACTAGAAGATCAGGATTGGCGGCAAGTCTTTCCAAGATCGACATCGCCGCAATGAGGTCAATAGACGGGAGACACTCGGCCAATCGAATTGCTGATTCCAATACATAAGGATCCTTGGAAGTCATCGCTGCTTTGATCGCAGCCAGATTAATACGCCCCAATCCCTCCAAAGTCCAAAGAGCATGAATCTGGCCAAATGGCTGACTATGATCGCCAGCTAGAGCGATGAGCGCCGGCACTACTGAATCGTCTCCCGCGTCAATGATCAACTGCTGGGCCGTATCGCGCCACCAACCATTTGAGTGAGCGAGAATTGCAACTAGCTCTCCAGGCTTTTTCCCAAGCATTGCAGGCTTTACCCCTCTCGGATTTTTGCGGTGCTTGATTCTATAAATTCGCCCAAGACGCGGATGGATCTCAAGATTACGATGTTGAATATGTTCGCGCAGATACTTCGTGAGGTAATGTTTGTGCTGAATGATTCCGTGATACATATCGACTGCATAAATCGTGCCGTCTGGAGCATTGAAAAGATTGACTGGACGGAAACGCTCATCGGTCGAAGCCAAAAACTCCCGCTCCCCCATAAGATGCTCACCTGTCAGCAGGCCATCTTTGCGACTGACATGAATCATGCGAATGAGATTGGCGGTTGGCTCACAGAAGAGCGCTGTATTTTGAAACTCAGGAGGAAATTGATCACCACGATAGGCCACTGGACCAGCAGCCCCAGTCGCAGCAGTAAGATAGCCCTTGTCATCAATGGCGCCTTCTCCACCACGGTTCACACCAGGAGTGATTCGCGCTGGATAGAGTTTATCCCGATATGAAATATGCCGCCCATGGGCACGACCCAACTGAAAGTTGGAATTCTTCATAAGGGTGTTTGGCAGTAACTGATCCGCTTTGATTCCAAACCAGTTTTCGTTATAGTAAAGACGCCCATAGTTATCCTGTGATAATCCCCACTGGCCACGAAACGAGGTCTTTTCTTTGACCCATTCGCCACCTACCTCCCTATATCGGGCATCCGATTTCACGTTATAGATCCAATTATCCAATCCTCGAAAAAGAGCATTCGCGCGATGCTCCACGTTGGCATCTTGCGTGTAATTTTCATCGACCACCGTCCTCTTCCCGGCTTTCCCATCAACATTCTCGACGAAATAGAGCTTCTCATGTCCCCCGAAAAGAACGCCATTTTTATAAAGCGCAATTGAGCGGGGTTGATTCAACCCATCCAGAAAGACACTCGTCTTGTCATAAACACCATCGTTGTTGGTATCCTCGTGAATTGAAATCCGTCCAGTCGGCGCGTCCTCTCCTTCACCATTAGCATTTGGCATGTAAGAACGCATCTCGACAACCCACATTCGGCCGTTTCCATCAAAACGTAGTGCAAGCGGATTTTGTACCGCCGGCTCGTGGGAGACTAGGCTCATCTCAAATTGCTTGTGCAGACGAAAGGTCTCCAGCGCTTCCTTCGGTTTCAAAGCCGGCGCCGCCGGAATCTCGTCAAATGGAATGACGTAAGTATAGCCCTTCTTCTTTTTCGGCTTGGGAGCGTCTTTTTCTTTAACCTCATCAAGCTCGAGTCGCTGAATCCAACAATTACGAAACTCTACTGGATTGTGATGCCCCTGGAACTTGATCGGTCCAGGTTCCGGCCCTTCTTTTTCACCCGCACCTGTTTTATTGGTCAGAGCGTAGTCATCGTGAATGAGAACTCCATTTTGTTGAACACTAATACGAGCATTCTCAACCCGTTTTCCATCCTTGAACCGAGCCGCCCGAAAAACGATATCGTAACTTTGCCACTCCCCCGCTGGTTTCGAGACTAATTGGTCTGGCTTCTTTTGGCGGTAGAGACTTCCGGCATAACTCGCTTTGTAGTCCTCTTCGGAAACACCGTGTGAATTTAAAATCTGCAGTTCATACCGTTTCTGAATATAGATCCCTGAATTCCCATTCTTTTCAGCATCCACATTTGGAACGCTGTTTACGTTGAATTCCAAGTGCATGCGAAAGTCGGAATACACATCCGGA
>KB912184.1 GCA_000383735.1 Verrucomicrobia bacterium SCGC AAA164-M04
ATCGCTCCATCCTTCTCGGCGAGAGCGGCTGTGTAAGTCGCCAGATCCGTATCACGCTCAGCAACAATCGCTTGGTATTGCGCATCAGTAATGAGCCCAAAGGACCCTGGGTCAGCAACCACCTCGTTTTGCCCAGCAAGAACTGACTGTGCATTGGCTAAGTCGTAAGCATCCTTCAGATAGAAGACATTGGCTTCAGCAGCATCGCTTCCAAGCACCCCCTCTTTGACATCAGTCAACCCATCCCCATCCGTGTCAACAAACCGAGCATCTCTTTCAGCAACCACCGTATTATACGCTTCGATTGTTGTGAGGTCGAAGTCACTTGGATTTTCAGTCACATCTGATTGACCTGTCTTCCGCCCCTCGCTCAGATATTGAGTAATTGCACTATCGTATGCCGCCTGAAGGTAGAACCTGGTTTCAAAAGCTAAGTCAGTCTCGAGCTCACCCTCTTTCACATCAGTCAACCCATCCCCATCAGTATCAACAAATCGCGCATCTCTCTCAGCAACAATCGCATCGTATTGCGCATCAGTAATGAGCCCAAAGGACCCTGGGTCAGCAACCACCTCGTTTTGTCCGGNAAGAACTGACTGCGCATTGGCTAAGTCGTAAGCATCCTTCAGGTAGAAGACATTGGCTTCAGCAGCGTCGCTTCCAAGCACCCCCTCTTTCACATCGGTAATACCATCCCCATCAGTATCGACGAAACGAGCGTCACGCTCCTCCACAATTGCATCGTAAGCGGCTTGAGTCGGGCGAGCATCTCGTTCCTCGATTGCTGCATCACGCGCTGCTGTCATCAGAACAAGTTGCTCCTCAATTCCCAGCCCCGATGAAGCTTTGATTTCAAATAATGGATCAGGACCGGTAGTCGAGCCTGGTCCGGCTCCCAGTGAAATATCAGGAACTGGATAAACCGCGTTTGCACTATCGTCGTAAACCTTAAATGTGAAGATCTCAGGACCTCCCGCTGCATTCATCAAGCCGAGCACATATGCCTTACCGTCTGAGACAACAACTGGGCCTTTAAAACGAAGTTCTGATCCTACGAAAAAACCCACGACATCCCCTGTTTCAGCTGGTTGGTCGTCAATCGTGACCACTCCATAGACCGTTGCTGATAGGTTGGGATAGACCACGTAGTCTCCAAAATTCTCCTGCGCAAGGGTAACAGAACAGAAATTCAGCGAAAGAATTACTGTAAATAGCGCCTTGGTCAGGGCGCGCACGCTTTGCCAAACGAGCAGTGGGTTTATATTTCTTGTTTTCAATGGCTGATGTTTCTTGTTTTCAAGGGTCCTCCGCGAGCTCCTTTTGTTATAAAATGGGCACAAATCTCCTCAGATTGAGGAAATTTTAGTTTAAGAAGGCATTCATGAAGTGGGTTGAGATGGGCTTTGGCCCAATAGGGTATTTAAAGTCTAAGACTAAATCAGGGGCACCCTAAGGTGCCCCTGATCTAACTTAAGAAAAAGTTAGGAGTTGTTTTTTAAATAACAGAGCCAAAAACCCGCTATTTTACATAAACTCTGAAAAACTGACGTTTCCCACTGGATGTCGGTCTTGGGGTAAAGCGGATCTCACCACCACTGCCTTGGAATGATTCCACTGCTTCCCATGTCCGGAGATCACCTGTCGCCTCCACGGTGTAATCCCGCCCGGCCATCGTATTAAAACTAAATCCAAACGGCTCGCTCGTTACGTTGAACACCTGGAGTGGTTTGCTGACAACTTCCACGGCATTGAGTTCCACCAGCTCGGGATTTCCATACCTAGCCCCTAATTCAAGCAGCATAGTCCCGCTTACAAGGTATTCATTATTATCATCCCGGTTCCATACTCGATAGCTCACCTCCTCTGCTTCATTGAGGTTCACATTCAGGGTCACGTAACTGCTTCCTTCATGTAAAACAACATTTTGCTGTCCCCTCAACTCGTCCCCAACAAATACCCCAACGACACTGCCCATGGCCACCGGCTTTCCTTGAATGGAGACTTCCGCCAAGACTGTTGCCCCCAAGTTCGGATAGACGACCGGATCACTCCATACAGGGCCCACCTTCTGCTCCGAAGAATGGTTTGACCGAGTTTTGAAATTCGCAAAGCTTGGTCCACCATCTCCCATTACCCAAGTTCCGGGCCCGGACACATTCAACCAGTAACCCAACCCAGGCGTCATCGTCGACAACGTGTTTAGGAAGAAGGGATTGCTAGGGTCATAGGAATTCTCAAGGGTCTTCATCTGCACAACCGTTTCCCCAAGACTTGCCAGTTCACTATCTACTGCCTCTCCTCCGTTCATCCTCGGATAACCAACCAAGTTCCAACCGCTGTTCAGATTGGTCGAGACACCCGATGATACTCGCCCCTCCACCTCAAACTCGACGTCTTCACTGACCTCTACCCAATACCCATCCTTCACATTCAAATCAGTCAAGCTATTGAAGAAAGACCCGTTATTCGGGTTATACAACCCGCCCACGCCTCTAATCTCCACCAGTTGATTCTGAATGGGCTCTAAGACAGCCTGCGGACTCATGTCATCGGCCTCCACGTAGAAGGATACCAAATTCCACCCCTCCTTAAGGATTAAGGTCTGTGTCTCAAAATCCTTCATCGCTATCATGAAGGGGTTTTCAGCATTCCCCACGGTGAAGGGCTCTAGACCGATCACAGCGCTTGATTTGGTCTTTTCATGAGTCAGTCCGGTGCTCGAATCAAACACCTTGAAACTTATCGTCTCACTACCTCCTGCTGAGTTTACGAGCATGTTAACCCAAGCATTACCATCAAAGATTATCACTTCTTGCTTACCCCTCAGCTCACTCCCCACATAAACGGCAACAACATCTCCGCTCTCTGCAGCTTCTCCCTCGATCGTTACCTGGCCAATTAATGTCGTGGATTGATTTGGGTAGATCACTACATCACCGAAGCTATCCAAGGAATTTCTAACTATTACCGTTCTTGTCGCAGTTCCCGTATGTTGAGAGCCATCCGTCGCCGAGTAGGTAATCGTGTAAGTCCCCACCGCACTGGTGTTAACGCTTCCTTCAGTGATCACATCTTCCATCCCATCTGCATATGCACCAGCATCTGTCCACGATGCCCCCATCACTACTGCATCGATTCCTGGTAGCACTGTCACCACTGGCGCGGTCGTATCTACAACTGTTACTTTCCTTGTCGCAGTTCCCTTATTACCTGAGGGATCCGTAGCCGAGTAGATCACCTCGTAACTACCAACACTTGACGTAATTACCGCTTCACTATCGATATCAGTTGTTAATTCCGTATAGTAATTATCTGAGAACGTAGCTCCTAGTTCTTCGTAGCTTCCACCAGCTTCGATCGTAACATCACCTCCGATTAAAGCAATCACTGGTGGCGTTATATCTACTACGTTCACCGTCCTTTCCGCAGTTCCAATATTACCTGAGTCATCCGTTACATTGTAGGTCACCATGTAGGGAGCAACAACTGACGTATCGATCGTACTACTATCGATCGTAACTGCTAATTCCGTATCGTAGTTATCTGAAACCGTAGCTCCAGATTCCGTGTAGCTTCCACCCAATGGGATCGTAACATCACCTCCGACTAGCGTGATCACTGGGTCCGTCGTATCTACTAC
>KB912185.1 GCA_000383735.1 Verrucomicrobia bacterium SCGC AAA164-M04
GGAGATCCACGACCTCCACGCCACCATGCTTCACCTCCTTGGCATCGACCACACCAAAAGCACCTTTCGCTTTTCTTCGAGAGACATGCGCCTCACCGACGTCCACGGCCACATCATCAAAGATATTTTGGCCTAGAAAAGATCTAGGCCTTAAGTCTTGTTAGCGTTCCAACCCAATGTCGGTGGCCTCAATATTATCATGTGGCCGCTCGATTTTTGCGCTTCAAAATAGGCCAACCTCTCCTCGTTAAATTCGCCCTAAGGGGCAGCTTAAAGTCCTCTCGCCAAAAGCAAATTCCTAGGAGAAACTGCAAATCTACTTAGCAATTCATCAACAACCTCCCATGCATTTTTTCATTTTTTGCACCTTAATGATGGTCGTCTCCGCTTCCTTTGTAGGATACGCTCAGGGTCAACAACCGCCTGTTACCGAGATTTACAAGAATCACGACGGCAACAAAGATGGCCTATTAGAAGCCGGCGAAGTTACTGGTAGCCGCTATGCGAGACAGTTTCCTCGTTGGGATGTCAATGGTGACCAAAAGGTTTCCCCCCAAGAGGTCATTGCCTTTCGCAAGCGCTTTGGAATTGCAGCTGATGGGACTTTGCTGCGCGCTCAAAAACAAAAAATAGGGACTCCAAAATTTGTGACCCCTAAGATAAGCGAACTGAAGCGGCTTAAAAAAGGTGTCCCTCTGTCACGTGAAGAGGCCCGTAATTCAGCCTTCTTGCTTGGGACAGAAAAACATGCGGTTGGCGGAACACAGTATGTCATCCTGACCGATCACGTCGATAAAGCCTATCTGGAGTCGTTGCAAAAACTTGCAGCACACCGCCAAGGACAACTTGTGAGTGTGCCAGACTTGGCTTTGTTACACGAACAAGAAGAAAGATTTAAAAAGTTACAGAACCAGCTTCGTGCGATTGCCCCCAAGTATGCCGCGATTGCACCACGTCTCGAATCGTTCCGGGAAAATATGTTGATGGGGATGTGGGAGCTTTTTTCGACCTTGGATGGCGATCCGGAACTCGATGTATTCCCCGGATTTTTAATGGCTTCTAATGCGAAGGCATTCTCAAAACTCATCGAGCAGTCATTACAGCATAATCCTATCACTATCGAAAAATTGAAGCCGATTGCGATCAGTCAGGTGTTGAGGGATACCGAGACAAGATCTCTCCAAAAGGCTGCAATACTACGACAACATTTTCGCAAGCGTAACTTGGAAACACCTGTCGTTGCAATTTACGGAAAGAAAGCAACGACCGCGCCTCGGCTCAAAGGCAAACAAGTTTGGAATTTAGAAGCCCCAGGTGGCGGTAAATTTATCGAATCGTTCTCCTCCGAATTGTCTAGCAAGTTCAACGAATCAAACTTGATCATCATGCATGGCCATGGGGTGCCCGGGATGTCCTGCAGTGTTGATATCCAAGGGATTCCTTCGAACTTGCAGGGGAAGGTGTTGCTGACTGGATCCTGTTTTTCTGCCTCACCTAAGAAATCGGATCTTCCAGAAATGCGTGACGCCCCCGGCGGCTACACCGTAAAAAAGCGAGATGCTTTTATACTCCGCGCCATCGACCAAGGCGCCATAGTTGCATTTGGGCACCAAAGGCTTAGCTCAGGTTTCCCTCACCTTTATCCCGTGCTAGAAAATTGGCTCGAGGGAAGGACGGTAGGCGAAGCATACCAGCGCTTAATCAACGGGTTGATCAATTTAAAAGGGGTCAAGTCGGGCGACTTTATAATACGAGAGAAAAAAAAGAAGCCCGCACAAAATTCATTGCTCTATGTGGTGATTGGAGACCCTGCATTGAGGCCCTTCGGCAAGTAATCCCAATTTCCCTTAATTAGAATCACCTCAACCCAGCCCTGGAGAGCTTATTCATTTCTGGGAGGTCAATCACTCGGTGGCAAGAAAACGACGAAGCTCTGACACGGTAGGCGCCCCAGCACCTGCCCACAGAATCTCTCCTTGTTGGTTCGTTACGACAGAAGTGGGATACGGCAGCTCCGCCGCTCCAATCCAACGCTCAAGAAACACCTCTGCTTTTTTACGGTCCAACATCGAGAGGTCCGTTTGTAAATCATACGGAAGATTATGATTATTCTGATAAGCGACTAGAGCTTCGCGGCCCTCAGTTTCATCAAGAGGAAAGCCACGGAATTCCACGCCAAGCCCCTGAGTCATCGCTTTGAGATGCTCGAAATATGGCCGGTAGCGGGCGCAAGCGGGACACCACGTGGCCATTCCCTTCCAAACCGTCAAACGAGCTTTTGATTGATACCCGAGCGGGAAGACTGCCTTACCTAGGAGAGACTTCTGTTTTGATTTCACATTCCGGCGGTAGGGTTTACGCTCCTCGCCCCCTCGCTCGTCGACAGTCAGCCACTCTCCTTGCTTGACTCGACTGACGATGGATTTCCTTCCAGACGGCCACTTTACAATCACCTCGTCGACCTCTTCCCAATCGCCCAATCCAACAATCATAACAGCGCTATTTTGTGAACCATACCCTTGACCACAGCGGTGCTCTCTCTCGATCCTCTCGTCTCCCTTCCTAACTTCAACCCGGGCGCCGTATCCATCACGATTGCTCCAATCTGATGCGGTAGCGGTTCGATTACCTCCCTTGAAAGAAAGGGCGATAAAATTACCGCTCCGACCTTCATCACCCATTTCATTGTGAAAGAGCCGTGTCAGCGGATTCATGGCATTGACTGAAACGATGTCACTCCAACCGTCCCGGTCATAATCAAAAACGGCAAAGGCTCGGCTATCCGATTCATCGTCCAAACCGGAGAGACCAGACTGGTCTGAAAAGTTCGAATGATTTCCGTCATTGAGGTAAAGCTTGTTTCGCTCGTGCCCACTCAGAGAGTGGACCCGAAGTTTACCGTCCACCATTTCATCACCCGCTTCGACACGGGCGTCCACTAAGTTATCGACGATCCCGGTTTGGGGGTCGCGATCCCAAGCTTCAGATTTACTAATTTCCCCTCCGATATTTTCGTCCTGCCGCACGACCGTGCGCCAAAGATTACTTCACAAATCAATATCCGATTCAAAAGAACGCGGAGCGGTGAAATAACCACTCAAGACGTGAATATCGAGATCCCGATCGTTATCGATATCCACAAATTGGCCACCCCAAGACCAACCAGACCTAGCAACAGGGATCCTTGAATCTCCATATCCTGCAAGCTGTTCGAACTTCCCCTCATTCTGCCGGTAAAGAAAATTACCCGATGCCGCCTCAACAAAGCGGGGGTCAACTTCTGCGAAATCGCCTAAAACTCGCTGTCCAGCTTTGCTAAACATATTGGTGACAAAGAGATCATCCTTCCCGTCACCATCGTAGTCCCCCCAGCACGCTCCCATTCCAAAGCCCATTAGGTCCAAGCCAGCTTCAGAGGCGATATCGACGAAGCCTTCTTTGCCATCATTGCGAAAAAGATGATCGACCGCCCAGTCGTTTGCCACCGCAAGATCAGGATCTCCATCTTCATCAAAATCTCCCCACGTTCCTTGAAGGGAATTTTTCCAGCTACTAATCGAGGAGTCAGAATGAACTCTTTCAAACTGGCCGTTCCCCATATTTTTAAGAAGCCAATTAGGAGGACCCGTTTGATTTAGGTAACCCCCGTGAGTTTCTTGACGCGATTTTTGATACTTCTGCCGGAAGATCCTTGCCTCCTTTGCCGTGAGATATTTCGCACACCAATCAGTTCCTTCC
>KB912186.1 GCA_000383735.1 Verrucomicrobia bacterium SCGC AAA164-M04
ACGCCTTTCGACGTTGTGGTTTTGCAGAATGTTCCTGAAATTACGCCCGAGCAGGCTCGCTTATTTGAAGCCTACGTCCGCAAAGGAAATGGCCTAATCTGGTTTGCGGGTGACAAGGTTGACGCTTCTGCTTGGAATAAGAGATCGGCGCACGATGGGATCTCGCTACTACCAGCCGTGATTGAACAAACGGTGAGCACAGGAGATGCGCTTGGGGTGGGTCGGCCACTTGATCCGTCTATGCCGAATCATCCCGTGAGTCGACCATTGCTCTCTCTGCCGGAGGATCTCTTGAGCGAAACGCGTTTCCGCAAAGTGTTGCAGGTGAAACCTTCTGCTACGAGTTCGACGATCCTGTCACTCGCTGGCACAGCGGCGCCGCTTTTGTTGGAGCATTCGGTCGGTCGAGGGCAGGTCTTCATGTTTACGAGCACGGCCGATTCCGCTTGGAATAATCTGGCGGTTACCCCGGTTTTTCCAATGGTTTTACAGCAGATGGTGACCTATCTCACTGCCCGAGAATTTGAGACGCCGCGTCTCGTGGGTGATTCACTTTCGCTGTCCTATGTCGATCAGCCAGATGCGAGCGAAGCCGTGTTTGACACTCCTTCGGGTAAGACCATTTCTGTTCCGGTCACCGAGCACCGTCGTCAGTATGTAGCGATGTTAGAGTACGCCCAGGAATCAGGATTCTACCTTGCGCGGGTCAGTCTGCAGGCACCCGGACTCCCTGTGGCGGTCAATGTAGATACAAGTGAATCGGATGTGAGCTGTATTTCCGCGGCGGAAACAGTGCTCTTATTTAAAGGGGCAGAATTCATGGTGGCTGAGTCGGAGGCGGATCTTTTAGATGCGGTAGAAGGGTCCCGTTCTGGGCGATCGTTCTGGTTTATCATCTTACTGGTGGGTCTCGGCCTGTTAGTGCTTGAAAGTCTAGTGGCAAAATGGACTTCCAAACGGTCGGCGGTCGTCAAGGAACAAACCATGCCTCCTGAGGCAAACCCCGAGAGTGTTTAAATGATGGCATCGATTTTTAATGAAGGACAGATCGAGCGGCTCTTCTGGGCGCGCCCAGTTTCGGAAACGATCGTGCTTTCGGCCTTTGGTGCAGTCATTCTGCTGACTATTTTCTTATACTGTCGTCGTCAAGGTTTGCCGAAATGGGTTCGCATTTCGCTGGGGCTGACACGATTGGTGGCACTCGCCCTGATTGTGGCGGCGCTCTTCGAGCCGACTGCAACGATCAAGCAAACCCTAACCGAGAAACGTCGCCTACCGATTCTCGTCGATGTCTCTGAGAGCATGTCGATCAAAGACCAACGCAAACGTTCCGAGGATATTGGTGAGGCTGCAGTCGCACTCGGGATTCTTCCGCTTATGGAAACTCCAGAAGAGGTCAACCGTAACGCTCTGTCACTCGCGGACAAATCGCGCCAAGCGGTATCCGATGCCTCGCGTTTGGATCTGGCGACGAGCTTGCTGACGAAGTCAGCGCGGCCGATCTTCGATTCGATTTCTGAAGACCTCGATGTCAGTTATTACAGCTTTAGTGAGGCTCTGGAACGGGTGGGTGGTAATGATGGTGGGGACATTGAATTGCTATCTAAGTTGCAGGCTAATGGAGCAGGCACATCGATTGCAGGTGCGCTGGAGTCGGTGGCGAAGACAGAACGTGGTGCGCCCTTGAGTGGTGTCGTCTTGGTTTCGGATGGACTCGATACTTCATCGCGGCGCGTTGAGGCGGCGGTGCGGGATTTGGGGACCCGCGGGATCCCGGTTTACACGGTTCCGGTGGGGATCGCTGATCCGGACGATGTCTCGCTCCGTAACATTGTGATGCAGGATGTCGCCTTTACGGGCGATAAAGTGCCGATTCGAGTTCAGCTCCAATCGAAGGGTTACGAAAAACGCGTCGCCGATTTGACGGTGAGTCTTAATGGCCGGGGTGTTGTTCGTCAGAGCGTCACGCTTACAGGTGGTCTGCAATTTGAAGAGGTCTTTTTCAATGTTGATGTTGCGGAAAAAGGGGCCGCGCGGATCGAAGTTGCGATCGAACCATTTAGTGATGAGGCAACGGCCGTAAATAATCAGGTGGCTCGTAGCGTTCGAGTTGTGAACGAAAGAATCAATGTGCTCTGTATCGAGGGAAGTGCTCGATGGGAATTCCGTTACTTGCGCGCCATGCTGAAACGCGACCCGCGGATCAATGCCACTTTTATTGCGACCCGCGCCCAACCGGAGCTGGCGCAAAATTCGTCCGAATACATTGCGGAATTTCCTGAAGATCGCGAGGAGGCCTTCTCTTACGATCTTGTGATCTTGGGTGATGTTGATGCCTCATTCTTCTCGGCGGAGGCTTTCTTGCGGCTCGAGGAATTGGTGAAAGAGCGTGGTGGATCTTTACTCATGCTCTGTGGTTCCCGTTTCGCACCCGCCAGTTATGCCGGCACCCCAGTGGAGCGTATGCTGCCAGTCGAGTTTGACCCAGAGGCAGAGTGGGAAGATATCGATGATAGTGTCTATCCCGTGCTCACTCCAGAGGGTCGTAGTAGCCTCGTGATGACCTTGGAGAATGAGCAGGATGAGAACGATCTTGTCTGGAGCAGGGTTGCCCCACTCGATCGTATTCCTCCGCTGTTAGCGCCTCGTCCTGGAGCAACAGTTTTGGCAGAGCTCTCTGACACTTTATCCCGTGATAAACGTTACCCACTCGTTTCATGGCAGCGATACGGGACCGGGAAATGCATGATGATGGCAACTGATCGCTTGTGGTTATTGAGGTTCAAAACGGGCGATAAGTATCACTGGCGGGTCTGGTCGCAGTGCGTTCAGTTTCTAACCTTATCGAGGCTGATGGGTGAGCATAAGCAGGTTCGCCTTGAAACAGATCGCGTCACTTATCCGGTAGGGGGCCAAGTCATGCTCTACGCGCACCTTCTTGACGAAGATTACGAGCCCTTGACCCAGCAGGGTTTCGAGATCGAAGTGGGCGCGCTTGCCGCAGATGCGGCGGGTGGAGAACCACAACGAGTGACTCTTAGGCCCGATGCTTCAAATCCTGGTCTTTACGAAGGTTATTTCTCTCCGCCCAGCGCCGGTGGTTATCGGGTGGAAGCGAATGTGGCGGATCGCCCGCTTTCAAATACGGTTGAATTCCAAGTGGCCGATCTTAGGCCGGAATTAGCGAACACCGACATGCAAATCGAGCATCTACGCCGGATCGCTGATTTGTCTGGAGGAGAGTGCCTGAGTGCTCTCGATCTTAAAAAACTCCCTTCCTTGCTTAACCGTGAGCCACACACGATTACAATCCGAACCGATCGACCACTTTGGGACAATGTCTTAATAGTCTCAATCTTAGTTATTCTATTGGGATTTGAGTGGATCTTACGTAGAAAATATGATCTTTCATGAGCGAACCTAATCAGCGTAAAATTCTTGATAAACGCCTCAGAGAGGTGTGGCGTCACGATCAAAAATTGCACCGTCTGGTCGGGTTTCTGGCCCTCTTTGGTTGGGTGTTTTCCTTGTTTTTGGTTGGGGTAGTGGTCGATTGGGTTTTCGATCTTCCAGCGGAAGGGCGTGTTGTAATTTTAGCGGGGTTGGGTGGCGTTGCGGTTTTTAAAGCATGGCAGTTTGGCTGGCGAAATCTTCATAAGTACGATGCTTCTTATACTGCCCTTCGGGTTGAAAAAGAGCACGGAGCGATG
>KB912187.1 GCA_000383735.1 Verrucomicrobia bacterium SCGC AAA164-M04
GCTGGCTCCGGAAAGGGAGAATCGCACGCCTGCAAAGAGGAAAATAATGGGAAGGGATTTCTCTAATCCTTGGGCGTCCCAATTTTGGTAGACTATTTTGATCGCCGGAAAGGCGCTCCCCCAAAGTAGAGAGCAAACTATTACTGGCAGAAGTGGACTTTTAAAGAAGAACACGGATGAGTGATCGGCAGCAACAGAGGGCTCATGCATGTTTAGGAAGGAAGATGAATTCTATCTAATGGTCTGCCAGAAAATTCTCGCTATTAATCAACGAGGTTCTTAGATCAGCACAGTGAATGCTAAGAGAGCACTTTTTTTCGCGGCGGTTTTTATTTTCAACCTGAGTGTGAAGTTGCGTGGCGAAGACGCGCCTCCTCTGGAACTGACGATGGAAGGCAATTCAATGACGTTTCAGCTCAAGTCGGGTGATCTATCCGAAAGCTGGATACTGCAGCAATCGAGTGATGGTGCAAAGTGGACCGATCTGGTTCCTCTTGAGGGAAGCCGGGACATGGTGGGGTTTGGGGTAAAAGCTGACCGTGCGACCTTGGGAATAGGGGACTTAGAAAAGGTGTTTTTCAGGGCTAAGAAATTCTCTCGGAACGAAGAGGTGAAGCAAAAGTATTTGGCTGCGCTGGCGAGATGGGACGAATTTAATCTTACCAACTATAGCTATTTGGTTAATTCAAACCAAGGAATGATTAGCTATGAGGCTCGTTATACGGTGGTTGATGGTGAGGTGACAGAGGTGGAAACAATCTTGGCTTGGCCACCCTTTTTCGAACCTCCTCCTAGCAGGACGATTGAGGATTGGTTTGCAACAGTTGCTTCAGCAATTGATCAAAATGCGGTTACTATTGAGATCGATTGGAATTCGGAATTAGGGTATCCGGAATCCGGTTTTATCGACATTAGCAGAATGCTCGCGGACGAGGAGCGAGGGTGGACGATCAGTGAAATAACTCCTCTGGAGTGAAGCGGGCGAGCTGAGTTGAGTGAATCAAGAAGCTTTGGAAAGTTGTTTTGTAAAAGATTTTTGGGTCTTAGCGAGAGCCTGAAGATGAAGGACCACTGCCTCTAGACTCTCGTCAAGGGTTGAGGTTCCAGCCGTTACTCCAATCTTGCGGATGCCATCGAGCCACTCGGGTTTTATGTCATTTGGCGCTTCGATGTGGTAGGCTTTACAACCCAGTTTACGAGCGGTGCGGGCAAGTTGCGCGGTGTTGTTGGAGTTTTTGCCTCCAATTGCAAAAACGAGTTCGGCGGCGTGGCAGAGTTCGTGAAGCGCGGTCTGACGATCTTTGGTGGGATAGCAGACTGTGTCAAAGTAGACCACTTCCACCTCAGGTCGTTGTTTGCGAACTTCATTTACAAGTGCACGAACACGGTCGATGGGTTGGGTGGTTTGTGAGATAATGCCGATGCGTTTTACGTGTGGAATGGTCGCGATGTCATCGGGGTGAAGAATGACCCGGGCCTTTGGGAAATCTCCCTGAAGACCGCGGACTTCGACGTGCCCTTCCTTTCCGATGATGACAGGTTGGAATCCTTCAGCGACAACTTTGGCCAGCTTGGCATGTGCGACTTTGACGAGCGGGCAGGTGGTGTCAGTGACCTGATATCCGGCATTGGTCCAACGCTTACGGTCACGATCAGCGGCACCGTGTGCGGTGATGATGACTTGTTTGGTGGGAGCTTTCGATTTTTCGAGTGGCGCAGTTCTCGCACCTTTGGCAACGAGTCGAGATTTAACGGTCGGGTTGTGGGCAAGTTGCCCCAAAATGGTGGCAGAGTTTTTTTTGAGAAGTGTCTCGGTAGCCTCGATGGCTTGTCGGACGCCAAAACACATACCGTTGTGCTTTGCGATGAGAATTTCGTAAGGTGGTGCGAGGATGCTCTTCATTTCACTGCAAAACTACTTCACCTATGTGAAGAGAAAGTGAAGGAGAGGAGGAAAATCTGTGAAATGGGCGCTATTGTTCAGCGAGAGCGCTACTGAGGAGGCGATAGGCATTGGGTGAGTAGCCCGATTTTTTGAGGGTCTCGAGATCGTTTTTTGCCCGGGTTTTGTTCCCCATGAGGGCGTGAATGAGGCCGCGGTCAGAGATGAGTGTGAAGTCGGGGCGCTCCGGGTTGATGCGGGGAGCGATCTCGACAAGGGCTTCACGAAGGTCGGCTTGAGCAGCTTCCTTTCTCTTAAGGATGAGGGAGGCGCGGGCGCGCCGAATGAGCCAGGACGAGCGGAATCGGGAAGAGGAAAGTTCATCCTCGATAAGGGGAAGAACAGCTTCTGTCTGGCCAGCGGTGAGGGCGGCATCGATCCAATTGTTACGAACTACGATGGACTCCGTACGATTCAGCGATTTTTTTAAGATGGTGGCGGCTTTGTTAGGGCGTTGAAGTTTGAGGAGTAAACCGGCGTGGAAGAGGTCGAGCGCGGGGTCCTCGTTGGGACGGAGGAGATGAAGCGTGTCACATTGTGAGCTGGCTAGTTCGATGAGTCCCAGCTTAGCGTTGTAGCTCGCGAGGAGGTAGTGGGCTTCAAATTTTTCTTCCTTGTTTTCCGCAAATTTCTGATATCTAGAAATGAGAGCCTTGGCTCTCTTGTTGGTCTCGTAAAGTTGGACAAGAGCGACGAGGGCGTGGCGGTTATGTGGCTCGATCTTGAGAGCCGATTCGAGATCTTCGATAGCGTGGACCTTTTGCTGAAGGGCGCGAAACTCGGTCGCTCGTTGGTAGTAGAGATCGGCGGTGGGGTTGGTTTCGATTCTCGTCGTTAATGCCTTAATCGTCTCGGAGATATCGGTGTGCGCTAATAGAAGAATGGGCGTAAAGACGAGGATGAGTAAAAGAAGGCGCGAGCAGAGCATGACTACTTCTTGAGGAGAAACTTGGGATGGAGAGTGAAGTCGGAACTGCCAATGTTCGCGTTGTGCCCTTCAATCGCTAGGACGTTCTTTTGTCCGGGCTTTAGGATCTTTGAGATTCCTTTAAGGGGAAAGTATTCGAAGCCTTCAGCTTCGTGGGTGGTGAAGCCGTCTGCCTCTTTGCCCTGTTTCTTGTCAACTCCCTGACGGTAGACCTCGTGGCCATTAAGGTAGGCAATAAAGGCGTCATCGTAGGAAATATGAAGACCAAGTTTTTCGAGATTGGCATTTTTGGGGAGTTTAAATTCCTTGCGGATGTAAATAGTGGTGAACTTCCCACCCATTTCAATTTGTGTGGTGTCATCGTTATCACCGTAACCGAAACCAGCTTTGCCGGTTTTCCAGTCGGAGACATCGTAATCGGGCGCTGCCCAATCAGTCACATTACCTGATGGATGAGAGCCTGCGAGGTAGGACCAAGTTGCGTTCTTATTGATCAGCGCGGCAGCGTTACGGGGAGCAGTGGGACTGGTTGGCTTCTTCTGATTTTTCTGCAATGGTTCAGGCTGCCAGGGGTTTTCGACGATGGTGTGGGTGACTTGCCCGCTTTTTTTGATGGCGAAGGTGTCACGAATAACGCCTTTGGAATTGAGCATTTCTCCCTTGATGGTGTCATCGGCGATTGTGATGAGGCAGGAGCCGTGATCGAGGATGATACGGCGCATAACCGGGTGGGTGCCAGAGCGTCGGTTGCCGGTGCCGCCATGACCGGTAACAATGGAGACATGGCCATTGTTTGGTTTCAGGCCCTCGCTCTTGCGGTAGGCT
>KB912188.1 GCA_000383735.1 Verrucomicrobia bacterium SCGC AAA164-M04
CCAATTTCTCATCTTCTCCACCCAGCCTCATCCAGATTCTCAACCTCTATCCCTTCAATGTTCCAGTATTTCGCGGAAACTTTTTTCCCCTTCTTTAGGTCCTCGGAATAATCATTCTCTTGAATATCTTGTATTTTTTCGAGTTCACCTTGGTCAAGCCAGATTCCAGAACACTTTGGGCATTCATCAATTTCAACCAGTGATTCGTAATTTTTCTTCTCTAATTCGATTTGGTCTATTGGACATCTCATAATGTTGATTATAGGTTTCACAACGCGCATGGCCAGTAAAAGGAGACACTTGGCCTTTGACGCCTCCTCTTCGCGCCACTCACCCACCAACGACATAAACTCTTCCAAGTCTCTGTTCTCTGGCTTGTCACGGAGCTTCTCCATGACGCGTTCGTTGATGAGCCGAATCATTGGATTAGAGAATTGATTGAGTCACACACCGATAACAAGGAGGAAGAGCGCGAAGATCGGCACGAGGCAAATCGACCTTGCACGTCGCTGGAATCAGGATGGATTACTCAGCGATGAGGGGTTAGGGGCAGTGCTAGAATAAAAGCCTCCAAACTGATCCCCGAATCCCGTATCTCTATTCCCGATTCATTGTTAGGGAAACGGGGTTCAGTGAGAGTTGGTTCGGCTCAGCTCCGCTCTCTTGGAAGGCTGATTCACCCCTCCCCTTTCCTGATTGACGGATGCTGCTTATGTGGATCGGCGGTTCACAATTCTATGTGACACAAAGCCGGCCTCTAGCACGCATGAAGGGGTAAGCCGTGTTCTCTTCGTTATAAAGTCCTTCTCGGATTGTAATATCTCGCGGCGTTTCATTCTCACATGATCACAACCAAATATGAAAGTGTTCCTCAGCGCCCAGCTCCAATCCCAATATAGATTCAAGCCTCACCACAAAAAACGAAGTAACAATCAACTTATATGATCACAAAATGGAAAATCCTCCTTATCCTTATAATCATAGGCGTAGTGTCTTATCTAGTTGGCTACCACAGAGAGCCCTCAACAGAATTGAGGAGTTGGCGTGCAATTGACGGGAAATATTTTAAAGCTAATGGGAAGAATAAAGTAGAAGCTGAATTTGTATCCAAAAGCTATACCAAAAATACAGTAACCCTGAAGTTGAAATCGGGTCAAATTACAGTGCCAAAAGATGCATTATCCGAGCAAGATCAAAAGTTCACTGATCCTGGTTCTGGGCTTCGCATGTTTGGGACTTTACTTTGTTTTATGGTTTTCTTAATATCAATTCAAGGAGGGCGAGGTGGTGGAAGTGGTAGTGCTGGTGGTTGTGGCACTAATTGCGGTGGTGGTTGTGGCGGTGGAGAATAATTATTAGAAAGATCATATCTTAGTTAACTATCTTAACACCTACTTCCTTCGCTACCTCCATTGAGCTAACCTCCCTCTATCTGATCGACTTCAAGCTCCCTCCCCGCCATCTAAAGCTCCCCACCCCGGTCCAAATACGACTTCAAAGTAAACCCACTCTAAGTGACACAAAGCCGACCTCTAGCACGCATGAAGGGTTAAGCCGCGCTTTCTTCTCTGCATTATAAAGTCCTTCTCGGATTGTAATATCTCACGGCGGTTCACTTCGGCATAATCACAGATAAATCTAAAAGTGTCCCTCAGCACCCAGCTACCGCCTAAATATAGATTCACAACCCTCCCGCCAAAAGAAAACCCCTATCAACGAGACAAGAGCTCTTCAGACTAAATCCCGTATCTAATGAAACGTGCCGCAAAGATAATCTGCATTTTTTCTCTCATCATTCTTATTCCTTTAGGAATTCAGAAACTGATTCAATATCAACAACTTCCTGATTCAATTACCATTGCTACCGGGAGAGAGGGAGGCCGTTATCTTGAAATAGCGAAGGCTCTCGGGGATAGAATTGAGCAGGATTACGGAGTAAAGGTTAAGTATGTCGAGTCTGCTGGTTCGATTGAAAATATAAGATCAGTTAATTCAGGAGAAGTTCAGTTTGCCCTTTTTCAATCTAATGCGGTTAAAAGCCTTACTGAATATCCGGATGTGCGAACGGTCGCTAATATTTTCCCGGAAGTAATGATTGCGCATGTTAGGCAGGGCCTTGGATTTGATCCGTTTTTAGAAAGGCCTGGTGACGGAAAACTGATTAATGTTTCGATGGGTGAAAAAGATTCAGGGAATGCAGTGACTAGTCATGCAATTCTCAAATTCTATGAAAGGGGCCAGAATCGGATGAAACCGCATTACCTCAGTTATGAGCAAACAAAACAAAAAATGAAAGATGGGAGCATTGATTTAGCTTTCATAAATACTGAAAAAAACGCTCCAATTCAGCAAGAGATGGCGACTAAGGAAGAGACCATTATTATGGAACTTCCTTTGGTGGAATCCCTTTTGGATCAAAACCCTGAATTTAATAGTTACTCAATTCCAGCAGGATTTTATGGGGTTCACCCTAAGGCTCTTCCGGCACAGCATACTTCGACAGTCGCAGTCAACGCCCAACTCATTTGCAATAAGGATGTCAGCCCATCTATGGCAACATTAATGACCGAGATTTTAACGGATCCAGAATTCATTTCGAGTCACGGGCTCACAGACCTGCGACTGAGAGGAAATGAATACGCGATTTCTGAGGGCGCAATCCCAACGCATGAGGGGGCACTTCATTTTTTTGAACCAGAATTAAAGCCCCCTCTTAATCCCGATTTTGTAGAGGCAACTGAAGGCATGAGATCCTTTTTGGTCTCTATTATTATTGCCTTTTACTTCATTTTCCGGTGGGGCCGAAAACGCAAACAAATTAGATCTGGCCATCATCTAGATTTTTATTTGCATCAATTGCTAGATATCGAAAATGATCAAATTAAGCTAGATGAAGGGGGCGCTAGTGAAGATGAGATTCTCAAACTTGAGCGCCTTCTCGATGAAGTGACTAAGTTGCGGCAGGAAGCTTTATCGTCTTTTAGTGCAAATGATTTTAACGAGGATTCAGGATTCGAATGCTTTATTTTAATGTCTAATTCTCTCACTGAGAAAATTAACGCCAAACTAACCCGACAAAGGCTTTGTAAGCAAATCGCATTAATCGGAGATTGTATTATTTCTAGAGACAATGATTAAACCGTCCTTTTTTTAGGCTCCCGCTAAGCTGTCAATTAATTGGATCAAAAATGAAAATATATGAATAAGACTGATTTTATTGATGCGGTTAATACCGTCAAAGGTAACAGACTAATGTCTGCAGAAAATGAAGCCTCGTTGGCGCCCTTTAAGGAGTTTCCAATACCGTTTGATTTGGAATTTATTTCCTCCACCAAGACCTTTGGCGCTCAGGACGGAGCAGTATATAGCGGCGGCTATAGTGTCATCTGTTGTATCAAGAATGAGGACTTACAATTACAGGTCCTCTTTGACGCTAATAGCAATGGGATGGTGGAGTCACTTAAGAAAGGTGATCTTTTAAGCGAAGAATTAAAGTTTGTGTCCTATTGCCACCCTTCCAGTTTATGGCCCACTTAGAGTGAGAGGATTGATATCTCTGGATAAGCGTTTGAGGCCTGATGTCAACATGCTTCCGGAGTGAAGGCCGGAGGCCGTAACG
>KB912189.1 GCA_000383735.1 Verrucomicrobia bacterium SCGC AAA164-M04
ATCCAGAAACCGGAGAGCGGATTTACTACCGTCTTCCTCGAGGGTCCCATGGTCCGCACTCCATCGAGCCCGATAATGATGGTGAGATGTGGCTCACTCTCTGCGTCTCGGGTGAAATGGCGAAGTTTGATCTCAAGACCAAGGAATACACGATTTTATCAAGTGCCGAGGCCCCAGCGGAGCGAGGTTCTTGGCCTCACACTTTGCGCATCGATCCAAAAGATCCCGACGGTTTTATTTGGTATACCGATGCCGGGCGGAATTCAGTTTTTCGACTTCATCCGAACACGCTCGTGCGCAAGGAATACCAGCTTCTCGAAGCCGGTCAGGTGAAGGCGGGTGGAAAAGGAGAGTCAAAAGGAATCACTCCCTACGGTCTCGATTACTCACCGGTCGATGGCATGATCTGGTACTCCAAACTCAACGGAAACCGCATCGGGCGAATTGACCCGAAAGCCCCTGACGGCGACGTCACCGAGTGGAACCCTCCGTTCCGGGGGCCACGACGTCTTCATGTTGCGCCCGATGGAATGATTTGGGTTCCTGGATTTGGTTCAGGTGTCTTTGGTAAGTTTGATCCCAAAACCGAGAAGTGGACGACTTATCCTTTGCCGGATTACCTGAATCAGATTCCGTATGCTCTCAATGTCGCTCCGGATGGCATGGTGTGGATCTGCGGCACCGGTAATGACACGCTGTATCGCTTCAATCCCAAGACCGAGTATCTCGTTGAATTTCCACTGCCGTTCCGTGTGAGCTACACTCGGGAAATCGAGTTCGATAAAGAAGGTAATGTCTGGACGAGCACCAGCGGCCCGGCCCGGCATATGGAGAATGCTTGTGGCTCGGTGATCAAATTAGAGATCCTTGATGATCTTAATGAAGAGACTGGCGGAATGAGGTTGAGCCCGATTAAATTAAGTCTCGCAGAGCAGGGAATTGCCTCTGAAGCGGACCGTGCTCGAGTGGCCAAGGTCAAGAAAGCGGGAGAAAATGCTACCAAGTTGATTCAATCCGGGAAGTTTGATTCAGCTCCCTTTGATGCGGTGGATTTTGCCCTCAAGGTGAAGAATCTCGAAGGTCGTAGGTCAGCTCTTTCAGCGGCCTTCGGTCGACTCGGAGGTGGGGTTGGGGGTGTGAAGATCGAGGTGGTTGAGAAGCGTATCAACTCAATTGGTAGTTCACAGAACAAGGACTATTCGATCAATGGATTTGCTCATGGTCTGGTTGCAAAGGATCCGGAGAGAGCCTTAAAATGGGCCAACTCGATTAAGGATGAAGGGTTTCGGAAGATCGTGGTGAGGAATGTAAGCCGACGGATTAAATCCCAGCCAGCCAACTCTAAAAAACCCTCACAAAAATCGATGGAGGAGAAAACAGGAATCCATCGACTCGACAGCCCGAAGCGCGCGCCCTTCGATGCCTTTGTTTACGTGAACCGGATTCCAGAAAAGGCTCGCGAGGGAGAATCACCGAAGGATTTCGCGGGTCGAATTCATGGCCGCTTGGCCAATCAGGAGGGGAGGATTCAACTCAAACTTCCACCGGGAATGGACCTCGCAGCGTATCAGGGCCTTCCTCATAAGTTGTCTGTATTGTCTCGGTGAGAATCGAGCTGAATGCCTTCGGGTCCCAGTAGTAAGTCGAATTTCCGTCAGAAACCAAAGAGGCATTATTCCCATTGAAACCTGTGAGGTAGACGATGACTTTGTAGTTCGCGTAAGGAATTTGACTCAGCGTAAACGGCGGGGAGCTGGCTGCAAAAAATTGTAGTCCCGCTTTCATCGGACTTCCATTGAGGGGTGCTCCAGAAAAAGATCCGGATCTCGCTCCGCCTGATCGAGTCATGTCGACTGTTGTGGTATTTCCTTCAGAATTCTGGAGGTCCTCCACCATATCCTCACTGCTGTTGATCCAGTTGCCGACTGGCTCGACCCCAAATTCCCCGAAGATGCGCTGGTTGTTCACGCTGGTGGCGTGAAAGTTAAAACTGATCACCTCCGATCGGACAATGGTGGCGCTAAAAAGCATCACAATAAAAGCAGGCAAAAAAGAGCCGCATGTCGTTTTTGATGTCCGTCTATTCATTATCGTTAGGTGGATTTTTATTTGCCTCAGTCGCGCTTGGAAAAAGTGATCGCTATTAATCTCTTAAAAATTCCAGAAGCAACTCTTCCCGAAGGACCTGGGTCGCATTATGTCCATGCTCGTTCACCTTGAAGTGGACGACGTCTCCATCGAGGTAGGAAAAGACTTCGATCTTTCCGTCCACTTTACTGGCTTTCCCAAGCTTCTTTCCTTGGTAACCCATTGTCTTCGCCCACAAGAAAATTGACTCTTCGGCATCCACAAAAGGAAGCTTTCCTCCCTTTGCCGGAATCGCTTTGGAGGGACCGCCACCATAAGGAACAAGCGGATCGTCGGTCCCGGAGATATTCAACAATCGCACTCCCGATAGGGGCTTAGCAATTACCTCGTAATTATTTTCTTTGCCTCTCGACTTAAAATTTTTCCCGTCGTGCTGAAACCCGTTCAATGGGCTGACCGCACTGATGTAGTTTTTAATATTCGGAAGCTTGGTCTCAATCGCGATTTGATTCACGAGCGCTGCTCCATTCGAGATGCCCATGATGGAGAATTCATTTTTCTTCACGTCATCACGCTTCGAAAGCTCACGAACAATGGCCTCAATAAAGGCCCGATCATCCGCTTTGGACCGCTCCGAAACGATATTCCAGCTCTCCTTGTAGCCCTGGGGAAAAACGGTAATGACCCGGCGGGCAAGATTGCGATAGCGATTGAGAACCATTTTTTGCAGACCCTTTGCATTACCACCATTCCCATGAAGAAAAATAATTACGGGAAGAGCCTCTTCGTCTTCGCGCTCAGGAACATTCACCAAGTAGGGCCGGGCGTAGTTTTTTTCCTGCGCCCAAGTCTGCTTAATCACAAAACGATCACTCCCGTCATTTCCTTGGACTCGCTCCTCCTCAAGCTCTTCGTCTTCATCCTCTCTGTCTCCTCCCCCCGGCAAAATCTCTTCTAATTCCGCCTCAATAATCGCACCTCGTCTTTCCTCCAATTCAGCGAGCTCCTCTTCAATCTCCCTGACTTCCTCCTTCAGTTTATTTAATTCCTGCTGCCCTTCCTCCATCTCGCGATCGACTTGTTTCCCGACGATCTCTGCAATCTGATTGCGGAGTTCTCGTTTCTCATCCTCATCATCCGTCTCGTGCCACTCTTCCAAAAGAGCCTGCAAGCGAATCCGGCTCCTCTCAAAATCTAGAAAACGTTCAGCAGCCTCCTCTCCCTTCTCTCGGCTGATTTCGAGAAACTCCGCGAGCAGATCTCGCGCTTCCTCAAGGACCTCCTTATACCCCTCATCGCCATCTTCTTCACGTACGCGCTCAAGAAATCGCAGAGATTCAGGCATTTTATCCTCCAGAAAACCTAGGACATCTTCGGTTCCAGGACGCTCCTCTTCATCGGCGAGAACCAATTGATGAAGGCCAAG
>KB912190.1 GCA_000383735.1 Verrucomicrobia bacterium SCGC AAA164-M04
CCTATGACGAAACCATCGAGCTTGGGTTCGTTTCTTACGACATCGAGGACTCTAAGGCGAGTGCTCTTGATGCCCTTCGCACCGGCGAGACTTTCTCGGCGGCGCTCTACGTGACCTTCAATCTGAAGGATGATACGGGCACCAAGAAGGAGCGCGTCTACATGGGAGAACTTCCTATGATGACTCGTCGCGGAACCTTTGTAATTAATGGAGCTGAACGAGTGATTGTTTCGCAGCTTCATCGCTCGCCTGGTATCTGCTTTGAGAAATCGGTCCATTTGAATGGAAAGATTCTCCACAGTTTCCGCATCATTCCTGATCGTGGCTCTTGGCTCGAGGTTCAGTTTGACACGAACGACCTCGCCTATGTCTATCTTGACCGCCGCCGCCGCCGCCGTAAGTTTCTTGTGACGACCTTCCTCCGTGCTCTTGGTTATCCGACTGAGCGTGATTTAGTTTCGAATTTTTATAATATTCAAAAGCTCAAGATTAGCGAGAAAATGAATGAAGAGTCTTTGGCTTCACTCATGCCTTTCGAAGATATTATGGATGGTGAAGTGGTCGTCGCCCGTTCTTACGAGCCGCTCTCTATTGGCGTCATCCGCCAGCTCGTTGCTCTTGGGCAGAAGACCGTCGAGGTTATCGATTCCAGTGAGGACGAGATCCTCGTTAAATCTTTAAAGAAGGATCCTGCTCATGACGAAGAGTCCGCTCTGAAGGATATCTACCGCAAGCTTCGGCCTGGCGATCCCCCAACCGCTGCAAATGCTCGCGCGCTCCTTAAGCGTCTCTTCTTTGACCCGAAAAAATACGATCTTACTCGTGTTGGACGTTACAAGATCAACCAGAAACTCAAGATCGATATTGATTCCAATGAGCGGATCATGGTCGGAGAAGATTTTCTTGCGGCTACTAAGTATCTCCTTGGACTCAAAAAAGGGGAAGGGATTCTAGACGATATCGACCACCTTGGTTCACGTCGAGTCCGTGCTGTTGGCGAACTTCTTGCCAATCAATGTCGTGTTGGTCTCGCCCGCACCGAACGTTTGGTTAAAGAGCGCATGACTCTTTTTGATGTCAATATCGAGGGGATGACACCACAGAAGCTTATTAACCCGAAGGCACTCAGTGCGGTTGTTCGCGACTTCTTCGGTCGGTCTCAGCTTTCTCAGTTCATGGACCAAACCAACCCACTCGCCGAGCTTACTCACAAGCGCCGTCTTTCGGCACTTGGACCGGGTGGACTCAATCGTGACCGTGCTGGTTTTGAGGTCCGAGATGTTCACACTTCTCACTATGGTCGGATTTGTCCGATTGAGACTCCGGAAGGCCCGAACATTGGACTCATTAACTCGATGTGCACCTACGCACGTATTAACGAGTTCGGATTCATCGAGACTCCTTATCGAGTTGTGAAAAAGAGCAAGGTGAGCAATACGATTGAATATCTTACTGCTGACCAAGAAGAGGGATATCTCATTGCTCAAGCTAACAATCCTATTGACAAGAAGGGTGGCTTCCTTAACGAGCGCATTACCGCGCGTGAGCGTGGGGAGTTCATCGAAGTTGATCCAAGCCGGGTTGATTACATGGATGTTTCCCCAAAACAGCTCGTTTCTGTCGCAGCTGGTCTCATTCCCTTCCTCGAGCATGATGATGCGAACCGCGCGCTTATGGGTTCGAACATGCAACGTCAGGGTGTACCACTTCTTCGCTCCGACTCGCCCTACATTGGCACTGGACTTGAGGAGAAGGCTGCTCGCGACTCACGCTCTGTGATCGTTTCCGAGGCTGATGGAATTGTTGCTGCTTCCTCTGCTGAGTATATCATTACGACTAAAGATGGAAAGCTTCCCGTTTCGGAAGAGCGTTTTCTTTCCGAGCCGGAGACTATTAAATCGAATCCCGATAAAGGAACCTTCGTCTATCCTCTGCGTAAGTTTATGCGTTCGAACTCCGGTTCCTGCATCAACCAGAAGCCGCTTGTTAAGGCTGGCCAGAAGGTGAAGAACGGCGACATCATCGCGGACGGTCCTAATACTGAAGCCGGTGAACTTGCGCTAGGAGCAAACGTTCTAGTGGCCTTCATGCCTTGGAATGGATACAATTTCGAGGATGCCATCGTAATCTCCGAACGCATGGTCAAGGACGATGTCTACACCTCGATTCATATTAGTGAGTTTGAGTGTAACGCTCGTGACACCAAGCTAGGACCTGAAGAAATTACCCGCGACATTCCAAACGTCGGTGAAGAGGCTCTTAAGAATCTCGACCACGATGGAATAATTCGCATTGGAGCTGAGGTGAAGCCTGGCGATATTCTCGTCGGTAAAATCACTCCAAAGTCGGAAACCGAACTTGCTCCAGAGGAACGTCTACTCCGTGCGATCTTCGGTGAAAAAGCCGCTGACGTGAAAGACACCTCACTGCGTGTTCCTTCCGGGTGCACCGGAATCGTTCAGGATATCCGCATTGCCACCCACGGAATGGCTCGCCGCAAGGAAATCGAAGGGGATCCCGCTAAGCTCAAGAAGCAGCTCAAAAAGATCAACGACGACTACAAGAAGAAGAAAGATCAGCTCACTGACCAACTTACTGAGAAGCTTTCTGACATCCTCCTTGGAGAGAAAATCCCTCTCGACGTTGTGAACGCGCAGTCTGGTGAAATTATCATCCCGGCTAATCGCAAGATCACCAAGACCCTCCTTCGTAAACTTGCTTCGGTTTATGATCATATTGAAATCGATCCTTCTCCGATCCGGAACAAGATCCTCGAGATTATTTCCAGCTTCGAAAGTCGGTTTGCTGAGCTTGACGGAGACCGGGAACGCCGGCTCGATCAGATCGAGAGTGGCGACGAAATTGATCCGGGTGTTGTGAAGGAAGTTAAGGTTTTTGTTGCTGCTAAGCGTAAGCTGAGCGTGGGTGACAAGATGGCGGGTCGCCACGGAAACAAAGGGGTGGTTTCGGTCATCGTGCCTGAAGAGGATATGCCTTATCTTTCCGACGGAACTCCTGTTGACATCTGTCTCAATCCACTTGGCGTGCCCTCACGAATGAATGTTGGTCAGGTTTTAGAAACCCACCTTGGTGTGGCGGCTAAAGCCTTAGGTTTCAAGGTTGCGACTCCGATTTTCGATGGTATTCCCGAGGCGAAAATCTGGGAATACATGTCCGAGGCCAAGAAGGTCGAAGGCTTCACTTGGATCGGTGATGGTAAAGATGGTTCTGTTGCCGGTAAGTCTACGCTTTATGACGGACGGACCGGAGAAGCGATTCATCAGCCCGTCGTGGTCGGCATTATTTACATGCTCAAGCTTGGGCACCTTGTCGCCGACAAGATCCACGCTCGTGCCGTTGGTCCTTACTCACTTGTTACCCAGCAGCCGCTTGGTGGTAAGGCCCAGTATGGTGGTCAGCGATTTGGAGAGATGGAGGTCTGGGCTCTTGAAGCATACGGCGCCGCTTATACTCTTCAGGAGCTTCTCACGGTGAAGTCAGACGATGTGCAGGGTAGAACCCGCATTTATGAGGCCATTGTGAAAGGAGATAACCACCTTGAAGCCGGAACTCCTGAGAGTTTCAACGTTCTCATCAAGGAGATGCAGTCACTCGGTCTCGATGTCCGACCCGGACGATCTGGGTCAGAATCAGGTGCCGCCGCTAGCGAAGACTTTTCCCTCGATGATCTTACCCTCTAAACCTCAACACAAAACCCTAACTACTACCTATAACCTATTATGAGTGTTGAAACCAATCTTCGCGAACTTTACGGAGTCGACCAAAAGCCAGACCCTTTCGATCAGGTCTCCATCACCGTTGCAAATCCTGAAACGATTCGTGGTTGGTCCCAAGGTGAGGTCCTCAATCCTGAGACCATCAACTACCGGACCTTTAAACCTGAAAAGGGAGGCCTCTTTTGTGAACGTATTTTCGGTCCGACCCGCGACTGGGAATGTGCTTGCGGAAAATACAAGCGAATCAAGCACAAGGGAACTGTCTGTGACCGTTGTGGTGTTGAAGTGACTCTAAGTCGCGTCCGTCGTGAGCGCATGGGACATATTGATCTTGCTGTTCCTGTTTCCCATATCTGGTTCTACAAGTGCATGCCTTCCCGTATCGGTCTCGTCCTTGATATGACCGCTCGTGAACTAGAGCGTGTCATTTACTACGAGGATTATCTCGTGACTGAACCTGGCAAAACTGCTCTTGAGCGTGGTCAGCTTCTTACCGAGACCGAACTTCGCGATGCCGAAGAAGACTATGGTGATGAGGCTTTCCGCGCCGGAATGGGTGCTGAAGCGATCCGTGATCTCTTGTGTCAGGTGAATCTTGAAGAGCTCATTGTTGAGTTGGAAGAGGCCATGGAAGCTACGCGCTCGAAGCAGAATCGTAAGAAGCTCGCCAAGCGCCTTAAGCTTTCTCGGGGTTTCCTACAGTCCAACTCGCGTCCTGAGTGGATGATTATGACGGTTCTTCCGGTCATTCCTCCCGACCTCCGACCTCTTGTTCCTCTGGAAGGTGGCCGCTTTGCGACCTCTGACTTAAACGACCTCTATCGTCGTGTCATTAATCGGAACAATCGTCTCCGGAACCTCATGCAGCTGAAGACTCCCGAGGTCATCATCCGCAACGAGAAGCGCATGCTCCAAGAGGCTGTTGATGCTCTCTTTGATAACGGTCGTCATGGTCGCGCCGTGACGGGTGCTGGAAACCGGGCGCTTAAGTCTCTTTCTGACATGCTCAAAGGTAAGGGTGGACGTTTCCGTCAGAACCTCCTCGGCAAACGCGTCGATTACTCTGGGCGTTCTGTGATCGTGATTGGGCCTGAACTTAAATTGAACCAGTGTGGTCTTCCTAAGAAGATGGCCCTGACTCTTTTCGAGCCTTTCATCATCCGCCGTCTGAAAGAACTTGGCTACTGCCACACTGTTCGTTCGGCTAAGAAAATGATCGACCGCAAAACCACCGAAGTTTGGGATATCCTTGCTGAGGTGACGAAAGGGCACCCGGTTATGCTTAACCGTGCTCCGACTCTTCACCGTCTCTCGATTCAGGCTTTTGAGCCCGTTCTTATTGAGGGATCTGCAATTCGGTTGCACCCACTTACTTGTGGTGCTTACAATGCTGACTTCGATGGTGACCAGATGGCGGTTCACGTTCCACTTTCAGTTGAGGCCCAGATGGAGACTCGCCAACTGATGCTTGCGACTAACAACATCTTCTCTCCTGCATCCGGACGTCCTGTAATCACTCCTTCTCAGGATATTATTTTGGGAACCTACTACCTCACTTGGGCAAAGGTTCGTACTCCGAAGGAAATTGAGAAGCAGGGTCATTTACCACTCTTCGAAAATACGACTGAGGTTGAATTTGCGATTGCCAATCGGAAATTGGACTATCACCAGTATATTCGCCTACGTAACCCAGATCATGGCAAAGATTCTGTCTTTGGTGACAAGGAAAGCTCGATCATCGAAACGACTCCAGGTCGTGTTCGCTTCAACGAGATCTGGCCTGATGGCGTTGGGTTCGTCAACAACAACGTAGGTAAGTCTCAGATTGGAGACATCATTTGGCGTTGTTACCAAGTTGCGGGAGGCAAGGCTACGGTGCAAACCATGGATCAGCTCAAAGAGCTCGGATTCAAGGAAGCAACTCGTTCCGGTTGCTCGATTGGTATTGTCGACATGGTTATTCCAGAGGAGAAGCCAGCCGAGCTCGAGACAGCATACGCCGATGTTGAGACCGTCAATAAGCAATATCGTAATGGTGTCATTACGAATGGCGAGCGCTACCAGAAGGTGGTTGATATTTGGACCCGTGCGGGTGACAATATTGCCAACGCGCTTTATCGTAAGCTCGAGTTCAACGAGGGTAAAGAAAAGGCAAACCCACTCTTCATGATGGTCGACTCCGGTGCTCGGGGTAATAAGAACCAGATTAAGCAGCTCTCGGGTATGCGTGGACTGATGGCCAAGCCGTCCGGTGAAATCATTGAGCGTCCGATCACCTCAAACTTCCGCGAAGGGCTCTCCGTGCTGGAGTATTTCATCTCTACCCACGGTGCTCGTAAAGGTCTTGCCGATACTGCACTCAAGACAGCTGACTCTGGATACATGACCCGTAAGTTGGTCGACGTCTCCCAAGATGTCATTATTACCGAGCCAGACTGTGGAACCGAGAAGGGGATCACCGTTCATGCGATTTATTCGGGTGACGAAGAAGCCGCGTCTCTCCAGTCCCGCATTTATGGCCGGACTTCTTGCGAAACTATCAAGGACCCTGTTTCCGGAGACATCATCGTCAAGAAAGGGAGTCTCATGGACGAGACAACCTCAATTGCAGTTGAGAATGTTGGTCATGAGCGCCTTAAGATTCGGAGTCCGCTCACTTGTGAGTCGGAGCGTGGATGTTGTCAGTCTTGTTACGGTCTCAATCTTGCTACCGGTAAGCTTGGGAAGATTGGTGAAGCTGTCGGTATTATTGCTGCTCAGTCTATTGGTGAGCCGGGAACCCAGCTCACCATGCGAACCTTCCACTCCGGTGGTGTTGCGCTTGGTGCCACCAAGCAACCTGAGGTCAAAGCCAAGAACAAGGGCGTTGCATACTATAAGGATCTGCGCACCGTGGAAGATGTCGATGGTAACTTCGTGGTCCTCAACAAGAACGGTTCACTTTCCGTTCGTGATAAGGATGGCCTTGAACTTGAGTCCTACAATGTTGTCATTGGATCGGTGATTTCGGTTGCTGACGGCGGAGACGTGAAGAAGAACCAGTCAATTTTGACTTGGGACCCTCACTCAGTCCCCATTATTGCTGAGTCTGGCGGTAAGATTGAATTCCGCGACATGATCACGGGAATTACTATTCAGTCCGAGACCGACAAGGCTACCGGCAAGAAAGGTTTGACCGTGACCGAGCACAAGGAAGATTTGCACCCGCAGATCGTGATCGTAAATCCAAAGAGCAAGGATGTTCTCAGCAGTTACTCTATCCCGGTTGGAGCTCACCTTTCTGTCAAAGAAGGCGCCAAGATTCAGGGGGGTGTGCAACTCGCTCGAACCCCACGTAAAATTGCTAAGACTGGTGATATTACTGGTGGTCTACCACGAGTCGCGGAACTTTTCGAAGCTCGTCGTCCGAAAGACGCCTGCGTGATTGCGAAGCTTGATGGTGAGATCTCCTTTGGAGGCACCGTTCGCGGCAAGCGTAAGGTTATTGTTACTCACACTGAGTCCGGTGAAACCGCCGATCATCTTGTCCCAATGGGTAAGCACATGATCGTTGGTGAAGGTGACATGGTTGTTCGTGGCGATCAAATTACCGAAGGTCCTGTGGCTCCCGAAGATCTCCTTGAGGCTTGCGGCCCCCAGGCTCTGCAAGAGCACCTTAATAACGAGGTCCAGACGGTTTATCGCTCTCAGGGTGTTGAGATTAATGACAAGCACATTGAGATCATCATTCGTCAGATGCTTCGCAAGGTGAAGATCTCCGAGCCAGGGGACACAGAGTTCCTTTGGGGTGACCAGATTGAGAAGACAACCTTTAATGCCGAAAATAAACGTGTCGCAGCTGAAGGTGGTAAACCTGCCGAAGCTGAACCTGTTCTTCTCGGGATTACCAAGGCCTCAATTGAGACCGAATCCTTCATCTCTGCAGCCTCTTTCCAGGATACTACCCGTGTCTTAACCGACGCTGCAACTCTTGGAAAAGTGGACACTCTCCGCGGCTTTAAAGAGAACGTGATTCTTGGACATCTTATTCCTGCTGGAACCGGCTTTCCGATCCACAAGAATTCAGATTTTGAGATGACCGTTGAAGAGCCAGAGCCAGTTGTCGAAAAGCCCGAGGGCGAAGACGGTGAAGCTCTGCCTGAAGGTGAGCCTCCCAAAGTGGAAGCCGCCGGCGAATAATCTCTGAGTAGAGTCTAAAAATTCAAAACCCCGATCTGCGAGAGCTGATCGGGGTTTTTTAGGCCATAAGTTTTAGCCATTTATTCGAATCATCTCCTTTTGAGATAAGCTTCAAGCCGTGTCTTTGAAGGGTCGACACTTGGGATTTTAGCGTCGCAGCTTACGGTCATGGAGTGGTTCTCCTTTTGGGGGGCGGATAGGGACTTCTAAAGCTCCTGAAGCTTGAAGCTCGGAGAAGAGCTGTTTCTTAAGAGCTTCTTTTTTTTTGGCGAAGGCAGGAACGTCGATGAGATTATGACGTTCTTGAGGATCAGTTTTTAAATCATAAAGGCCATTCTTATCCCAAAGACCGTGGTAGTAGATAAATTTGTAGCGGTCGGTTCTGATAGCGAAGAGCGTGGGAGTAGCTGGGAAATTCCACTCCCAGTGATATTCATAAAGAAGATGATCTCTCCACGGTTTGTCGGATCCGCTTCCATCGAGAAGGTGTTTGAAGGAAAGTCCGTCGAAGGGTGGGGTGTTGCTGGGTTTTTTAATTCCGGCAAATTCCAAAAGGGTTGGAGCGAGATCGATGTTGAGTATTATCTCTTCTACTTTAGTGCCAGCTTCGATTTGTCCGGGGGCATAGGCCAGAAGGGGGACGCGGATCGAGTGCTCGAAGGCATCGCGTTTGTCGTAAAATCCATGTTCACCAAGGTGGAATCCATTGTCACCTAGGTATAGGACAATGGTATTTTTAGAGAGACCAGATTCGTCGAGATGGTTGAGAATACGGCCTACGTTCTCATCGAGTCCGTGAACGGTTTCGCAAAATCTCCAATAAAGATCATCGAAAGAAGGGACAGGGTCCTTATCGAAGGCTCCAGTTTCCATGTGGTCGACCCCGTGAATGCCATAGCGTCTTTCGCGGATCCAGCGTGACTGGGTGGCGTAGTTTTCTTCAGAATTCGCCATTGTTTCGGGGTAATCGATTTTTTTCCCCTGATATTTTCCATGGTGGCGCTTAGCGGGTTGGAAAGGGTAGTGGACGGACTTAAAGGCAAGGTGCATCATAAAGGGTGCCTCTTTATCACCGCGATCGCTATTGAGCCACGCGATCGCCTGATCAGTGAGGCGATCGGCAGTGTAGCCCTTTTGTTCATGACGCTCTCCGTTGATATTAAGGGTTTGATCAAAGTAGGAACCTTGTCCTTGGAAAGAGACCCAGTGGTGGAAGCCTTTGCGAGGTTCATCATTGTCGTGGCCCATATGCCACTTGCCGATCATGGCAGTACGATAGCCTGATGTTTGGAGGTATTCTGGATAGAAGCGGGTCCCTTCAGGAACGGAGCGCTGATTATCAATAACGCGGTGATGGTGCATGTATTGTCCAGTTAGAATAGAGGCGCGACTTGGGGAGCAGAGCGAGGTGGTTACAAAGGCGTTTTTCAGATGTGCACCTTCTTTAGCCATTCGATCTAAGTTGGGAGTTTCGAGAAAATCTGGAGCTTTAGGGTGGCAGGAGAGAAAATCGTAACGATGGTCGTCGGCGAGGATGACGATGATGTTGGGTTTTTCAGAAGCCAGCACTGTGCTAACAAAGATTGGCAGAAGAAGACGGAGCATGAGACGAGGGTCGGGGATTACTGCGACCATTGCAATTAGGAATGGGCCAAGACTAGAGGTAAAACGAAACTGGTATTTTGGACTTCCGGTCGTTAGATCAGAAGCATGAAAGACGGTCAGCAAATACCGCCCGCCACTAATTCGAAGCCACATCTTCCAGTTGGGTCACTTGCATCGCCTCCCGGAGGTCACAAAAAACCCCTAATTCTAATTGCAGTCCTATTGCTTTTGATTGGAGGCGGTATCTTTGTTGGCTCGATAATAGGCGGGAGCGAAGAGGAGATGAATACGGGAGAGAAGAAGGTCGAGGCACCCAAGCTGAAGCCCCGACCTCAGCGTCGCAAAAAGGAAGAGACCACCGAGCGTCCAGATCGAGAAACCGAGATGGTAGAGCTTTCTTTAGAAAATCGTGGCGATTTTCCTGATAATATAGGGAAGTGGGTGAGGCTTCAAGGGAAGGTGAAAACCGGCAATGAAGACGGTGTTCTAGAGTTTGCAGAGCCAGCAGGAATGAGTGGGCAACTAGTGAGAGGATCCGCTGCTCATTTGTCCGGTCAGATTGTCAAAGTCATCGGGTGGATGGTCTCGGAAGAGGAAATCCAAATTGAAGGAATCTTTGAGATTACTACGATTGATCCAATGGACCTACTCCCTAAAAAAGATGTCTACACTACGGCTGATGCCGAGCAACTGATAGCTCTGAGAACCACACGAGCGAGTTTCAAAGGCAAGGTGAAGGATGTAAGGGTATCTGCTGATGAGAAAAATCTATATCTTGTTTTTGAAGGGGAAAGTCATGAGTTTATTGGGAGCGGAGATATTAAGAAGCTGAAGGAGGTAGAGGTCACCGAGGAGATTCTCAAGGAGCTGATCGGTAAAACAATCAGGTTGAAGGGTAAGCTGGGCTACAAAAAGCAGGAGAAAAAGGATCGCATCTTTATCAATTTCAACGACAAGGATGCTTACAAAATTGTCGACTAAAGCGCATTCGCGAGAAAGGGTGCAGTGGCCGAATGGTCGACCTTGGAGACCTGTTCTGGTGTTCCTTGGGCAACGATCGTGCCGCCGTTTGGCCCGGCTTCGGGTCCGAGATCTATAATGTAGTCGGCTTCTGCAGCTAAGTCCATGTGGTGCTCGATCACAACGACGGTATGGCCTTCATCGACGAGCCGGTGCAGCACGTCGGTGAGTCGTGCAACGTCCTGTTGGTGAAGGCCGATTGTAGGCTCTTCGATAAGATAGAGATTTGTATTAATCGGCCCTAAATCAGTGATCTTTGGGCGGCCTTTAGTGAGCTGGGTTACAAGTTTGAGGCGTTGCGCTTCTCCCCCGGATACGGTGGGCGAAGGTTGACCGAGAGTAAGGTAACCAAGCCCTGTTTCGGATAGAAGTTGAAGTGGTTTCTGAAGCTCCATTAATTACAAAGGTTCCGCGACGAGTCATCATAGGAAGTTCTCCCATGTAGACGCGCTCCTTCTTGGTGCCCGTATCATCCTTCAGATTGAAGGTCACGTAGAGCGCCGCCGAGAAAGTCTCGCCGGTGCGAAGGGCATCAAGAGCACTCGCCTTAGAGTCCTCGATGTCGTAAGAAACGAACCCAAGCTCGATGGTTTCGTCATAGGATTTGATGGGAAAGACTTCTTGAAACACGGCCTGTAGACCAGTTCCTGTGCGCTTGGAAGGCGACACGTCTTTTTGCAGAAAATCCTCATAGGATTTAGACTGCACCTCAATCAGGTTTGGCGGCTCGATGACCTCCTCGATGGTTCCAAAGTATTCTCGCTTCAACATAATATTAGGATCCGGATGAGATTTTACAACATATCCAAGCGGTCAACTCAACCGTTTGAGACATGTTGTGATTTCTGGGTCTGGAATTGCAATTCCGTCTGTGACTACTTGTGATGGTGGGCACGAACGGAGGGAAAGCACTACCGACGAAAAATCCCAAATTTGCAATTTGGGTAGAAACGAGGGTGATTTTACTTTTCCTCCGGCCGGGCCCAACTTCAGTCAATTTGACCGAAGTTGGGTGGAAATCCGGAGATTGTTACTTCAGTTCGACTTTGGCGCCGGCTTCTTCAAGTGCTGCCTTGGCGGCCTCTGCATCATCCTTGCTAGCTCCTTCGAGCACAGGTGCGGGTGCACTTTCAACAAGTTTTTTGGCATCGGCAAGTCCGAGTCCGGAAGCAACTCCACGCACAGCTTTAATAACTGCGATCTTGTTACCTCCTGCCTCAGCGAGGACCACATCGAATTCGGTCTTTTCTTCAGCAGGCTCTGCGGCAGCGGCGGGACCGGCTGCTGCTGCTACTGGTGCGGCGGCGCTAACGCCCCACTCCTCTTCAAGGTGCTTAACCAATTCGGCGGCTTCCAGGACGGTAAGCTTGCCGAGCTCTTCTGCAATTTTTGTAATATCTGACATTGTTTTAGTTTTGTCGGTATCGTCGCGACCGGGGCTTTCCGATCATTTCAGGGCAACTGCCGTTGTCCCGACGAGGAACCAGTTTTGTTTTCCAAGCCCTTCCAGTTCCACGTAGCGAAACAAGTCAGGCCATCCGTTCAAATTGTTTATTATCCTTCGTTGAATTTCGCTTTGATGACCCGGGCGAGACTTCCGCCCGGCTCGTTGAGCGTGCGCACCAGCTTGGAAGCCGGAGCATTGATAGTAGAGAGAAGCTGAGAGAGGAGCACTTCGCGTGGAGGAAGAGCTGCCAAGCCCTTGACTTGGTCGGCACTTAAAACGTCCCCATCGAGAATACCAGCTTTGACAACCGGCGTTTCGAATTCCTTTTGGAAATTGGCTACCACTTTGGCGACAGCGCAAACATCAGAGGCACCTGTCACAAAAGCAGTCTGACCGGAAAGCTCTTCGCTGAGGTCAGGAAGTCCAGAATCAGCGAGGACACGTTTCATGAAAGAGTTTTTTGCAACGTGGCACTCGGCACCCTGCTCAAGGAGACGTCCACGAAGCTCGTTGAAGGAAGGAACGGTCGTCCCGGCGTAGTCCACAACGAGAACGAAGTCGGACTCATCGACACGTCCCTTGATTTCGTCGAGAATGAATTTTTTATCTGGGTTCATGGTCTGCGTTTCGAGTTAGGCGATGTAAGAAGAGATATCGAGCGAAATCCCAGGAAGCATCGAAGCAGCGAGAGTAAAGCTCTGGATGTAGTTTCCTTTGGCGGAGGCAGGCTTTGCCTTCACAATACTATTAACAAGTGAACCGAGGTTCTCCTGAAGTTGTTCTTCCGAGAAGGAGAGCTTCCCACAAGCAGCGGCGATGTTCGCACTCTTATCGATCTTGTAATCAATGCGACCGGCCTTAACCGCGTTCACGGCAGTTGCAGTATCATCAGTCACAGTCCCGGTTTTGGGGTTTGGCATGAGGCCGCGAGGTCCAAGAACACGAGCAATTTTCCGAACTTCTGTCATTGCGTCAGGAGTTGCGATAGCGGCATCGAAGTCGGTGTATCCTCCCTGAACCTTTTTAATAAGGTCCTCGAAACCAACCTCGTCGGCTCCGGCATCAGTGGCAGCCTTAGCAGCATCACCAGACGCAAAGACGATCACTTTAACCTTTTTGCCAGTTCCATGGGGGAGAGCGACAGAGCCACGAACCATCTGGTCACTTTTACGTGGGTCTACCCCGAGATGGGCCGAGAAAGTGACAGTGGCGTCAAACTTAGGGGCCGGGAACTTTTTCAGAAGAGCCACGGCGTCGTTCAAGGAATAACTTTTCCCCTCTTCGACGAGTGCTGCAGCCTTCTCGTATCTTTTGCTTCGTTTATTACTCATTCTATTAGTTGCAGTGCGGTCGGATCCTTCGAAGAGAGACCCTCCTGCGATTTAAAATTTCACCACTCAACCTCGAGACCCATCTGCATGGCAGTGCCGGCAAGAATCTTTGCAGCTTGCTCAGGATCACTGGTGTTGAGATCGGGCATTTTACGCTCAACTACCTCGAGTAGCTTAGCCTTACTGATTTTTCCAACCTTGACCTTGTTGGGCTCTCCGGAACCGGATGCGATACCAGCAGCTTTTTTGAGAAGAACAGCGGCGGGAGGCTGCTTGGTTACAAAATCAAAGCTCGCGTCTTTGTAAACTGTGATAACGGTTGGAAGAAGATCGCCAGCAGACGCTTGGGTCCGAGCATTGAATTCCTTACAGAATCCCATTATGTTCACGCCAGCTTGACCAAGCGCAGGCCCGACGGGAGGAGAAGGGTTGGCTTGTCCAGCTTGGATCTGGAGTTTGAGGACTTGTTTTACTTCCTTGGCCATGATTTTAGAATTGTAAGTGAGTGTTGCCGGGGGTGGCGGAGAGGGGTGTGGTAATATTTATCGGAAAAAGTCAAGATGAAACCGCTTCGATCTGAAAATTTCAGGACTTTAGGCTTTCTCAACCTGCCAGTATTCGAGTTCAACGGGGGTAGATCGACCAAAAATGGTGACAGCAACGCGCATTTTCCCACGCTCAGGATCGATTTCCTCAACGACACCATTCTGAGATTCAAAGGGTCCGTCGGAGACTTTGACCGTATCCCCTACCTCGAACTCGATAGACGGACGGACACTTCCTTCGCGCTCTTCGATCTGGCTGAGCATACTCGCAACCTCCTTAGGGCGCATAGGAATAGGCTTGTTACGAGCACCAGCGAAACCAATGGCCCCATCGAGCTGCTGCATGAAAGACCAAGTGTCCTCCACAACATCATTATGCTCGTCCAGAAGATGCATGTTGATGATCACATAACCGGGAAAAAATTTCTTTTTCTGCTCGGTCTTTTTGCCCGCACGCACTTCGGAGACCAATTCAGTAGGCACAAGAACCTTGAATATTTTGTCGCCAAGCTCTTCTGATTCAACAAGTCGAGCAATGCGGTCCTTAACCTTGTTTTCTTGACCAGAAAGGACATGAACGACATACCATTGGTCTTTGGGTGCTGGAATGGTGGGCATTTTAAAAGGGTTGTTTCGAAGATTAAATGAAACGGAAAATTAATGAAGAAGGGGCGCTTAGTTGGCTAATCCACCAAGAAAAGTCACCGCCTCGGTGTGAATGAGATCCCAAAGGGCTACGTAAGCGGACAAAAGAATTATCGCGATAAGAACAACTACAGTTGAATCGATGAGTTCCTTGTATTTTTTAAATCCACGAACTTTGGGATCAGATTCCCAGGGCCAAGATGCTTTACGGAGTTCGGTCTTTACCTCACCGATAAATGTGAAGAGTTTTCCGGGGAATTTGAAGAGTTTCATTGGAATATGATGAAAGTGGCAGGACAGACAGGACTTGAACCTGCAACCCTCGGTTTTGGAAACCGATGCTCTACCAATTGAGCTACTGTCCTATCTTTGCTTTCGAGAGAGTTTGTGTTTTGAGGCGACTGAGGGGCACTCCATAAAAAGAGTGCCCCCGTAAAAACCAGCCAACAGGCCGCCTTTCCACTCAGGAAAGCCAACCTGTCTAGAATCGAAATTACTCGACGATGTCCCCGACGCGACCAGCACCAACGGTACGGCCACCTTCGCGGATTGCGAAACGCATGGATTTCTCCATCGCAACAGGAGTAATGAGGGTAATAGTGAGGCTCACGTTGTCACCAGGCATAACCATCTCAACTCCCTCAGGAAGATCGACGGAACCAGTTACATCAGTTGTACGGAAGTAGAACTGCGGGCGATAGTTCGCGAAAAATGGAGTGTGACGTCCACCCTCATCCTTTGAGAGGACATAAACCTCCGCAGTAAACTTGGTGTGAGGATTCACAGAACCAGGCTTCACGATACACTGGCCTCGCTCAAGATCGTCCTTCTTAAGTCCACGGACAAGAAGACCGACATTGTCGCCTGCACGACCTTCGTCAAGAAGCTTACGGAACATCTCGATATCAGTAATGGTTGTCTTCTGAGTGTCGCGAATACCCACGACCTCAACTTCCTCCATCTTCTTGACGATTCCACGCTCGATACGGCCAGTGGCCACGGTTCCTCGCCCTTCGATCGAGAACACGTCCTCAATTGGCATGAGGAAATCCTGATCAACAGGACGCTCGGGCTCAGGAATGTAGGTATCGACAGCCTCCATAAGCTTTAAGATAGCCTCTTTTTGAGCGGCATCACCTTCAAGAGCCTTCAGGGCGGAGCCCTTGACGACAGGGATGTCATCGCCGGGAAACTCATACTGACTGAGAAGCTCGCGCACTTCCATCTCGACGAGTTCAAGGAGCTCTTCGTCGTCGACTTGGTCAGTCTTGTTAAGGAAGACTACAAGTGCAGGCACCCCAACTTGACGAGCAAGGAGGATGTGCTCACGAGTCTGAGGCATTGGGCCGTCAGCTGCGGAAACCACGAGAATACCACCATCCATTTGGGCAGCTCCAGTGATCATATTTTTCACGTAGTCAGCGTGACCTGGGCAGTCAACGTGAGCATAGTGACGATTTGCGGTCTCATACTCAACGTGAGCAGTGGAGATGGTGATACCACGCTCTTTCTCCTCAGGAGCGGCGTCGATTTCATCATAAGCCTTCGCTTCACCACCCTGAGCCTCAGCGAGGATAGTAGTGATAGCAGCGGTGAGGGTGGTTTTACCGTGGTCAACGTGACCGATAGTGCCGACGTTGACGTGAGGCTTGTTCCGTTCAAACTGTTCTTTAGCCATTGTATTGGTTGATTAGGTTTTAGCTGGTTTTTGGTCGTCTCACACACTCTCTGGAGCTTTTGGCGGGAATTGAACCCGCGACCTCGTCCTTACCAAGGACGCGCTCTACCCCTGAGCTACAAAAGCAGAACCAGAGAGTTAATGTAAATGCCTCCGGAAGTGAGTTGAGGGGAGGAAGGAACGCTTACTTATTGTGCGTCCCTCGATCTCATCTCGCCCTGCTGCCGGAAGCGGGGCGCAAACTAGCAAAGTCGATCACACTGTCAAAAGTATTTTCAAAAGAAAGTTTTTTTCCAATGAAGCCATTATTCTAGGGGGTTTCAGGAGCATCAACTCCTTTCAAAACCTATCTCTTTTCCTATTCTTCTTCGATCAAACGCGAGAAGCGCTCAATCGAAGTCGACTTACCAGACCCTTCGTCTACCTCTACAATGACACCGCACAGTCGCACAGGACCTTTTGCGACCGGAAATCGCGTAGGAAGACCGGTCCGAAAACGCCAGACCACTGAATCAACCTCGCGTCCCAAGACAGAAGCATCCGGCCCACACATTCCGGCATCTGTCAAGAAGGCCGTTCCTTCGGGAAAAATTTGTTCGTCGGCCGTTTGAACATGAGTGTGAGTCCCCACAACAAGAGAAACCTTGCCATCGAGGGCTCGGCCCATGGCAATCTTATCGCTGGTCGCTTCGGCGTGAAAATCAACGACTACTATTTTCGCTCCATCTTCCTTAAGACGGGAGATTTCAGCCTCTAGCAAAGGCAAAGGATTTTCTAGTGGAGGGCTCATAAAGGTTCTCCCCATTGCATTTAGCACCGCGACCTTCCCTTTTGCTGTCTCCAAAACCACCGAACCTGCACCAGGCGCATCGACAAAATTAATTGGCCTCAACAAACGAGGCTCGGTCGGAAAGTAATCGAAAATCTCGCGCTGATCCCAAACATGATCCCCTGTCGTGACGACGGCAGCTCCGGCACGGAGCAAATCGATGCAGATTTTCGGAGTTATTCCACGTCCTCCGGCCGAGTTTTCCCCGTTCACAATAATGAAATCAATCTCATACTCCTCCTTAATCTCTGCCAAATTCTCAATCACCGCACTCCGCCCCGGGGACCCCACAATATCTCCTAGAAATAAAATCTTCATCATGATCTGCCGAGATCATCCTAATTGAAGCGCCTAAGCCTGAAAAGCCCGGAAAAGCGCTCCATCAAGGAATGATATGTTAGCCTTTACCTTTTAAGTTGCAGGTCTCATCTGATTAGCGAAATTGATAAGGATGAGTTATCAATCTCCAACCGCGCTCAAGAGCTTCCGGTGGCTCCTCATTGCCATTCCCATTCTTTTACTAATCACGGTCGGAGTTTATCTCATTTGGGAACCTCCTCCCACGCAAATCCAGCTACCCTCCTCTACTCCTCCGGCTTCTTCTAAACCAGCAGATCTAGCGCCGTTCGGCCGTCCACCAGACTGGTCAAAGCTCGACCGATTTCAAAATACTATCTCTAAAGAGACCTTCCTCAATCGGCTTGAGACAATTTACACAAAAGACCCCTCATGGAAGGAATGGATCATAATAGACGAATCGAAGAATCAAGCCGTTATTGGAAACTATCGACTCGTTTTCTCTCCGCAGGACAAATCCGCACCAGGGTCCCTGTTTAATTGGAAAACCCGAGCCGACCTGCCGGACGATCGCGCGCTCCCGCTTGAAGATCTCATAATCGCTATCGACCCTGGCCATATCGGTGGGGATTTCGCCAGAATCGAAGAACGTGAATACAATCAGGATGACCTCACGATTCGCGAAGGGACGATGACCCTTAAAACAGCCCTTATCCTTAAGCCACTTCTCGAAAAATTAGGTGCCTCGGCCATCTTGGTTCGCTCCAAACTAGAACCTGTCACAAAAAATCGAGCGCAAGATTTCATAGATCCCAAGCTCTTTTATCGAACATCCGAAATTCGTGCCCGAGCCAATATCGTTAATCAAACCATCAAGCCCGACCTTGTCATCTGCCTTCACTTTAACGGGACTGCTTCAAAAGACCCCACCCCAAACCAACATTTTCATATCATTCTTAACGGAACCTACACAAAAGGTGAACTTGCGCATGAAGATGAACGATTCGAAATGCTCCAAAGACTCCTCTCAGGCACAATTACCGAAGAAATTGCCCTCGCGCGCGAGGTGGCGACATCCTTTAATCAAAGAATCAAACTTCCAGCTTATCGTTATCCTGATTCAGCGCGCGCTTCGCAAAATCTAGCCAATCATCCAAACCTCTGGGCGCGGAACCTCCTCGCAAACAGATTGTATCAGTGCCCCGTAATTTTCATGGAACCCTACGTCATGAACAGCATTCCTTTTATTTCCCGTTATCGGAAAAACCCCCGGGGCATTTATCAAGAATACGCGCAAGCAGTTGCCGAAGGTGTCGCCCGCTACTACTCTTCCAAATGAAATCGTCTTTACTCATTGCGGGTGCTGGTTACTTGGGATCCGAGATCGCAAAATTAGCGACGACTTACCAAGTCACCACTTCCACCAAATCAGGTGGAAATGGCCATGAAGCATGCGATCTTTCGTCATCCAAACAGGTCTCTGATCTTGCCGAAAAAATCCCACCTCCAGAAGTTATCGTCCATTGCGCTTCATCGGGACGTGGCGGAGCTGAAGCTTACCACGCCGTTTTTGTAAAAGGAGCTCAAAATCTTCTACGAACTTTCCCGAATAGTCACCTGATTCTTACTTCATCTACCTCGGTTTACCACCAAACCGACGGTTCGGGTGTTGACGAAACCTCAGCGACTTCTCCCATTCGCGAAACTTCGCAACTCCTACTTGAAGCCGAGAAAATCGTTCTTAAGGCAAGCGGAACCGTAGCACGCCTTGCCGGACTTTACGGGCCTGGTCGTAGCGTCGTCCTTCGAAAATTTCTAGACGGTTCCGCAGTGATTGAAGAGTCCGGGCAACGCGTCTTAAATCAAATTCATGTTAAGGATGCTGCTCTTGCTACTCTTCATCTTGCCCACAAGAAACTTTCAGGCATTTTCAACATCACAGACGATCATCCGATCTCACAGCTGAAGTGCTATCAGGAACTCGCTGATTACTTCGATAAGCCTCTTCCTCTCACTGGCGAAAAAAACACTTCAAGGAAAAGAGCTTGGACCCATAAGCGCGTCCTTAATCATAAGATCCGTGAAACAGGCTGGAAACCCATTTTCCCTCGATATTTCGACGCCCTCGATAGCCTCACCTCGCCCCCACAACCTTAAGATGAAATGAGATCAGGGTTGCTGATTTTAGCTGTAATCACCGGGTATATTTTACTGCGCGGCTGGCCAGAACAATGGCATCCTATCGTTAGAATTTTCGTCAGCGCTTCTTTCCTCTTAATCGCTTTCTCCTTTTGGGGGCACTGTGAGAGATCCACTTCAACACCCGCTAAATCCGCCCGCAAACCTAGGGCTTTTGACTATCTTGCCATTGGTCTCGCTGTCCTTCTTGTCGAATGTTTTTTTCTCGTCTTCCTCTCGATTGTTCCTCAAAGATCCGAAGAATTTGCCCTTACCGTTGATGACCTTCTTCAATCTGACTCCGATTACGAAAAGAAAAATAACAGCAACAAAAGCGAAGAGAAGAATAGAGGATCAAACGGAGAGAATGAAAGTTTGGTCACTTCCAACTGGCTCTTTTCTGGCCCCGGCCGTCGATCACTCAATAAAAATAAAAAAGTCAGGCCCTCAAACCGCCCCGAGGTCTATCTTTTTCCTTCGACACCCAACGACGCCCGCATCCTTTTAGACCGAGAACGTTTTTTGAGGAATTTCACTCTGGCTACCTATCGCGAAGAATCATGGTTTCCGCTCTCCATGATACCCCAAACGCTTTCAGCACGAAACGGGGTGATCGATTTTGAGGTCACCGCAACCGAGCCAAAGATTACCTACGAGATTTCACATCAGGTTAATCGAGGCGGCCCAACCCTCGCTATCACCATCCCAAACTTGCTCTCGATCAAACAACCAAGTCTTCGTAAAACCTCACCAGATACTTTCCGCCTCCCCCCAAATACCATTCGGGGAGAAGAATACCGTTACGAGGTGACCTCGACCCCCTTAGACTTCAATAACATCTTCGAAATCATTCCAGGAAATCTACTCTCACCTGAGTATTTAGAGCTCCCGAGCAATCCCAAACTCCGAGGAAAAATAAAAACGCTCGCCGCTAGATTTGGAGCACCCACCCGGGAATCTTTGCTATCCTTACGCCAATACCTTAATGAGAATTGTCGATACTCTCTTGATCCCGCAATGCCTGCAATAGCCGAACCGGTCGAGAGCTTTCTTTTTGAAACCAAAACAGGCTACTGCACTCACTTTGCAACAGCGACTGTCTTACTCGCCCGAGCAATGGGAGTTCCCGCGCGTATCGCTTTTGGCTGGTCTGGCGGTCGTTATTTCTCGGACCCTAACCTTTTCGTCTTTCGAGCTCGAGAAGCACATGCCTGGGCTGAAATTTATCTCAAAGACCGTGGCTGGGTCATTTTTGAAACGACCCCCGCATTACGTGAAGAAGGCTTACCATCAGTGGCAGAAACTGACGAAACTTCGCCTTATCCGGCAAATTTTGAAGACGCGGACACAAAATTACGCGAGAAAAATACGGCCCCCCTTCTCAAAGCCTCACTTTGGATTGGNGTGGCTTTATTCGCTCTCCTTATCGGCGCTTTGATCATAAAACGCCCCCCCGTTACGATCAGCGGGGACAGCCCAGTTCCTGGAGTCTTACCCAATTCACCAAACTACCTTTCTGCTTTTCGGCGTGCTTGCTTAGCTCACGGTCACCCCATGCCATCCGGCTGCACCCTTCGGACTCATTTGGAAAAAATCGCTGCGCCGGACTTCACCGTCAAGCTCCTCCAATATCACTATTCGGTCCTCTATGGCGACCAGCCCCGCAACAAGATCATCGAAAAGAAACTTCTTCACCAACTTCGAAAATGGGAGAGAGAAGCCATATGAACCTCCGCCCTGCCCGGTAATCTTGAAAACGGATTTAGTTTGGCATTTTTCCCTACTGGATTAGACGCAAAAAGCTAGATGCCAGCAAAACACATACTTGTTCATCTTAAACAGGGGCAAGTGCGCGATTCGCGCCTCGAGAGTCAGGCTTTCGCTTGCCAGTGACAAACGATTGGCCACACTTGCAGCATGAAACTTAGAGAGATTGCTCTCACCTCCAGCGCCTGCATTTTTGTCGCTTGTAGTCCGAGCGAAACTCCACGGCAAGTAGCACCACCAGTCGGCGCTCAGCCGCTTGTTGTTCGACCCAACCTTCCATCAGGCGCTACTCCCTCGATCAAAGCAAAAAGTGCAATCGTAATTAACACCCTAACCGGACGTATTCTTTTCCAAAAGAACGCACGTACGCCACGAGCCGTTGCTAGCACCCAAAAGCTTCTAACCGCACTTTGTGTCTACCGTGCCGGACCACTCAGCGATCCCGTTACTGTCCAATCTACCGACACCAAGGTTGAACCCACGAAAATTTACGTGAGCGCAGGCGAAAACTACACACGCCAGACCCTCGTCAAAGCCCTCCTCGTAAAATCAGGAAATGATGTTGCAAGAGTTCTAGCTCGAGACGTCTCTGGCTCCCAATCAGCATTTATGAATTACATGAACCAAACGGCTCGCTCGCTTGGAATGAACCAATCTAATTTCAAAAACCCTCATGGGCTCACCGAAAAAGGCCAGTTTTCCACCGCTCTCGATATCGCCATCCTCGCACGGGAAATCACCAAAATCCCCTTCTATCGTCAGTGTATGCGAACCAAGGAATACACATTCACTTTCCCAGATGGCCGCACAAAACTCCTCAAAAACACCAATAAAATTCTTAAACGCCTTCCTTACTGCACGGGCATGAAAACTGGTTACACCTCTGCCGCGGGGCGCTGCCTCGTCTCATCGGGCGTCCTCCGTGGCAAAGCTGTCATCGTCGTTACTCTCGGATCAACAAGCCCAGAAATCTGGAATGACTCTGAAAAGCTTCTAAAATGGGCTCTGGAATGACGCTATTTTCGCACTGCTTGGTATCGCCCTTCGATATGCAATGTCTCACCCTTCAAAACGTGGGTGTAACCACCCTCAAGAACTGCTGAATCTCTCGTTGCAGTCTGAACGCGCTTACTCCAAACGATCTCCTCTCCATTGCGCAAGATGCATCGTCCATCAGAAAGAAATTCGCGAGTGTGGTTACCAGCGTAGGACCACTTTCCTAACAATGTATGGCCTTTCATATTTAAGGGCTTGGGAGCGGGCGGAGGATTCCCGACATCAACCTCCATCTTGGTTTTGAACGGAGGCAAGACTCGTAACCGTATATTCTTAAATTCAATTGGAGCGCCTTCTGATTCAAGACACAAATAACCGGCCGCCGGACTAATCCCCTCTCCTCCTGAAACCTCTTCCCCATTTACCCAAAGCCGAACCACTCCTCCGGTAGCCCGAATATAGTAATGATTCCATTCGTTAATCCCTTTTGTCCTGTTCTTTGAAGGAAAGCTCCGCCTTCCATTTGGCGCCACTGGAGGAAAGGGCTTCATTTTGATGGGGCCCACCGGAAAAACATCACCGTGACTCGTAAACCAATCACCCTTTTTCTTATACTGAGCCTCGTAAATCTCTTTGTATCCTAGGTCGAGAACTTGCACCTCAATTCCATGAGGTAAGGCACCCTTACCAGCCATCAATCGATTAACAGACTGCGGAGTCGCCCACACAAAGACCCCCGAATTCCCCCCCTTTTTCTTATGCATCCATTCGCAGGAAAATTCAAAATTAGTCAGTGGCTTTCGATAACGAATCACGCCGGTCGGGCTGCCCGTGCACCAAGTATGGCTCCCTTCCCATTTCCAGGTATCAGCGCGGCAGTTCACGTTCAGAAAATCTTCGCCAGTCAACTCAACCCACCCCGGCCCCTCACCACGACTAAACTTTGGCTCCATCTTCACAATCAATCCGCTATCAACTTCGCCTGCAATATCGCTCATCAAGTATGCCGCAATGTCGCGCACGTCTTGGTTTTTCAGCCCCATCGCAGAAGCAGAAGGCATCCATGAATGATCCTTGAGATACTCAATCTTCGCATGCGGCCGACGATGCGGCACCTTTAACGTGAGCCCACCCATCGTCTTCACTCGAATCGCTCCAGCATGCCAACTGTAACCTCGTGAAACTCCTTCGAGGCGATGTCCACTCTGCGTCACCACCAAGGGTTTGTCATAGCCATGTGCCAATTCTGCCGACGGATCAACCATCGCCCGGATCACCTCTTTAACATCCCTTACTTGCCCCCAATTCGTCAAATCTGGACCAAAAGGCGTGCCTGTTCCACCGATCTGATGGCATATCATGCACAAAGCTGCTTTGCTTCGCCCATTCTCAGTATCAGGTTTTAAGGAAGTAATCTCATCAACCGAACCGAGCTCCGTGGGAATACCAAACTTCCTTGGAAAAAGATAACTCTGCGTCAGAGGGACCGGATCGGGATCGCTAATATCCTTCTCAATAAACTCCCTGATGATCGTCTGGTAGTCCTCACCTTGAAAGGCCTCGTATTCCGCAAACCTTTTCATAAAATTCAAATTGCGATTCCTCTCTTCATCGGAATAACAAAGCGCAAAAGTGTAAGCTAATCGCCGAAAAGTCTCCACATCAATCTTATTTACCATCATGCACTTCGCCAGATCACCCAGAGCCTCTGGACTCCTAAGCCGCCATGACAAATTCATTTGCCGCTCATTCCAAGCCTTTGGATCAGGCTGCTGAGGTTTCACCAATTCGAGGTAAACTTGGGATGCAAAATCATCGCAAACCGCACCAAGCGCCTCAAGATACCAGCGATTCTTTCCATCATAACCCGCAATCAACTTCACTAAACCACCCTTGACGTCTCGCCACTCCAATCCTCGCATCAAAGCTAGCAACTCCATCCGAACGGACTGGGAGGGATCATCTGATATTTGCAAAACAACCGACTGAAGGAATTTCTCATCTGCCATACGCAACGCTCGGATCGCCAGAACTCTCCACTGTTCGTCGTCGGACGTCAGCATCAACTTAACGGCGGCGGCTCCCTTGATATCATCCAACTGCGCCAACACATACGTTGCCCGGGCCACATAGTAAGGATTGCCCTCATAGATTTTACGAAACTCCATCAATTTCTCAAAAGCATCACCCTTTTTTTTGAGACATTTCTGGGCAAACCATCGAACTCCAGGCGCAGGACTTTTTAGTGCTTCAAGTAGACCATCAGTCGTTGAAAAATCGATCTTGGGCGGATTGATCTGAGCACCCTTCTTAGCGATGCGAAAAATCCCACCTAACGCATTCCCGGAGCCCCGAGCATTGGTATGCGAATTCCAGTCACTCGCAAAAAGTGCACCATCTGTTCCAGCTACCACATCCGAGGGCAGGAAACCCGATGCTGATTTATTCTTAGAACGACGATCGACCGCAAAGAACGATTTATCCAGATTCTCCAGCTCAATCCGTCCATCCCCTCGCTTTAAATCAAAAGCGAAAACAGCACGATGCACTGTCTCACAAACCAGATATTTCCCGCGATACTCTTTCCCCAACTCATCTCCCTCGATGAAATAATCACCCGTTGGAGCTCCCGGACCCCAAAGATTTCCCGGCGGAGTGACCCCCGGAAAATGCTCTCGCCAGTGTCCCTCGTCGCGACGCAGCGATGACTTGGAATGCCGCTCATAGGCATCATTCATAATCTCAGCAGTCACCGTCTTTTTTTCCCAACTCTTCGCCGAATCCTCCCAAGAGCGATTACCATCCTCCAACGCAGCATAACCAAAATTCGAGTGCTCCATCACCCAAGCCGCGCGCGCGTGAGCCGGATCATCATTATCGGCCTGTAAAATCTCCCCAAAGGAAGTCACCGACATTGCGTGTGCATTACGGGAATTCTGAAAAATAACCTCCGCTCCGCTGCCATCCGGGTTCATCCGAAGCCCAAACCCACCCACATAAATCCGTCCATCAAAACTCTTCTTTCCAATGCTCTGCGGGTTCTGGCTGTAATACGAACTCGCGTGAATCCCACGCCCATCCGCCATCGTGACATCAGCTCCAATGTTGCCATGATTGACATACCACTTCCCGCTCGGACCAGGGACAACCGCATGAAGCGCATGATCATGAGTCCTTCCATGAAAACCCTTCGCTATGATTTCCTCTTTGTCGACTCTGGGATCAAAAACATCATCTCGATCTACGTCGGTATAAACATGGATATTTGGAGCCATCGAAACCACGATTTTATTGTCAAAAACGCTGATTCCCATCGGTTTCGAACTAAAGGTTGGTCCAAATTCTTTAACCAAGTCCGCTTTCCCGTCGCGATCGGTATCTTCAAGGATCTTAATACGTGCATGAGCACCCTTTCCTCCTGATCCCTGCAAATCTTCCGTGACCCAAACCCGACCTCTAGCATCCACATCCATCGCCACCGGACTATGTATTAACTCCATTCCCGCCCAAAGTTTTGCTTCCAATCCTGGCGCGACAGTAAAACTCTCAAGCATCGTCTTTTGTTCGGCAACAACAAGACTCCCCAGCAATGAACTAAAGAGGATGTAGGGAGGGAACTTCATAAGAGAAGATGATAGAATATCCCCTTCCCCCCTCAAACTAAAAACCTGCAGAAAACTCTCCTAAATTTCTTGCTTCCTTCAATATAATCGACCTCAGGCTCCTTACAAAGAAGCCCCTTGAACTTCCTAAACATAGTTGAAGAATCGATAAATCATCTAATCATATTAAAACGTATTGTTTTCCAGTTGCCTACAGGCCACAACACGACAAGTTTGTCGGCCCGAGCCATGAGCACCCAGAAGGAACTCGCCACCCAATCCGCCCATATTTTACGGGAGGCTGGTCACGTCGTTTACTTTGCCGGCGGAGCCGTTCGGGATCAACTTCTAGGGCAAACTCCGAAGGACTACGACCTTGCGACCTCGGCTCGGCCCGATGAGGTGCAGGCGCTTTTCCCAAAATCAGATGCCATTGGTAAACACTTCGGCGTTATTATCGTAAAAGGTGCAGGTGAAACAATCGAAGTCGCGACCTTTCGGACTGACGGCTCTTACAAAGATGGAAGACGTCCTGATTCGGTCGAATTTTCGTCGCCTGAAAAAGACGCGCAACGCCGCGACTTTACCATCAACGGACTCTTTCAGGATCCTCTCACGAAAGAAATTATCGACCACGTAGGGGGGCGCACCGATCTTGACGCCAAAATCCTACGCGCTATCGGGAATCCAAAAGACCGTTTTGAAGAAGACGCCCTTCGCCTTCTCCGCGCGATTCGTTTCGCCACCACCACCGGATTCGAAATTGAGTCCCAAACTTGGATCGCTATCCAAGAATGCGCTCCCCTTCTCTCACAAATTTCACCTGAGCGAATCCGCGACGAATTTTCACATATCATTATTGCTCCCGACCGTGGCCGTGGCCTTGACCTCCTCGTCGAGTCCGGACTCATCAAGGAATTTTTACCTGAGGTCATCGACTTACAGGGCTGCGAGCAACCACCCCAATGGCATCCAGAGGGTGACGTCTACGTTCATACTCGTATTGCTCTTTCCCTTCTCGATTCACCTCCTCTGCCCCTCGCTCTTGCCGTTCTTTTCCACGATATTGGCAAACCTGCCACCCAAACTTGGGATGCCGAAGCAGAACGACTTCGCTTCAATAGCCACGATAAGATTGGAGCCCAAATGGCCGAAAAAATCCTTCGTCGCCTGCGCTATTCGAATCAAACGAGAGAGGATGTCACCTTCATGGTTTCCCGCCACATGCGCTTCATGCATGTGAGGGAAATGCGCACTGCCAAGTTAAAGCGATTCATGTCGGCGGAGACTTTCAGCATGGAAACAGAGCTCCATCGCGTCGACTGCGACAGCTCAAACGGCCTACGCGATAACTATGACTTTGTTCGAAATAAAGGAGAAGATTTCGCTAAAGAACCTCTAATCCCCAAGCCTCTCCTTACTGGGCACGATCTTATCCATGATTTCGAGATCGCCCCCGGATCAAAAATCGGCAAAATTCTCCACGAAGTTCAAACCGAGCAACTGGAGGGAAGACTTTCTGATAAAGAAGCAGCCTACCAATTCGTAAAAGAAACTCTTTCAACAATGAGCAATATCCCCACCGAATACGACGACCCGATCAACGCAAAGATTCTTAGTGTCTCCGAAGACTTGGTTTCTGGCTTCCAACAAGACCCATTTTCCATCATTGCTGAAGAATCCGGAGTTGGACTTAATCTCGTCCTAGAGCGAATCCGAGCGATGCTCGAAGCTGGAGTCATTCGCCGAGTTCGCCAGACCATGCTCGCAACAAAGCTAGCCCACGGAGCACTCGTTGCTTGGCGCCTCCCCGAGGAAAAACTCAACGACGCCTTCGATTTTATGGCCAAGAAAGATCCCTTCTCTGGTCACGTCGTCATTCGCTCGACCGACGGCCAGATCTCCGGTTCTGGCTACCGGCTCTGGACTACTCTCAAAGTTCCTCAGGGCGAATCACTTGAAGAACATGGCGAAGTCCTCAAGCGTCTGGTCGGAGCCGAAGAATTTATTTTGATGCCAGCCAATGGAGTCTTCGCTCTCGGCGTCGGCCACGTCCGTCGTAAAGGCCTAGAACCCGGAGCGAAACTCGATGTCCCCGCCGAAATGATGACCACCACCGTTGTCGATCTCACCCAAGAAGAATGGGACGTTCTCCTCGCTCTCAAAGAAGAACTCGGACCAGATGAAATTATCATAAATTGCTGGGATAACCGCGCCAAGATTGCCGGAGTGACGCTTGAACGCTTCTTTGAAGTTGCTAGGATTCTCGACAATAAGAAGGTTATCGGTCGTTTTTCTACTTTCCTCGAGCACGTAAAACCATCCGACACCGGGAAGCGAGTAACTCGTTTCAATGGACTCTTTCACTGGGCTGTCCCCAAGGGTCGCGAAATGGAATCCGGAGGCGAAGTCGGTCGTCACCACTGCATGACCCACGCCTACTGGCGTGAAGGCGGTCCGAAATTCGGTGATGTTAATATTATGGGCGTAGTCCATGGAACCGAAAAAGATAAAGTCCTTGAGCATAAAGCTGCAATCGATCAACACCTTGAATCAGTCGGAATCCCAGTGAGCTACACCAACGTGTTCTGGGGCGGTCGCTCGGAAATCAAGCCCTCGGAAATTTCTCCAAAGATTTATCGTGAGTGGCACGAAAAATGGGCGAACAAGGCCTGACTAACCAGCTAGTTAGCAACAATTTCAGACATCGCTTTCTCAATGGTTGGATATTTGAACTCATAGCCTGCATCGAGCAACACCTGCGGAACAACTCTGGCACTTGCTAAAAGTCCTTCCTTCGCGAAATCGCCCAAAAGCAATTTCAGACCAAATGCCGGCGCTGCAAATGGAGTAACCCGCTTTATCGCCTTGCCCACCGCCTTGGTAAATTGAGCATTTCGCACTGACTCCGGGGCGACCAAATTCACAGGGCCTTCAATTTCGTTTTCTAGACAAAAAACGATTCCCTCCACTTCGTCGTACAAGTGGATCCAAGGCATCCACTGCCTGCCGTTGCCTAATTTACCACCGATTCCCCACTTAAATATCTTACTCATTTTTCCCCAAGCCCTACTATCTTTCCCCAGAACAACCCCGGTTCTTAAAAAGACCGTTCTGACATTTTCAGGCACCTCTACCGCATCTTCCCAATCCCGACAAAGCTCCGCCAGATAACTCCTTCCCGCTGAGGCTCTTTCAGGGAGGCCCTCATCACCACGGTCACCATAAATACCGGTTGCAGAAGCATTGAGCAGAACTTCGACATCGGAATTTATAATCGCTCGCGAGAGATTTGCGGTAAGATCAACCCGACTCTTTCGAAAAAGAGCTTTGCGTTTATTGGTCCATCGCTGATCGATCGCTTCCCCTGATAAATTGATCACAGCACTCAAGCCTTCAAGATCAATCTCCTCCTTCCCATCCCACTTTCGCCAGACCATATCTCCATCCTCCCGAACAGATCGAGAAAACCCAACGACTCTCCACCCTCTCGCGATCAGGACCCTACACAAGTGGCCTCCAATCTGTCCCGAGGCTCCAATCACACCCACTGCTTTTTCTTTCATGGACGATTGGAGGTTAAACGTGATCCCTAATAATTCCAGCAAATCCTATCGACAGATTTTTGAGTCCTCTCTAGCCTTGTGCAGGTTTTATGCGTCGGCCGTTCGCTCTATTTCTCCTAACCTTCCTTCTCGCTGCGAGCCAGGATGACTTGCCTGCACCCCTTCTTTCACGGTCTCCTGATACTCTCACTGAGCCCGATGAGGATCCGATTTCGGACCTTCTTAATAATTCTTCTCAAGCCCCCTTTTCCGCCCTTCCCACAGGTGTCGAAATGTATGGCAGAACGATTCGTCTCGATGGGTCGATCAACCAGGATAACCCAAGCGCCTCTGATACCATTGTGCGCTACATTGGAGACATCCAACTAAAGACTGATACCGGACTCAAAGCCTATGCCGACCTAGCACTTATCAATTTTTCCGAGAAGACGGTTCAGCTTACTGGTAATGTCAGCCTTTACCAAGACGGGCTCATGTATCGCGGTGAATCCTTCGTTTTTAATCTCGAGACAAAATCCTTCGAAACAAAGGATCTTCGGCTGGGCTTCTCTCCGATTATGCTGAAAGCTAAAAGCATACGCCAAATCATAAGTGATGATCGGAAGGTATTTGTAGCGGAAGACGCGGGCATCACGACGCACGATGCCGAAAACCCCGACTTCTGGCTACAGTCAAAACGCGCAACTATCTTTCCAGACGACAAGATCATCTTTAAGGACTTTAACCTCCGTATCGGAAATAGAAACCTTCTATGGCTCCCATACCTAGCCCAACCATTTGATGCTAATCGAGGCTACCTCATTGCTCCTGGTGGTCAGACAAACCTGGGAGCCTTTGTTAAAAACCGTTACGGAATCATGCTCGGTGGCGAACGTGATCCAGAAACAAGTGAGAAAAAAGGGGCCTGGCTTCTCTCGCAATGGCATGCCGATCTCTACTCTAATAAAGGACTTGGAATGGGGGTGGACTTCTTTGATACCCGCCTCGACTCAAAAGATGGTTATGGCTGGCTAAAGATTTACTACATTGATGATCTCAATCCGGAAGACGAACGTGCCGGAGTTGACCGAACTAACATTAAGCCAAATCGATTCCGCGCTGAATTCGTTCACCGGATTCCATTCCTCGAAACCCCGGTCTCAAAATACACTTTTGACGCCAATCTAACCCTGCTTAGCGACCAATACTATCTTGAGGATTTTGATCCCTCTCTTTTTCGTATCAATCGAGCACCGGACAACTTTCTTGGATTTACTAAGCGGTCCGCGAACAGCTTAACTCAGCTTGGCGCACGACTCAGGCTCAATGATTTTTATCAAAGCGATACCCGCCTCCCCGAGTTCACTCACGATTGGATCCGACAACCTTTCCTCGATACGCCGCTCCTTTACGAAAGCCAAACTTCACTTGGTGTCTACCAGGAGAGGCTTGCGAAATTCCAGAGGGATAGCCTCCAAAGCGAAGCTGACGCCCTCCTTCCCGGTGACCCTAGACTCAGCCAGATCAGCCGCCTTCTCGATGATCGTGGATTCGCTCGCTTCCATAGCTACCACGAGTTCTCACTCCCAACCAAAACTGGCCATTTCAACGTCGTTCCTCGCCTCGGTGCCGGCCATAGCAACTATCAAGCAGTTCAGGGACCGGATGACTCTATCGGCCGGACTCATATTTCCGCTAACATTGATGTTTCTACAAAGTTCAACAAACTCCTCCCCAATTTCAACAGTGACAAATGGGGAATCGATGGCGCCCGCCATATTATTGAACCCTATTCTTCCCTTAGCTGGCTCTCGACTAACGAGCTTGATTCATCCTTTGGCCGTATCGATCGCCTGACTCCCACCAGTCGCCCTAGACAGCGCCAAGTCGGCCGTTTCACTGCCGTTGACGACCTTCAGGACTGGAGCATCCTTCGACTCGGCATGAGGAATCGCCTCGTCACCCGGCGTGATAGTGGAATGCATGACTGGCTTACGATGGACACTTATTTCGATGCTTTTATCGAAGATCCAGAACTCGACCGCGATTTCTCAAATCTCTACAACGACATCCGTTGGAATCCTGTTCCTTGGTTGGAGTTGGACCTTGAAACCCAGTTCCCAGTCTCTACGACCGACAACTTTACCGAAGTCGCCTCTTCCATGCGCTTCATGCCAGACGATGACTTTGAATTCAAAGTCGGCTATCGGCACTTGAACAATCACCCGGTTTTGCGTGATTCAGACCGAATCGTGTTAGAGACCTTTACACGTCTCAACGACTACTGGGGAATCGGAACCCACCATCGCCTTGAGCTCGTCGATAGCACCTTGGAGTTACAGCAATACAATATCCACTACGACTTTGATTCCTTCGTCGGCTCAGCCGGGTTTTTCATTCGAAACAACCGCAACCAAGATGAACACGGGATTATGTTCAACTTTGGCATTAAGGAAATCCCAAGCCTTTCCTTGCCAATCAAGATTGGAGCGCAATGATTCTCCCCATGAGTAAAGTTTCACCTCAAGGCCTCCTCGAGCAACTTCATTGGCGCTACGCCACCAAAAAATTTGATATTTCAAAGATCATTCCCGACGAAGTCTGGTCGGGAATCGCCAGCTCATTGGTTCTGACCCCTTCCTCTTTTGGTCTGCAGCCGTGGCACTTCGTAACCATTCGTGACCAGGAAATCAAAGAAGAGCTCCTCCCCCATTCCTGGGGACAAGCACAAGTTACTGATTGTTCTCACTTCGTCGTTCTTACTGCGAAGACCTCAATGACGGAGGCGGAAATCGACTCATTTCTTGCCCGCACGATCGAGATTCGCGGAGGCCAAATTGACCAACTCAATCCTTACCGTGACATGATGGTCGGCTTCACTAAAAACATGGACGACACCGCGAAACTACAATGGGCCAAACTCCAGACCTATATTGCACTTGGTCAGCTCATGACAACTGCCGCCCTGCTCGGAATCGATGCCTGCCCGATGGAGGGAATTAACCCTATTGAATATGACCGGATTCTAGGACTTGAAGAAAAAGGCCTAACAACTTCAGTCGCCTGCGCCCTAGGCTATCGTTGCTCCGAGGACAAGTATGCGGACGCGCCCAAAGTTCGTTTTGATGAGAGTGAAATTGTATCGCTAATATAATTACGGCTGCCCTGACTGGGTATCTGCCCTCTGCTTGCTAACTAGATCAAGATACTGTTGGAAGGAAGGAGACTTCTTTACAACATTTTCGGCGCCCCTCTCATGAAGGAGTTCCGCGATCTTCATTAAGTCCTCATTCTGCTTTCGCTTACCCACTAGCCCGATCTCAATCCAATTATTGCGCTTAACAAATCGGACTTTAATTGCCTCCTTGAGGTGTGAAACCGCTTCTTCGGACGACACTCCAAGCTTTTCGGCATACTGGGTCTCATCAGCGATTTCCTGTAGTATCGCCTCATTACTCAGGACCTCCTGAAAAGCTGCCTCCCAATCCTCGCATAATTCCGTCGGAAGTCCTTTAACAGGAATCGCGATCGCCTTAAAGGAATTGGCATTCATCTTCAACGTATAGTAGCCAAAGCCCACCCCTCCCACGAAAAGAAACCCGATGATCGCCGTGACCAGAAACGTCTTTTTGTTCATATGAGGGAGTTAGCATTTTCCATGGCTAGGGTCAGGAACTTTTACACAAAAATCCTATTACCCTTCATTTGCCTCATTCTTGAATTCGATATTCGACGTTCGCTCTTCCTAACTCCATCTTCATGACATGGACTTTCCCGCCAGCACGGCAAACCTCGTCACCCTCGACCACGAATTCGATACGATCCTCGACCCAAACGCAGCGTCCCAAGTCATTTCCGCTCAAATCTGGGTTGAAACCGGCTCACAGCACGAATCCGCCCTTGCAGGATCCGGCATCTCACACCTCCTCGAACACATGGTATTCAAAGGAACTGACCGCTTCTCTGGCGAAGCGCTATCACAGGAGGTTCAGGCCGCTGGAGGCCAGTGGAACGCCTACACCTCCTTCGATCGTACTGTTTACTATATCGATGGCCCCGCTAAGTCACTCGACCTCTTCCTTTCCGCGCTCATCGAAATGGTCTTCCGCCCGACTTTTCCCAAGGACGAATACGAAAAAGAAAAAGATGTCATTCGCCGCGAAATTGCGATGGGACTCGACGACCCCGACTCCGTCTCATCTCAACTCCTCTTCCGCACCTGCTACCAACGAGATAACCGACGCCATCCTGTGATCGGCCACCGTGACCTCTTCGACGCCATCACTTATGATGAGATGAAGACCTACCATGCTGCCAAATATCGCCCGCACAATTCCTTCCTCGTTCTTTCAGGCGACTTCGACCCTACCGAAGCCAAATCCATCATCAAACGCGAACTCGCCAAGGGCCTCCGTCCTCCTGCCTCCTTTCCCATCGTCGCTCCCGCTGAGCCCCGCCAAATGGGAGTTCGGCGCGCCTCCCGCTCGTTCGCCATTCCAAACACCCATCTTGCTCTCACCTGGCAAATCCCTGGTCTCACCCACGAAGACGCCCCGGCGCTTGACCTCCTCTCTGTTGTCCTTGGAGGTGGTCGATCTTCTCCCCTTTACCGGGTGATTCGTGAAGAAAAATCACTCGTCCACTCTATCGGATCCTACTCCTGGATGCCCGCCGATGGTCCCGGAATTTTCAGTGCTTATGCTGAAGTGGAACCCGAAAACACGAAAACCGTTGAAGAGGAAATCCTTTCACAAATCGAAAATCTCAGAAGCTCCGATCTCACTCGTCCCATCGCCAGGGCCTTCCGCCAAATCGCTTCCCAACAATTTAAGACCCTTACAACAGCTTCAGGGAGAGCTTCAGATCTTGCTTCAAACTGGCACAGCGCTCGCGACCTGAATTATACCCGTTCTGCGATCCAAAAACTTTCCCAAGTGACCGAAGACCATCTTCGCACCGCCATCGAATCATACCTAACCGGGGATAATCTCACCGTCACTTCTTTGGTGCCCGAAAATCTCAGTAATCAACCCGTTTCTCGGACTGGGACTTCTGGCCCAGAAAAGATCAGCGAGCACGTTTTATCAAATGGGCTCCGTGTGATCCTGCAACGAGATCCGACTGTTCCTGCTGTTTATAGCCAGACTTCCTTACTCGCAGGGTCACTCTCGGAATCCCCCGAATCAGCAGGTTTGAATTCTCTTCTCTCCCAGCTCCTCACGAAAGGCACAAGGACGCGCGATGCCCAAGACATTGCCGAAACCCTTGAGGATCTTGGAGCAAGCATCGGAGCAGCAGCGGGTAATAACACCCTTATGCTTTCTTCGTATTGCTTGCGCGACGATCTTCCAATCGTAATTGACTTACTAGGTGAAATCATTCGTGAACCCAGCTTCCCAGACGAAGCCATTGAACGAGAAAAAGCGGCCCTAATCGCGGGTCTCGAAGAACAGCTTGAGGATCCTGCCAGCCGAGCTTTCCGAGAAATGCGCCACCAACTTTGGAAGGGGCAAGGTTACGGTATCCCATCTTCTGGAACTGTCGATTCCCTTAAATCGCTCGACCATCTGACGATTAGTTCCCAACACTCAAAATACTTCACGGCAACAAACATGGTCTGCGCGTTCTTCGGAGATCTAGAACCTCAAGCGACTTTGGAAGTACTCGAAAAATCGCTCGGAGCGCTACCTGTAGGCATTCCACCCTCTTTCGGTGATTCACTCACCGCACAAGCCGGAGAACACGCTCTCAAGCTGAACAAAGAACAAGCCGTTCTTGCTGTCGGGTTCCCCGGTCTTGCCCAAGATGATCCCCGCCGTTTCGCGCTCGAACTTATTGACGCCTACTGCTCTGACATGGCAGGTCCTCTCTTCACTCGCATTCGCGAGGAACTCGGACTCGCCTACTACGTCAGCACCTCACAATTCTTAGGTCTGAACACGGGCCTTTTCGCTTTCTACCTCGGCACTGCCCCCGAACAACTGGAATTAGCCCATCGTGAGTTACAAGGCGAAATCACTAAGATCATCGAGCACGGAATCCCTGCCGACGCTCTCGAGAGAGTCAAAGCCAACGTCGAAGCTCGAGAGGCTCTTCGCAATCAAAGCCCATCAGCTCGAGCAAGGATGGCTGCACTCGATGTTCTTCTTGGCCACCCCGCCGACCATCACCTCTCTCAAAGCGAACGCCTCAACCTTGTCACTGCAAAAGAGATTCATGAAATCGCAAAAGAGCTCTTTGTAGAAGATAAAGCCACCATTATCACTGTCTCTCCGAGTTGAAAATTTGGCCGAAGAGAAGAAGCTTTCGCGCTTTCTACCCCAAACACCCTAAGCGAGACCAAAATCATCCGCAATAAGTTCAACCCCAGATGAAAAGATACAGTCGCAAGGACCGTTGAATAACAACTGGCTCCTGATGATAATATTATCACGTCTCCCAACGATCCTATCGACCATCTCATTGATGGCCGGGATTCCCCTCGCAGAAGGAAATACAGAGGAAATCACTGAGATCGAATTTCATAGAAAAATTGAGCCCCTCCTGCAGGACTATTGTTACGACTGCCACGGCGATGGCGCAAACAAGGGGGACTTCGTCCTTGATGGTTTCAAAAGCACTGCTGAGCTCCTCCAAAATCAACACGTTTGGCTTCGAATTTGGGAGAATCTTCGCACCCAAATCATGCCGCCTGCAAAAAAGGAATTTCAGCCATCTGTTAGAGAACGGAAAGAAATGATCGCCTGGATTGAGCAAAGGATCTTTGCCCTCGACCCAAAAAATCCAGACCCAGGGCGCGTTACCATTCGCAGAATGAACCGGCAGGAATATCGGAACACGATCGCGGACGTGGTTGGTGTGAATTTTAATACGACTGATAATTTCCCACCCGATGACACAGGCTTTGGTTTCGACACGATCGGTGACGTTCTCACGATTTCACCGCTACTGATGGAGAAGTATTTTAACGCCGCAGAGGAGATTGCAGAATCGGCCCTTCCAGTTGACGCTGGAAAACCAAAACCAATCATAATTGATGCCGGGAGCTTCCGTGACCGCGGGGGTAGCCAGACCGCTCGTTTCATGGAAGCGAATGCCGCCCAAACCGTTACCGCAAAACAAATCATTGATACCAGTGCACAATATTCTCTTGAAGTTGCTTATACTGTCAAAAGCGAAGGAGGGCAGCCGAAAGGCCAATCTGCCAGATACCAGATTTTCATCGATGGACAAAAAGTGCAAGAGATCGACTTCAACTCTGACTCTTCACGCGGAAGTCGTTTCCTCCAGAATTTTGATCTCACAAAAGGCGATCATCATTTTGAGTTCGTCGTCATTCCTAAAGAAAATGGTGAGGGTAACGGCACCGCCGGAATCCAGATTGATCGCTTCCAGCTGAGACGCCTTGGCTCAGATGGAAATTGGAATCTTTATCCAGAAAGCTATCAACGAATCTTTGTCGATGGCCTACCTCCAGCTGGGGCAAAGGAGAAATCTACCTACATGCGGAAGATCGTAGAAAGCTTTGCATTTCGAGCCTTCCGACGCCCGCCGCGCAAAAAGCTGATTGACCAAATTACAAGCCTCGCGATTTCGAAAAGCGAAAGAGGGAATTTTTCGGATGGCGTTCGTCTAGCAGTAACGGCCACCCTGAGCTCACCTAGTTTTCTTTTCCGCCGTGAAACCCAAGCTGAGCCAGACAATCCGGGCAAGGTTGTCTTGCTCGATGAATACGCCCTAGCTTCCCGTCTTTCCTACTTCCTCTGGAGCTCCGCTCCAGACAAGACCTTACTAGATCTCGCCGTAAAAAAGCAGCTACGAAGAAACCTTCGGGCACAGGTAGACCGCATGCTCACTGATAAGAAATCAGATCGTATGGTCAAAAATTTTATCGGCCAATGGCTTCAGACGCGTGACTTGCAGGGACTTAGTATTGATACCCGCCGAATCCTCCGGGAGCGAGATCGCCGAAAAGCCAATCGGATTTTCAACCAGGGAACGAGGCGAGATATGAAACAGGAGACGGAAGAGTTTTTCCGCTACGTCCTTTTGAAGAATCGACCTATCTTGGAGCTACTCAATGGAAATTATTCTTTCCTCAATGAAAACCTCGCTAATTTCTATGGAGTCCCCGATGTAAGGGGCAACGATTTTCGAAAAGTTGAATTTAACGAACATTTAAAGGGGCGAGGCGGCATCCTTGGCCAAGGAGCCTTTTTAATCGTGACATCACAGTCCACTCGCACCTCTCCAGTTAAGCGTGGGCTCTTCGTCCTTGATAACATCTTAGGCACACCCGCTCCTCCTGCTCCGCCTAATGTTCCTGATCTGGAAGAAGTTTCGGGGCATCAGGACGCACCGCTCACAATGCGTCAGATGATGGAAGTCCACCGCGAAAAGCCACTTTGTGCCTCGTGTCACGAACGGATGGACCCGATCGGACTCGCCCTTGAAAACTTTAATGCCCTCGGTCAGTGGCGAGATAAGGAAGACGGAAAGGAAATCGATAGCGCCGGCAAACTCGTCACCGGAGAAACGTTCTCCAATATTATGGAGCTCAAAACCATCCTTGCAGGTTCCCGAAAACAAGATTTCTACCGCTGTCTCACTGAAAAACTTCTAACCTATGCTCTTGGCCGGGGGGTTGAATACTACGATGCTCCTACCATTGATGCGATCATGGCGCGGCTCCTAAAGGATAGTGGCGGAATGAAGGATCTCATTTACGCTATCACTGAAAGTGTTCCATTTCAGAAACGGCGTGGAGACGGTAGCACTTTTTAACTGGCCAACTCATAAAGTCCATTTAATCCTAATCTCCTATCTTTCCCAACCAACAAGTCCCATGAACAAACCATCGATTAACCTTGGGCGTCGTGCATTTCTCCGCGGCCTTGGTGCCAGCGTAGCCCTCCCTTCCTTCCGATCTCTTGGCACCGAGGTCAGTGCGGTTGCCTCAACACGAGGTCTTACCGCGACCGGAGCACCCTTACGCATGGCATATCTCTATGTTCCAAATGGCGTAATCATGGACAAATGGCGCCCTGAAGGAACAGGTTTAGATTTCAAATTTAATGAATCGATGAAGTCCCTCAATGACTTCAAGAATGACCTGCAAATTATCAAAGGGCTAGAACAAGCCAACGGCTGGGCCGGACCCGATGGTGCCGGTGATCACGCTCGCGGCGGCGCAACATTCCTTACCGGCGCGCGACCGCGAAAAACCGCAGGCTCGGATATCCATCTTGGGGTTTCAGTAGACCAAATGGCTGCAAACTACATTGGTTCGGAAACCCGCCTCCGCTCTCTCGAGCTATCCTGCGACGCAGTGCGCAAGTCAGGCAATTGTGACTCTGGCTATTCTTGTGCTTACCAATACAACTTGTCCTGGCGTTCCTCAACTCAACCCATGACTCCGGAGTCGAATCCTCGCCTCGTTTTCGAACGATTGTTTGGAGGAGGCACCAACGCAGAGCGACAAAAGGGCCTAGCGAAGCGCCGAGCCGAAAAACGATCTATCCTAGATATTGTGATGGAGGACGCCAAATCGATGAACAGCGACTTGGGCCGAAACGATCGCAACAAGCTTGATGAATATATGGCCGGTGTCCGTGAGATAGAGAGACGGATTGAGAAATCTGAGAGCTTTGGTCCTCCGCCAAAGCCGGGAGTCGATGCTCCCGACGAAGGAGTGCCAGGCGAATATCAGGAACACATTCGTTTACTCTTCGACATGCTACTTTTAGCCTTCAAGACCGATCAAACCCGAATTTCTTCTTTCCTACTCGCCCACGATGGGAGTAACCGAAGCTTTTCGAAACTCGGTTTTAACGAAGGTCATCACAGTCTCTCACATCACCGGCAGGCCAAGGACAAGATGGATAAAATCGCCAAGATTGATAATTTTTACACCCAACAATTGGCCTATTTCCTAAAGCAAATGAAGTCCACCGAGGATATTGATGGTAACACTCTCCTTCATAATTCAATGATTGTATGGGGAAGTGGTCTCTCGAATGCCGATCGACACACCCACGATGATCTTCCAATTATTTTGGCTGGAAACGCTGGCGGAAAATTCCAAACGGGCCGACATGTCGAAATTCCTGATAATACTCCTCTGAACAATCTCTACATGAGATTACTGCAAGAAGCTGGCGCTTCAGTCGATCGAATCGGAGATTCAAGCGGTCTACTCAGGCAGGTTTAATAAGTCTTACCCTCCCCTTCGCTTCTGGAATGGAACGCTCTCGATGATCATAACAACTAGATCTTTAAGATTCCCTTCTCCTTTGTTGAGTTTTTGCACCAAAGTTTCGATTGTCACCGCATCAAAATACTTTGGCCCCCTCCCGATTGCATAGGTAAGAAGTTTTTCACTGAGACAGCGGTAAAAGTCATCCCGCCGTTCATCGGCCAGCACCTTCTTAAGTGCAACGATATCACTAAACTTTTCGCCGGTAATCAGCACGCCTGAAGAATTAATCGGCTGACCTGATTCTTGACTTCGGAATTGCCCGATCGCATTGAAGTTTTCGAGGCCCAAACCAATGGGATCCATACGCTTATGACAGCTTGCACAAAGGGGCTTTTCCCGATGAACTTCCATCATTTGACGCATCGTAAGCAGCTTATCCTCATGCTCCGAAACTTCTTCTAGTTCCGGGACATCGGGTGGAGCTGGGGGTGCCGGAGTCCCTAAAAGATTATCTAGAACAAAGAGTCCGCGCTTCACCGGCGAAGTACGAGTCGGATTAGAGGTCACAAGAAGGAAGGTGCCTTGACCTAAAATACCACCGCGCTGGGGGTGTTCGTGTAAATCAACGAGTCGGTGCTCTGAACCAAGCACCCCCGGCACATCATAAAATTCCGCAAGTCTTTCGTTCAAGAAGCTGTAACGCGCTGAGATCAACTCCTTGATCGGCCGATTATTTTTAAGAATAAACTCAAAAAAGAGCTCTGATTCCTCCTTCATATCACTTCGAACTCGCCCATTAAAAATCCGATCCGCTTCACGCTGATCCTTAACCCCCACTACCCGTTTGGCATCAATTGAGATATTTTCGACATCCCTTGCCTGCAACCATTGCCCTACAAAATTGTTCACGAACCGACGAGATTTTGAACTTGCGATCATCCGATCAATTTGAACCCCGAGATTATTACGAAGTTGGTTTTTGAAAGCGAGACTCAGCAATTCGTCATCAGGAACTGAACTCCAAAGAAAGAAGGAAAGTCGAGCCGCAAGAGCATACTCATCCAACATTACCGATTTTCCGCTGTTGTTGGGTTCCGGTTGTATCTCCGCGCGAAACAAAAAACGTGGCGAGGCTAACACAGCCGTCATGGCATGTTTAATTCCATCCTCAAAACTTTGACCAGGCGATTGGTCCACCTGCATCGCCATTTCCACAAGACGGGCTACAGTATATCTATCAAGGGGACGCCTAAATGCTCTACTCACAAAACTTCGCATAATTTTTCGAGCATACAATTCCCGCTCACGCAACTTTTCGGGAGCTGGTCCATCGACCATGATCATACTGTATCCTTTTGGATATTCTTTATAACTTCCATTAAGTGGTCCTCGGATCGTAACCCCTTTTAGCACTACAGACTGTTCGCCTTGTCCTTCACCAGGAGAATTTTTCGGTCTTATCCTTATTTCAACGGTATTGCTTCCCTTTATCAAATCCGCTTGTCCACCCATCTTAATCGTATCACGTTGATCCCAGCCCACAGTCCGCTCCGCAATTTTTTTACCATTCATCCAAAGCTCCAGTCGGGCCCTTTGATTGGTCAAACCACGAATCGCATAATCAAGAGTAACCTGATAAACCCCCTTCACAGGAGCATCACCTTTCAAATAGACTTTCCGCTCCTCCTTAAATTTCATCCAATCTGCCTGGTGGACTTCATCTCCATCTTCCCGAAACCGACTTCCTTCAAAAAAACGAACTGGAGTCTGTAGGACAGTCCCCTTGGGAAGGGCTTTCTCAGCAACTGTCGAAGCAGCTTCCAAATACTTCTCCATAAGAAGCGGTGAAATCGATAAAACATCCCCGATGGTATCGAAACCATATCCCGTATCGTCAGCCGGAAATTTTTCCCAAGTTTCATACTCCACACCGAGCAGATCCTCGATAGCGTGGTAATACTCAACTCGATTTAACCGGCGAATCGTCACCCGCCCCGGATCCGGATTATTAGGGTCCAGTTTAAACACCCGCTTTTCGATCCATCCCATAAGCTGGCGCTTTTCCGCGAGATCAGGTTGATCCTTTTTGGGCGGGGGCATGATCTGGGAGCGCACATTTCGCCAAACCGCTAGCCAGTGGTCAATATCATCGAGATGCCCCGAAAGGTCATCATATTCGTCCATCGTGAAATCTCCTTTCGAGGCACCATCCCCGTGGCAGTCGAAGCAATAATCCTCTAAGATCGGCTTGATCTCTTTCTCAAACGTCACATCACCTGCAGCTAAAACCGGCATGAGTAAAATGGCTAAAAATCGCATCATCGTGGAATATCATACGTGTGAAAAAAGCATTTTCTAATTCGTAATCCTGCAAAAGTTTCGGTATCGTTCTTGAGCGAAATATCTCATTTTCCTCACTACCGCTTATGGGGTGTTTGGATCCACTTTCTTAAACACTAGATGAAGGCTCTTGTTAAATCAGAAGCGGCCTCCGGCCTCACTCTCACCGAAGTCCCGCAACCCGTTCCCGGGCCCCGCCAAGTCTTGATTCAAATAGATCGCACTGGTATCTGCGGCACCGACCTTCATATTTATAATTGGGACTCGTGGGCCCAGAAAACAATTCCGGTTCCCCTGGTGATCGGACATGAATTCGTCGGTCGGATCGTGGAAATCGGCAACGATGTCGACTTTTTTAAGATCGGAGATCTCGTCTCGGGTGAAGGTCACTTAATCTGCGGTCGTTGCCGAAACTGCCTTGCCGGACGACGTCACTATTGCAAAGACACACTCGGAGTTGGCGTCAACTCGCCAGGAGCATTTGCTGAATTCATGGTCCTGCCTGCCACTAACGTCTGGAAACTCGCGCCTGAGGTGTCCAAGGACAGCGCGGCAATTTTTGATCCTTTTGGTAACGCTACACATACTGCTCTAACCTTTCCCTTACTTGGGGAAGATGTTCTCATCACAGGCGCGGGGCCAATTGGTTGTATGGCAGCCGGGATCGCAAGACACGCAGGCGCGCGACACGTCGTTGTAACCGATTTAAACCCCAAACGCCTCGCCCTCGCCAAAAAACTGGGTGCCACCCGCACCGTCAACGTCACCAACGAAAAAATCTCCAAAGTTCAAACAGATCTCCGGATGACAGAAGGCTTCGATGTCGGGCTTGAAATGTCCGGTAATAAAGAAGCTTTCAATGATCTGATCGCCAATATGCGTCATAGCGGTCAAATCGCTTTGCTCGGAATTCCTGAGCACGGTATTAGTATTGACTGGAATCAGGTCATTTTCAATTCACTGACTATTCAGGGGATTTACGGGCGGAAAATGTATGACACCTGGTATCAGATGACTTCAATGATCCAATCAGGACTTGAAATCGAATCAGTGATCACACATCGCTTCGAATACACAGACTTCGAAAAAGGATTCGCCGCCATGAACGAGGGCTCCTGCGGTAAAGTTCTTCTCCATTGGGCCGATCTCGGCTAACTTAAATACGATTTTTACCAATGCTTACTTCGCAGTTTCAAAATCAGCTTTCCGATACGCTTGATGAGATCAAATCGGCTGGTCTCTACAAATCTGAGCGCAAAATTGCATCAGCTCAAGATGCGGAAGTCACGCTTGAGGATGGTCGCCGCGTCATCAACATGTGTGCCAACAACTACCTTGGTCTCTCTAACCATCCCGAAGTTCGTGAAGCTGCTCGTTCGGCAATCTCAGAGCACGGCTTTGGCCTCGCTTCAGTTCGTTTTATTTGTGGAACGCAAACCCTGCACCGCCAACTTGAGGAAAGGCTCAGCGAATACCTCGGCACCGAGGAGACGATTCTTTATCCCTCATGTTTCGACGCAAACGGCGGGCTCTTTGAGACCATTCTGACGGCAGAGGACGCCGTAATTTCTGACTCACTCAATCATGCGTCAATCATTGATGGAGTTCGTCTCTGTAAGGCAAAACGCTACCGCTATACCAACAATGACCTTGTTGATCTTGAAAAGCAGCTTCAGGAAGCTGATGCGGAAGGAGCGCGTCATAAACTCATCACCACCGACGGCTCCTTCTCAATGGATGGTGTCATTGCCGATTTGGCCGGGATTCACGCTCTAGCTGACAAATACGACGCTCTCGTCCACTTTGACGACTGCCACTCGACCGGATTTCTTGGAGCCACCGGCCGCGGAACTCATGAACATTGCGGACTCATGGGAAAGATCGATCTGACCACTGGCACACTAGGCAAGGCTCTTGGGGGGGCATCGGGCGGATACACTTCAGGCAAAAAGGAGATCATCAATCTCCTCCGCCAACGGTCTCGACCCTACCTCTTTTCTAACAGTATCGCTCCTCCAATCGTTGCCGCTTCTCTCAAGGTTCTTGAGCTCCTTACCGAGTCCACCGAACTGGCTGACCGCGTCAAAGACAATACGAAATACTTCCGCGAAAACCTCGCTTCGACAGGTTTTGATATCTTAGGTAAAGAGCATCCAATTTCTCCGGTCCTCCTTGGTGATGCCGACCTGTCTCAACAATTTTCGGCAAAACTCCTAGACAGAAACATCTACGCCATCGGCTTCTTTTTTCCAGTGGTTCCGCAAGAGAAAGCCCGAATCCGAACCCAAATCTCGGCAGCCCATACCACGGAGCATCTTGATCAAGCTCTAGAGGCCTTTATTGCAGTGGGGCGTGAGCTCGGAGTTTGTCCGTAAAAGCACCCGTCCAAAAAAGACCCCGTGAAGGACTCAGCGGTTCAACACGGGGTTTCTTTTCAGAGTCGCAAAAAGCTATTCATCATCAAGGTTACGAACCCGGTAAAATTTCTTGGCTGCAGCCGGAGGAAATATTGGCGCAGTTACGGTCGTCTCATTGGCCCCTCCAGCACCCACAAAATCATTAAGTTCAAGCCATGGATCTAAGAGACCATCTGATTCTTCAAGCGCGTAAGTTGTTCCTGCTAAAGTCCCTCCCACCACGAATGAAAGTTGATTACCATTACGGGAAAAAGACAAGATTTCGAGACCTCCACCACCCAGTCCGGGAACCGGTGAAATTGTCCCGTCTGCAAGCCCTTTAATCAGCTGTGGCCCCATTGAAACTTCCCAAACTCCAACATCATTAATTTGACCCAAAAAGTGGTTACCTGTTGCATCAAACACACCAGCTCCCCCGATATTGAAAAAGAAATCAGAGGCATTAAGCGGGGTTGCGGCATTCCCAGTTGCCACGGCCTCACCATTGATAAAGATCGTTCTTCCAGTCGAGTCTCCCACAAAAGCGATATGGACCCACTCCTCCGAAGGTGAAAGCGGTGCATTAAGCGCGCCACCAGGATTAGACCATAGGTGAACATTTGAAGGAGCGCTAAAGCCGAATTCAAGAATATCATTCTGACCAAACAACCCAGAACGGTTCGCCTGATCGAATGGAAAACGAATCCAACCTGCCATCGTAAATTCGCCAATGTTATCTAAGGTCATTGATGTCGTAACGGCATCGTCAATTCCATCGAGATCGATAGCAAAGTCACCAGGAATTCCAGAGTGGCCCTCGACATATGTGGCATTGCCAAGAACAGTGCCATTGTTACCGTTTGGCGATAGATCGGCCGTGATTGTCTCTCCTTGATCGTCGAATGACCAAAAACCAAGAGGCGTCGGAAATTGCGGTTTGCTAGACGGGTCGGATGGATCAGTATTTCCAGCCAATTCCTGTTCATCAAAGTATCCATCAGCATCAGTATCGTGGGCGTTGGGATTTGAACCGGTCGCTCCTGCACCTCCAAAATTCCCGTCATTCGTTTCTACCCCATCGAGTAATGTGTCATCATCTGAATCCGGATCAAGAGGGTCTGTTCCAGTCTGAGTCGCACTTACCCAAATCCCTGTGTTGTCTTCATAGCCGTCAAGAATGCCATCTTCGTCGGAATCATCATTTTGGGGGTCAGTTCCCCGCTGGAATTCAGCCAGATTCCCCGAGTTATCAGAGTCAGGATCACCAGCAGCCCCGTTGTTCGCATCTGTAGTTCCATCATCGTTAGGATTGAGGCCGTTACTGACTTCATATCCATCGTTAAGACCATCATCGTCCGTATCTGATTTAAGAGGATTTGAACCTGATTGATCCTCATCGACAAAGATAGCGCTATTGTCTTCTGCTCCATCAAGAAGACCGTCGTTGTCAGTATCATTTTTAATAGGGCTTGTTCCAGTGTTGGTCAGGTCTACGAAGACTCCGGTATCAGTCTCGACCTCATCTCCATAGCCATCGCCATCTGAATCAGCCAGAAGCGGGCTTGTCCCAGCTGTTTGCTCCTCAAGGTTCGATAGTCCATCGCCATCGGAATCCCCTTCTGCTCCATCGTCGCCTTGGTCACTCTCAGGATCAAAGCCATAGGCCTTTTCCCAACCATTCAGGAGACCATCACCATCATCGTCTTCGCGCGCCCCAGCGCCCTCACTTGTGATCGCGACTTCAGCAAGACCAGTGCGAAAACCCCCGTGATTTGCGGTTAGATGAAGTCCAATATACCGAGCACCCGAAGCTCCCGAGATATCAAAAACCTCTCCAGGATCACCGAATTGAATTCCCTGAGCAAGATTGTTTCCAGTGCTAAGCTGAGTCCAACCACCACCTCCAAAGCTGTAGGGCGTGACTGCCCCGCTTTGAACTGGGATTGTTTCAGTAGGCAGAGTGGCGTAGTAAACATCAAAAGTACTCGTTCCTCGATCGAGAGCATTGCCCTCTTGGACATTCCAGAGATACATTTGGTCGAGACCAATCGTGGGGGCTCCTAAATCAATAATAGCCCAAGTGTTGTCGGCCGAGTTATCGGCGGAGAAGCCCTGCCAGTCATCAGCCCAAGCAGTGCTACTAATTGTCCAGGTGGAAGGATCTTCAGGATCAACCTTTGCCATACCACTGCCATCAGCAATTTTCAAAACCGAGCCGTTCGCATCAAAGCTATCTCCTTGATGAAAAGCAAAGACTTCTGCGATTGGAACAACCTTCCCCTCACCCGGTTCGACAGGTGGATCCGGAGGTCCAATCTCGCCGGGCGTGATAGCGTCCGGATCTGCAACATCACTGAAAGCGACCTCAGCAAACCCAGTTCGAAAACCCCCGTGATTACTTGTTAACTTAAGTCCAATGTAGCGAGCCCCGGCAGCATCCGAAATATCATAAGCCTGTCCAGCGTCACCATTCTGAGTTCCCATTTCTAACTTGGCGTCTCCAATTGAAGTCCATCCCCCGCTGGTAAAACTGTAGGGGGTAACGGTGCCACCTGTGACGGGTGGCGAAAGTGCCGGATTCGTGGCATAAAACACTTCGAAATCCTTCACTCCTCGATCGAGAGCATTGCCCTCTTGGACATTCCACAAATACATTGTGCTCAAACCTGCAACAGGAGCACCTAGATCCATCACCACCCAAGTATTATCCCCGGTATTATCCGCGGAAAAACCCTGCCAATCATCAGCCCAAGCAGTACTCGCAACTGTCCAAGTAGATGGATCATCGGGATCAATCATATCCATCCCGCTGCCATCAATCGCCTTGAGAAAAGACCCATCACCATCAAGACTGTCGCCCTGATGAAATGCTTCAATGCCAGTAATGGGAATTTCGCCAGCGCCGCTTGTTGCGCTGAGGGCCAAAACCATCAAGGAAGATCTTAAGAAACAAGACGAAGAGTTATTGGTAATATTCATAATGTAATTGGGGTATCTGACGAGAATTCTCCGCCATCCGAGGTTCTCAAAAGCATGCCAAATACCGCTACAGGAGAGCAAGTCCATTTCTAACAAATCTGATTACCATTGCCGGCTCTAAAAAATATATTTAGAATATCTAAATTGCTAATCAACCCATACTGATCAGATGGATGATGGCAAAAAAACCAGGGATATTAACGAAAAGAGCGGCTTTCAGCGAGACCTGAAAATCTCGCTCAGCAACGATTCCTCGACTAAGCTTGCAAGACCATTGCCCTTGTCCTTTAAGCGCTTCTGAATATCGATTATAGCATAATCATCAACCACCTCCATATGGCGACCGGTCGCGTAAGTGAGGACGGTCGTAATTAAGTGTTTTATAAAAACCTCGGACCGGGCTGACACCAAGATATCCCGAAGCTCGCGAAAATCTTCAAACTCTTCACCCGATGGCATTTCGCCGGAGGAATCGACCTTTAGCTTGGGTGCTTTTTTCACAAAAAGTGGCTTGCCTGACCTTCGATAGTGGGTGCGCCATCTTCCTAGTTCATCAAAAGTCTCAAGCCCGAAACCAAGCGGGTCGATCTTACGATGGCACTCGGCACAGGTTTTCGATTCCCGATGCTTCTCAAGACGCTCGCGCAAGGTAGTCGCTCCTCTAATATCGGGCTCGATAGGCGGCACTTCGTCCGGCGGGGAAGGTGGCACCACACCCAGAATATTCTCCGACACAAAAACGCCCCGGGTGACAGGGGATGTATCAACGCCATTGGCACTCACTGTGAGGACAGCTGCCATCCCAAGAATCCCCCCCCTGCGATCTTCTTCATCGAGCGTTACTCGTCTAAATCCATCCTTGAGCCTCAGCGTCTTAGCATCGGGCAAACGGTATATCGCTGCCATATACTTATCAACAAAAGTGAAATCAGCATCTAATAAAGTGACCACTGACACATTTTTTTCCAGTAGATGCGCAAAAAAGTGCCTAACCTCCCCCTTCATAGATGCCGGCCAGTTTTCTGAATAATATCGTCGCGCCCTTTCTCTCGGCGGAGGCATCCCACCTAAATCGCGAAGATTGAGCCAAGAGTCTAAAAAACCTTTCACAAATCCCTTCGAACGATCGTCTTTTAGGAGACGCTTTACTTGTCTCCGAAAAGCTTCTTCTTCTGTTAATTCACCAGAAGCCGCCATCGCCAACAATTCCCCGTCTGGGGGCCCTGCCCAAAGCGCATAAGAAAGTCTCGAGGCCAGATCGAATGGCTTTAATGCTTGGTCATCTTCCGGGGTGATCTCGCTGAGATAAAAGAAGGACGGCGAACAAAGAATCAGCTTCAATGTATCCAGTGCAGCCTGACGCGGCTCCGCTTTTTCATCGATTCGCTTGCCATAGAAATCATGAACTCGCTTTCGGTCAGATTCATCGAGAGGTCTACGAAATGCTTTCTCCGCAAAGCGATTCAATTGTTCGAGAGCCTTTTCACTCTTAAATCCTTCTTTCCCGAAAATCGCGATTTCCTCCAGCGTTCCATTTTCTTCCTTGATTGGTCCACGCACTTTTACTTCTGAAATCCGGATATGAGGCAATTTCCCTTCGCGCAAAAGAGAAGCACGGCTTACCCCATTGGAGGGGTTCTTAAACTCATGTTTGTAGCGCCTATTGAGTTCGAGAACTGAACGCCGCGATTCATAAGGGCCGTTCGGAAAGGTAAACCGCGGCGTCTGACCCTTCTCAAGCCAGACCCTGAACTCAATCCACTCGGGCTTCTTATCCGGCACAACCGCAGTTGCAAGGATAGGCTCGATACGCTGGGGATAATGAATGTGACCCTTCGTAGCATCGCCCGGAACCACTCCTAGGATGAAGGGTTCGCTCAGATCAATCGCGAAGATCTCGGGATCGTAGTGAGTATCGCGGTGCATCCCCTGAACAAGAACCTTGAGATCATAAAGCCCTGAGACCGGGACCCCTTCCAGAAAATCTTCGATATGCCCATAGCTCCCCTGCCGGGTGTCGGTATCTGGCTGTTCATAAACGCAGAGATATTTATTCTTAAAAACCGCCCGATGGGATCCGGCCAGTTCCTCATACTGTTTAAAATTGTCTGTAAAATGCCAATCTTTTGCCGTCATCTCTACCTTGCCGAGACGATTTTCAACTAAGCGATGAGCAGCCTGAAAATATTGGTCGAGCAAGAAACCTGAAGTCACAAGACTCTCACCAATCGTATCGATATGTTGACTGGTCTTCTCCTTGGGAAAATCCAAAGTTAGACCTAGGGTGTCGACTCGGCGCCCAAAAAGAACCTCCAAAGTATTTTCATACTCTCGATTCGAGAGCCTCCGCATTACGGTCTTTCCGCCGTTACTTTTAAAGCGACCACGGGCAGCCTTAATCTCAGATCTCAAAACTCGCAACACCTCTAGCCGATCCTCATCTTGAGGTTGGTCTTTCTCTTTTGGAGGCATCTCCTTCAGCGTGACCTGATCGATAATCTCACGCGCCATCACGAGATCTTGAATAGTTTCCAAAGGGATCTTCAGGCTCTCAAATTCTCGCTCTCCTTTTTCCGAGGCCGTATCGTGACAGTCGTAACAATAGTTGTGGAGAAAATCGTCCACGATTTCACGAGACGAAGCCGCGGCTCCAGCAAAAGACGAGCCCAGCACAAAAAAACTTAGGAATCCAATAATGACTTTTATTTCAGACATCACCAGCTAAGAGAATCGACCAGTGCTGTTTCCAAAGGAATCAGTCTCGATACCCATGCGCTGCGCCAAGTCAACGTAGAGATTGCACAGGCGAACTTTGTTGAGGCCCTTGGACTCGACTTTCTTAAAATCTCCATGCTTGTATCCACCTCCGGCCACAATGACTGGGAGATCAGAATTGGTGTGGGAATTCCCACTGCCGATTCCACTTCCGAAAAGGACCGAAGTCGAATCGAGAAGAGTCCCTTCACCGTCCTGAATCGATTGAAGACGAGCAAGGAATTTTCCATACTGTTCGATTTGGTAGGTCTCTAACTTAATCAGGTCGGTAATAGCATCTGCCTTATTACCGTGGTGTGACAGGCTGTGATAGGATTTATCAATCCCAAGATTTTGAGGCAGGAAAGATCCACCGATCTCGAGAGTGGCGATCCGGGTCGAATCAGTTTGCAGTGCAAGTGCGATCAATTCGTAAAGGATCGGAAGGTCATCTACCGTATTCTTATTGGATGGCTTATCGAGCGGAGCATTAGGTTTTGGATGGTCAGCCCAGCGGCGCCGTAACTCGATACGTTTCTCCACGTCACGAATCGAGGTGAAATATTCGTCAAGCTTTTCGCGATCCTCAAGATTCACTTTTTTGGAAAGTCCTTTTGCCTCATCATTGACAGCATCAAGAATAGATTTCTGTAGTCTATTCTCACCCTTACGCTCCAGCCTCCGTTTCGGACTGTCATTAGAAAAAAGACGATCAAAGAGATCGCCAGGATTTGTGATCGGAGGGACTCGCACTCCCGATCGGGTCCACGACAGCTGACATCCCCCGTGAATTCCACCCTCTGATCCCACTGTCAGGGAAGGGAAGCGGGTTTGGTTACCCACTTTTTCAGCAAGATATTGATCAATCGTAACATTCCCGTTCTTCCGGTCTCGAGCTTCAGAATGAAGCACCCCGGACAAGAATGAATGAACCGCAAAGTGCCCTCCTCTAATTCCATGATCAAGGCCACGATAAACAGTCATTTTTTCCCTAAGCGGCTCAAGCGGCTTAAGCAAAATTGTCGATTCATATTCACGGCCTTCAATTGAAGGAAAGAAACTTTTCTGCTGGAAACCAAGAAGGTTTCCGACCGCCACGAAACGCCGTGCGCCAATCCCAGCTCCTTGCGTGGCGTGGACAGTTGCCAGCGAATTAGCAGTCTTTGCTAGTAACGAAGACAAACCAGGTAGGGCAAGCGAAGCCCCTGCTGAGGTCAAAAAAAAGCGACGGCGATTTAAGGAAGATCTCATGGGATTTATAAACTACGGATAAGAGATCAATTGACTTTCACAACCAACAAAGATCGCGACGCGGAATTTGATATTTCGAGGACTTCTTTATCTCCTTCTAAGGTAAGGCTTAATGTCCCTGCCATCGCATTGACCGAAGACAAAACGAACTCGGTTCCCGGAAGGAGCTTTAGCTCAGAAAGCCATTGCAGAAAGCCCGGCTGATCCTCCCGAACTCGCTTCAAAATATAATGACCGGGCTGGCAATCCGCCAAGGTAGCCGTTCCTTCCTGCGTAATCTCACCATCGGGACTGGGGATTGGAGATCCATGCGGGTCATGAGTAGGATGATGCAACATCTCGTCCATCCGCTTTAGAAGACGATCAGAAACCACGTGTTCTAGCTCCTCAGCATCATCATGGACCTCCGCCCAGTCCAACTTCATTACTTCCACCAAAAAAGTTTCGATAAGACGATGCCTCCGCAAGACCTGCATCGCGGCTTTACGGCCTTCTTCCTTAAGCCTGACCCCACGACGCGGACGATATTCGACTAAGCCCTTTTTTTCGAGCTGGTTCATCATCGTTGTTGCTGTCCCAGGTGTCACCGAAAGCTTTTCAGCAACGTGACCAATTAAGACAAGTCCGCCCCCATCGAGCGCCCCCTGAAGGGACCAGATTGCTTTGAGGTAATTTTCGACAGTGCTGGAAGGCATCTCTATGAAGAAGAGTATCCAAGCTTCTTGGGATTACGAGACGAAACAAAAAGCCCGGGCTACTCTCGAAGTAGACCGGGCTGGGTTTTTTGATTAGGAAGACTAAGGACCTAAAAGGAAACCTAGAGCGACTTCTTAAGAGTCGAAGAAGGCTTGAAGCCAACTGACTTGGAAGCATTAATTTGCATTGCTTCGCCTGTCTTTGGATTGCGTCCCATACGGGCCGCACGATTCTTAACCTCAAAAGTTCCGAATCCAATAATTTGGACCTTGGTATCTGATTTCACACCTGCGGCGATGGAGTCAAGAACGGCAGCGACGGAGTCTTCCGCCTGACGCTTGGTTGCTTCATTTCCGAGGGCTTTCTGGACTGCTTCGATTAGTTCACCTTTATTCATAGCAGGACGATCATCCTGTAGGAGTATATTTTGTAAAGCCAAAATAAACCTGAATCCCTTTATTTATAGGGGTTGACGCACCTATAACTTTTATGATGAACCCTTTTCACCCCAAATGCGTGTGAACCTAGGGTTATTAGATCGCCAAGATAAATTATTTTTCAATACTTGAACCTGATGGATCGATTGCCGGATGAAGTGTTACTATCTTCCTGCCATATTTTGCGGGGAATCCGAGATACCTTGCCCGACAGGAAAAACCTCGCTCAAGAAATTGAAGATGCCGATCGCGCACAAAGACGGGGCTACTATCTTCCAGATGAAGACGAGCGCCTTCGCGAAACTTACCTGAGATATCTCTCGGGTCGCTCTATTCTCTGGCAAATGATCGACGATTTGAGCCCCTTTTTGAAATCGAAGGACCTAAGAATTTTTGGCCTCGCTTTTTGTGCCGCTTCTATACTCATGCGGAGTTCAAGTTACCTTATTGAACTTGCCAAGGAACGCCCCATTGTTTTGGCCAAACTCGATGAAGCAGAGCCGAGGTATCAAATTCCCCGGAAGACTTTGACACAAATCTACCACAACCTGAGTTCGACCCGGAACCAATGGCGCTACCGTCAGGCCCGTAATTTTTACGAGAATAATCGAACGCAAATTGATGAAGCTCTTCAAGACTCGGACATGCAAGATATTGCACTGTGGCTCATGAACGAAGAACCGTATTTTGACCAAAGCAAAAGAAACCTTTTTAGCGCGATCCTCACCTACCGGACCTACTCGCTGACCCGTCGAACCAGCTCCGGTTACACAAAGGTGATGTTCCACTTATTCCGCCTTAGCGGCTCTGCAATTGCCGAGATGAAGCAACCTTTTGTTAAGCCTTCAGGGGAAGGCAAACGAGTCACGACGAAAATAATCAATCAGATCCGAGACAAACTTCAACCAGGTGACATCTTTGTCACCCGCCACGATGATGCCATGAGCAATTTCTTTCTCCCGGGCTTCTGGCCTCATGCCGCACTTTACATGGGGCCACTATCTGGCCAGAAAGATTCTGGAATTCCCAATCATCGCGATCACTCAGCCGATGTTCTTGAGGCTAAGAAGGACGGCGTCAAACTGCGGAAAATTGAAGAAACCCTAGCAGTGGACTCCTTCGTGATCCTTCGTCCCAAGGTTTCGACGGAGGAACTTCAGCAAGCTCTAGAAAAAGCACTTACCCATGAAGGGAAGCAATACGATTTCGCTTTCGATTTCCGGAAAGCAGAACGGTTATGCTGCACTGAAGTCGTCTATCGGGCTTTTTACGGAATCGGACGGTGGAACCTCAAGCTTATCAAACAAAGCGGCCACCTCGCTCTACCTGCAGAAGAATTGATCCGTCAGGGCTTGCAGAAAGAGCTCATTGATGTCGCCATGATTTTCGGAGTGCATGGAGACACGGTCGAAGTAGGCACGAAGGCCAGAAATCTCCTTTTATCCACCCTAAAAGACTGAATCTGCGCCTCACTCTTGCCCGATCAAAATCCGCTGCTAGTCTTTCAATCATGTCCAGCCAACTCGGCCAACTTTTTCGCATTTCAACCTTCGGTGAATCTCACGGAGGTGGGGTCGGTGTTGTCATCGACGGCTGCCCACCCCTTATTCCTCTATCGGAATCTGATCTCCAAATCGAACTCGATAGGCGTCGCCCAGGTCAGTCTGAGGTCACAACACCTCGGAATGAGGCAGATCAATGCGAGATTCTTTCTGGAACCTTTGAAGGGAAAACCTTGGGCTCACCCATCGCCATTTTGGTCCGAAACAAGGATCACCGCCCCGAAGCTTACTCGGAAATGTCCGAGAAATATCGGCCATCCCACGCTGACTACACATACGATGCCAAATTTGGCACACGTAACTGGCAGGGCGGTGGAAGGTCGTCAGCTCGGGAGACAATTGGCAGGGTTGCTGCTGCTGCTGTCGCAAAGAAAGTCATCAAACACTTCTTTCCAGACTTGGAAGCTTTGGCGTGGGTCAGATCAATTCAAAATATTGAAGGTAAGATCGATCCCCTAACGGTCACAGCCGCAGAAATTGAATCAAATATCGTCCGAACCGGTGATCCTGATAAGGCCGAGCAAATGATCGATCGTATTAAAAAGATCCGCTCAGAGGGGAATTCTATCGGTGGAGTGATCGAAGGCGTCATCCGGGGATGCCCTCCCGGATTAGGGGAACCAGTTTTTGATCGTCTGGAAGCTGACCTTGCAAAGGCAATGCTCTCAATTCCCGCAACTAAGGGCTTCGAGGTGGGATCCGGGTTTTCAGGAACAACACTGACCGGTGCCGACCATAACGATCATTTCTACATGGAAGGTGAAAAAGTTCGCACCCATACAAATAACTCAGGTGGAGTTCAGGGCGGCATTTCAAATGGCGAGCCAATTCTCTTCCGCGTCGCTTTTAAGCCCACCGCTACCATCATGTCGGCCCAGCCCACGGTTTCAAAAGACCATGAAGATACCGAACTGAAGGGACGTGGCCGTCATGACGCCTGCGTCCTTCCACGAGCAGTTCCTATCGTCGAAGCCATGACCAACTTGATCCTCTGCGACCACCTTCTTCGTCACCGGGCGCTCTGCGAAAGCTAGAAATTAGGGACGAAAAGAAAAAGTCAGATCAGCGGTATGGGAAATTTCGTTTACCAGCATTCTTCGCGGTTTAGACATCCCCTCCCAACTCTCTAAAAAAATAACTTCCTGACGCTCGTCGTTGTATCCCACAATGACCGAAGCATGAAGTGGTGAACGCTTCTTTTTTGATGGCAATTCTTTTTCCGAAGGCCTTTCGAATCTTTGATCCTTCCCCGTCAGAAAATCACGCGATATTCGCGTGTGTAATTGATCGCGCTGGCGGTCCCAGCGACGCCACACAATGACCGGCATTCCAGCCCGAATCGAGCGCCTCACAATTTCATGATCGTAGTCACTTGTCCGATTAAGATTAAAACGTGCCTCCCGGGCTACCGAACTGTAAAGCCCAAGCATATCCGAACCCGCCGCAGAACCGGTGTTCTGAAATTTCCCGGCGACCGCAAGCCAATCTTCATCCAGATGCAGGCCAAGATAACGCGCTACCATCACAAGAGTATTGAGCCCACAATAGGGCCGATATCCCTGCGGCACGACCTCTACTTTATTAAGAATCACATCCCCCCGATCCGTCTCAGTGACCTTAGTAGAAAGGGCCTTGAGACGGTCCCTAACTCCTAATTCTTCTTGGGAAGAATCGAGCCAAGATTTAGAAGTACTTTGCCTTTTTCTCAGTCTGACTCTTAACAAACGATCCTTGGCCTCAAGAAACTGAATTAAGAGCCCTGATTCCTTATGCTCAAACTGACGATAGATCGCTCGCAACCCCCGGGTCCTCCCCCGCTTAAAATCCCGGGGCCTTTTATCGATCTCTTTAAGATTTGCCTCAAGTTGCTCTGCGGTGCGGATGTAGAATTCCTCGAACTGGATTTTCCGCTGTTCGACACGTTCTTGCAAGAGAGTCGCCGCTTGTTCAGCAGACATCCCATTGGGAACCCGACGATCAAGATAACCGAAAAATGATCCGGCATCAGCAAACGTAATCTGAAGTTCTTCAAGTTGCCCCTCCCGTTTCGAGGCCCGCACGAGAAGAGTCTGAACACCAAAAACCTTGGGGCGAGCCATTAAATAAGCCGAACTGACATTGATGATTCCGGCATCGGCTTCCCATTCACCAGGCAAGGCCTTCGAACCATCCCAAACGCCCAAATCTAGTAAAGCAGTGGTTAAATCCTTTTCATTAAGAGGACTCTCATGTTTCGCAAGCGCTCCAAGAACGGCATTTGGGATAGCCTGCAACGGAGCCATCAACCCCCACATAAAAAAAGCCACTTTCATGAGGTGTCTAAAACACCAATGAAAATGGCCCTGTAACATCAATCTTCAAAAAGTTTGAGTTGCTCTTATTCTCCGCTCGATCCTTCAGGTTTTTCTTGGCCAGCACCTTCGGAACCCTCCTTTGGAGCATCACGATTGATTCGCTCCAACATTTTAGCGGTCAGGCTAGTCGCGTCCTTCGTGTAGGCAAGGATAGGAACGGCAGATCCACTCGAACCACTTTTATCAAAAATATAGTCATACCCTTCAGCCTTACCCAACTCACGAACCATAGCCATAATTTCTTTCCGCAGACCTCCTAATTCAACCGCTTGCTTCTCGGAAAAAGCTGTTTTTTTTCGCGTAATCCAAGCAATCCGTGCATCCTCACGAGCCTTTGCTTCGGCCCGGATCGACTGTGCTTCACGGAAAAACTGCTCTTTCTTTTCCCGAGCAAATGAGGGGCTTTCAGCTGTCTTTTGCGCTTCGGCTGCCTCAGCCATCAACGCTTTGATTTCCTCGGCCTTCGTCTTATTTCTTTCAACGATTCGTTTTTCGTAGCCTTTGAAAGTTTCGAGAACCGCGGATGACTTGTGAAACTCGGCGAGGAGTTTTTGCATATTTACAGTCCCTATCTTGTCGTTCTCATCCTGCGCGAAAGAAGACGAAGCCATAATGAGAGCTGAAAAAAGAACAGCGATGATTTTAAATGGTTTCATAATATTTATAAGAGTGAATTATTCGAGATTAAGCTGATTTTATTTAGGTACTTCGCCTTTGGTCTTTGCTCCACCAGAAGTCTCCACTGTGACAGGAGAAGGTGCGTCTTTGTTCAATTTTTTCAGAACTGCATCGGTTAAATCGACGGTATTCCGGGAGTAAATCAAGAAGGGCGTCCGAGAGGAGGTTAGCCCTGACTCGTCAAAAACTAGATTTACATCAAGAGTAGCAGCGTAGTCGCTAACCGCTGTTTCAACCTTAGTCCTAATGTCATTAATCATTCCAACCATCTTTTGGTTTAGGGATCGCCGCTGCCTCTGAAGGAACTCTTCGCCTTCCTTAATCAATACCGAGCGAGTAGCCGCAAGCTCTTGGTGGGAAGCTGCAATTTCCTTACGCTTCTTTTCAGCAAGCGAGGGGTCGTTAAACTCATTTTTCTTCTTACCTAGCTCCTCCTCAACGGCCTTTATCGCCACCACCCTCTCCCTATAAGCAGCCTCAATTGAAGCCAATTCAACTTTTTCCTCGGCCTCGGCAGCCTTTTTTTCGTGAAACCCACTGAGGAGCTTCATCATATTTACAGTCCCTACCTTTAGCTCCCCGGCTGAAGCGCTCAGGGCCATGCCGAGAGCAAGAAAAAGAAAGACGGTTTGTTGACCGATCTGGAAAGGTAATGGAATTCTCATCGAAAATATTTTATTACAAAAGGCTAACGAGGAAAGAGTCTCATTCTCCAATGGGTTCCTCCAGCTTCTTTTTTAGGGCTCCAAATTCTTTGCGTAGCTCCGGAAGCCGGGAAAGAGCAGCAAGCTTTCTTTGCTCTTCTCGAATTGGACGCGCCGGATTACCCATATAAACGCCCGGTTTGTGAATACTCTTAAAAAGTCCGCTTTGAGCTGCCAGAACTGATTGATCAGTGATTTCTAGATGTCCGGCAACTCCAGCCTGAGCCGCAATAGTCACGTAATTTCCAAGGCGACTGCTCCCGGCAATACCGCACTGCGCCACCACCAAACAATGTTTCCCGATCTTAACATTGTGGCCAATCTGCGCCATATTATCGACCTTCGTTCCCTCTCCCACCACTGTACTGCCGAATCTGGCCCGATCGACACAGCAATTGGCACCGATCTCAACATCGTTCTCGATTTCAACGATTCCCACCTGCGGTGTCTTCTGGTGCCTGCCATCAACCAGATCAAATCCGTAACCGTCTGAACCAATCACGCAACCCGGCTGCAGAATGACCCGGTCGCCGATCAGACAAGCTTCCCGGATAATACTTCCAGGATGCAAAAGGCAATCCTTCCCGAGGGAAACATTACGGCCGATCAAACAGCCTGCTCCAATGATGCTTCCATCACCAATTTTCGCGCCCGACTCAATCACCACTCCAGGAGCGACCTGCACCTTGGCCGGATCAATCTCAACATCGTCCGCAACGTGGGCCCCTTGAGAAATCCCGGGCTGAACAAGGGTTGATTGGGAGTGAAAATAGTCAATCACTCTTGAGAAGGCTACCGAGGGGTTATCGACTAAAAGTAGATGGCATCCGGCCGGCGACGAAAAATCGCCTTCTGGCACCAGAACCAGCGAAGCTTGAGTCGCCGTCAAGTGTGTCTCATAGCGAGAATTTCCTAAAAAGCTGATCTCGCCAGACTTAGCCTCAGTCAGCGAACTTACTCCCGTATAGACATAGTCATGATCATGATTGGGCGGAATGCCAATCAGATCATGCAGTTCTTTCCAACCAAGCGACACCAGCGATAGCCAACTTTGGCTCGTAAGATTTATTCTTCCTCACTTCCCTCGTTGATTTCAGCGAGGAGGGAGTTGGTAAGATCAGTGGTTTCGCGGGCATGTAGCACGAACGGAATCCCCTGGTTGCTACTAGCAGAAACATCAAAAATAAAATCATAGTTTCCCTCTTTCGCACGCTCACTCACAGATCGTTGAATCTTGACCAAAATTCCCCGCATTTGCTTCCGCATTTTGTCGCTAAGCGCACGATTTCGACGATTGAGAAATTCCTTCCTCTCTCGTTCCTTGGACTTTCCGTCCTGAGCCAAACCGTTGGACTCCTCGAAGAAGTCGGATTTCTCTTTCTCACCTATATCCTCCTTCTTGAGTTCCTCTCTAATCTGCTGGAGCTGAGCGTCAATCTCACGAATCTTGGCAAGCCGCTCGTTATTGTCACGCTGGATTCTTGCACGCTCGATATTGATCTCACGCTGAACTTTTCCAGTCTGATAATAATCATTAAACAGGCGCTCCATGCTAACGGTGGCAATTTTTAAACGCTGTTGTGCGTGGAGGACAGGAGTGAGGCACAAAAGCGCGACGAGAAGGGGGAAGAGTGATTTTTTCATAATGAATTCGGATGAAATGAATCTTGCTAGGTTTTTTATGAAGAATTCTCGTTGCTACGTCAACTACGGGCTTGGAATTCGTATAATCTCCCAGTTTCCAAAGCGTAATAATAAGGCCAAGACGTCCTTATTACGGCTATTCCACCAACTCGAGAGGTCAATTCGTAAGGTTTCTCATGGAATTTTGGTCAGAATCCACAACATTTCCCCATGATCAAAGTCACCTCGGAGGTCAAAACGATTACTCAAATGACTCGCGACCTACCTGGTCCGCTCGCCTTGATCCCCACAATGGGGGCTCTCCATGAGGGACATCTAGCCCTGATTCGTCGCGCCCGCCAATTAGTTGGGCCCAATGGAACTGTTGCTATCTCGATTTTTGTCAATCCCATCCAATTCGATCGCACTTCCGATCTGGCCAACTACCCACGCCCGCTCAAAAGCGATCTGGCCATCTGCGAGAAAGAAGGAGTCGATCTCGCCTTCACACCGGAAAAAGAGTTTCTCTACCACTCCGACCACTCAGTCATTATAACCGAATCTCTCCTTTGTAAGGGCCTTTGCGGCTCGAGCCGTCCCGGGCATTTTGACGGAGTCCTGACCGTCATAATCAAGCTTTTCAATCTCCTTCAACCCACTCTTGCCATTTTTGGAGAAAAAGACTTCCAACAAATCGCTCTCATTCGCCGCATGGTTCGAGACCTGAATATTCCAGTTGAAATAGTCGGGCATCCTACGGTCCGTGAGCTCGATGGACTTGCTCTCTCATCTCGCAACATTCGCCTCAGCCAGGAATATCGTAAAGATGCTCCACGAATACAGCGTGCTCTCTCGACAGCTAGCGACCTTGCCATCAACGGTGAACAGAACCCTGCCGCCTATCTTCTAAGCGCCAAAAAACACCTGCTCGCAAACGCTCCAGATGGCTTCTCCATAGAATATTTGGAACTCATCGACGCAGAATCGATGCAAGCTGTTTCTCTCATCACGAAGCCCGCTGTTCTTGCCACGGCATGTTATTACGGGGAGATACGTCTGATCGATCATGTTAAGATTCTGACCGGTTGATCCACAAGTCCTTCATCGACCTAATTATCTGGCAAATTTGACCGTATCTCAGATCTAAGGAGCTAAAACAGAGAGGTGCCACTCTGCACTCGGGCAAAACAAGTGATGACAAAAGGTCTATAAAAATCGCTCTTGTCCACCTCCCTTAAAAGTCTAACTTTCTAGGCATGAAAATTTTCATTCTACTGCTCGCCCCCATTTTCTTCGTTTCCTGCGCTGGCAACCAATCTAACGAACGTAGGCCCGTGCCGCCTCAAGGAAGCGATATCGGAAGTAAACCTTGGAACGACCCCTCGGTTGGACCTCGTCCTCAAGGTATCTTGGGCGGAATGGAACAAGGTCGATAAATTTGCCACCGTAACCGTCTGGAGTGAGTGATCCGGCTAGCGAAAAACCGATCCACGAATCCTGTGCTGCATGCGGTAAACTTTTAGACGTAACGAGCTTCAGCCCGTTCGACACTGTCAGCTGCCCTCGCTGCTCGGCCGAGACAAATGTAAGACGGGTCTTTGGAAACTACCGCCTCGAAAGGCACTTTGCCACCGGGGGTATGAGCGTCATTTTCATTGGCTGGGATACCACGCTCAATCGCAGGGTCGCAATCAAAGTTCTCAACGAAGAATACTGTAACGACGAAACTCGCATCCAAGCCTTCGAAAACGAGGCCCGTCTCACCGCAAAAGTGAGTCACACCAATGTTGTTAAAATCTTCGCCGTCGATCGTGCGCACGGTCGCTTCTACCTCGTCATGGAATTGCTGGACGGTCGAAGCTTCGAACGGATCATGTGGGACCGCGGTGCTCTTCCCGAAGATGAGGTCCTGGAAATTGCTATCCAAATTGCATCCGGACTCAAAGCGGCAAAGCGAGCCGGCATAATCCACCGGGACGTCAAGCCCGGAAATATTCACATCGCCCCAGAGGGACGCGCCAGCCTTCTAGACTTCGGACTCGCTCTAATCACCCAAGATGGAAGAGCCCAAGCAAAAGAAGCTTGGGCTACTCCCTACTACGTCCCCCCCGAAGCTCTTGAACGTGATATCGAAGATTTCCGAAGCGACATCTATGCTTTTGGCGCCACTCTTTATCACGGTTTAGCAGGATGCCCCCCTTTTGTATCAGCGACGAACTCAATCAGCAGCCTTCGCAAAGCCAAGAAAGCTATTCCAAAACTTTGTAAAGTGGCACCATGGATCAGCCAAAATACCGGCGAAGTCATTGATCGTATGATGGCCTTCAATCCCGACAATCGCTGGTCAAGTTACAGCAAAGTCATGAAAGCCCTTGAGCAGGCCCAGCTCACAATGGGCCAAGATTTTTCTTCTCCGATTTATATTCAGACCAGAATCAAAAGGCGGAAGAGGAAAACAATCTTCAGTATTATTTTCACCGTCGTCTTAATTTTAGGGAGTATCGGCTTAGCAACTTGGCAGCCCTGGATGAAAATTATCGTCGAGCCTAAAACTGAATCCGGAAGCAATGACGCTCAAAATAAAAAGGAAAAGATCTTCAACCCAAACGGTGAAAACCGACCAAGCATAGAGAAACGATGGGCCGAAGCCCGTCAGCTCACCAAATCTGGCAATTACGAAAAAGCTTCTGAGAGATTTCTCTCGATTTCACGCGATCCAACTGTTTCCGGAATGGAACAAGTCTGGACCTCTTTAGAAGCATCAATCGCAAATTCTTTGGCTGGTAAACCCGGTGCCGCTCGCCGGCTAATCTCCAAATCCCTCTCCGATCTTAACACTCTTCCAGAACAGCACTCGCAGCAGAAGCGCTACCGAGAACTCTGTCAGCTACTGGAACGCATCAAACCTCCCACAACCCACAATCTCCCTGACGAGCCCAAGACTATTACTGACTGGATGGGGATCTTTGCCATCGCTCTCAAACTCTGGGAACAAGGCAAATGGGAGGAAGCACTCCCCTTGTTTGCGAACGTTCGTAGAGCCGAACTGCCCGACGAACTATCTTGGTTTTTTATCTATCAAAATATAGCCGACGTCTATTTGGGAGATGGCCAAATTCTGGCCAGACTTAAAAAATTCCCCACTCCGAAAGACGAACAAGAAACTAACAGATTGCTCGGTGAAATCACTGATGCCTCAAGAAATCTTCGTTCTACGGGGCGAGCAAACTACAATTTAAATGCCCGACTCACTCACCTCATCCAGCTTCGTAAAGAATTTCAAAACAGCCCAGTGTTCACACACTTCTTAACGTGGCAGAAATTACAAGCACACCTCAGAAACAGAGGCTCATCATACCGCTTCGACGAGATCGGGGCATTACTTCAAAACCCGCCGGAAGACGCTCCACCAGATGCAATTTGGGCTTGGTCTTACCTCCAAAGTAATGCCGCTGCTTTCCTGGACACCATTACCATCCACAACAACTGGATCACCGAGAAAAAAAATGGTGAGCAAATCACTGGAGTCTCCGGAGATAGCACTGGCTTAAAACTCGATGATGGATCCGTCGTCCCTTGGTCTGAAATCAAGCCCGAATACTTGTTGGATAAACGAGCCAATGAAGAAAGTCAGGCAATTGCCTTCGCCTGGTTAGTCGGATTAAATGAGCGGGCCGAAGAGATGGCCGAGGATTTGGCAAATCGTAACGAGGAATTTAAGAACACTTGGCAGCGCATCATCATCGCCATATCACAATAGATCGACTCCTCCCGATCGACCTATATTTGATGAGTGAGATCTCCATGAAGATTTTCTTATACGATGCTCATAGAGCGTAATTTTTGTTCAGTTTTTGCGCTGCTCAGACTTGGTCAACACGCCTTGAAGGACTCACAAGCTAAATGCTGTATTTATTTCTCACCAAGTTCATCCGTTTTTTTGCTTTTCTTCTGGTGAAATAGCCATCTTAACGCGTTTTCATCCCGATAGGTTCTATCCCATGAGTTATGCCCAAGACCTTCGTATTCAGTGTATTTCACCTTGCTACCAACCTTCTCAAGTGCCGTCACCATATCTTGTGACCGCTTCGTCTTAACAACATTGTCAGATCCACCGTGAAACACCCATATTGGAACAGTCTTGATTACGCTCGCCAGCTCGGCATCACCACCCCCGCAAACGGGCATGGCTGCTGCAAAGATTTTTGGCATCCGCTGAACAATATCCCATGTTCCAAATCCGCCCATGGAAAGACCAGTGACATAGATTCGCTTCTTATCCACGGGCAGCGTCTTGATCGACTCATTCAGCAATTCGATCGTGAGTTGCATTGTATCTGATGGCCCGATTGGCATCCTATGTGAAAGATCGCCCCACGGTGTATTGACCCATTGCTCGCCGGCACGACACTGGGGTGCAATTATGATCGAGGGAATATTCTTCTTCTTTGAATAGGCCAAAAGGTCCTTAACCCCGTGGATCAACTGCTTCTTGTTATCACTCCCTCTTTCGCCAGCGCCGTGAAAAAACAGAACGAAAGGATACTCTTTTTTAGGATCAAGATTTTCAGGGAGATGTATCCTGTAGTTCAAGAGTTTCCCTTTGTCGGATTTGAAAATCTTCGCATCAAAAGGAGTCGCTGCCTCCAATAAAATGGTGAAACAAAGGGTTAAGGATGTCAAAACGACACAAAATAATCGGCGGTGTTTCATATTTAAGTCTTTCCTTCTTTGGCGAATGTCAAGCACCTGCCATAAGCTAGCAGCCGCACCCTTTCGATTTCAAGATCGAGATTGTGATTAATATAACTATTTAGAACCGCAGCGACCAGCCTATTGGTAAGACCCGCTCGTTCATACCTCTATCTAAAGATAGAATATGTCAAAGCTACACCAACTCGTCTATAAAGGACTAATTTAAAAAGCTCAAGACTGTCTCCCCCCCTCCCAGTTGTGTTTGGGATAACGACCCGCGAGATCTTTTTTCATCTGCGCGAATCCCTTCTCCCAAAAACCAGGCAGATCGCTTGTCACCTGCCACGGCCTCTGGTTAGGTGCTAGGATCTTCGCCACCAGCGGATGGCCGTTGGCAATCGTCGGAGTCTCCTTCACCCCATAAAGTCGTTGGACTTTCTCTTCAAACCACGGGGCATTACCAGCGGTGTAAAGCACCCTCGTATTCACTCCATTTTCCAAAGTAATTTTCTCAGGCGCAAATGAATCCATGGCCTGGCGCTGCGGGACTGATAGCCAATCATGCAGAACCCGCCACGGGTCGCGATCCTTGACCTCCTTGAAAGTCGTTGCTCCGGCGCAAATCTGCGCGATTGCCATCTCACGATCCCCAGCATCAAACCCCGGAAACTCCAATTCTGGCATGGCCTTGCTCAAAAAAGCCAATCGCGCAATCCAGCGCTCAACCTTGGCATCCCACTTTTTTAACACTAAATCGCCCGCGATTACCCGCCCCGCCAGAAGCTCGCCCGCGAGATTAGGGTCCACTTCCCCTCCCCGCTTCTCCTCCAGAACCAAACCACGAAAGATCTGTTGCTTGACCGCCACCACCCGCCGTGAGATTTCGTCGAAAATAACGTTCTCTGAATCATTAATTTCTTCAGTCGGAATCCAATCTTTCGAAATCTCAACACATCGTGACAAGATCACCGAACGCTCTCGCCCTTCCACTTCGATCATGTCAGCGGCCAAAAACAAAGTCGTATTTCGCACTACCGATTTAGGATGCAACTTACCTTTACGACCGCCCACCACATGACACACCGCGCTTCCTTGATCTCGTCTCACCGCCAGTCGATCACCAAACGCTATCAACATCGCTCTAGCACAAGCATCGCCACGCTGACGGAAATCCGGTTCTTTTATTCGTCCACCCCGCTTTTTAAGCAAGCGGCCCAGTTGCTGAAAATTCTTCCACGTTTCCCGCGCCCCTCTCGCAAGCACCCCAAGCCCGTCGCATTCACGCGGCCGAAAATCCAAGTTCTTCGCCGCCATCATCGCAAACCATTCCGCTCCAAAATCATTTCCCCAACCAGGCTCTCCTTCTAGGAAATCGGCCCACTTTTGCCCACGCCCAGCCCTCTTAAAAACCCCCTCTCCTTGCACCGCCGCCGCAACAAATAAGACCTCCCCCAGACAATCTCCGCCCTGAAGCACAAGAGCCGCTAGACGTGGATGCAGAGGCAGCGCCGCCATCTTTTTTCCCACCTCCATTAACCGGCCTCCCGAATCCAAGGCACCAAGCGAGGTCAGAAGCTTTTCCGCATCAAGCCGGCGCTCATTCTCAGGTTGATCCAACCAACGAAAGCCCGTGATTTCATTAACACCCAACCGTTTTAAGAAGAGAATCGCCTCAGCCAAATCCACCCTACGAACTTCCGGCGTTTCAAATTCTTTCCGATTACGGTGATCACTTTTACTCCACAAACGCACACAGCGACCCGGCCCAGTGCGGCCCGCACGGCCCGCCCGTTGATCAGCCGCCGCTCTCGCGATCTTGACTACACCCAGCGAATCGAATCCACGTGCGACATCGTAACTCGATTGCCGAACCAAGCCGGAATCAACCACCACCTTGACGCCCTCAATCGTCACTGAAGTCTCAGCTACATTGGTCGCTAGAATGATGCGCTTGGAATCATCCATTTTCAGGGCCGACCGCTGCGCTGTCGGACTGAGAGCCGAGTAGAGTGGACAGACCTCCCACCCTTTAAGCACCGCTGCATTTTCCAGCAGGCTTTGTGATTTTCGGATCTCATACATTCCCGGCAGGAATACAAGAATACGATCGCCCGCGATCAACTCACGCGCCTCCGCTTTCACTGCCGCTGCCACTCGGTCCCAAACTTCCTCGTGCCGATTAAGCCCCCGTCGCCCTACTTGCGCCTCTCCCCGGTGACATATCTCAACTGGGAACATCCGCCCGCCAGCTTCCACCAATCTACAAGGTTCCAAATAATCTTTTAACCCACCCGTTTCAAGCGTCGCAGACATCACCACCACCCGCAGATCTGGGCGAACGCTCTCCTGAAGATCAAGCACACGTGCAAGCGAAAGATCAGAAGACAATCTTCGCTCATGAAATTCATCAAAAACAACCGCTCCGACTCCTGAAAGTTCAGGATTATCAAGCAACATTCGCTGCAAAACTCCATCGGTTACGAAGAGAATCTCGGTCTCCGGCCCCGATTGGTTCTCAAAGCGAACCGCATAGCCCACTCCTTTTCCCAGTAAAGTGCCCATTTGTTTGGCCACAAATTCTGCCAACAACCTCGCCGCCATCCGCCGGGGCTGGACTACCACAACCTGACCCTCGCACTCACCTCGAACCATTCCTGGGACAGCGGTCGATTTTCCTGACCCTGTCGGGGCTTTGAGTAAAAGTCGGCCCTGATCGACCGCCACCGAAGCGCGAATTTCCTTCTCGACCTCATTTACCGGCAACCTCACCCCACAAGAGAAACACCCGCAGCTCGCATTCGCACGTCAGATTTTTTGAAATGTCGAGGCAACATCTCGCGTTTCATCTCTTGCCTATCCAGCTAATCCCCCATACTCTTCGCATATGAACTCGACAGTCGCTTTTCTCGGAACTCTCGGCACACAGGAGATGATCCTCATTTTCCTCATTCTTCTTTTACTCTTCGGAGCTAAGAAGCTTCCACAACTCGCCCGGGGAATTGGTAAGAGTGTCGGTGAATTCCGCAAAGCCCGTGAAGAGTTTGAAGATGAAATCAGAAAAGGGGGCGAAGAGCTTGATAACGAAGCTGAAAAATCAGACGACGACAAGGTCACCAAAGCTCCTGGTGCTGAACCAAGGACTGAATCATGAAACGACTTGATAAAATTATTTTCCAAAACGCTCCGCGAATCCTTCTCGGAGCGTTTTTTCTTTGTAGTTCCTGCGAAGAGAAGGCCACACCCGAAGAGCCTTCTGCCAAGAATTCCGAACCAGTTGAGAACCCCATTCCGATGAATGGCACGGGGTCTGTCATTCAAAAAACACCCGCCACACCTGCAGGAAAAAAAGATGCAGCCTCTGAGACTGGGGAAGGGATTCGTTTCATGGCCTATAATATAGAAAACTATTTGACCATGACCCGCTACGTGAAGGGCGGAGGCAAGGTCAGTTCTCCAAAGGACCCAAAAGAAGTCTCGGCCCTGATTAAAATTATCGTGGACGAAAAACCCGATATTCTCGGAATCTGTGAAATTGGAACCGAGGAGGACCTTCAAGACCTACAAACCCGGCTCAAAGCGGCAGGCCTCAATCTGCCCCATTACGTTCATACTGGAGGCATCGACTCCACCCGACGACTCGGAATCCTTTCCGTCTTCCCTATCGCCGGCAATCACTCCAAGCAGGAACTGGTTTATGAAATAAATGGCCACGAACGAATGATGGGACGTGGCATTCTAGACGTTACGATTGATCTACCTGGAGGCACGACCCACTTCATCGGCCTTCACTTGAAATCAAAACGGGAGCTTGAGGACTTTGATCAAGCTGAGATACGTCTCAACGAAGCCCGCCTCGCTCGCGAACATTGCGATGCTATTTTTGCTGACGATGCGAACGCACGGATCGTCCTTTATGGAGATATGAACGATACCCGTAAGACCCCCCCTCTCCAAATGCTCATGGGGAAATATAAAAGCGATACTTACATGGGAGACGTTTTTGCAAAAGACTCGCGGGAGCACCTTTGGACACACTTTTGGTCGTACCAACAACAATATGCCCGCTTCGACTGGGTGATGATCTCGCCTGCAGTTTATCCAAATGTGGATAAGAAAAACTCCTATATCGCCGATCCCAAGATTTGGAATGACGCTTCTGACCACCGCGCAGTTGTCGTCACTTTGAAAAAGTAGTTCATGCCCCTCTCTTTCTCTTGAAACAACGGCGTGGAGATTGACTAGTTCTATTTTCCGCCAATCCAAGCAATCGCCCCTGGCACGATTCTTCGCCAGCCAAGAGCCCTTACAACACCTGCAATCGCCTCACCTTCTGAGCGGCGAGCCATCAAAGCGGTCTCTTCCAACATGTCAGCAACAGTTCCTGCGGCTGCTCTCTCAACTGGCAAGGTGAACCAAAGAAACGCAGTCGCAAACCCAAGAGATGCGGCGACGATTCCCAAGCACAAGGTTGGAGACAGTCGGCCTATCACCATCGCAAAAGCCATCACAATCATCGTGAACGCCGGCATTGCCGACCCAAATTTCACGGCCCACTTCCGCCAGTTTACGACCTTTTCTTGTCGACGGGCCATTAGGACAAGGCCGGCCAAAATACCAGCTTCGGCGACATCACGAGCTTTTCTGGACTGTGAAAGCGATGGCGAAACAACTAAACGAGTGGGCCCCAAAACCATAAAAAGACGCTTTTTGACCTGAATCTCGACATCTCCGGCTCTTCCCTTTTTTAGAATCCGCTCAATCATCTCATGACCGGAGATCGACACTTCAGTCCCTCCCTCTTTCCGAACGATCCTGTCGCTCAGAAATTTCCTGGCTACAAATGAAACAAAAACGGGGATCAGCCCCATGAGAAGAAGAAGTTTGGCCATTGCGTGTGAGTGGATACCTTCACCTTATATTTGCGAATTTTGAATTTCATTTTTCACCTTTTCCTCCAGGATCCGCCTTCATTCCAAAAAATACTAAGTTATGGCAGAAGATACAGAAGGACCAGAGATCGAGATCGCCCCCCCCTCTTCCTCAAACCAAAACATCGTAATGGGGATTGTAATGGGCGCAGCCGTCTTGCTTCTCCTCGTTTTGGTGATCACCAAAAAATTTAATACTAGTGGAAATAACGTGACAGATCCTGCAGTTGCCGAACTCCGCAAAGAACTCGATGCCCAAAAGAAAAAAAGCGATCAGCTACGCTTCGCCGGAGTTTCAGAAGACCCACAGGCTCTCGTTTTTCAGATCAAGAGTGATACCGATTCCCTAGCTCGCCTGGTGAACTCGAGTGCCAGTGATGCGGCAGCTCTCCGCGCAGCCCAAGCTGATGCTTCAGTTCTTGCTGCTACGAATGCCGAGCTACGTATAGAAAGGGATCAATACCGCATCAATGCTAATCGCGCAGTAGAACTTCAGAATCAACTTGAACTGGCCCGTCAAGAATCCACCGGAATGATTAGCAAAAGTGAATATGACCAACTTAGGACCAAGCTAGAGGCCACAATGGCCGAAAACAAGAATCTGCATAATCAGATATCTGAAATGCAAAATGACAAATAAGGAACCACGCATTCCTCCAGCAGAAAATAGCCTGAAAAGGAAAAACCGCGCAGTCGAAACTGTCCACCCAGAAAAGGCTCACGCTAGAATCGCTCCGACAAATTTAATCTAGTCCCTTCAAGCTTCAAAATTTAAGCCTGACCAAGAGGTTTGACTCATAGAGGTCATCATTTTCTGAAAAAAAGCCGTCCGAGTGCAAGAGATCGCACACGAACGGCTTGTCTATTTCAAGGCGTTTTCCAAACGCTATTTTTCAATAACGACGGGACCTTCCGGAATAACAGAGAGCGCTGTTCCAGTTGAACAGCAGCTAGCCAATCCGAGAACAAGAAATCCCAGTGCGAGGGTAGTTATCAGTTTTTTCATAAGAGTTGTTTTTAGTCACGCGCCCGAATCATGGGAGCCTCTGCAAATGGTCGCGCTCCTTGCCGCGCCCGAATTTCAGTCCCAGGCTCCTTTCCTTTCTCCGTGAAAAGGGCTAAACCAACAACCCCAACATTGCGAGTTCGTCCATGACGAAGATTAGTATAAGATGAACTCACTGATGAGAAGCGGAAAGTAGCCACTTTTTCATGGCTGATTCGAAAACCTTTCACTTCAAGAATTTCACCAGCGCCAATGATGTAACCACGTTTTTTTGTTGATCCAGCCTTCCCGTCAATAACGTCAAGACCATCGACCGTAAGAACGATTTCCAAGCGAGCGTCACTGAGATTTTTAACCCTAAGTCTATAGTCTCGGCCCTTCTTTCCGATGACAAAACGGGCCCCACGCCACCAATAATTATCCAGCATCGACCACCCGCTATGTAATCCCCATTCCAGCATCCCTCCGGCCGTCTTTTGCATCCCACCTCCGCTCGTCCGTCGATCCACCCCCATTTCACGAGCACCATCGCTATCATTATAGCGAATCAAAGAAACATATTTCGGCTTAGCCATTGCCCTCTTAAAATCTGTGTAACCAATCGATGATTCAATTTCTTTTCCCCAACCCGTCGCAATCCCAGTGCGCTCTTTGTTGTTACTAGTCTCCTCCGAAGAAACACCAGTCGTAAGGGGAGAATAATCTGGTGAGACATTCTCAGCTGCAGGCAAAGGAAGGTCAGCGTTTGGCATTTCAGTTGAAACAGAACAACTCGAAAGAAACCTCATCAACAATAGCGCGTAGGAGATAACACGGACAGCGACTTTCAACTTCATTTCGGTGCTAGAAAAACAGCAAATCGGCTATCCGTCAACTTAAATGCAGTTTTTTTAACATTTTTATTTACTAGTAAACAAAGAAAAAAGCCTCCCGAACAAAAAATCAGAAGCCAACGCAACCCCGAATTTTTAAAGATGTGATCTCTCCCCGAGATTTTAAGTTTCTCTGGGCTTACCGGAGCAGATTCCAAGCACAAACCAGTGCTTTCACTCCAGCCATTTCAATGGATGGATCACAACCTACTCCCCAGAGAATGGTGCCATCATCCTTACGCAGTTGCACATACGCTGCTGCATCAGAGCTCGAGCCTCCTCTTACCGCATGAGAACGATAATCGGTCAACGTAAAATCTTTAAGTCCAGTTTCTTCAAACCCTTGTACAAAAGCATTGATGGGACCATTTCCAACACCCTCTACGATCTTACTCTCGCCATCAATTTCAATGACCGCCTTACAGGTCAATTCACCACGCTCAGCACTATGATAATCCAATTCATAATCCTTCAGCATTAAACGGGAATTCACATTTACAAACTCAGTAAAAAAGAGATCTCCTACCTCTTTAGCAGAGAGCTCCTCACCTCTCTGATCCGCAAGATCATAAATCCGCTTACCGACCTGAGGATGCATCGTCTTTGGAAGATCATAACCATGCTCCTGATCAAGAATATAGGCTACTCCACCTTTTCCAGACTGAGAATTAATTCTTACGATTGCCTCATAACTCCTCCCGATATCATGCGGATCGATCGTCAAATAAGGGACACCCCATTTTTCGTCCCCATCTTTTTCACGCCGATCTAAGCCTTTCTTAATAGCATCCTGATGACTGCCCGAAAAGGCGGTGAAAACCAACTCTCCCGCATAGGGCTGCCGATCAGGAACAGTCATTCGAGTAGTCCGCTCGTAGACTTCACGGAGGCTCGAAAGATTCGAGAAGTCCAATCCAGTCTCGATTCCATGGCTGTTCATATTCAAGGCCACGATCACGATATCAAGATTACCAGTTCTCTCACCATTCCCAAAAAGTGTCCCTTCGACTCGATCTGCTCCAGCCATCAGGCCAAGCTCGGTCGAGGCCACACCTGTGCCTCGATCGTTATGAGTATGGAGAGAAATAATCACCGACTCACGTTTTGAAACCTTGCGGCACATCCACTCAATCTGGTCAGCATGGACATTCGGAGTTGCCCATTCAACCGTCGCCGGGAGGTTTAAGATAAGTTTCTTTTCCGTAGTTGGCTGCCAGACTTCGATCACTGCTTCACAGCACTCAAGCGCGAAATCGAGTTCGGTGTCAGAAAAGCTTTCTGGCGAATATTGCAGAACAATCTCAGTAGTAGGAAGGGTCGCCACAAGTTCTTTAACCACTTCTGCTCCAGTAACGGCGATCGCTTTAATATCTTCTCGCGAAGCATCACCAAAAGTAACTCGACGCTGGAGAGTGCTCGTAGAATTATAAATGTGGACTATAACACGACGAGCTCCCTTGATGGCTTCGAAAGTCCGCTCGATTAAATGTCGACGAGTTTGCACTAAAACTTGGACCGTCACATCCTCCGGGATTCGATCTTCTTCGATCAATCGGCGCATGAAGCAAAACTCAGTATCACTTGCTGACGGGAACCCAATCTCGATTTCCTTGAACCCCACCTTCACGAGGAGATCAAACATCTCCAGCTTCTCCTCCACACTCATAGGGATGGGAAGAGCCTGATTTCCGTCGCGCAAGTCGACGGAACACCAGGTTGGTGCCTCGGTAATGAGACGATCAGGCCAGGTCCGGTTGGCAAGAGCCACTGCCGGGAACGGACGATATTTGCTAATGGATTCAGATTTCATTTTCTCGTTGTTCAATCAACAAGGAAACGCACGGACTCAGCTAGGAGGAAAATGTCTGCCCTTGGAAAAGTCCGATCAATTGACGGGTGATGGAAAATGGCCCAAAGAAAAACAGCGACTTCAGACTCAATTTAGAGTCCAAGTCGCATTCCTAAAAGAAGAGCCGGGGTGAGCTTCACGGCCCTAGAAAAACTTAGCGGATCGAGTTTGTCACCACTAAAAGTCGACTCCAAAGGTCTTAATTTGGCCTACCTGTTAAGTTGATCATCAAATTTCAACAGCCCGATTCCCAATCGCAAATCATCATTTTCGTTCATTCGCTCCTACGCCCAGATCACACGTCTCGGCTTTTGGGAAGCCTTTCACCAAGTTCCAATAACAAACCACCTCCCAAAAATTTCTCTTTGATCTACAAATTTCTTCCCATTCCCTCGCGCCCCTTCCATCTTCGCCGCACATGGCAATATCCAGACAACTTCATTCGGTCATCGACGCCTTCGGCAAACAGGGGTGGCATTGTGAACAGATCGAAAACCGCGAGGTCGTCACATCAGCATTTGAGGCCCATCACACTCATATTCATCTCCACGCCCAGGCCTTCCCAAACCTGAATTCCCTCGCCGTTGTTGCCGAATCCCCCATGACATTCGATGAGGATCGGATGCCACTAGCACTAGAGCTTATCATGAGGGCTAACAAGCAATTGACTCTCGGTAACTTCGAATACGATTTCGATCGGAATCTTGTCGTCTTTCGCATCACCAATCTTTTTGACAAAGAAGTCTACGATGCAGATATCATTTCATCGATGGTTCATTGCACGATTGCCGAACTTGACCGCATTATTCCACTGGTAGGAGTCATAAACCGAACCTCCAATGATCTTCTCGACGACCTCTCCATTCCACTTCTTCTCGAGCGGGAAGACCTCTTACCTCCTGTTCCAGAAGGGGCCGAAGGAGAGGAAGAGGAACTTTAACCGCCCTTTTTCCAACAACTCGGAGACTGAAAAACCCGCGAGTCACTAAATTCATCAAGTCCGTGGCTTGACGGAACCCATTTCACGTCCTAAGTCCAATCCACGGATCAAAAGATCCAACCCACTACCATGTCTGTCTTGATTGGAAAAAAAGCCCCGACCTTCACAGCGAAAGCCGTGCAAGGTGATAACATCATCGATTCCTTCTCTTTGGAACAATATCTAGGTGAAAAGTATGTCGTCTTATTCTTCTACCCAAAGGATTTCACTTTCGTCTGCCCTACCGAGCTCCACCGCTTTCAGGAAGAGATCGCTGAATTCGAGACCCGGAACGTTGCGGTTGTTGGCTGCTCAACTGATTCCGAATTCTCCCACTGGGCCTGGCTCAATACCCCCAAGAATAAGGGTGGCATTCAGGGAGTCACCTACCCACTTGTTGCTGATATCAACAAGACGATATCCGAAGCTTACGATGTCCTTGCAGGCGAAGAAATGATCGATGAAGAAGGTAATATTGCCGTCGAAGGTGAACTCGTAGCCTACCGCGGACTTTTCCTCATAGATCTGGACGGGAAAGTTCGCCACCAAGTCGTCAACGATATGCCCCTTGGTCGTTCTATCGCGGAATGCCTTCGGACCATTGATGCTTTACAGCACTTTGAAGAACACGGCGAGGTTTGCCCCATGGATTGGCAAAAAGGTGAGGAAGCAATGACCGCAGACCATCAGGGTGTTTCCGACTACCTTGGAAGCAAGTAATCTTAATCTTATCTCAGATCCGGCCTATCCCAAGGGATGAGGCCGGATTTTTTTGGCATCAAAGCTTGGGAATTGGATTTAATTTTTTGACGCTTAACCCTCGAATTCTAGGGATTCAATTGATCTCCATCGATTAGTTAATGACCGTAAGAGTAGTCATCAAAATCCACAGATAAGATTTTGCCCTTCCATTCAATCAGCCCTATGTATCAACCCATGACTTTAAAAAACAAAGCCGCCTCCCAAAGAACAGCACCATGGGCTAAGCCAATGCCTAAAAAGCAATTTGACTTTATGCGTGAAATTCTTGCCGCTCCCAGTCCCATTGGACTTGAGGGAGCAATGAGCTATGGCGTAATAAAACCGACCTTCGATAAAATCAAACCGAAGTCCTGGGCAGTCCAACAATTCAAAGGAAATGCTGGTATCGTTCTAGATACTCACCCAGGCGATGATGAAAAACCATCAGTCATGTTTATCGGGCACGCCGACAAGATCCGCCTTCAGGTCCGCAGCATCGGCAGCGACGGAAAAATATGGGTGAACAGTGACTCGTTTCTCCCCTGCACGCTCATTGGCCACGAAGTAAAACTTTTCTCTCAAAAGCCAAAGAAACCTGGCCAATATCGCGTCATCGAAGGAGGCACAATCGAGGCTCTAGGCGCCATCCACTTCTCCGAACCCGCTCAACGAACTGGAGACAAGGGAATTAAGGGAGACATGCTTTTTCTCGAACTCCAACTGCATGGCGAAAAATGTAAGGAGCGCGTCGAAGCTCTCGGAATCCGTCCTGGCGACCCCATCATTTTGAATCGCCCTATCCGCAAGGGCTTCACCGAGGATACTTTTTACGGTGCTTACCTAGACAACGGACTCGGCTGCTTCATGGTTGCAGAGCTTGCAAAGCTTCTTGCCAAAAAACCTCTCAAAAACATTCGAGTTCTTCACACCATCGCCACGCACGAAGAAATCGGACGCATGGGAGCCGCTGCCATTGCCGGGGAAATGAAGCCAGATATCCTTATCGGAGC
>KB912191.1 GCA_000383735.1 Verrucomicrobia bacterium SCGC AAA164-M04
ATGCCACTGCGACAATCGTTATGAAAAGGAGGGTGAATATTCGCATCTGATTTAGATTAAAAGAAACTTAAGAAAGCTCTAAGGTATACCTATCCAAGGGGGTGTTAACACAGTATCATTCCAATAGGGAAATACTAATTCGGAAAAATTGACTGTCATGCGGTGGGAATGACAAGGTCATGCCTTTGCCAGTTCCTGCCAAGCCGGGTTCGCTAGTCCAATTTTCAAGATCATCACTTGTCTCGATTTCGTAGAAACGTCCAGACAAAGAGGGGAAAGTCACTTGAACCATCCCTTGTTCGAAGGACAAGTTGGGCCGGAAACGTGACGAACCCGAAAGCGGGTTCGTTCCGGTTAGGAAGGTTTCAAAATAGTCGTCTTGACCATCTTGGTCGCTGTCTGCGAGGGCAGGGTTCGTTCCGTTTTCGAGCTCCTCTTGATCTGGGATTTGATCCCCGTCTTGGTCCTTGAGTGGGGTAATGACAAGGTTATCGATGCCGAGCCCTTGGGGTTCTGGGCTGGCTCCAAAACTCTGCCCCATATTGATTTCCCCGGGCGTGTGACTGCCAGGCTGAATTGCCCATTCAAAATCTTCGGCAACCCGACCACTTCCAATCCGGGAGATGCTCTGTTGGCCTGCAGGCGTATTAGGACCCTGCGCTACGCCGACCGTGCGAGAGGTCATCCCGGCAGCAATTCCATCGTTGGCCGTAAAAGTTCCTTCGTAGCTAAGAAATTCACGAACCACGCCATCGATCTCAAGAGCAATTCCATCTGGGCTACCGTTCTGAATTCCAGAGATTTCTTTAAAGTAAAGAGCGGGTAATCCGGGTGTGTTTGATGAGCCTGGTGTGAATTCGTCTAGGGCAAAACTCGATCCATAACTGCGTCCGTTGTTTCCGTTGTAGAGATGGACGACAGCCGACGAGAGTGCGCCGACGAATGCCGGACCGACAACCACTTCGATGAACTCTCCAACGTCGCTTCCGCTGTTGTCGTAGTGAAATTCATTGATGAAAATATCAGAGCTAGCTGAGTCACTTGGAGCTCCGGGTATGACTTTGATTTGGAGTGCAAATTCATCGCCACTGTTCAAATCAAGGTTCCTAAAGTAAGCCGATTTTAATTGGGTAACGAATGGGGGAAGTTGACCATTCTGACCCACGGTAGATGGTTGGAAATCCAGTTCAGGAATGGCAATCTGCTTGCCGTCTTTAAGGAGCGAGATTTGAAGTCTGTCTTCGGATCCATTGGTGAAGCGCCTCCAGTGCTGTGCCTCAAATTCGATTTTTAGGGCCGGGATAGATTGCTCTGAACTATTGCGAAAGCTTGTTTGAAATACAGCCTCTGAAGGTGTCAGGATTCCCAAAGCGTCTTGGTAGGATCTTGCGCCGATAAGGCCGGAGCTCCCATCATCAAAACCAACCCAAGTTAGGCCTCCATCCGACCAAGCGGCAAGAGATTGGTTTCCTTCAAATCCTTCGAAATCTTCGATAATGGGGGTGCTTGGATCTAAAAAAGAATAGAAGGAAGGATCGGTGTTTCGAATTTTAACGGAGGCCACGCTCCCGACGAATCCGGCTGCTGAAGCCGTGATTTCGATGGTTTGATCGCCGTCGCTAATCTTATCGTTTCTTGGCTGAAGGGTCGTGGTCGCTTGTGTGCTATTTGCAGGTATTGTGAGAATCTTTTGTGTGATCCTGCCCTCTGACGGGTCGTTCGATTCTAGGGAAACCTGAACAGTGCTTGTAGCTGGTTCAGCGAGGGTCACAGTTACTAAAGAAGGAGGCGAGTTTTCATCAAGAATCGACCGAGCCACGGTAAGATCGAGCCGGAGGCCTCCATCGAGTTCAAAATCTCCGAATACGGGGTAGTGATCCGAGGCTCCGTCGCTGGTTGCTCTGGGAAGGGGATTGCCTTCCTTTGGGAGGCCGGGATTGGAAGCATCCAACGCGCTGTTGTAAACTTCTGTAGCGGGCGTGCGACGAGCGATGGAGTTAGATACGAGAATGTAATCTAGGATTGTATTCGAGCCCCTGTAAGTGTCAGTCGTGACGCCGTCTTGTTGACGAAACCCTGGATTCACCAAGTCTAGACTAGTGAAGTAATTCGTTGGATCCGCGAAATATTTGACATCAAATTCTATATCGTTTCCAAGACGATAGCTTTGTGGAAGGCCGGGGGGCAAGCTGTCGAAAACGATGTCATTTCCGAGAAGATTAAAATCACCCAACACGAAAATATTATCGTCTTTGTCGAGCCCTTGCTCTTCGAGATATTTACGAATTCGGATCATCTCGACTGCTCGTCGAAATGGGTCATCTTGGTCGAAACAACATTTCAGGTGAGCGGTTACGATCGTTGGATCATTGTCGGTTCCTGGGACGTCGATGCTGACCGCGGCTGCCGCTCGAGTCATGTCATTTGCCCCAGGTGGAGAAATGATACTTTTGCTGGAATTCCTATTAAACGGGAACTTGGATAAAATCACAACACGGCTGCCAGTATCAAGAGCTGTTACTGGAGCGAAGACAAAAGAGTAACCCATGCTCTGTGCAAGCTGGTTCAAGGGGCCGTTCAGGTCATTTCCGGTGACCTCTTGGAGAGCTAAGACATCAGGGTTGATTCTCGCGATTACGGCTTCCAGTTCTTCTCGGCCATTGGCGCCGGTGTTCCCGATCCCAGTGAGGACATTGTAAGTGGCAATCCTTATCTCGATAGCGGAGATCGAGGGGATAGCTAGCCATAAGGTAAGGAGGATGAGGCGGAACCGAGAGAGCATTATTGAGAAAGGTTGGAATTCAAAGGACTACACTGGGCCGTCATAGGGAGAGGTCTTATCCGAGGAATAGGCTCAGCGTGATCGACTTTGACTTGTTTAGTTTGAATCTGCAGGGAAACGAAAAAAGTTTTTAACGACCTCTTCGGTCATCTTTGCCAGTTCATCAATTGAGAGGTTGCGTTGATGCGCGATGGCTTCTGCTGTGATACGAGTAAAGCTTGGCTCACATCGCTTTCCGCGATGAGGTGTCGGAGATAGATAGGGCGAATCGGTTTCCACCATAAAAGATCTGTCAGGAGCTGCTTGAACTGTCTCGACGACAGTGTGGGCATTCTTAAAGGTTGCGATTCCTGTGAATGAAATAAGACCGCCCAACTCAAAGACTCGTTCCGCTAGTTTAGGTGGCCCCGGGAAACAGTGGAAGACGGCGCGGACGTGGTCCGAGTAGTCGGCGTAGATTTTGAGGGAATCGTCGAAGCTGGCGCTGCCTGATTTATCGCGAGTGTGGATGACGATGTTGAGACCGGCAGTCTTTGCGATCTCGAAATGACGGCGGAGGAAGTCGCGTTGGCGGGCGTGGTAGTCTTCGGTGGTCCAGCCGTCTGGAGCGGGATGGAAGTAGTCGAGACCGGTCTCGCCAATCGCGGCGACTTTTGGATTAGCGAGGTGGGGGGCGAGGAAGGCTTCGAATTCGTCGCGTGT
>KB912192.1 GCA_000383735.1 Verrucomicrobia bacterium SCGC AAA164-M04
GCCATCTGAGCGGACTCGATGACTGACTTGATGCCTGGCATGTCGATCGCCATGGGCTTTTCGACGAAAGCGTGAATTCCGGCTTCGACAGCGGCACGAAGGTGTTGGGGGCGGAAGTGGGGAGGAGTGCAGAGAAGGACGACGTCGACGCCGGATGACATCACACCTTTATAGGCATCCAATCCGATAAACTGTCGCTCCTTGGTTGCTTGCATGCGCTCATTAAAGCGGCCACCGACTCCGAGGGCATTCTTGACTCCGCCTTCGAAGGCGTCACCGATCGCCCAGAGGACCACATTGGGATCGGCGCTCATGGCTTGGCCGAGAGCGCCGCTGCCGCGACCACCACAGCCGATCACTCCGATTTTAATTTGGTCTGGCGAGTTTTGCGCCTTGATGATTCCGGGAAGAGAGGCTGCGAGGCCTGCGGCGGTGCCGGTTTTCAGGATAGTTCGTCGATTTTGGTCCATGATTTTTCTAAAGTGCTGGTTTATTGTCTAACGAGAAGGTCGTTGCTTTTGTTCGATCTTGCTGCGAAAAAGAGAATCTTGATCAATAGTCGAAAGTGGTTACGTATTGCCTCAACAAGCTATTTCGATTTACGTGAAAAAAATTCAAATTGGTTCGCAAGAGGCGCAGGTGGGTGAAGTCGACGAGATTTGTTGTGCTTTGGCCGATGAGGTCGAAGCGCTGATTCAGAGTCGAGCAAAGGCTGGAAAGTTCGCCGTTCTAGGGCTTGCGACGGGTAGCACGCCGCTTCCATTCTATGCGGAATTGATTCGTCGGCACCGGGAGGAAGGACTTTCGTTCGCCAATGTGATCAGCTTTAACCTTGATGAATATGAGGGTTTGGGTCGTGACCATGAACGGAGCTATTGGTGCGAGATGTGGAAAAATCTTTTTGATCATGTCGATGTGGAACCGAAAAACGTCTCAGTTCCGCCCTCGCTTTCGGACGATCCAGACCGAGCGGCCACGGAATATGAGGCGGCGATTCAGGCTGCGGGTGGAATTGATTGGCAGCTTCTCGGGATTGGAGGCGAAGGTCATATTGGATTTAATGAAAAGGGGAGTGCGCTGGATAGCCGGACCCGCCGTGTGGCTCTGGCACGTAAGACCATCATCGATGCTGCTCCAAGCTTTGGGGGCGAAGAAAATGTCCCAACTCATGCCATTACAATGGGGGTGGCTTCGATTTTGGAGGCAAAGCGGATAGTTTTGATGGCCCGCGGCGCATCAAAGAAAGAAATCGTTCATCTTGCCATATCTGGGGAAGTTGGACCGGACGTCCCCGCAAGCTTTTTACAAAATCACAAAAATGTCGGCTGGTTTCTTGATGGCGATTCGGCAGGATCATGAAAAGATGCTCGAAATCAAAAAACTCATCGAAACAGCTAGAGGTCTTCCGCAACCGGACGATTACTTCAATGGTTTAGATTGGGATGGCGAGATTCTGCCTCGCGAAATCGTTTTATTTTGCCGGATGGCGCAGGATCACCGGACTAGTGGTTGGGATGGAATTTCAGCCAAGGCAGGTCGTTACGACCAGCACTCTCGATACGTGCTTTTGGTTGCCTTGGAAGGTAAGGGAAGCATGGGGGTGGAGACCAAAACTCGCCAGATTCATCAAGAGGAAGCTCATTTACTCTTCCCCCACCAGATCCATTATTACATCGATTTACCTGAAAAGTTTACGTGGCTATACGTCACCTTTGATCTTGAAGGTCCGGCACGGCAAATCCTCGAGCTTTGGCGTTCGGGTGGCCGTAAGATAAATGGTCATACTAAGAGCTTGCTGATGGAATTCTTGGCAGAATTCCAAAATGGGGATGGATTGCAGAGCAGCATCGCTCTTGGCAAGGTGTTCGAAGCGATGGAAACCGCTGAGCCTGCGCAAAACAAAGCCGACCCGGATGCCGACCTTGTGGCACAGATTAAGAAATACGTTATGGAAAACCTCGAGGATGATCTCGCTATGCCGGCCCTTTCAAGGGCGATGGGGGTTTCCGAAAGCTATCTACGGGCGGTTTTCCGCGATGGGGCCGGAGTTTCTTTGGGCAACTTCGTGCGATCGGTCCGTCTCGTGCGGGCCACTTATCTCCTAGAGCAAGGCGAACTCGACCTCGGCGTAATTGCTGGGCGCACCGGCTTCGGCTCCCTCACCAGTTTTACCCGTGCCTTTCGGCGCATGTACGAAATGACTCCGAGTTCTTACCGCAAACGTTCGCGGGTTGAGGCTTGAAAAGAAAATTAAACAATACTAAATAAGACAATGAGCAATTCCAATTCTAGCACGACAACCAAGTTGTCGATTATGATGTTTCTCCAATTTTTTGTTTGGGGAGCTTGGTTCGTTACTTTGTTCCTCGTTCTCGGAGGAAATGGATTGGAAGATGTGATCGCAGATGCTTATTCGACTGCTCCAATCGCGGCGATTATCGCCCCACTTTTTTTGGGGCTGATTGCTGATCGTTTTTTCTCATCGGAGAAAGTAATGGGCGTCTTGATGCTCGTTGGTGGAGTTTTGATGCTTTTAGTTCCCGGTGCGGTCGGGAACGGCAATGGCAGCTTGATCTTTTGGCTCTTCATGGGCCACATGCTTTGCTATATGCCTACCCTGGGGCTAGGTAATACGATCGCGTTTACTCACCTTCCACGAGATGTTTTTCCAAAGGTGCGCGTTTGGGGTACGGTCGGTTGGATTGTTGCGGGCTTGGTCACTGGGTATTTGGGTTGGTCTGCAAGTACGAATCTTTTCTGGATGGCGGGCATTAGCTCGGTTGCCCTAGGTGCTTTCTGTTTCTGTCTTCCGAATACGCCCCCGCCCTCCGCCGGTCAGCCGGTTAATGTTAGGGCTTTGTTCATGGTGGATGCATTCAAGATGTTCGCTATTCCAGCTTTCGCGGTCTTTATGATCTTCTAAAATTCCCGGCACCCCCCAGCTCGGTAGATAATCTGGAAAAATCGCCAATTCGTCTATTCCCACCTCAAAAGTCAATCCATCATCA
>KB912193.1 GCA_000383735.1 Verrucomicrobia bacterium SCGC AAA164-M04
ACCTTCCTCACAAACCACCCCCCTCACCCAAAAGACAATTTCTACCCTCTTAAATTTAAGAAAAAAAGTATATGCGATTTAGTTGCATTTAAGAATCCCTTGGCAGAGCTACTCAAAAAAAATAATCTTCCCCATATGAGGAGAATCCTAACTCACTTCCAAACTTTTATCGCGTTTGCTTTTGGCATTTGCCTCTCCATTTCATGTTCACAAGCCCAAAATAATTCCGACCAACTGCTAACTCCTTATCGTGAGGCAGCACAAAAAAAATGGGCCAAAGCCATCGACGCCTTCGGCGAATTAAACAAGAAGGAAATCGATCCCTCAAATGCAATCATGTTCATCGGCAGCAGCAGCATTCGCAGATGGGAAACGATAGCGAAAGACATGGCGCCCTACCCCACGATTCGTAGAGGGTATGGAGGTGCTAAATTTACGGACATGGGCGTATTCGCGAAACGTATTGTGACACCTCATCACTACCGGGCTCTCGTGATGTTTATCGGCAATGGCGTCACCGGTGACCCGAAAGACCATACTCCGGATCAGATCGAAGCACTTACGCGACACATTGTCAGCATTTCCCAAAGACACCAAGCCAACACTCCGGTATTCCTAATCGAAATTACCCCCTGCGAAAAACGCTTCAAAGCCTGGCCAAAAATTCGGGCCGTGAACGCACGTCTCAGAGAAATCGCACTATCGACTCCCCACACCTACTTCATTCCAACAGCCAGTAATTACCTGAAAACAGATGGAACCCCACGATCAGAATTATTTGTTGAAGATAAATTACACCTCAATGAAGCGGGTTACAAGTTGTGGGCGAAGCTGATCTGTCGACGCTTGAACGACGTCCTCACGACACAAACTACCAGCAAGTGAGTGACTAGAGGCTGTATGGGCGGCCTCGTCCGCCTTCCTGTCGATGGCCAAGACATTCTCATTTTTAGCAATATTGACACTCCCAAAGCGACCCGCGAACAAGGCACCGTCTGGGCCAGTTTTGATGGTGGTAAAACGTGGCCCGTTAAACGCCTCGTCCTCCCTGGCCCCAGCGGCTATTCCGCCCTCAATGCCGGCCGGCCCGGCACCCCTTCTGAAGATTACATTTACCTCCATGCCGAGACAAACAATGGTTCTCGCGTGGCACGCTTTACCCTCGATTGGCTTAAAAAAGGCACACCGACTGGAAATGGCACCATTCCCTCCAAATCAAAATAACACGTCTCTTGAGCGGCGCCGCCTGCTTTAACTACCACCGATACTAAGGATGACACCTCAAGCATCCTGAGCTTCCTAGCAAGAGATCCAAGTTAGCTGCTTTTTGCCTCTTATTTTAGCAATTTGTTGGTTTCTTATTCCGCCCCAGATCCAATGACCCCGGAAACCCATCATGACCAAGGTCTGAAACACTGTTATCACATTATTCTGAACGACCTGTTTGAGCATAAATCCTCGCTTCGATTACTCCATTACGAGTTGTAAAGCCCCGGACTGAATGTGCGTGCGCGACTTCATTCCGACATCGCACAATTCTGCAACCCAACCAACAACTCGTAAATCGTGATTTCCACACGCCCAGATCAGATCTGCTGCCTGTAAATCGTCCCCCATCAAGTGGTAATCCCAAACGATCTGCACAGCTTCTTCAACGATCATCATTTTTTTGGGGATAAATAAGCCGCAACGATCTTTGCAATCGCGCTCGCCCCTTCGGCATTAGGGTGCAGGCCATCAGGAAACCAGTCGCCATGATTCTTCATCGGTCTTTCGAGATCAATTGCTTCCACCCCCTCTAATCGTATCACCTCCCCAATCGCGTCGTTAATCTCATCTACATTTTGATCCCCATAAAATGCCTGACCAGGAAACAGAGGCGTCAAGCGATTCCACACGACCACCCTGGGTTTTCCCGGCAACTCTTTGTAGGCCTGAATCAAAGCCCGGTAGTCATCAACAAAGTCTTCTTTCCCGAACGCGTCCCAATCCATCAGGTCGTTAATCCCCAGATTACAAACCACGATATCCGGCTGAAAATCTATCGCTTGCTCATGCTCAGGCATAAAAACATAGGCCCGTTTCTCACTCCCTCTCATCGAACGCCTAACCACACCACGCCCTGAATTACCAAAGTTCTTCACTAAATAGTCTTTGCCAATAATTTCTCCCAAAACAAAAGGGTAATGCCTCCGGGAATCCTTAATACCGTAGCCCGCCGTGATGGAATCACCAATACAAGCCACTCTAATTTCCCCTGCCTTTCTCACTGCCCAGTCGTCACTCCGAAATGGACTAGCAGGCAAGCCCTCCTTATTTACAATATTACAATTCGGATAATCTGCCCACGCATACCGCACTGCTACTGGAGAAGTTTCTTTTCCTGATCTTAGCCTTAAGGACGACCCGAAAATCTCTCCCTCACAAGGATGAAAAACCCCATCTTCACCGGCAATTTTAAATCCAACAGGAGCACGGCCATCTGACGTCTTCACAAGCATGTCAAAATCGACCCAAAGCGCCTCCTTTAGAATTCTCACTTTAACCACCTGAGGACCTTCAGCGACCAACTTCTTTCCATAGGTTTTTGCCAACGCTAATCTTGCGAGTCTTTCCCCAACCGGTCGCTTCCGCTTAGGATGAACATTGGTCGGATGTCCGAGATCAATTGTAACTGCCATCCCTACATTCGAGACTTCTCGCGCAACTTCCAATTGCATCTCTCTAAAGATGGGCCAGCTCCGATTCAATCCCGGAAGCTGGACGAAATACACTGGTAAATCATTCCCCCTCCAAGCCCGTCGCCACGCCCCAATTAAGGCTTCAAACTTCCGACGATTTACTTCCTTTGAGGCCGGTGCTCCTCGCCCACCATCAAGCGTCGCATTCGACTCACCCTG
>KB912194.1 GCA_000383735.1 Verrucomicrobia bacterium SCGC AAA164-M04
CCCTTTTCTAAAAGGGTGGCAAATGCTCCGAGCGTAAAAGTGAAAATAATCGCGCTGAGGTTCCAGTTGCTGGCACCGATTTTAGGAAAGAGGTGGTCTTCAAAGAGGCAGCGCATCGCAAGGACCGGGGACGGGCCAGCCAAAAGAAATGCCCCGGCGACAGTTGCCGAGAATAAAGAAAGAGCAGCCTGCCTCGTAATTAGAATGAGAGCCAAGGCGACGATCGGAGGTATGAGAGGGATCAAATCCACGCGAGAGTGAAGCACAGCAAATGAAAAAAGGCGACCGGGGAAGGTCGCCTTTTTGGAATCGATAAAAATGAGTGTTTTTATTCGTCCGTATCAGACTCGTCCTCTTCGTCCTCTTCGTCCTCTTCGGAGGCGCCGCCACGCTTGGCGCGTTTAAGACGATCGGCTAGGGCGATTTTGGCTCTCTCGGCGCGAAATTGGACCTTATCGGTGTCGCCACTCTCAATGAAGTAATCGAGAACGTCATCAGCCCAGCCCCCGGTCTGGCTAACCATGGCGTCAACTACCATCCGTTGCTCCGTTTCACCGGTTGCGATGCTAGCAACGTCTTCCCAGTAGATGGCCTTATCGTCTTCATCGAGTTCGGGATGAGCTTTTAGAAATGAGACAAGTCCCTGGAAGGCTTCGGCGCGGATGCGATCGTCTTGTTCATCTGAAGCGAATTCAAACAGGGTATCGAATTGGGAGTCATCGGGCCAATTACGAAGCGCAAAGATGGCGGCAACTTTCATCTTTGGGTCATCGGCATCGAGGGTTTTGGAGACGAGGTTAGATGCTTCATCCCCACCGGCCGAGCCCATGAGTCGCAGGAGTGCGGTTTTAGCATCGGTATCAGCGGTATTGTTATAGCTCCCCATGATCGCCTTGGAGTAGGCGCTTGGATCTTCCGAGACGCTGATGACCTTGTTCAAAACATCGACAGCTGAGTTTTTGATCGAGGCATTTGCCGAGTTGGTGATGATGGTGAGCAAGCTTTCAAAGTTAGATGTCGTTGCCATTTGCTTAGCGGCATTGAGAGCTCCTTGTCCTGCCGCGGTGTCATCAGTCGTTTGAGCGAACTCGATTAAGGCCGGAAGGGCGCTTTCATTGCCACGTGCTCCAACCACTTGGAAGAGTTTGACCCGAAGCGCGCCAGTCATTTCCACGTCACGGGCGTAGTTTGCGACTTGTGCGCTGATGTCAACGTTGTCGGTTGCTTTACCTATGTTGAGGGCCTGCAGGTAGGTGGGTCGATCCATGGTGTCTTTGACTCCGCCGCTAAGAAGTTCATCTAAGAGGAGTTGGACATCACTCGTGGACAAGGGAATATCGGTCGGGAGATTGTCGGGGTCGCTAAATGCTGCAACGATTTCGTTGATGCGCTCAGTTCTGGCGTTTTGATCAGATTTCCCTTTATAGATAAAGCCTGCGAGGATGATCCCCGCCGCGAGGGTGATGGCAATCATACCCTTCACAGCGTTGCTTACTCCTTGCTTTTTCATGGGCGCGACTGAACCGATCCCGACTCCTCCCGGCTGGGGCTGCCCCGGGATTCCTCTGGGTTGTGTCGCGGTGCCTAATGGTGCGGCAGTTGCCATGGCAGGAGGGGTTTGGGCTGTTGCGCTGAGAGGGACCGTAATTTGAGGCGTAGGAGCCGGCTGCACGGGAGCTTGCGCAGCGGGTGTTAATTGTAGCGGTGCGGGTTGAGCTGGTGCTTGCGCGACAGGAGTCAGTTGAACTGGAGCGGGCTCGATGGAAGCCGGTTCCACGGCAGCAGGTGCTTGTGCTGCCGCTGCTGCTGTCTCCAGTTGAATTGGAGCTGGCGTCACTGGCGCGGGCTCGAGAGCGGGCGGTTGCACCGGAGCTGGTGTTACTGGCGTGGGTTCGAGAGCGGGCGGCTGCACCGGAGCTGGCTGAAAAGGAGCAGGCTCTGCGGGAGCAGGTTGATTTGGAGCCGGAGCTGCGTAAGCCGGAGCTGGTGTCACTTGCTCGAGATTAGGCTCAGTTGGCGCGGGCTCGAGAGCGGGAGATTGCATAGGAGCTGGCGCGACAGGCGCTTGAGCTGGTGTCAGTTGAACGGGAACAGGCTGCACCGGAGCGGGCTCGACGGGAGCCGGCTGAGCTGGTGCCGCCTCCTGTTCTGGGATGATTAGCCTAGGGCGTTTAGTTTGTATCGGCTGGGGTGCAGTGGTGGGGTTCACTGGACCAACCGCTTCTTCGGGCTGCACATTGCTTGCAGGAACTTCAGGTGTTCCAGGTTCGGGATTAGTTTCGTTCATAAGGAATTGGTTGAGAGATTCTCTGGCGTCAGACGGGCGGTTGTCAATCGTTCGCGAAATATGCCACACAATCAAATTGCACAGCCGGATCGTTAGATCGAGTCGGCTTTCAGAGATATTGTTGACTTTGTGCTGAAGATAAGACGTCAAGTCTCCCCATTGGAGGGTAGGTAAGAAAGAACTTTGTGTAATTGCCCGAAAACTAAGGAAATGTGTTGTTTCCGGAAAATCACAATTGCGCTACTGGATCTGTTTGCTAGAAGAACAAAGATGTCAGGAAACGTTGATTAGTCGATGGTTCCAGCAGCATCCAACCCTCAAAAAATGCAGTTTAGCCGCTGTAGCTCAGGGGTAGAGCAATTCACTCGTAATGAATAGGTCGACGGTTCAATTCCGTCCAGCGGCTCCATTTATACACAGTTACTTAGGGGGGATTTAGGTGATGGTTGATTTTTAGAGGTAACCGTAAACTAACCTTAAAATGTTCGCCTTCTTGTTCGGGCAGACGCTCAAATAGGCCCATCATTAGCTGATTTGGGAGACACGCCACCGGT
>KB912195.1 GCA_000383735.1 Verrucomicrobia bacterium SCGC AAA164-M04
GTGGTACTCATTGGGCTGGTGGTGGGGGCATTTATCTGTCTGTGGTTGATGCCCCTGGCTCTCCAAAGATTTCCTAGAAAACAGCCCTGTCAGTTACTCAGACCGCCATTTCCAGGGGTGAAATTGGCGTTGGCTTTTCTCGTGATATTACTGATTGGGTCAATCGGTGTGTTTGTGTCTCTTGGACAGCCTGAAATCGAGTTTGACGTATCAATGGTCGAGCCCGAGGTGAGTGAGGCTGCGCAAACATTGGAAATTATGCAAAATCAATTCCCTGCCTTTTCAAGGCGGAATTTGTCATTGGTTGCGAAGGGAGAAACAGTGGATGAAGTGCGGAATTCCCTGAAGGTTACAGAAGAAAAAATTGATAAACTTAAGGAATCGGGGTTGATCACAAGATCCGAGTGGCCCGTTGAGGTTTTGCCGAACAGTGAGGCACGCATGATTAATGCTGAAGTGTGGAATGAGATTGCACAGAACTCTCAAACTATTCTTGCTGAGATGGAGAGAGCGGGTTTCAACGAAAAAGGAAGAGCCTTAGATTCTCTAGTGCTGAAGAGTTTTGCGGATATTCCTGATGAACTTGATCCCTTTGCCCGAACGTTTTACCATGAGGATGGTTTTTTCTCGGGTCGTATTCAGTTGAAGGAAATTGTGACTGCTGAAACCGCCAAGGAATTACAGGTTTTAAACACAGACGATGTGACGGTTTCTGGTTGGGAGATGTTACGATTACTTCTTTTAAAGCGAGTCAAAGATGATCTATACCTTCTTTTTATTCCGGCAACTTTGGTCCTTCTAGTGGCGTTGATCTTGGTTTTCCGGTCGTGGAAGGACGCGGTTTTAACTGCAGGTGTTCTTGTGACTGTGCTGCTATTGGTAAATGCCTTGGTCGTAGTTGCAGGGAAGCCCTGGAATTTTCTTAGTAGCATGGCGATCCCTCTCATTGTAGGAACTGGAATCGATTATAGTATCCATCTGATTTTTGCCTTAAGAAGAAGTAAAGGTGACCTTGTTAAGGTCTGGAATGGAGTAGGAAAGGGAATCTTTTTCTGTGGGCTCTCAACCGTAGTGGGGTTTGGTTCACTTTGTTTTGCCTCGAATGAAACCCTGCAATCGATGGGATTCTTCTGCGGAATCGGGGTCTTACTAACGATGACTCTGAGCGTGATCGTAGTGCCAACCCTCTGGGTTTGGGGGCACCGCGACTGCTAGGAATTATCTGCCGGTGTTAGAGGAGATTCTGCTAGCTAATTAAAAAGCGCTTACCACGAGGCGGAAGTAGATTTTATCACGATTGGATGTAGGGATATCGCTGAGTAAATTTACCGTGAATGTCCCATCTTGATTTTCGATCGCTGCGCCATCTGGGCTTAGGTCTCCGGCAGGTAGCCAATTCACCAAATCAGTGGATTTCTCAACCTGATAGCGAACTTGCCCACCGACAATACGCTGACGATGGCTGAAGCCAATGAGATCACCATTCCTGATCAAAGCTGGAGTCACATTGGGATTTAGATCGCGACCTAGGGCATAAGCCATGAGGTTTTTAAGCCCTGAATTTTCATATTCGGCGTTGGGATCGGTGAGCCCGTTGGTGGACATCCACGTCGTAAAGTCGGTATCAGATCCGATCAGCATGGTGTAATCAAAACTAGCTTCGAGGGACTGTTCTACTTCCGTTGAGGCGAAGAGACCGCCGGTGCTGAAGGTCGTTCCTTCGGCTAGGGTGATCTGGTTAATTTGCGTTGGGCTTCCATTATTTAACCAGTAGAAGTTGAGAAGGTTGCCTTTACGTTCAAGCCGAATCACAGCTAGATCTGTATCAAGGACAGGCACGCTGGCCATCGTTTCAGAGGTGCCTGAAGGGTTCACGCGAATTGAGGCAATGCTGTCTCCGTCCTTAAATCCGATACCATAGCGGAAAGCTCTCTCTCCTTGTTGAGCTTCGACAAGCAAGCCGGCGTAAAATTCGCCGAATTGTACTTTCTCGAGTTTGATCTCGGTCTCGAGGGCCCAATCGCCTTCGGGAAGCTGCCGTTTTACCCAGGGGTGAAGGACGTCATCAAGGCTTGGAGCACCATTGCCGGAGGGGTTAGCGGCAATGTCAACTCGTGCCCCAAAGACGAGATCGCTACTCCCTGAGCTTGAATTGTGTACTTCGGCAGCGAAGACGTTTGTTCCGCTCACAATTGCAGAAGAGACGTCGAGGATCAAAACGTCTTCGGCAATCACATCTTCTTGGCTGGAAGGTAGGCTAGTGGCAGCAGTTTTGGAGGTGATTTCACCGGCTGGAAGGCGAATCGACCCCAGCACTTGTCCATTGAGATAGTAGCGGACTCCGTCATCGACAATATGGTCGATGTAAAGTTTTGCTCCAATCGGGTCGCCAGTGAACTCAAACTCATTTCTGAAGTAGTAAGTGATGAGATTGTTGCTTCGGTCTCGCCTTAAGGTTCCGGTTTGCATGCCAGGACCGGGAAGGCCGTCTTCGTTAAAGCCGAGGAATCCGGGGCCAGAGTTCCAACTGGAATCATCAAAGTTTGGTTGGGCAAAGATTCCTGTCAGCTCCTCGTTAGAATCATCATACTTCCAGGTTGCTCCGAAATCGATGTAGTTCACGGCGGGGGG
>KB912196.1 GCA_000383735.1 Verrucomicrobia bacterium SCGC AAA164-M04
GTGGCCAGTCTTTGAATTGTGAACCTGTTGATGGGAACTCAGGATCAGCGTGGAGTGGCCAGGTTTCAAAGGTGATCCGGCGGTTCGCTTTATTCATATGAATGATTCCGTATCCGGCTCCTCGGTCGTGGAGGTTTGCCGGTGAGATATTGCGGGTTTGATTGTAATATTGGTGAGTATTCCCGGCGGCGAGGACACGGAGGTGATGAGGGAATTGCGACCTTAGATTTGGTTCTCCAGAGGGAAGTGTGCCTACACCATTAAAGAAGAAGTCGCCCTTGTAAGGACTGATGGTAGTTGCTCGTCCAGCGGAGTTGTTGATGGGATCCCAGGCGCGGGGGAAGAAGTTTGCGATAGCTGGTGCGGTATAAGAAAAGCCAGCATCGGCGGCTTTGTTGATCCCGTGCTGCACGACGGTCGCAAGATGTTGGTCACCAGCAATTTGGAACATTCTGGAAAGACGGAGAAGTTCCCAAGCTTCGTGACGGCGGTGAGTTGGCCATCCATGGGTGTCGCGATCGTTGAGGTTAAATCCATATCCACTGCCAGCATGTGTATGAATATTTCCAAAAGGGGATTGTGAGACTACGCATTTGAGTTCCTGATCATCCCAGTCCTCAGCCCAAGTTCGAAGAAAGTTCTTCTGGCGATTACCAAGGAGGAATTGTTGGTTGAGATCACTTGGTGGATTAGAACTGCCTGTTTTGAATTTTCGATCTTCGAGGATCGCAAAACCGACACCACCGTAAGTCATGCCAGTAAAGTAGGTGGGGATTCCTTGAGCGACTGGAGGCGCTGGTTGGTTTAGGTTGTAAGGATCCGAGTCGGGAAGGTGGAGGGTCTGGGTGCGCTCGACCATTTTAACCCAAGAGGCGGGCTCATCGTAGCCGCCGGTATTTTGGTTATTGGTGAAGATTCCGCCTTCGCCCCAAAGGTTGCCTTGGTAGACATCGTGATCGTCAGGGATGCAAACAGTGGGACGATCTTTGGTGATTTCCCTAGCTTGCAGAACCCAGAGATACCATTTGTAAAGGTAGTCGTGGTGGCGGTTGAAATTTGTCCCACTGTCTTCGGGTGTTGGTTGACCTTCGTAGATCTGATCGCCGAGGGCAAGGAAGACATCTGGGTTGTGTTTGGCAATGTGATTGAAGGCGAGAGTATGGGGCTGCCAAAGGCGGACGGGGGACCAGTCGAAGCCGTTATTTTGGATTTTTCCGTCGGTGATGCGTTGGCATGTGGTCGCGGCTACGGAAATACTCTGTTTGTCGACTGGGTTTTTACGAATGATTCCTGTCCAGCTGTAGGGAGAGTTATCGATAGTTACAGTAGTGCGGAATTCAATATCGCGGGTTTCATCCCAATCGAGAACGCGAAAGGTAGCGTTGTAGGATGAGAGATTATCAGTGGTATCGATTGGTGCTGTGGCGATGGTTTCCCAGTTACCTTCTTTGCGGGTTTCGAGGATGAGATTCGGGGAATCGGTAAGGTCAAGCGGTGGGAGTTGGGCGGTGAGTTTTAGGGTTCCCCGGTTGAGCGTATACATCGTGCCAAGAATGGCGAGATGCCGGTTGGGTTCAGGATTGAGAGCTGTGCCGGAACCTGCAAAATCGTCGAACCAAAATCGGGCATCGTTTACCCCTTTATGAGAAAGAAGAGCGAGGGAACCAAGAATTTGATCGGAAGGGACTTCGGCGGTAGCGCGGCTTCGAAAGGTGTTATTGAGGTCAAAGGCGTCGACAGTAAGTTGATAGGTACCGGTTTCAGGAAGATAAATGGCGGTAAGATCTAGTCGTGTGTTATTCGAAAGCGTGACCTGAGGTGCACCCGCAGCGAGGAGGTTGGCCCCGCCTGATATCATATCTTCGATGACAGCGGAACCATCACCTCGGATGCCAAGGAAGATTCCGAAGTCTCTGCCCAAGCCGTCGTGAACGAGAAGGGCTCCTCGCCAATCCAGCGAGGGGCCGGCACCAAGAAGAAAGCCGGACCGTGCTCCTTTTGAGCTCTGCCCAGCATGGATTCCGGTCCGGACCGATAAGGTGAAGTCTTGCCCGTCACCTCGAAGGGTGGTGTTGGTTTTATGCAACGTTCTTCGGTCACGGTCGCCAAGGATGCAATTGATCCGTCCGTCTCGAACTTGCCAATCGTGAAGGCGGTTCCCCCAAAATCCGGGGCCGGGCCAGACTTGGTTTGGAGTGGTGTTCCAATTGATAAGGAAATTACCGGAAGGTGGGCTGGTCTTCCAAGAGTCCAATCGGACGTTGTCGATGGATTGGAAGTTAAGTTGCGGAGTGGGAGTGCCGCGAAAGCGGATGCCAAGAGGTTTTCCGGCGTGGGCGTCAAGGGCGCCGGGAGGGACGGCGAGGTGGTAGTGAGACCAGGAACCTAGGGAGGCCGATTTGAAATCGTAGGTACGTGAGATGACGGTTTGGATGGCGTCATTTTCTTTCACAAAGAGTTCGGCGGTGAAGCTTCGTTCTACGGGGGTGTCAGTCGATTGACCGCGTTGGAGAGTAAAGTTTTCAAGTCTGCCAAATCCACCACCACCATTGATCGCTTGAAAAGATGCGAAGAGTTTTCTGTTCGAAGATGAAGCGGGTATTGGAGCAAAGATTGAGGTTTGAGTTTCGTAGGTTGTTGGAGTTGTGGAGAGGTT
>KB912197.1 GCA_000383735.1 Verrucomicrobia bacterium SCGC AAA164-M04
GAGGAGGACTCCGTGTGCGGAGGGTGAACTTTTGAGCTTCTCGGGAAGTGGTCCAAGAAGTGGGATGACTGGAAGGAGATAAAGAAGCGCGAGGAATCGCGGGGTTGACGGAGGGAGGATCATTTCATGTGGCTAGGCCAACTCTCAAAAGTTGGGAAGAAGCGTGAAAGCTCGCATTATTTCTTCGGCGAGATGGTGTAGATTTTATGGTCGTGGGAAAGAATCAGGAGCTCCCCATTGGCATCTTCAACGAAGGCGGTAGGCTTGAGGGAGCCCTTTGTGCGTTTAAAGATTTTGGCGTTAGTGGTCTTTTTTCCATTTTGGAAATCAAGAGCCCAAATGTTGCCGTGAACAAAGTCCCCGTAGATATATGTACCCTGAAGTTCAGGAACGGCTTTGCCGCGATAATGGATCCCTCCTGTGATGGAGAGTCCGCTACTGCGATCATATTCATGGATTGGATCGATGAATTTAGCTCCTTTGGATGGAGCATCGCTACGCGCGTTAGCCGAATGGGCTCCTTCTCGGTAGGACCAACCGTAGTTTCCTCCGTTGGTGATAATATTGATTTCTTCCCAAGCGTTTTGGCCGACGTCAGCAGCCCAGAGTTGATTGGTCTCTGGGTGAAAGGTGAGGCCCCAAGGATTACGAAGGCCGAGGGCGAAGATCTCCGGGTGATGGCCGGGCTTTTTGAGAAAAGGATTGTCGGAAGGAAGACCATAGGGACGGTTGCCGGCCCGGGTATTCACGTCGATACGAAGGATCTTGCCGTTGTAGACGAAGGTGTTCTGAGAAAAGCGCTGGGGGTCGTTTGCCTTTCCACCATCACCGATTGCGATGTAGAGGTAGGCGTCAGGGCCAAAGAGGATATTGCCCGAGTTATGATTCCAGAAGGGTTGAGGGATTTCCAATAAAACCCGCTCGGTCGAGATGTCGGCCTTGTTAGGGTCATCGGCGAAAGTCTGCATTTCGCTGACGCGGGTGTGCTTGGGATCTTGAAGTGAATAGTAGATGTAAAACTTCCGATTTTTGGCGTAATCTGGGTGGAACGCGAGGCCAAGAATTCCTTCCTCGAATTGTTGCTTAATGAGTGGTCGGTCGGTCACGTCAAGAAAGGTGATTTCCTCGTCCGACGAGCGGTCGTTGGGTAAGATCGTGATTTTTCCAAATTGCTGGACTAGGAAGAGGCGTTCCGTGCCGTCGGGTGGTATAGCAAGAGCGACCGGAAGTTTAATGTTTTGGCCTTTAAAGGTCTCAGTGATCTTGATCTCGGGTGCGGCTAGGAGGATTGACGCGGTGAGGAGAAAGGTTGCGATGGTCTTCATGGGAGAGATAGTGACTGAAGAAGATGGGACGTCCAAGGTTGATTTTAGCTGGCAAATCGAGAGCTTGGCTGGTTTTTGGGTAGGGTGAGGCAATGGTATGATTTTTCTACCTAACTCTTAGATTTTGGGTGGCTCCAAGGGCGAAGCTTGAGGGGTCATACATTTCCTCGACTTTGGTGGAGGGGATGAAATTTTCACCCTTGTGAGTCCAAATTGGGATGTCCTTGATAGCCTTAGCTGTTCGAGGGTCACCTCCTCCACATACCGGCACCGCAGCCGCAAAAAGGTCTGGCGCCTCCGCTAAGGTAGACCAAGTTCCGAAACCACCCATCGAAAGTCCGGTGATATAGATGCGATCTTCATCGACCGGCAAGTTCTTGATCGCGGTCTTGAGAAGCCCAATGACATCGTCAAGATATTCGCCGCGCCAACCTTTCGAATCATCAGGACATTGGGGTGCAAAAATGAAGGATGGGTTTTTTTCATGGAACCGTCCTTGAGCAAGATCACGAACGATTCCATTGAGCTGCTTCTCGTTGTCACTTCCACCAGACCCCTTTCCATGTAAAAAAATCAAGAGTGGATGACGTTTCTTCGGGCTCATTCTTTTTTCGCTGTAAAAACGAAACTTGAGGCTCTCATAGTCCATCTTCTCCCATTCTTCTGTCAAGCGGCCCTCGAAAATCCCGCTAGGCTCCTTCTCGCCGGGTCCATCTAAGTCCTCAAGCGTCTCTGCCACCCACTTTCGATCCGACTCTGAGATCTTATCAAGCGACAAAGTAAAACGTTTCCTGTCCGATTTGCGCCGAAGGGTCACATTCCTTTCGTTCGCGGTGATGAATTCCGCCTCAAGGGTTCGTCCATCATTAGCCGTCCAAGTGCGGACTTCACCAGCCCCTGCAAACGGTGACCCAGTTGCTAACATCAAAAAAAAGCGCAGCAACTAACTTGAAAAACCTGTTTTCCATGTAGTTAGGTTAACCCACCCTTCGTATTTGGCGATCTAGAATTCTGCTTCTCAGCATCTCAAAGAAGGCTCAATCTTCGTATTCACTACTATTTCTGAATTAGCCCCTAATCGAAAAGCATCGAAATTCGGTAAAAAGAGATCTTTTATGGGAAATCCTTTCATACCAACTGCCAAAGTCGGCAGCGATGCAAGAACCCTCTCATTTTTAACCTTTTCCATTCCAA
>KB912198.1 GCA_000383735.1 Verrucomicrobia bacterium SCGC AAA164-M04
CAAGTACTACATGTTGTTCGGCCACTATCCCGCCATGACGACGCTTGTTGCAGATAGCCCCGAAGGCCCCTTTCGCAAGGCAAAGAAGAATTACAAGGTCTTAACAGGGCATACCTATTTCTCTCGCTTTTTCCGTCATCCTGAGGGTATGCTTGCCTGTCATTTCACCCAGGCCAGAGACGTCCAGGTTTCATTCGCCCCAATCAAGGACGTGCGTATCGATCACGAGGGAGCGCTACGCTTCGGGTGGTGGAAAGAAAACGAGAAGATGAAACACCGGCCAATCGCCGTTGAAAGGCCGCTTGATTCCAAAGCCGCTGTCGCATTGCTCGGCAATTCCTTTGACACGAAACAGGGGATCATTTTGGAAGGAACCCTGAAGCTGCCGAAGGCAAAGGATTCTCCACGCTGCGGGGTCTACATTGAATGCAAAAATAATTTGGGAGTCGGCGTGTTAATCGACAGCACCGGGGTCGCTGAGTTGGGCCCGATGAAAGCGGACGGCACAGACTTCAAGGCGGAGAAGCGCGTCGACCGGGAGATGACGTTCGATAGCCCGGCCGCATTTCGTTTACTTCTCAGAGGATCGTTGATGGAATTCTATCTTGACGATATCCTGATTGAAAGCTTCGCACTACCAGCTAATGCTACCGGCCGAATCGGATTGATCAACGCCGAGGAAACCATCGACACACTGAAAGCTTGGAATTAGATTAAAAACTGGAAATTTGAAGTTGAACGAGCGAGCAATCGAAAGAAACAAAAAATGAAAATATCAATATCTAGTCTCCCTGCGATGAACTCCTGGACCGCCGCCGCCGTGGCGTTGGTTCTAGTTTCAACAGCCACAATGCTTCAAGCTCAAGGAACCAAGGCGGACTACGAACGTTTCGACAAGATTGGTGGTATCACCGGTGGCAAAGTGTTTCGGACAAAGGTGCAAGCGCATTGGCTGACCGGCACCAAGTGCTTTTGGTATCGCAATGATCTGGGACACGGCCGGAAGAATTTCGTTTTCGTCGATGCAACCGTGGGTAAACGAAAAGCGGCTTTCGATCACGAGCGGTTGGCAAAGGATCTCGCGAAAGCAACCGGTAAGGCCTTCGGGGCTCATAAGTTGCCCTTTGACGAGATCGAATATAAGAAAATGGATGGCGATGAGAAGGGGTTGCTGGGAGAGGCCGTCTACTTCAAAGCGGTGGGCAAATCGTGGAAAATCAATCTTAAGGATCAGTCTCTCAGCGAAGATATGCCCGGGGCCAAGAAGGTGTCGGTCATCAGAGGAATCCCCGCTCCGCGGCAGGAGTCTTCGACGTTGCTCTTCTCGCAATCCCCGCAACCTGAGGCCGCAGTAACTTTGTCGCACGAGAAACCGGTCGACCCCGAAATGCAGTTCCCTCAATCGCCCGACAAAAAGAAGGTCGAGGCCTTTATCAAGGACCACAATGTCTGGCTTCGTTTCGGTGGGGACGGCAAGGAAATCGCCCTGACGACAGACGGGAAGGAAGGCGATGCTTATCAAGGAAATTTTCGATGGTCTCCCGACCGGAGGAAAATGATTGGTTTCCGTCATAAGAAGGCCCAAGAGCACATCGTCCATTTCGTCGAGTCCTCGCCTAAGGACCAGTTGCAACCAAAGTTGCATTCGAACAGTTATCTCAAACCGGGTGACCAGATTGCCCAGACCATGCCGCATCTGTTCGACATCGTCGGGAAGAAGGAGGTCCCGCTCGACGAGACGCTTTTCGCCAACCCATGGAGCATCGGTTCGCATCGCTGGGACAAGGACTCCAGTAGGTTCACATTCTACTACAACCAACGAGGACACGGCGCGGTGAGGATCGTGGCCATTAATGCCGAGAGCGGAAAAGTCACCGCTCTGATCGACGACACGAGCAAGACTTTTGTCAATTATGCCTTCTACAATCATCGCCAGTTTTTGGAGTCCTCCAACGAGATGATCTGGATGTCGGAACGCGACGGGTGGAACCATTTGTACTTATTTAATTTCGGCAGCGGTAAGCTGAAGAACCAAATCACCAAGGGGCCATGGATCGTGCGGAAAATCGACCGAGTGGACACCGCCAAGCGTCAGATTTGGTTCCAAGCCGGAGGGATTTATCCGGAGCAGGATCCTTATTACATCCATTACTGTCGCATCAACTTCGACGGAACAGGTCTAGTGAAATTGACCGCCGGCGACGGCACGCACTCGATCGAATACTCGCCGGACCGTAAGTTCATCGTCGACACGTATTCCCGCGTGGACATGCCGCCGGTGAATGAGTTGCGTCGGGTCAGCGATGGCTCGTTGGTTTGCCAACTTGAGAAGTCCGATGCCAGCGAACTCGAAGCCACCGTCTGGCAAAGACCTGAGCATTTCGTAGCGAAGGGTCGCGACGGCAAGACCGACATCTACGGGGTGATTTTCCGCCCCTCGACCTTCGATCCGAAC
>KB912199.1 GCA_000383735.1 Verrucomicrobia bacterium SCGC AAA164-M04
AATCCTTAACTTCGGCAACCAAGTTCGAAGTCGAGTGATGCAAAGTTCGGTTTGGATCCCGCGCTTTGTTCCGAGGAGTTCATGCCATTCATCAATAATGATACATTTCAGACGAGAAAGTTTTTGTCTGGTGTCGGAATAGGTGAGAAGGAGCGAAAGTGACTCGGGCGTCGTGACGAGGCAGTAGGGGAATCTCTCTCGTAATTTAGATTTTCGATAGGATGAGGTATCCCCGGTTCTCGCTTCGATAGACCAATCTAGTCCCATTTCCTCGATCGGTTCCCTCAAGGATTGGAGGGTGTCATTAGCAAGAGCTCGTAGAGGAGTGATCCAGAGGACCTCGCAATGTTGGGGAGTTTTTCCTTTTTCTAAAACTTCAGAAATCGGACCTAACCAAACAGAAAGGGTCTTACCGAATCCAGTAGGAGCGTGAAGTAAACCCGACTTGCCTTCCAGATAGTGTTGCCATGTCTCAGTCTGAAAAGAAAAAGGCTTCCAGTTTTTGGCTTCAAACCATTTTGAAATTTTTGGGTGTAGCTTTTTCAATTTGTCCGAGATTTGGATCAAAGTATCCCGGATTTCAGGAAGAGCCAGTGAGCACTTGACCGGAAGTCTTTCTTTGTTAGTTTCCGCCCGCCGGAGCAGATCAAGGAGGGTTGGCTGAGCTCGGTTTAAGGCGCTCGATTCGAAATCGAGTGATGCAGTGATGTATCCGTGGGTTCGAATCCCACACCCTCCGCCATTTCATTGGCTTTCGGCGTGTGTTGTGATGTGATTTTCGTCACTTAAAGATTTATTAGAATCCTTTAAAGGTAGGATTCAATAAGTTAGCCTCCCTCAGATTAATATGACGGATTTGCCTTATCACCATGACGGGGAGCTGATTCCCTTCGGGCAACTAGTCTCGCGTATCTCCGGTCGTCTCGACACCGGGGAAACGCTGCGTCGGCTCTATGCCACCGATGCCTCGGAATATCAGGAGTTACCCGCCGGTGTTGTGTTCCCGGAGAGCGAGGAGGATCTCCGGGAAGTGATCCGCTTTGCCCGCCGCAATCGGCTTGGTCTGATTCCTCGTGCTGCCGGCACCTCTCTTGCTGGTCAATGTGTTGGCGACGGTCTTGTGGTCGATATCTCGAAGCACTTCACCCGTATCCTCTCGGTGGATGAGAAGACCCGCCGCGTCCGTGTCCAGCCGGGCGTGGTTCGCGATGAATTGAACCAATTCCTCGCGCCCCGCGAAATGCTCTTTGGCCCGGAAACCTCCACCGCCAATCGCGCCATGATGGGCGGGATGGTGGGTAATAATTCGTGCGGCTCAAACTCGATTGTCTATGGCAGCACCCGCGATCACCTTGTTTCTCTCAAGGGCTTCCTGAGTGATGGAAGCGAGGTCACGATTGAGGCGCTCAGCAAACAGGAGTTCTTGGCAAAATGTGATGGCCCCGAAAGTCTGGAAACGCAGATTTACCAAGGAGTAAGAGCGATGTTAAGTGATCCGGATAACCGGGGCGCAATTACTAAAAATTTCCCCCTCGCCTCTATTCCGCGTCGCAACACTGGTTATGCCCTTGATCTTTTGATGGATGCCGAAGTTTTTGATTCGGCTTCCGAGAAACCGTTCAATCTTTGCAAGCTCATTGCTGGTTCGGAAGGAACGCTGTTTTTTGCGACCGAGATTGAACTCGCGTGTTCACCTCCCCCCTCTTTCACATGCCGCCCTCGTTTGTGGTCATTTTGAAAGTGTGAACGAATCGCTGCAGGCCAACCTGCTCGCTCTGCCATACACGCCAAGTGCTTGTGAGCTCATCGACCGACACATCCTTGATTGCACTAAGTCGAACCTTTCTCAGCAACGGAACCGGGATTTTGTGGTGGGTGATCCTGGCGCGATCCTTGTCGTTGAGATTCGCCGGGACAGCCGGGAAGAAACCGAGTCTGCAGTCCGGGAGCTCGTCGCTAGTTGGCAGGAGGCCGGGCAGGGATACTCCTATCCCGTGCTCTGGGGCGAGGAGGGTCATAAAGTCTGGGAACTTCGCAAGGCGGGCCAGGGGTTGATGAGCAATGTTGTTGGCGACACCAAGCCTCGCGAAAATGTCGAGGATACGGCGGTCGATGTGAAAGATCTTCCCAACTACATTGCCGAATTTGACGAGTTGCTCTCGACTAAATACAGCATTGATTGCGTCTACTATGCTCATGCGGGCTCAGGTGAACTTCACACCCGACCACTCTTTAACCTGAAGACGCCGGAGGGACAAAAAATGTTTCGTGATGTCGCTACCGACATCGCACATCTCGTGAAAAAATACCGGGGATCCCTGAGCGGAGAACATGGTGACGGTCGGCTGCGCGGCGAGTTTATCCCACTGAT
>KB912200.1 GCA_000383735.1 Verrucomicrobia bacterium SCGC AAA164-M04
GGCGCCTATAATGCAGTGGTTGCCGAGAGAGATGCGCGGCCGACGCAAGCTGCTTACGAGGCAGTTATTACGGAGAGAAATGCTCGGTTTGTTGATACTGATGGGGATGGGTTGACTGATGTGAAAGAGGGTGAACTCGAGACGGATGCGACAATCGAAACAGGTTTCTACCTTCAGGGAGTCTATGATAGTGCGGTGGCAGCAGCTAAATTAGAGGGCCGAAAAGCAGGGCAGAATGAGATAATCACAAATCCTAGTAATTTTGACCTGACAACTCTCGAAGCCTACAATTCGGTGGTTACCGAGAGAGATGCTCGTTTTCTTGATTCTGATCAAGACGGTCTTACCGATCTAAAGGAACAGGAACTTGAGAGTGATGGCGGAGAAGAAACTACATTTTATCTCAAGTCTGCTTATGATTCAGCTGTGGCAACATCACGCGTCGCTGGGCGAAGTGAAGTCACTACAAACCCCCAAAACTTCAGCCTCATCAGACGCGACGCCTATGACTCTGTTGTAGCCGAGAGAGATGCTCGTTTTCTTGATTCTGATCAAGATGGCCTGACTGATGAAAAAGAAATTGAACTTGGGGTGAGTATTTCTGAGAAGACGACTTTTTATCTCCAAGGAGCATTTGACGAGATCGCTGGGAACGCTCTTGATGATTCGCTCGAACAAGTGACTGCAAATCCACAGAACTACGGCTTTGCTTCGATAACTGCTTATAATGCCGTGGTTGCTGAAAGAGATTCTCGTTTTGTTGACACAGATGGGGACGGACTGACTGATCAGAAAGAAAATGAGCTCGCGACGAGTAACACCGAGGCAACGGTCTTTTATCTTGAAAGTTCTTATGATTCAGTGATAGCTGAATCGCTTCAGGCTGGGCGTGATGAGGTTATAGAGAATCCACAGAATTACGCGCTGACTAGTAATAGTGCTTATAACAATGTGGTTTCCCAAAGAGACGCCCGTTTTGCTGATAGTGATGAAGATGGTCTCACTGATTTAATTGAAGCTGAGCTAGAAACAGATCCAAACCGGATCACATTATTCTCGATTTTGGAGAGCCCTAGTAATTTCAAAATTGCATTCTCTCAGACTACTGGAGATGAAGATGATAATTTTGTGATTGCGGAAGCGACTACGGAAGATGTCCAGCTTTTCGCTGACTCGGATCTAGATGGTATTACCGATGCAAAAGAAGAAGAACTGAATACGAATCGGGATGAGCAAACAACTTTCTATGTGAAGTCATCGTATGATAGCGCTGTCGCAGCCTCGAGAGTGGCTGGCCGGAATGATATAACGACTAATCCTCAAAATTATGGCCTTACGAGTATCACAGCTTACCAAGCAGTTATCGCAGAACGCGATGCCCGCTTTATCGATACTGATCGAGATGGGTTAACTGATGCTAAAGAAGTTGAACTTGCGACCAATGCTTCCGAGCAAACCACTTTTTACCTTCAAAGCTTTTTTGATAATGCTGTCGCGAATTCACGCCAATCTGGGCGATCCGAGGTGACATCTAATCCCCAAAATTACGACCTGACAACAACGAGTTCGTATGATCAAGTGGTCGCTCAGAGAGATGCGCGCTTCGTCGATAGTGATCAAGACGGTATTACCGACATAAAAGAGATTGAATTGTCGTCGGACTCTACGACTGAGACCTCTTTTTATCTCCAAGGTGCTTATGACACCGCGGTGGCAGAAGCACTTCAATCAGGTTCTGATAGCGTCACGAATAATCCAAGTAATTACAATCTGACCAGTATTTCAGCCTATGACGCTGTAGTTGCTCAGAGAGATGCTAGACCAACGCTCGATGCCTTTAACGCCATTACTGAGGAGAGAGATGCGCGCTTCGTGGATACTGATAAGGATGGCCTGACCGATACGAAGGAAATCGAGCTCGAGACTGATTCGACTGTCGAGACAATCTTCTACCTTCAGGGGGCCTACGATGCTGCTGTTGCTGCCTCAAATGCCCAAGGTCGTCAGGCGGGCCGGACGGATGTCACTGGAACTCCAGGAAACTTCAATCTCACAACCATTGAAGCTTATAATACAGTAGTTGCGGAAAGAGATGCGCGGCCGACCCAAGACTCTTACGATGCAATTGTGGCGGAAAGAGATGCGCGCTTCTTCGATACTGATGAGGATGGCATTACCGACCTCAAAGAAATCGAGCTTGAGACGGATTTGGGTGTTGAAACAAGCTTCTACCTTCAGGGGGCCTACGATGCTGC
>KB912201.1 GCA_000383735.1 Verrucomicrobia bacterium SCGC AAA164-M04
CCGTCTCGGATACCTTCCCCGCGGCTTAAATCCGGGGCAAAACCCTTTTTACGTCGCCCTCCCTTACAACGACTGCCTGAACCATCGTATGCACAAACCGGAAGCTGCACGCGTGATTCCTTGGTGGAATCGGATCAATCGCAAACCTGGAGAATCCGCCTGCAAAGGCCGTTGGGTTCAAATTTATTGCGCCAAAACCCGAAGAGTCTGTTACGCGCAATGGGAAGATTGCGGCCCCTTCGTGACTGACGATTGGCAATATGTTTTCGGTAACAAACGCCCCAAAAACAGGAACAACCAAGGTGCAGGAATCGACCTATCCCCCGCTGTCAGAGACTACCTTGGCATAGGGAATAAGGCCATCGTACACTGGCGCTTCATCGAATATACCAGAATTCCAAGAACTGGCCCTTGGACGAGGTATGGGAAAAACAATCCCTTCGTCAATCCTGCGGTCGACGATTCTCTCAAAGAGAGAGATCGTTACATGAAATATCTCCTGCAAAGATCGAAGAGGGCGCCCAATAATTAGCGCTAGAAAATCTCCTTCCTAAGCCTCACCAGAATCGCTCGACCAATACCTAGCCTGCCCCTGAGCTAACTAAACCACACGAACTCCCCTTTGACATTTCCAAATACAGGCCACTATAAACACGTGAAAGTTCAAGTTTCCTCTATCCTTCTGGCCTCCACCCTTTTTACAAACGCCAGAATTGACCCTGAGCCAGAAAATCGCTCACCGATGACGGCAATGCCCGGACGTTTCGGAGTCCTTTTCGGAGGGGCTTCAGAGAAAAGCGGAACCAGCAACTTCAACTGGGAGCAACTCACCCTTCAAGGTGGATTCGGTTTAAGAAAAGAGCTTAACGACGAGCTCAAACTCTTTTACGGAATAAACTACCGCTTTACTCGTATCGATGAAGGCGGTTTCTCCTCCGGAGCAGATTTATCTCATTTGCACGACCTCATCGTCCCCTTCTCGTTCATCTACAATTCCTCAAACTCTCCTTGGTCTTTCTTTGCCCAGATCTCCGGTCAGCTCGCAACCGATTTTAGTGCTATCACCAGCGATGATTTCGATTACTCGGCCCGCCTTGGCGCACAATACAAATTCTCCAACACCTTTTCGCTTAACTTCGGAGCCGCACGAGTGCGCAATTTTGGCGATGCCATGGTTCTTCCAGCTCTTGGTTGCACTTGGCAACCCGCCAAAGACTGGTCCTTTACCCTTCTCGGCCCCCGAATCACGCTTTCCCACCAAATCAGCGATCACCTTATCATTCGCGGTGGCGGATTCCCAACCGGGGGACTCTGGAATATCGAGGATGATACTGGAAACTCAGTTGATTACGGATTTGCCAGCTACAATGCCGGGGTTGGCATCGATTTTAAATTAAGGCGCGGAATTTGGCTCACCGCTTGGGCTGGAGCAAACTTCGCTAACCAATTACGCGCCGAGAAAAACGGTGATACCCTTTTTGAAGAGGACCTTGATAAGGGCCTCTTCAGCTACCTAGGCATCAACCTTTACGAGTGGTAAGCACCTCCCTCTAAAATAAGAAAAGGACGGCTCCAAAGAACCGCCCTTTTCACACACACAATCGACAATGAGAGCAGAGCAACAAACAGAACCCTGCCTTATCTCAACTCTATATGCAGCTCGCATGCCAGTTCTTCTTTAATTATAAACCTGCTGGTAATGAATTTCATTCCGGCTCACAACTCCACCAGTTCATGACGCTTTCCCTCAAAATGAAGACCATTTTTATTGCTCTTACCCTAATCGTCCCGGCTTACGCTCAAGGCCCGGGGGTTTCCATTTTCGAACAATCTCGTAATGGGATACGCGCCGAAGAAACAAGAATTAGAAAACAAGCTGAGAAACTCTTCCAAGACGGAAAATTGCTTGGCCTTGAGGCTATTGGGGAACTCATCAAGTCTCCTGCCCCAATTAAGCTAGAGCTTCCTGTTGCCCACGATAATACACTCACGCCCACTCAGGTTGCCGAGCGCGCTAAGGCGAGCGGATACCGAGTTGGCTGGGCTTACCTTTGCAACAACTGCGACAATTGGCATATCAATCTCGCAGGAGGATATGCCCTTACCGACGATGGAGTTCTAGGCACCTGCTCTCACGTCATTAATATGGATAATAAAAAAATGCGTAAAGGAGGACTCATCGCGGTTGACCATTCCGGGAAGGTTTACCCGGTCACCTCGATTCTCGCAAATGACAAAAAAATCGATGGCGCCCTCATCAAGATCGACACCAAAACGACCCATCTTCCACTCAACGACCAGATTGCCCCTGGAGATTCTGCCTTTTGCCTGAGTCGCCCACTCAAACAGGGACAATACTTTTCTCAAGGCATGGTGAACCGTTTTTACTGGAACAATGACAAGCGTGGAGACGATCCAAATTCTATTAAAGCTCTTGGTGCACTGAAACTCAATGTCAGCAGCCGCTGGGCCCCTGGATCCAGCGGTTCCGCCGTCCTAGACGCTTTTGGTAATGCTATCGGCCACGTCGCTACGATCAGCACGATGGACAATGGAGGCTCCCGCAAGGATAACGAAAAAGGAAATATTCTCATCACTCTGCATTCCGCCACTCCAGCTCGCGCCATGATGGCTCTTGCCCGGCTTTCTGAAGACCAAGACTAAAAGGCGCACATGCCAACCCCACTTGTCATCACCCAAGGCGATCCGGCTGGAATTGGTCCAGAATTGGTGCTTAAACTACTCGCTAACCCACCCTGCCCAAATCTCAGAGTCATCGGTTGTGGCAATCACCTGTCGCAAATCGCCTCCCAACTGCAGCTTCCCTTTGCAGACGATCATCTGATTGATCTACCCCTTCCCGAATCCATCAAAATCGGTGAAATCTCACCTGTAGCTGGAGAACATTCCTTCGCCTGCCTCGAGGCTGCCGTCGAAGGAGCTATGGACGGAGCTTTTAGCGGAGTCATCACCAACCCAATCCACAAGGAGGCATGGTATCGCGCAGGGAAATTTTATCCTGGCCACACCGAATATCTCGTCGAAAAAACCTCTTCACCTGACCACGCTATGATGCTCACCTCAGATGAAATCACGTGTTCTCTTGTCACCACCCATGTCTCTCTTGCCAGCGTTCCGGAACTTCTTGAAGAAAAGCGGATGCTTGAAGTTATCACTCTCACTCATAAGGCAATAAGTACGATTAAGGGACAGCCTGCGCGCCTCGCCATGCCAGGACTAAACCCCCATGCCGGAGAGGGAGGACTTTTTGGCAGCGAGGAAATTGAACTCATCATTCCTGTTCTTGAAAAAGCTCGTTCAAGGGGCATCAATATTATCGGCCCACTCTCGCCCGACACCGCCTTTCTTCCGGCCATCAGAAAAGACATTGACGCCTATATTTGCCTCTATCACGACCAAGGCCTCATCCCACTCAAAACCCTTGCTTTTGACCTAGGCGTGAATGTCACCCTGGGCCTCCCAATCGTCCGTACTTCTGTCGATCACGGCACCGCTTTTGATATTGCTGGAAAAGGAATCGCCTCTGTCAGCTCGCTTATTGAAGCTACAAAGCTCGCCCAAAAACTTACCGCGTCATAACGTCGTGACAATGTGACCCCGACTGCGTCATTTTGTGATAAATAGTTGTTTCGAGAACAACGACTGAAAGAATTTTTCCCCGTAGTTAAGGGATTCGAACTGATTTTAAAGGATTTGGTCTAAGTCCTGCCAGAAAAGGTAGATGTAACCAAACACTCAAGACCAAACTAATGAATCTGACCCATTATAAACCAAATCGCTTCTTCGGAAATATCGATGATTTCCTCAATCAAACTCTCCGAAGTTTCAGCCCATCACCCATTACCCCCGCCCCCGGAGCTTACCGCTACGAGGAAAAGGATTCCTATCGGCTTCGGCTAAATCTCCCTGGCTTTGCTCGTGAAGAAATCGCCATCTCTCTTGAAAATCGGATGCTGACCATCATCGCAAAAAGTGAGCGTGAAGATGCTTTTTTCTCCAGCTTCGAGCGCTCATACAACCTACCCAAAAATATCAACCCAAACGGTATCAACGCCAAACTTGAAAACGGCGTTCTCGATCTCAGTTTTAAAAAACTCACCACACAAGAACCAAGCGTTCGTAAAATCAAAATTTGCTAATTTGAAAAATTAAAAGAATAAGATCATGAATATACAAATCCCAACCGAACGACCAAATTTCAAAACTCGCGCCCACAAAGAGGGCTTCGACCTCGACATTTCCCTCCCCGGCGTCAAAAAAAAGGACCTTGAGGTGAATCTTGCTAGGCGGCTCCTTACGATCAACGGAAATCGCAGGGAGCTTGAAGGCAACTTTGAAAGACGTGAGCAGGAAGCTCTCCGCTTCGAGCTCAAAGTCGAAATCCATGAAGACGTCGATGACGAAAAGATCCAAGTCACCCATCGCGATGGCATCCTCACTCTCTCACTCCAAAGGCGACAAGAGCTCACTCCACGGAAAATCGACATCTTAGCCAACTAAATTCCTTAAGAGCATATTAAAGGTAATAGAGCCCCCGAAAGGAGGCTCCATCTTTCATCTCGCAGCTAGAGATTCCTGCTGTCCCCCTATTTGCAGGCCAATTTTTGATTCTGCATTTGTCCATTCGCTCATTCCCAGCCACTTTCTCTGCATGAAACTCACCTCATGGAACGTCAACGGGATACGTGCCATTCTTAAAAAGAACTTTACCGACTTCGTCCTTGAGCACGCTCCAGACATCCTTTGCCTGCAGGAAACCAAAGCCCGTTCCGAACAAGTCGAACTCCCACTGGATTTAGCTGGCTACAAAACCTACTGGAACTCCGCTGAAAAACCCGGCTACTCTGGCACCGCTATCTTTACCAAAACCGAACCACTCTCAGTTCGCCTCGGTATCGGCTCGGAAAAAAGCGCCGAGGGCGACAAGGAAGGTCGCGTCATCACCCTAGAATATTCCAGCTTCTTCCTCGTCACCGTTTACACTCCAAACGCAAAGAACGAACTTGCTCGCCTCCCTTACCGGATGGAGTGGGATATCGCCTTCCGCGAATACCTTCAGGGTCTCGAAGCCGAAGGAAAACCCGTCATAGCCTGCGGAGATCTAAACGTTGCGCACCAAGAAATCGATCTTGCCCGCCCCAAAACTAATCGTAAAAGCGCTGGATTTTCCGACGAAGAACGGGCCGGTTTCACAGAACTGGTCAATGCTGGGTTCATTGACAGCTTCCGCTACTTCCACCCAGATCAAACCGACACCTACTCTTGGTGGAGCTACCGTGGAGGTGCGCGTGCCAACAACGTCGGGTGGCGTATCGACTACTGGATCACATCTCAATCCCTCGCCCCTAAACTCAAATCCGCCTCAATCAACGATGACGTTCTCGGCTCAGACCACTGCCCCGTAACTCTTAGCATAGAGATCTAATCTGCTCTCCGTAACCACAACGCTAAATCAGACGCTAACCATATCCGCCACTCCATGTATCCTAGTGAAAAAGCTCAGCTCTACCTTCCCAAGGAATACAAACCACACCAAAAAGCGGAGCTTTTCCCTACCTCATTTTCGCTAGAAACTCGACGTTACCATCCGTCCCAGTGATCGACGAAGTGATAACCCCGCACCATTCTCGGCCTAGCTCTTCGGTAATGAAAGTTCGGATCTTATCAACAGATTTTTGATGGAGTTCCGGCTCTCTTACGATCCCACCTTTCCCCACTTCTTCTCTTGAAAGTTCAAACTGAGGTTTGATGAGAGGGATAATAAAACCACCTTCTTCAAGAATGGAAAAGGCGGCGGGCAACACCTTTGTGAGGGAAATGAACGACAAATCCATCACGACTAAATTCACCTTCTCCCCAATGTCTTCGACCTTGAGATTACGGGCGTTGAAACGCTCCTTTGAAAAAACACGTTCATCACTTCGCAACTTCCATACCAATTGGTTCGTCCCCACATCAATCGCATGAACACGCGCTGCACCTTTTTGGAGCAGGCAATCGGTAAAACCTCCCGTAGAGGCCCCTAGATCGGCACAGACCCAACCCGTAGGATCAATCCCAAATTCGCACAAGGCTCCTTCGATTTTGAAGCCCCCGCGACCGACATACCTTGGTTTTTCCTTAACCGACAAATCCGCATCTTCAGCGAGCTTTGTACTTGGTTTAGCGACACGCTCGGTTCCAGTCATGACTTCGCCGGCCATAATCAACCGTTTCGCCTGCTCACGGGAATCACACAGTCCCCGCGATACCAAAAGCGCATCTACCCTTTGCTTAGCCATCAGTTTTCTACTTCGGCTTCATTGAGAGCATTAATAAATTCCCGCAGAAGCCCAAAATCGCGACGGCGATGGCGCAGGATGATTCTTGGCAAGTCGACCAACTCAGGTTCGCTCTGTTCCTCCTTTAAGGCAGATCCCTGCTCGATCTTGCCTGACTTAACTATTAGCGAAAACCGTTGATTCAGATCTTCCAACGCGGCCTCCGATAGCGCGGTTTGCAAACGCACGACCAGACGGTCACCGACATATCGATAGGAATGAAAATTGTTATAGAATCCAGTAATCTCACGAATTGCTTCCTCAACATCATCCGTGACTTTAAAAAGTGAGAAATCAGATTCAGAAATTAAACCCAATCTCAAAAGGTGCTCTTCCACAAATTGCTTCCATGCCTTCCAATAAGTCCCGCCAGGAGCATCAAGACAAACAATGGGGTAAAGCTTCGCCTTACCAGTTTGAATCAAGGTTAAGGCTTCTAGGACCTCATCCTGAGTTCCGAGTCCGCCCGGCATCCCAACTCCAGCATCTGCTTCCTTCACGAAGGCCAACTTTCGGGTAAAAAAGTAATTATAGTCGATAAGCTTTGGATCTCCATAAATGAACTCGTTTGCAGAAGCTTCAAAAGGAAGCGAGATATTGAGCCCAAAGCTATGCTCGGCAGTCGCCCCTTCATTACCGGCCGCCATAATTCCCGGCCCCGCGCCAGTAATTGTCATAAAACCTTCCTCAACCATCCGACGAGAAAACTCAACCGCGGTTTGATATTCCCTCTCCTCTGGCTTTGTACGGGCCGAGCCAAAGAGTGCAACCTTACGATTCCCCCGGAAAGGGCCGAAGATTTCACTCGATTTCTTCATTTCCTTAAGAGCGCGGTTCGCCAATTTAAAGTCAGCCTGATTAGAAGTGCCTCGAGCCATTCCTACGGCCGTCGAAATCATCTCGGCCAGCAAGCAAAAGTCATCTACTCCCTCCACTGATTTGGCAAGATCCAGAATCCGTGAATCGAGTTCTTTACTCCCAGTGGAATCAATAAAATTACAAGCTTGGTCGGGAACCATCCCGGCAGTGAGGTCGCGATACAGCGGCGGCTGCCTGCTACGCTTTTTGGACATAATGATTAATCTGGACCGAATCGCTCAATCTGACAAACCTCCACTCTTGAATTTTTCAAAAAACCTTAAACACTCCGCCCGTGGCTACCACTAACACAGACGACCTCCGCATTGACCGTATCGACCCGCTTATCTCGCCGGCTGTTCTTTCCTACCAACTTCCACTCAGCGAATCAGCAGCCCAGCTTGTTGCTTCCGCCCGCAAAGGAGCTGAGGCAATCCTGAAGGGTGAGGACGACCGACTACTCGTCGTAGTGGGCCCCTGTTCGATTCACGACCCTTCGGCAGCCATTGAATACGCCATGCGTCTAAAGGAAGCTGCTGCTCTCTATCAAAAAGACCTTCATATCATCATGCGTGTCTATTTTGAAAAACCCCGAACGACCGTCGGCTGGAAAGGACTCATCAATGATCCTAACTTAAACGATTCATTCGACATAAACCGGGGTTTACGCACGGCCCGTGAACTACTCCTTCAACTCGCCGAAATGGGAGTTCCTGCTGGCACCGAGTTTCTTGATGCGATCTCTCCCCAGTATGTCGCCGACCTAATTGCCTGGGGAGCTATCGGAGCGCGCACTACCGAATCTCAAGTCCACCGTGAGCTCGCCTCCGGCCTTTCAATGCCGGTTGGTTTTAAAAACGGGACTGGCGGCTCAATCCAAATCGCACTTGACGCCATCGGAGCTTCCTCGAAGCCTCACCACTTTCTCTCTGTCACCAAGCAAGGCGTCTCAGCAATCGTCACCACCACCGGAAACGATGCTTGCCACCTCATCCTCCGCGGAGGCAAGAGCGGCCAAAATTACACCCGCGATGAAATCGACCCAGTTAGCTCCAAACTCCGCGAGATCGATCTACCCGAGCAACTGATGGTCGATTGTTCCCATGGCAATTCAAACAAAGACTACCGAAACCAACCTCGAGTGGCCGCAGATCTTTGCGAACAAATGGCAAACGGAGCCAAAGACATTGCTGCCGTTATGATCGAATCCAACATCGTAGAAGGAAACCAGAAAATCTCCGACGATATGGTCTATGGACAATCGGTCACCGATGCCTGTATTAACTGGCAAACCACCGAGGAGGTTCTCGAAGCTTTCGCTAAAGCGGTCCAAGCTCGCCGTTCGAAGAATGACTAAGGACACCGTCATCTCCAACCTGCTCCGGCAGATGGAGGAAAAAATCGCAATCACTAGATCAGCCTTCACTGAGACCAGCGAAAACGCGAACGGTGACGAGACCAAGCCAGAGGGAAAATACGACACGCGCGCCATCGAGGCAGCTTACCTTGCCGAAGCACAAGCCGCGCAATTAGTGATCGCTGAGGAATCTCTCGCCACCCTCAAGAGGTTCGCGCCCAGCCCCTTCGAAATGACAGAGGTGATCGGGTCAGGAGCCCTAGTCGAAGTCGATCAGGAGGGCGAAATTTGTTTCTATCTCCTCGCGCCAACCGGAGGCGGACTCATGACGGAATACCTCGGCTGTGACGTCACGGTGGTCACTCCAGATTCACGACTTTATCAGGGACTCATTGGAAAAAAGATGGGGGACGAATTAGAAAAAACCGCAATCATCATCACAGGAGTCGAGTAATACCCTAAATCACTCGTTTCCCCCGGTGTTTTTCAACTTGGCAAGATAGGGCTGAGTTCCTATCAGCTGGCAGTGCACTTTGATCAAATCTTTGATCTTATGAGAATCTTTAACCTTCGATGCAGAATCTTGCTGATTCTCTTTTTAGTAATCCTTCCGGCCTCCGCCGCGAAGGTCAGCTGGCAAATTAAAGAGTATCGTAACCACCAGTATGTTCCTCTTTCACAGGTCAAAGATTTTTACAGCCTCACCAGCATGACCAAGTCGGGAAGCAACATTATCCTGAAGAACTCCGACGTAGAGCTCAAATTCCGAGCGGGAGGTCAGGAAGTCCTGATGAACAACGTGAAATTTATTTTCAGCCACGCTGTGATCTCTCTTGGTTCTTACCATATTTCAGTCATGGACCTCAAGAAGGTGATTGATCCAGTCCTCCGGCCTTTCAAAATTAAGGCAGCGAAAGGTTTTGATACCGTAATCATCGACCCCGGACACGGTGGAAAAGATCCTGGTGCCGTCAATTCGCTGGGGACCGAGGCCGGTTACAATCTGAAGATTGCCAAACTTCTACAAGATAACCTCAAGAAACGTGGCTTCAAAGTTGTCATGACTCGCAGCACCGACGTTTTCCTAACCCTTCAGGAACGAGTCAAACGTGCCAATCTCTACAGGGACGCAATTTTTATAAGCATTCACTTCAATTCCGTAGGCTCACGTGCTCGCTCACAGGCGCGCGGAATTGAAACCTTCACTCTTTCTCCAGTCGGGGTTGCCCACTATGGCCGTGGAGCGCAAGCTTCGGATAATATCGAACGAATGGGAAATGCCCAAGACTCTGCAAATATCGCTCTCGCAACCGCTGTCCACTGGAGCAGTATCCAGCTTCTCGCCCGAGCTAAACTAGAAGTCCCCGATCGCGGGATTCGTCGGGCCCGTTACAGTGTTCTAACCGGCGTCAAACACCCTGCTATCCTCTTCGAAGGAGGCTTCATGAGCCACCCTAAGGAGAAATACTTAATTAACAACCCAACCTACCAACGCACTCTCGCTAAATCGATGTGCGAAGCTATCGTCTTCTACCGGAAGGCCACAATGCAGAAGATTGGGACCACGAAGCGCTAATCGGCTTCACGCTCAAGATTGAAAAAGAAAGGGGCCGATCAACCCCTTTTTTATTTATCCGATTCCGTCGGGGACTACGATTCAACCGACAGCTTATTTTATGAATGCTACACACACTTTTATTGCAATCATCGTTGCCACCGCTGGATCACTCGTCAGCGAAGGATCGATCATCATTAACGAATTCATGGCGGGAAATGACACTACAGTTGCTCCCAATTCTGTCCCAGGACGTTTCGATGATTGGATTGAGCTTCATAATACAGGCGTCATCGCACAAGATATGGGAGGATGGCGTTTGACCAACAACCCGAATGGTTCCAATGCATGGATTTTTCCAGCCGAAACTATTGTCCCAGCGAACGGCTACCTGATTGTCTTCGCATCCGGTGACAATACTCCCGACACCAAACGCAATCTTCATACTAATTTCAAACTAGCAAAGAGCGGAGAATACCTTGCCCTAATGGCGCCCGATGAGTCAATAAGCTCAGAATTTGGACCAGCGGGTAGTTCGTATCCTAATCAATCGGATGATATTTCGTATGGAGTTCATCCAGTCACTGATAGGATCGTCTTCTTCGAAAACCCAACTCCGGGCGCGAAAAATGACGCAGACGGCATCGCACGTGTTGCTCCACTCGAGATTTCTCCGACTCGTGGCCTTTATCAAAGCGCCCAGCAAATCTCCCTCTCAACTACGACTCCTAGTGCCACTATTTACTATACCACCGATGGATCATCTCCGCTGACGGATACCGGTAATCCCAGTGCTAACGCAACCGCTTATACAAGCCCCATTCGTATAAGAAAAACCACAGTCATCCGTTCAGCGGCGACCGCAAATAGCTTTGCGCCCAGCCCTCGGGAAGCCCACACCTATCTCCTTCTTGATATCGATAATGCCAAGGCAAACGGAACTGATTCCAATGGGCTCAACAATCCGATTCTCCAGCAAACCCGTCCCCCGGGCTATGGCACGTTCCCATCGGGAGATTACAACATGGATACGCGAATCACTCGCTCAACCGCACCCTCGCCAGGCCACAACGGACTCACAATCGCACAAGCAATGCTGCAAGGCTTTAAGGAGACACCTTCCATCTCTATCTCAATGCCTGCTACGGACTTCGTAAATCTCTACGCCAATTCCACGTCACAAGGACTGGAGCGATCCTGTTCCGCTGAATTTATTCCAGCTGAAAACGATTCACGACCTGCCTTCCAAGAACACTGCGGGCTCAAGGTTCAAGGTGGAGCCAGCCGTAATCCAAGCTCATCCCCTAAGCACTCACTTTCCTTCCGCTTTCGCACGGAATATGGCGCCGGTCGCCTTGGACAAGTTCTTTTCCCCGAAGTAGATGTCGACAACTTCAATTCTATCGCTCTGCGCGCAGGCTATAACAATTCTTGGATTCATCGGGATTCTGGACAACGGAGCCGCGGCTCTATGATTCGAGACCAATGGATGCGTGAAAGCCTTCGCGATATGGGCAACCAAGATGCTGGTGCCGGATTCCTGGCTCACTTATTCGTGAACGGACTTTACTGGGGGCTCCACAATGTTGCCGAACGACAAGATAACGCACATTATGCCAACTACGATGGAGGCGACAGTGATCTCATTGACGCTCGGAACGGGGGAACCTTTGTCGAAGGAAACTCCACTGCTTGGAATGCCATGCGCTCGGTCGTCAACACTCGCAACTGGAAGAACATTCAACAAGTCCTCGACGTCGACAACTATATCGACTTCCAGATCATCCAAATTTTCGGAGGAAACCAAGATCTGAAATTTGACGGAAACTGGCGTGCTGCCGGAGGCGGCCCATATTCTACTCCAACCGAAATGCGCCCATGGAAGCTCTATTCTTGGGACGGGGAACGGGTTCTCGAGAACCCCTCTTCTAACTCAAATCCGCGTGATATTGTTCGTATTCAATCAAGCCTGCAAGCAATCCCAGAATATCGCCAACGCTTTGCCGACCGCGCACACATGCACCTTACCGGAGATGGAGCTCTTACGCCTGAAAAAACAAGGGCTCGTTGGGAAAAATATGCAGCAACCATCGACAAGGCGGTCATTGCCGAAGCCGCCCGCTGGGGCGACCACCGCCGCTCCACGGCATACGATCGTGACGAATGGTTAACGGAACAAAATCGGCTCTACAATTCCTACTTCCCGGTTCGAACAAACAACGTCATTAGGCAACTCAAAAACTCTAATTTATACCCTACATTAGAATCTCCTAATTTTGCCATCAACGGACAAACATCCAGAGGCGGATTTGCAGGAGGCAACAATCAACTAACTCTCAACGGAGAGACTGGAACCATCTACTACACCCTTGACGGAACAGATCCTCTCCGCTCAGACGGGACAATTTCTCCAAAAGCGATTCCAATTTTCTCCGGCGTGGCGACCGAATTAGTCTTTCCTTTTGAGTCAGACCAATGGCGTTACCAAGCCTCCTCGGTTGCACTTTCCCCGAGCAATATTGTGAAAACAAATCCGGCATCGGGATACAACTCAAACGATTGGAAACACCCTCAATTTGACGATGGTTCTTGGGAAGAAGGGCAAGGTTTGATCGGAGGACGTACTGCCACTTCAATCAATGCCGCTCGCGCAAACACAATTCTAGATATTGGATCTTTCGGGGGCGGCTACCCCGCCGTCTACTTCCGTAAAAGTTTCGAGGTGATTGATGCTGCCGATGTGACCTCACTCACTTTCTCAACAATCATGGACGATGGACTGATTGTTTATCTCAATGGGAAAGAAATGTTCCGAGAAAATATGAAAGCTGGAACTGTAACCTACAACGATTTTGCAATCCGTAGTTCTAACGAAAACGAGAGTTTTGAAACCGAAGTTTCAATAGCTCCAGGCGACCTTCTCGAGGGAACAAACACTCTCTCGATTGAACTTCATAATTCTAGCGCCAACAGTAGCGACTTAGGAATTGATGTCGCACTTTCTCTTTCACGCCCAGCCGGGAAGCCCATCATCGATCTTCCAGAATCAGCGCTTATCACGGCGCGTTTAAAACTTGAAGATGAATGGTCTGCCACCGTTTCCGGAACCTTTCTCTTGGAACAACCAGCAGACGCTTCAAACCTCGTGATTAGTGAGATTAACTACCACCCGCGGGAAGCCACCCTCCTCGAGAAACTCGACGCTGCGCCCCTAGATCTCGAAAACAAGGATCTCTTTGAATATGTCGAACTCACCAACACCGGAGCAACCGCGATTAATCTTGCCGATCTCTCCTTTACGGAAGGAATCTCACTTTCGCTCTCCCCCTTCCCAATTGCTCCTGGCGAACGGGCAATCGTTGTGCGGGATCAAATCGCTTTTCTGGAGCGATATGGTCAGGATCTTTCCAGCCTGATCGCGGGAACTTTTGTTGGCGCCCTTGATAACAACGGTGAAATCCTCACCCTCCTCGATAGCACGGGAAGCTTAATCAGCTCTTTTCGCTTCGATGATTCTGACTCCTGGCCAGCCCGCCCCGACGGTGACGGATCATCATTGGAGCTCCGTGACCTTACCGGCGACCTTTCTAATCCCGATAGCTGGGTTCCCAGCGTAGCCTTCCACGGCTCCCCGGGGACTAACGGCCCCATTTCCGATCGAAGAGTGGTCATCAACGAAGTCAGATCAGCTGACCCCGGCTTGGACTTCATCGAACTACACAACACCACTGCCTCACCCCTCGAGATCGGAGGATGGCTTCTCACAGACTCCAAGAGGGTTTATCGTTCATACGAACTTCCCGAGAAGACACTCAGAGGACTCGGCTATTTTACCATAGAGGAAAGTCAGTTTAACACTCCCCCAGCAAATCCTATCACCAACTATACGGGAGTCGCGGGCTCAAGCCCAACCACCGTAAAAAGCAACGCTCACGGATTATCCACCGGAGATCTTGTCACGATTGATGGATACAATGGCTTTTCCAAATTTAATGATAGCTTCGAAGTGATCGTCATTGATCAAAACAGCTTTATGATCGACGCCACATTCCTCGATAACACTGCCATCAAAGGAAATTGGCAAACCGGCCGCCCCTTTGGCCTCAATAGCGGAGGAAATGGCGAAGACCTCTGGCTCGTTGAAACCAACAGCTCCGGTCAACCAATAAGCTTTGTCGACCAAGTTGAATTCGCAGCGGCAGCTCCTGGAACCACCCTCGGACGTTGGCCTGATGGTCTAGGGGCTGATACGCTCTTCACGATGACAGCTCGCACACCCGAGGCTCCAAATAGTGGGCCGGCCCTCGGGCCAGTTTTCATCTCCGAAATTCACTACGCTCCAACCGGTACCGATTCGCACGAATTTGTCGAACTCACTAACACCGGAGATACCGCGGTCTCGCTTGAATTCTGGAAACTCAGGGGTGGACTCGATTTTAACTTCAATTCTTCTCACCGCATCGCCGCAGGCGCATCAATCGTCATTGTCACTTTTGATCCTCAAATTAATATCGCCCAAACTATTAATTTCCGAGACACCTTTAAAATCACGCCCTCAGTCACCCTAATCGGACCTGCAACCGACGGGCCGCTCAATAATTCGAACGGGAGAGTGCGACTTCAAAAAGGCCTCGACGACGATGGCACCGATCAGGTTACAACCGATGACGTTCACTATCAATCAACTCTTCCTTGGCCGGATGCTACTGGAGGCTCCTCGCTGACGCGCAATGGAGCAATTGACTACGGAAATTTCTCGAGCTCTTGGAATGCCGCAAACCCCACACCTGGAAAAATTCTTGAAACTGAAAGCTACCAAAACTGGGCCTCAAAGAATGGTGTTGGTATCGAAGACCTAGATCCAGACGGCGATGCCCTCTCAAACCTTCTCGAATTTTCGCTTGGTACTGATCCGAATTCTCATGATGAGCTCGCTTCCCTCGTCCAGATCGCCCCTGATGGAACGGTCAGCTTCACCAGACAGATCGATCACAGTGGAGTAACTCTTGAGTTCCAGACGTCTACCGACCTCAAGACGTGGTCAACGAGAGAAACTCTCGTTAGCGCATTATCAGGATCGATCCAAACGAGGCAATTCAACTTAAACCTATCGGACACTAACAAGACGTTCTGGCGTCTTCGGGCTATTGCATTCTAGCAGAGTTTAAACCGACCTACTAAAAAAACTTGTGGGCCACTTCCCCTCTGTTTAAGCCTGCTTATTTTCCACTTCAAATGACGAAGGATTAAAGGATTCCTGGGTCGTCGAAATCCCTCTAGCGAGGAGGTTAAGTAAAGCCACTCTTGCCAGATATGCATCCATGGTTTCAACTTCCCAGCATAACACTATGAAATTTGGAATCATTGGAGCTGGAATGATCGGACATTTCCACGCCAAAGCAATTACCGCCATGACCGGGGGCACTCTCCACTCGGTTTTTGATCTTCGACAGGAAGCGGCAGATAAACTCGCTCACGAATATGGAGCTAGAGCTTTTTCCGACATCGCGGAATTCCTTGCTGAACCCGAACTGGAAATCGTGACCGTCGGCACCCCTAGCGGTGCTCATCTCGACCCAACCTTGGCAGCACTCAAGGCGGGGAAACACGCCATCGTCGAAAAGCCACTTGAGATTACCATCCCCCGAATTGACGAGTTGATGTCGGCCGCCGAAGAAAACAGCAAAACCCTTGCCGCAGTCTTAAATCGACGATTCCACCCCGGAATGGACGCCTTCAAAAAAGCAGCCGACGAAGGTCGCTTCGGGACCCTCGTCTCGGCTTCGGCGTATATTAAGTGGTATCGTGACCAAGCTTACTACGATTCCGCTGGGTGGCGCGGAACCTGGGCCCTCGACGGAGGTGGAGCCCTCATGAACCAATCTATTCACACTGTCGACGCTCTCGTCTACCTCGCTGGACCCGTAAAAAGCGTTCAAGCCACAACAGTTTGCCTTGCTCATGAGCGGATCGAAGTCGAGGACCACTGCGTCGCCATTATTGAATTCGAGAATGGGGCACGTGGAGTCATCGAAGCCTCAACCTGCACTTGGTCAAAGGACGGGCACCCTGCCCGAGTCCAACTCGCTGGAACCGACGGATCAGCCTTCCTTGCCGACGAAGCCTTTGAAATTTGGGACTTCCGCGAGGAGAATCCTGAGGATGCCGAAATTAAAAGCACCCTTATGAAGGGACAGGAAGCGGGCCTTGGAGCAAATGATCCCACCGCCATCAACTTCTACCAGCACCAACGAAACTTCGAAGAAGTAGTCGCAGCCATTAACGAAGGCCGGCAGCCATCAACTTCAGCAACCGAAGCCCGAAAATCAGTTGAAGTCATTACCGCTATTTATGAGAGCGCTCAAAATGATGGAAAGAAAATCTTTCTTTAGCTGGTCGTTCATAGCTAGCGCAAACCTAAATTCTGACGCTGCAACATCAAGCGGAGCTCCGAAAAAAGCCCTCTCGAAAAAGAAAGGTCCCTCCCCCCAAGATTCATCACGAGCTTAGACCAAAATCGTTTTTTTATTCCCATGAGAGTGCTCATTCTAATTGTTTGTTCTTTAAGTATCTTACAGGCGCAGACTCAGCCCTCTCCCTCTGATCCTCAGGCAACTGAAGAAGTCAAAATTTTGCTGAAGCGTCTGCACGATCAGGCAGGAAAGGGAATCATGATCGGGCACCAAGATGCCACGGCTTATGGAGTGGGCTGGAGATCTGAAACTGGCAGAAGCGATATCAAGGAAGTTTGTGGGGATTATCCAGCAGTTTATGGCTGGGACCTCGGAGACATTCATCTTGATCACAATCTCGACGGTGTCTCCTTCACTGAAATGAAACGCCTAATTCGCGAGGCGGATGCCCGTGGTGGTATCAATACGATTTCAATGCACCTCGATCATCCGGTAAGCGGGCGCAACGCTTGGGATAACACAAAGGTGGTTGGCCAAGTTCTCCCAGGAGGAACCGCCTCTAAGAAATTTCTAGCAACCTTAGATTTGATCGCTGCGTTTTTGGGCGATTTAAAGCGTGAAGATGGCAGTTGCATTCCTGTAATCCTGCGACCCTTTCATGAACACAGTGAACGATGGCCTTGGTGGGGCCGGAGCCACTGTGAAGATGGCGAATTTATAGCTCTATGGCGTATGACTGTGAATCACCTGCGGCTCACAAGACACCTTCACCATATTCTTTATGCCATCTCTCCTCAAGATATTGTCGATGAAGAAGACTACATGGAAGGATATCCCGGTGATGATTACGTCGATATCTTTGGGCTCGATTATTACAAAATCTGGAAGCAGCGCGACGTGCGGCAAATGGGTAAAGTTCTATCGATGGTCGCAAAACTCGCTGAGTCCCATGGTAAAATTTCTGCTTTAACAGAAACTGGAATTGACAAAGTCCCTATTGCTAATTGGTGGACTGAGCGCCTCCTGCCAGCGCTCAACCACGACGAATGGTCCCGGAAAACAGCTTGGGCATTGTTGTGGCGTAACAAATCGCGTGGACATCATTTTGGCCCGCACAGCGGACATCCGAGCGCCCCTGATTTTACGAGATTTTATGATAGTGAACTTACGATCTTTGAAGCGCAGACCGCAATGCAGGAAGTTAAGGCGGCACAAGAAATCCTGATCAAAGATCAACACTGCCTGTCAAACGTTGCCAAGGTCGTGCAACGAGGAAAGGTCCTTTACCATAGGGCCGTAAATTCCAATTTCCCCGGGGATCGCCCCATCACGGATGAGACCTTATTTCCGATTTGGTCGATGACAAAACCGATCACCAGCGTAGCCGCGATGATTTTGCATGAGCGCGGTTCTTTTCGACTAGATGATCCGGTTTCTAAAGTAATCCCACAACTTTCTCAGCTGAAAGTTCAAGATAAGAAAGGCCTCACCAAACCCATTAAGAGAGAGGTTACCTTCCGGGATCTTTTGCGACACACTTCGGGGATTTATGGTTACGACGGATCCTTTCATGAGGAGGGCACATGGAAAGAGATCATAGAACTGAAAGACCTTGCTGAAATGATTGATCTTCTGGTCAAACAACCCCTTAAGCATCATCCCGGAGAGCGTTATACCTACGGCATGAGCACTGCTATCCTTGGGAGAGCAATCGAAATAATATCCGGGCAGGACTTCGCATCTTTCCTCGAGAAGGAGATCTTTCAGCCTTTAGATATGGGAGACACCAGCTTTCATCTTAATGATGAAGATCGAGAAGAACGCTTTCAGCCGCTATTCGTTAAAGAGAAATCGAATTTTCGTCGAGGAACCAAAAGAGAGGATGAATTATATTATCAGCCCGGAAGTGCTTTGGCTTTAGGGGGTGAAGGTTTGATTTCAAATCTTCGCGATTATGGCCGATTTTGCCAGATGTTGGTCGACCGAGGGCGGACTCGTGATGGCAAAACAATCATCTCTGAAGAGACGCTATCACTTATGCTAAGCGACCAGATGGGAGAAATCCCCGGTTATGGTGGAGAGCGTTCTGCCAATCATTTGGGTTTAGGGTTTTATGTCCTAGAAAACCCTGAACTAGGTGGCGATGGAGCGCCCAAAGGTATTTATGGGTGGAGTGGGTATCACACCACCCACTTTTGGATTGATCCAGTCAACGAACTCTACGCCATTTTTATGACCCGTTTATATCCCACACCGGCCGAAAGTTTACAGATTTTCAGGAAAGCGGTTTATCAAGGTTTCGGGCAATAACTCCCACTTTTGATCTCAAAGGGGCTAACCGTAATGGACCATTGGCATTTCGACACGAGGAGCATAAACCTCCTCGGCGAACGCTACGCGGAGGAGAGGCACAAGGCGCAAACAAATGCCAATGGAAGCCAAAGTTGGGGCGAATAATCACCTCTCTTGCGGTTCACTACTTGCTGTTCAAAGCGATTCAACTTTCACTTATCAAGAATCTCAGGAGTTGCTTGATCTTCCTTTTCTGTATCCTTCTGGTGACTCCAGCCCAACTCTAGCTTTAAAGTGACACAGGAGACGTTGACAAAACACGAAGCAATAATCGGCAGCAAAAGAAAGATCTTCATTATTAGTAGGCAACTCGTAGAAAGCTCCTCCTACAAGCTTTTATTTCATCATTCAAGACCGCAAAAAAACGTGTCGAAGTTACCCTAGACACGTTTGAAAGCATTGGAAACCTCGCTGGTGGCAAGGCCAGCGTTACTTGTGCGAGTGATTCGAATGGTCTTTGCAACACTCGCCGCCCTCGCCACAGCAAGAGGCTTTGCAACACTCGCCGCCCTCGCCACAGCAAGAGGCAGTCTTAGTGCAGCTACAGCTGGAGAAAAGGGCTAAGCTGGCGCACGTCATGATAATAGATATAATTTTCATATACGCCTGAAGGAGACAAGCTACCGCAGGCCCTGACAAGAGCAATCTTCTAAATCACCATTTTTTAGTGACCGGAGGGCCAGCCAACCCAGATTTTTCAGCAAGCAAAACAATCGAGAGCGATTTGATTCTAACGAGAGCCAAGAGCGTCAGCTGGCTGACCACCTCATGTTTTTGATTATTGCGGTCCCTTTACCTGAATCCGGTAAAACCGCTCGGCAGAGATAGCGTTAACTGGACTAGCGGATCTAAATTTCATGGTGGCTGTCCCATCACCGTTATGATTAGTCGCGACGTGAGTCATTTCCTTTTCGTTCGTCCAACTCACCAAGTCACTACTCCCTTGTAGTGAATACTGAAGCCCGACAGCCGCAAGATTGATCCTGAATGACACTGCAAAGAAGTCGCCCAATCCATTACTCGCTTCTCTCTCTAAACTCAAAGAAGGTAACGACCCACCAGATCTGTCGTCAGAGCCAAGCGCATATTCAAGAAATGCATTAAACCCGTCTCCGTCTTCATCTGCGGAAGCAATCCCAGTGAAGGGAACTGAATCATCCCCACCTGGATTACCATTGAGATCAACACTCGCACGCCAGCTTGTTGGCTGACTGTGATCTGGATTTGACGTGGCGTCGCTTAAAACGAGTGAAAAGCCTGAACCATCGGCAGCTGCCTCCGGCCAAGGAAATTCGATACCGTAGGTAAAGTCGCGAATCGAGAAGCCACCTGCGTCCAACAACACGATCTGTTCACCCTCGTTTCTTAGAGACCCATCAAATTCGCCTGCAATATTTGCAGATCCATGGCGCAGTTCAAAACCAGCTCGGTTACTCACTAGGAGGACACGCTCTCCAGGAGCGAGAATGCGAGCTCTCAACGGAAGAGCGTCGTCAAAGCCGGCAAAGTCGATACCATCAGAAAATGTGACTCCCTCCAAATTGATGGCCTGATTAGCATCTATATTTAGGAGCTCAATGAATTCAAAATCTCCTCGACTATCGAACCCGGCACTCGTCTCGCCGGAGGAAGGGGAAGCTGGACGATAATGAATTTCTGAAATAACTAGATTCTCAACAGACGCGGGGACTGCACTCACTACGAAACCGGCTTGGCTTAGAGGGCTCCACTTAAACCCATCAAAGCTTCGGGCACGAACATCAACAGATTTATCCATTTCAATTGCAGAAGAGTAGACGAGTGCGTTCGCACTGACTGCATCACCACCTCCTCGGCTCGCGGATAGCAGACATGACCAAAGGGCATCGTTACTCCCTCGCCCTCGATTGAGTCCTTGGATCGCCAGAATGTTTTGACCTACCTTTAAAAGATTCCCTCTCCCTGATATCGTATAAGGAACATATTCGATTGCTTCGTCATCATCGTGAGAACCCTCAGCAATTGAATCCCAAGCGAGAGTAGCAGGGGCATTAGAGTCCTTGGCGACTTCAGTGCCATTTATGAAGGCGACAAAGCTGTCATCGTAGCGCATTTTTAAAGTAAGGCTCTCCAATGAATCGAGTTCAGCTTGTGATGATATCGTAAAGGGGATTCGGATATAACAGCTTCCATTTTTTGAAGCCATCTGACTTTCGATATCCAAATTAAAGTAATCATCATAAAGGTTACTTGAACTTTTTTCGTAGCCGACCCCTTGATTCCCAGAAACCCAACTGGCAAGGTTTGGAGGAGAAGTAATATCAGTCCACTCCGCGAGTGATAAATTGCTACCTCCATTAGCAAGAGAAGGGACGAGCACTTCGCACGGGGCACTTTCCTCAACAAGTGCGATCGATGGACTTTTGCCGAGGCGGGGATCAGAACCGTCTAGGGTATAGTAAATCTTCGCACCCGGCCAACCATTTGGATCACCCATTGCGAGATCGAACCCTGATTGAACCTCTCCTCCATAATTATTGAAGACAGGTGGTCGTGCGTTTCCGTTGCTACCACGAGATTGGGTTTCCATCCAATCAAGCCTCGTCGTAAGCCAGTTTTTCATCCAATCAACCTCAGCTTGGTGAGTCCGCCGAGAAGCGAAACCGTCGGCATTTGGCCAGAGATATCTTCCCAGCGTATTCCACTCTTCAAAATTTCTAGTCACAGCATTCGGGGTTCCCCGACTACCATCAAGTTCGGTATCGTGCCGATCAATCATACTCATCATGTTACTGGTTGAGAGTAAGCTCCGGCGTAAAAACCAAAACCGATCCCAGTAAGCCAAGGTGAATTCTTTGTCCGTAAAGAGGGTGTCATACCAGTAATAATCACTCCCCCCAACTTGGGGGTAGTACCATCCGCGGGGGTTCTGCCCGTTAAGATAGTTAGCGTTGCCAAGTCCTAAATTAAAATCCCAAACAGGAAGGGCGCGGATTTTCCCATTCCGTGATTTTGAAAAATAGGTGCTAATTCGGTAGCCATCGATATCCTTGAAAGCTTCCGTGTAGAGGTGCGAGTCAATGAAACTTAGGCGGTCGATGTAAGCTTGATATCCCTCGTCAGGATCATCGAAAGAATCGCCATGGAGAGCAGTTTCCATTTGGTTCACATAGTTGCGAATATAGGAAAACTGAGCGCTATTTGGACGCTCGGGTTCATGCATATCGAGCGGAACTCTCTCGATTGAAGTACTCCACGCTCTACTGTATGGCCCTTTGTCTTTCTTAAAGATATATCCGCCAGTGATCAGCTTTGGATCTACCGTTAAATCACCAAGCCGTTCGATATCGACCCTTCCTTTCCCTCGTTTGATTTTCTCCATTAAAACGTAGACCCCACGATAATCATTGAGTGTCACTGTTCCACGATTTCGGTTCATGAAGACTTCAACATACTGGGTTCTAACCCCACCAAAGCTACCACCGGTCGTTCGGGCGGTCTCATAGACAATCGCATTACGCATGAGGGTTTTGTCAGAATACGGAGCGTAGAGAATCCAGTCAGAATCGGCTGCCATCCCTAAAACTGAGACTTTCTTATCCTCGTCTTCATTATTCCATGTCTCCCATGCATATTGTTTTTTTGGGAATCCTGCGGAAGATTGCCCACGAATGTGCATTCCTCCTCTTCCTGTAAAATTCGGCTCAGGGTCATTGATCCGGGCGAGTCCAGTTAGCTCGTCGCGGTCGATTACCACTGTGTAAACAGGTTGGAAATTTCGACCGGAGCTATCGATATTAACCCCGTTTGTATCGACCACCACGATAGGAAGGTTGGAAGTGAAATTTCTAATATTTGAAGCTAACTCGAGAAAAGTGCGGCTTTTCACATCACCTGGCAGTCGACCCGCTTCATAGACTCGTGCTCGGATTATCGTGGTGTCTGTAATATTAAAACGAGATGCGTAAACGCGCGATGTTGTGTTCGGAACTGAGCCGTCAGTCGTATATCTAACCACCGCGGTAGGCGAAGATGGAGGGAGAATCTCCAAGGTAGAAGAGCCTGAGAAGGCTCCACCGGCACGGTCAAATTTGACACTCTCAGCAGGTGGCCCATCAGCTTGCAAGCCAGAATTGATTGCCTCGGGAGTTGGGTTTTCCAAATAACCAACGGAACGGTTATTACCAAGCGCACCGTAGGAAATATCTTGGACCTGCTCCAGATAGTTAAACTCCGAAACTACCGTTATCCCATCAGGTGCAATAAGAGCAAGGTATCCACCCTCTTTCGAAAGATTAAAGTTAGTGTGAAGCGAGGAATCAGGAGAACTCCGATCTTTCCCCGAGGCAAAGATGACAAAGTGATCAAAAGGTGACATGATCACCCTCGGAAGCCGCCAGAGAGTCTTTTGAGCGGGGTCATTGGTGAGATAATATCCGCTAAGGTTTTGATTTTGATCCTGCCCATTGTAGAGCTCAATCCAATCGGGATTATCGAGATCTTCATCTTCAAGACTATCCTCGTTGTTGGCAACAAATTCGTTGATGACTAAACCAATCGGAGCTGGCGGCTCGGCAACTTCGAAATTCAAAGAAACATTATCGATATCCAGATCCATAGACGCTCCTCCAGTTCGCCCAGCGATCTGCACCCGGAATTCTTCGAGCGATACATTCTGAAGAGCATACTGGTTGTAGACAACCTGAGGATTCCCCTGCAATCCCCGCTCTGGAAAAATCGAGACATCGACGAATACGCCTCCGGTATCATTTCGATTCATCTTAATCTCTAGAGACCCCCACTGAGAGGGTTGGAGATCATAGCTGGCATCACCACTTTCCACCCCATTGTAGTTGATAGTGGCATTGGTCCCATTAAAAGTCCGGAATCCTACACCAATTGAGTTCGTGTATTGTCCTCTTTCTTCCTCATCACGCAGGCCGTCGGAGCCCCCTCTGACTGCCCCTGACTCCCCATGAGTAGAAGCATCTAGGAATGCCACGCTCCAACCATCAGCTTCGATATCAGATGCCCTGAAATCCATTGAAAATTGGGCATCAGACCACCCCCTCGTATTTTCAGAGACGGGAAACGAAACGTAATTTCCTTGGCTTCCAACCCCGGCATCCAACAGGTGGTAATATCCATTCCTCACAGATCCTTCATCGCCCTCCCGGAATGACGCGGCGTCATACGCCCCTCCCCCGTTAAAATCTGTTAAGATGGCAGCTTTTGAAAAAAGACTAAAGAAAAACCAGAGAAGGAAGAAGAAATTGGAACGATTAGACAACATGAAGAATTAGGTTTTAGAACGATACACTAAAAGCGTGATCCAAGAGGAAAATGTGTCAAATAAAATTAGATCTCGTTTCCAACCGATGAGGGATTCACGGCCTTTGCTCGAGGAAGTGCCGAATCCAGTCGAACATTGTGAAAATTTTTCACCTCCTTCCTCGCAGGTGATTAGAACACCAATCTCCGGCATCCTGCCTTGCCTTAAAGGCACCAGGCTCCACCGATCTCAATGCTCCAAGCCCCGACCATCTAAGTCAGTCCTCGAAGTGTGACCAAAATCATGAACTTGGACGCAAGGCATCTCGCCATTACCGGAAAGAGCCGAAAGACATCAACCCAGACTTTTGAAGGACCCAATAACCCCAAGGGTCCGGCCCTCTCTAAATCACAGCAAATATTTATTTCACCCGTATTAAAAACGAGGCGGAAGGCGTTAACCCCTGGTAGACATGAGTCTAGAAAAACCACCTAAACCCTATTTTTAAAGATGGGACAAAAAAACATTAACGCCCCGGTCTGCGCCCACCACCACGAGCGGCACTTTCAATCACCTCAGCTTGAGCCTCTTCCGAGAGCCCACTATTGGGAAGCCAAGCTTTCGCTGCCTCAGCATCGGTTTGCACCCATGAACGGCCAACCGATTGAAGTGTTTCATTACGAGCCCCCTCATCAGAAATCGAAGCAGCCCACTCAGCCGCCACAACAGGATCTTCTCGATCAAGGGTCCGGGCAAACGAGCTTACGGCAGCGTCACGGCTCGCTGACTCTTCCATCGTTGTTAAATACTGTCCGGCAGCCTCTGCGTCTTGCCGTGTCCATTGCTCAATCGACTGTCGCATTGCACTTGCTTGCGTGGCCTCAGGGAGCTCTTCAGCCCAACTGACAGCTGCTGCTGGATCTTTACGAGAGAGCTCTTCTGAAACTTCACGAACAGCGCGTTCAGCATATTCTTGGTCGGCATGAGACTTTACCCATTCGGCAGCAGCTTCAGGGTCACTCTGAGCAAAATTCTCCGCGACTCGATCGAACGCCGAAGATTTGATACTGCCATCCGGAAGAGATTCAGCCCAAGCCGTCGCCTGTGGCATTCCTTGCTGCATCTGAGCACGCGCAATTGCTTCCATCTGACGATCAGTTGCATAGCCTCTCCAGCGGTCCTCTCCCCCGTCTCCACCCTCTGCCCGTCGAGCCTCATCCATTTCCAAAACAAACTCTGTTGCCAACTGAGGGTCGACCGAAGCCATCCCGCTTACAACTCCTTGAACCAACATTCCTTTTTCAAACCCAGCTTCAAGACCTTCTAAATGAGCCCGTGCCGCAGTTGGATCAGAGCTTGCCCATCCCTTCATCGCAGAAATTGAAGCGAACCCCCGTCGGCGACCATCGCCACCAAGCTCTTCAACTGCCGTGAGAGCCGCTTCCCCATCGAGCTTTCCCCAGGCCTCCAGAAAAAACGCCATTTGCTCGCCATTCTCACCACCATTTTTTCGCTTTTCTAGCAATGCCTCGAAAACCTCTCGTGCGTTCTCTGCCTTCAATGTGAGAAGAAGATCTGCAAACAACTTATTGGCTACCAAAGCATCCGTCTCACGTTCGTATTGTGCCAATGTTACTCCCTGTGATAAGCCATTAGTCTTGGCACTTTGAGAGCCCCCTTCTTTTCCACCTTCAGATGAAGAAGATCTCACCTGACTAGAACGATTTTGACTAGAACGATTCTTGCCACCTCCATCAGATGTCTTTGCTTCAGAACCATTCGGTTCATCATTCCTTCCGAGGTAAAAGGCACCTACTGCAACGAAAACCCATACAACATTGAGAATGATAATTTTATTCATGATAGCTTTTTCAACAGGGGTTAAACCGACAACACTCACACAAGTTGCATGTAAATGTCATTTAGTTTCGAAGGATATAACGAAAGACCAACGATTTAATTGTTCCAAAACAAAATTTGAAGCTCTTTTGATATCCCTCCCCAAGCTTATTCTCACCTCTTATGCCGAAACTCTCCTAACAACTGACAACCTAGCCATTCAGAAATCCCTAATTGACGGCACTTATTTGTTAGAAGTAGACTACTCGCCGATCTCACAAGAAATATCTCGATGCGCCACAAACAAACAACCTTTTTATTAGCGATCTCCATAGCGATTTCGACTCCTCTCTCCGCACAAGAAATCGATACTGACGGAGACGGAATTCTAGACGGAGCCGAAACAAACACCGGAACTTATATCGATGCCAACGATACTGGCACAGATCCTCTTAATCCAGATACGGATGGAGACGGCTTCAATGACGGGCTTGAGGCTCTTTTAAGCACATCGGACCCTACGAAACCCGCATCCAAACCTCTCAGGACGGGGCTCTTAGATATTTTAGCCTATTGGGATTTTAATGAGGCATCAGAACCAACCCAAACAAATGACCTAATTAAAGGATTCGAAGGCACTTTAATGGGGACCACTTCTTACACTGCTGATGGTGGAGGACGGAGTGGCGCAGCCGGGGACAAAGCGATTGATATGGGCAGCATTGAGAAAAATGGAACTGGCATCACAGTGGAAGCAGGAGGAATTTTTAATATCGCTGCACGACAAGACCAGTTCGCAATTTCCTTCTGGCAGAATCTTAGTGCCGTAACCGCTAGCTCATCTTTCCGAGCCCTCTCGCCAAGCACTACTGGGAATCAAAGAGGAATCGGCGTTCATGCAACCTGGGTTAATAGTAATGTCTACTTCGATACGGCAGGATGCTGCAATACAACATCACAAAGAATCAACGGAGATGGCTCAAGCATCACGACTCTTGGGCAATGGAGGCACATCGTCTTCCAAAAAAATGGAACCCTAAAAGAAGTCTGGGTTGATGGTCTTCTCATCCTATCAGGTAACAATACTAGCGTTCTTCCCTCAGACTTCAGTCAACTGCTCATTGGAACCGACAATGAAGGGGGGAATATCAGCGGTCAAATTGATGACTTTGCTGTTTTTGCAGATAGTTTGAGCTCGGACGAAATCGCTAAATTAGCGGCAGGAAACGACCCTCGCTCCCTGGTCCCCGCCAATGATGATTCCGATTTCGATGGGATTCCCGACGCCTACGAAACAGCAAACGGACTCAATCCAGCTATCAATGATGCCAACCAAGATCTTGATAATGACGGCATGTCAAATATCGATGAATTCGTAGCGGGTACTGATCCAGATAATGACGACTCCGATAACGATGGACTAAAAGATGGGGTCGAGAGTGGCACCGGAATCTTTGTCGGTATCAATAACACCGGAACTGATCCACTCAACAATGATAGTGACGGTGATTCACTCCTTGATGGAGTTGAAAATCCAAATCTTCCCTTTCGTGATTCTAATCAGCCAGGCACTGATCCGAACTCAGCTGACAGCGACAATGATGGCTACAGTGATTCAAGCGAGTTACAGTTTAATACAGATCCAACTTCAGCCCAAAGCTTTCCAGAGACTCAGGAACTCCTCGTCTACTATGACTTCAATGGACAAGCTACCGACCAAATGGGAAATGCTCCCGACGCCTCGCTCCTTGTTGATGCCACGATTACTACTGAAGCCCAAGGCGCCTCGGGAACTGTGGGAGATGAGTCCCTCGACCTCGCCTTTCCTGGCGATGGCTCCATGGCAATGGTAGACATTGGACAACACTTCGACAAAATTAATGCGACCAATGCCGTCGCTGTAAGCTTCTGGCAATTCAATACTGGCGCAACTCAGAGTAGCGCTTTCTGGTTGATTGCCCCAAGTGCAACGAATAACACCCGAGGTTTCCAAGCACACACACCGTGGAGTAACGGAACAGTCTACGTCGATGTTGCAGGATGTTGTGACCCGGGCCGCCTGACGGTGGCTGGCGTTGTGATTGAAAACCAGTGGCAACACTTCGTCTTTCAACGAACAATCTCTGGCGATCTTGAGATCTGGGTCGATGGCATTAAAGTCGCTCAGAAGCAAAATATCCCTGATCTCCTGCCACTCGACGGTAGCTTCACGATCGGCGGTGAGCCCAATACCACAAATAGCCTCTCAGGTCGCATCGACGACCTAGCTGTTTACTCTGACGCTCTCAAAGAGGAGCAAATCACGGCTCTAGCAGGCGGAGTATCTCCAATTGAATTGTTTGGGGGTGGGTCCACCAAACTTGCAATCACTGCGATTTCTTATGAATCAGATACTGATCAGGCCTCTCTGACTTGGAACTCACGAAGCAAAGCTAACTACTCCATCGACATCTCAGAAACTCTTGGATTTGATGAATGGGAAGAAGTGATCGATGACATACCCAGTCAGGGCGACACCACCACTGTGCAACTCCCAGCACTCGCACAAAGAAACAAACTTTTCTTCAGAGTAAGGGAAGTTCAATAGTTTCATTTTTCACCTTCGGATCAAATGTAGCTCGAAGCTTTATCATCTTCCAATATTACCATCCCACTCTTTTATAAAGCCAGATTTCATGCATAACTCGCCCACATGAAATTCCTACAATTTGGAACATCAGATCGTGCTTCCAGATTTTCTTCCACTCTTATCGCCTTATCAGCAATGGCTCTCGCGTCGCCAGCAGTTTCAGCGGGTGCCCATGCTAAAGAAACAGCATCGCCCCATAACATTCTCTTTATCGCGATTGATGACTTAAACGATTGGGTGGGAGTCTTAGGCGGCCATCCGCAGGCAGTCACCCCCAACATGGACAAACTAGCCGAGCGCGGTTTATTGTTTACCAATGCGCACTGCAGCGCACCTGGATGTAACGCATCACGAACTAGCCTACTAATGGGGCTCCGACCATCCACCACTGGCATCTACCAAAATGCTCACGACTGGCGGACAACGTCGCTCGTCAATTCGGCCGTGCATCTTCCACAACACTTCAAAAACCAAGGCTTCAAAACACTGGGCGCAGGCAAGCTCTTCCATGCACACACTTTTTTTGACCCAAAGTATCTTTCTGGCTTTAGTGACGCCAAAGCTTGGGACGCTTACTTCCCCTCATTGACGCAGCAAATGCCAGCCGAAGCGGTGCCCGCAAAATGGCCTGTTAACAGTAGCAAAGAGTTCTATGGAGGGCATTTCGATTGGGCTCCACTACAAATCAAAACCTCGGAAATGGCTGATGCGAAAGTTGTCGCGTGGGCAAAAAAACAACTCGGCAAAACCCATGACAAACCGCTATTCCTTTCAGTTGGTATCTACCGCCCCCACGTTCCTTGGTATGCACCACAAAAATACTTTGAACGCTTCCCCATAGAATCGATTCAATTGCCCAAACGCCTTGATCGGGACATTGAAGACTTACCAAAAGCGGCTCGAAAAATGACCAAGAATAAATGGCACCAATGGATAGTCGCTAACAATCAGTGGAAAGGAGCTGTTCAAGGATACCTTGCATCACTTTCTTTCGCAGATGACATGGTCGGAGAGCTTCTGACCGCCTTAGATGAAGGACCACTTGCGGACAACACTATCATCATTCTTTGGGGCGATCACGGATACCATCTTGGCGAAAAACAGCACTGGGAAAAATTTTCGCTGTGGGAAAATACAACGCATGTCCCACTTATGGTAGTATCTCCCAAACACACCCGACCAAAAACAAGATGTGACATGCCTGTCAGTCTTCTCGACCTCTTTCCAAGCTTGGTTGAAATCTGTGATCTAAAAGACCCACCACAAACCTTAGAAGGAAAGAGCTTCCTCAATCTCCTCAAAAATCCGGGATCGGAACCAGAAAGGGTTGCTATCACTACCCAGGGCAAAAATAACCACGCAGTTCGGTCGCGGCAACACCGCTACATCCGCTACGCCGATGGCAGCGAAGAGCTTTACGATCATAAAAACGATCCTCACGAATGGACAAATCAAGCAACAGATAATCGGTATGCTGAAATCAAGAGACATTTAGCAAGTCTGATTCCCGCCTCGAATAAAGACCCTCTGCTCCCAGCCAAAAAGTCCGACACCAATTAAGCTAACTTTTTTAGCATTCCCCGATTCATCCTAACTCCTAAGCCTTTCCCTCCCCCCTAAGAGGAAAGCAATATACTGATGGATAAAGTGACCTTCGCCACTTCCATTGGCCACAAGGCTCCGAAGTTAATTTTCTTTTGCTGCTAAAAGTGACCACATGAATGCGTTGCCGTCTATTGCTCTTGCCGCTATCTGGGGTGGGGAAAGCCGAAATGAAAAAGCCCTTCTTTTTTTAAGAAAATCTCTTCCCTATCTTTTCTTAGAAAAATCCGGAGAGATGACTCCTGCAGAAAAAATTAAATTATTAAAGATAGCTAGGGTTCACGATCTTATCTTTCAAGTTGTTGGAGCGAATCAAGTGTATTAGTCTCCACACTTTATTGGGGCACGCCTCCTTTATTACCCACCGAATCCACCCAACAACAGATTCCCACAGATTTATTTATCTCAGAATGGCTTTTGAAAAACATCAAATCACCCGCCGAGAAAGCTTCGCTAAGCTAGGATTTGGGCTCCCCGCTTTTTCATTGGGAGTATCTGGGTGCGGTAGCGCAAAAACTCGACCGAAAGAGTTAAGCGTAGATTTCGTTGTAATTGGTGGCGGCCTAGGGGGATGCGCGGCGGCCTTATCAGCACTCCAATCCGGACTAACAGTCATTATGACCGAAGAGACTGACTGGGTTGGTGGACAACTCACCTCTCAAGGTGTCCCCCCTGATGAACATCAGTGGATCGAAGAATTCGGATGTACACAAACATACCGCGATTTACGAAACGCGATTCGCAACCACTATAAAAAGAATTACCCACTCACTGCAGATGCCCGTGGCAATAAAACTCTGAACCCTGGCAGCGGCTCGGTTTCCCGTCTTTGTCATGCTCCCCGGGTAGCCCTAGCGTGTATTGAGGAAAAGTTGGAACCCTTCATCTCCACTGGCAAATTGACGCTCCTCAAACAAACGATTCCGGCAGCAGTCGAAGCCGATAATGATGAAGTTAAATCAGTCGAGGTGTTGAATCTTGAGAGCAATACCCACTTGATTTTGCGTGGCCGCTTTTTTGCCGATGCCACAGAGTTAGGTGATCTTTTACCGCTAGCCAAATGCGAACATGTGGCAGGCGCAGAAGGGAAAAGTTCCACTGGTGAGTTGCACATGCCAGGGAAAGCCTCGAGATCTAATCAACAGGCCTTCACCATGTGTTTCGCTATTGATCACAACGAAGGTGAAAACCACATTATCGATCAACCTCGTGAATATGAATTCTGGAAAAACTTCATACCCGAAATCACCCCACCTTGGCCGGGACGCCTCCTAAACTTCAACTACACCCATCCCTCTAGTGGCCGTTCTAAACGATTAGGCTTCAATCCAACCGGTCCGCACCAGACAGGTATTATTAACCTTTGGACCTATCGAAGAATTTTAGCTGCTAAAAATTTTCTACCTGAAAGCGACTTAAAGGACATCAGCCTAATCAATTGGCCGCAGAACGATTATTTACTGGGAAATTTGGTCGATGTGACTCGCGAGGAACAAAAACACCACATAGCCCGAGCGAAACAATTAAGCCTTTCGCTGCTCTATTGGCTGCAAACAGAAGCTCCACGCGATGATGGTGGTCAAGGCTGGCCAGGTTTGCGTTTAAGGAATGACATCATGGGGACCAGTGACGGACTTGCTAAGTATCCCTACGTTCGAGAATCGCGCCGCATCAAAGCCCTGAAAACTATCTTAGAGCAGCATTGTGGCGTGAAAAATCGAATGCAAATTAAGGGCCTAAATGACGCCAAGGGACTGAGAGCTAAGAGTTATTTAGACTCAGTTGGGATTGGACATTATCAAATTGATGTTCACCCCAGCTCTGGAGGCGACAACTATATCGATTTCGCGACCCTTCCATTTGAAATCCCTCTCGGCGCGCTCATCCCTCGCCGCCTCAAGAACCTTATTCCAGCGTCGAAAAACATCGGGACAACTCATCTAACCAACGGCTGCTACCGACTCCATCCAGTCGAATGGAATATCGGAGAAGTTGCCGGGATTCTTGTGAGTGAATCCATCGCCAAATCCACCGATCCTGAGCATTTCTATACAAATAAAAAACGACTTAACGAATTCCAAGACACCCTCCTCAAGCGAGGGATTGAAATCCGGTGGCCAAAAACCTTTTAACAAAGTCTTAAGCGGTAGTTATGCCTAATAAAAAGGTCTCCTCAACTATTTCTCAGGATTTTTTAGTCGTGAAACTTTTAATGGCGACTTTCATTGTCGGCGTCTTCTTTAACCTTTATCTCTTTGCTGTTCATCCACCATGGATGGAGCAAATACACTCGTTCTTTGAAAGCGATCGTCCTGAATACCGTAAAAGTAAGTGGCAAACAAAAGATGAGGTTTTTCGGTCTTTCCTAGCTATCAGTATCGCCAACGCGTGCATGTCCGCGCTCTTATGGTTTCTCGGTTACAAGGTCTGCAAATTTATGGTTAAACGGCCTCTTAAAAAAGCAGGGTTCGGATCTGCCGCGCTTGCTCGAGCCGGTTCTTGGGTATTCCTAATCCCTTTCTCGGGTCCTGCAGCCATTTTGGGACTCTTTATGTGCCTAGGGGCGGTCACATCAGGGACAAGAGCACCCATGGGTCCTCTTGAATTTACTCAGCCCTATCGCAACAATAGCGGTCCTAATATTTTTATTCCCCCGAACAAAGGACGTCGAAAAGGCATTTGATATCATAAGCCCTCCGGAGGAAGATCAATAAGGACACCCTCTTTATCTGCTGCTTTTCTTCTAATTTTTCATCGTATTTTGATAAGACAGAGCAACTTGGATTTGATAAATCACCATCTGAAATGCGATATAAAAAAGCCCTATTTCCTCGTGCTATTCGTACTCGTTCCCTGCCCTCCCGTAATTGGTGACCAGTGAGCCGCCCTAAATCTCCATTCCCCATTTTCTCTCGCGAACACCAAAGTGGCACGGGTCATATAGTGATCCACAGCAGGTCGCCCCTTCATTTTTTCAGCTCCTTCTGCGTAGAACATTGCTACCGCGACTTTTCCCGCCTTAACAGGAACTACGGTGATATGCTTTGGTTGTATTGAATTACTTTCAATTGCCGGAAGATTCTTTTCGAGCTCAGGTGTCACATGATTAAGAAGGCCACCACTTGACCAAAACTGATACGAACCATTCTCTGAGTTGATTGGGCTCCAATGTTTCTTATTATTCACCAAATCATACATCTTAAGAACGGTAGCCGTAACTTCTTCAATATCCTTATCCTCTTGGGAGGATCCATGATTTTCAGCCACCAGCACCAACTTTAATGCCTCTTTATCTTTATCTGAGCCAACATGAGTGATTGTTTTCCTTCCTGTTTTTCGGTCCCACTTAAAATTGGCCGAGTAGTTATACGTCTTTCCTTTAAGTGTTTCAGTATGCTCCCGTTTTTCCTCATTCGTCCCAAATTTCACAATATCAATGAGAGTTGAAAACGGCTCACCTTGGTCAAAACCTGAATAAGAAGAGAAAATTTCCTCCCTTTTGGAGTCGTAAGTTACAAACCCAGATCCAGTACTGAGAATTCTCCCATCTTTCGTCGTCCATTGGTGGGTTTCTAAGATCTTTGTATGGTCGCTACTCAACTGACAAGTAATGGAGATATCGTAGGCCACCCCAACTGGGATGCCTGGAAAAAGATCAGTCGTTTTTGCACTCCCCGTCCAAGTGCTTAAGTCATTATTAGCCTGTCTAAAATTAACGTACTTTTGCCAAACCTTCCCACCAGATTCTGCAAAGCCATTCGCTCCAGTAATAATTGTTACCGCCGTAAATACATGGAAACCTTTTCGCCCAAACAACTTAAAAATATTCATCTCACCTGAATAAGCGTAAAAAAGAAAAAAAACGTATCATCTAATTATGTTTTTTATTGTGAACGAAGTAGATCGCATAGACTCATTGAGACATTCCCTTCGTAGACGTCTCCAAACCCAATCCAATCTGGCCCCAAAGCGAAATCAAACCCCACCCCAGTAAAAGCAATAATCTAATCCTTATGATAAGTTCTTTTCTAAAAACCTTTCGACAAATCAAAGACACCAAAATTCTGAGGGCTTTAATTATTTCCACTATACTTACGCTCACCTCGATCATGCTAGCTCTCGTTCTAGGTGCGACACTGCTTGATTCGATTATGGATAATTTCTCAAAGACGCTGGCGTCCTGGTTTGGGGAGGGAGAAGGATGGTTTCGGGGTATAATTCAATTTATGGGAGGATCCGTTATTTTAATTTTAAGCTACTTTTTATTTGCCGGAATTCATGGTGCCTTCGTGGGAATCTTCATCGATGATATCTTAGATGTAATTCACCAACGGTATTACCCTGATATTCAGTGGAATAAGCCTCCATCATTTCTGACTTCATGCCTTTTCTCGGCTCGCATCTTTTTAATTACCATCTTCCTCAATATTCTGGCTTCGCCTTTATTGCTAGTTGGTTGGTTTATTCCCCCGCTCGGCCTAGCTTTACAGATCTTTCTTAATGGCTATTTGCTAGGCAAAGAATATGGGCAACTTGTGGAACTCCGCTTTCCCAAGGGACATTCCCTTACACCAATACCAAAATATTTTTCTAACGGAAATATTGCCGCAATCATTTGGATTATCCCAATCGTTAATTTAATTGCCCCGATCCTTCTCGCCGGCTCAGTTCTTCATAGCCGGATGAAACTTAAAACCCAGTAACGACTACCTCCCTACTCAAGGTCCCGCGTTGACTCTCTTCCAGTAAAAGTAAATCCCGAGAGGTTAAATGATTTTTTCAAATACCGATTTCACCATCCATGTGGATTAAAGCCCACAGAGTGAAGATGATATGACACTTCGATTCCTTGATTGTAGATCACTTCAGGTCAGCAGAAGAACGCATGCAGGCCAGCCTCATTCGGAGAAGTCGCTTGACTTCACAGGACACATTGTAACCTTCACGACCTTGGATTAAGCGTTACTGCTTCAACCAGATTCACACCTGCAGCATGATCGTAAAAAAATCAAAGCGCCTCATTGCCTTCCTCAAGACAACTGCGATCGGCGGACTTTTATTTTTGTTGCCACTGATTGTGTTGGGTGCGCTCGTTGGGCAAATCGCTCCGATTGTCCTGGCGGTTTCATCATTTCTCAATAAATACGTTCCAGTGCAAACAGCAACTGGGATTGCTCTTCTCGTTGGACTATCCATCGCCATCATCCTACTGCTCTGCTTCGCCGCTGGGGTGTTTGCCCGCTGGTCACTCGGGAGAAGAATCTCAATCGCTTTCGAGAAAAGGCTCGCACTCTTTTTCCCACGCTACTCAGTTCTCAAAGATCAGATGGCCGATACCATTGGGGGAGATGAGACAAAGCCACAAATGAAGCCCGTGCTCGTAACCTTCGATGAATATTACCGTATCGCCTTCGAGACAGAACGTGACGAAAAACAAGGCTTGGCCACGATCTACCTGCCCGGTTCGCCTGATCCATGGTCGGGCAAAGTAGTGATCCTAAAACTCGATCGTGTCACCCGATTGGATGCAGACTTTGGCGATGCTGCTGCAACCTGCGAACAAGTGGGCCGAGGATCGATTGCGACGATCGGCAAGCTAACTCTAAACTGTAGATAAACTAAAATATGAAAATAAAAACTGGATGTGTAGGCTTTCATATCACTTTCAGGGTTCCAAATGACGATGTCGCACAGATCGAAACCTTTTTTGAAAAGCACGAAGATTTTATGCGTGAGACACATCACATTGAAGGAACCGTGGAACCAGTCGTTCTCTGCTATGCAGTGATGAGAAGTCCTGAATTTAGCAACCCCCTCGAGCCCGATCTTGGAGAAACAGGACATACCCTCTATGGGATAACAGAAATATACAACGGGCCAGAAGGCGCTCAAATGCATATGCAATTAGGACAACAGAGGAATGAATTATTTGGAGAGCTAATCAATCTAACTTCAAAATACTGTGTAGGCGGTATTTTGGGGGCTCCAGTGATGCGATCTATGTAAGCCCCATTAAAAATACGACCCTCCGTTTTATTTCAACGCTCGATTGATTCATGCGATAGCTGAAAGAAGTGAGGGGGTTACTTCCTCGAAACACTGCTCCATAATTGACAAAACAGAGACTCCAAATCTCTGGGAGGTTTTCCCGTAAGCGAGATAAGGGGTTTTTTGAATAAGCTTCCAACGCAATCCCCGCCATCTAAAGCGCACCACCTCACTGGGGGGAGTATCTACCGCCGCTCTCACCTAATACCGTGACAGATCTTTTGATCCTAGTAGGGGTGCTACTCCCAAAACAATTTGTCGAATCTTATGGCGTAGAGCTCTGCATTGCCTTCGAGCTCAAACCGGACCGTAACGGGAGTCGCCACGTATTTGTCGAGCTTGAAGCCATCAGACCATTTGACGATCTCTCTGGCCTTGAAACCACCAGTGATCGGTTCGCTATTTTTGATTATTTTCCCGCTGGGATCGAGTAACGAGACGGTGATGCTACCGGAAGAGACGTTGCAACTGATTTTCATTTCATCGCCGGCCAGACAAATCTTGTGGGGCAGGATATGCGCCTTGGCTTTGGGATCGACGAGTTTATAGCCGGTCTCGAGATTCTCGATCCGGTCATCGCTGATCTTGAAAAGCTTGGCATTTTTTACGGCCTTCACAAAAGGCGGCTTCTGCTGCATCCGATAGACATGCCTCGGAGGTAGGACAAACTCATCGGAATCAGGACCAATCCTTACCAAGTTCTTGCCGACCGGGGAGTCTTTAGCGAAGGCATACTTCCCGGCTTTTTTGTCGTCCGGTTGTAGCAGCCAAGCCATGTTGAATCGCGCTATCCCGCCTTCGATGGAGCGAACATAAATAAATCCTTCACTAGGTGTCCCTTTTCTTCCCTGGGTGATCCACGAATAATTGCCAGGACCTTCTTTGAGCAAACGATTGACGGGCCATGTCTTACCACCATCGAAACTAGCCCATACGTTGACGTTTGCCCGATTCTGTTTCTCCGGCAAACTTGGATCGGGCGAACTGAACAGAAGAATATCGCAGTCGTCACGGTCGAGCCTCAGCAGCCCGGCTTTGCAGCCGTAAATATCAGGCGGTCCGTCAAACAACTCATCGTCTTCGTTAAGATCACGCCAGGTCTCTCCACTATCATCGCTATAGGCGATCCAGCGATTCCCCTTCCTCGCACTCGTTCGAGTATTAATGTATATTGTCCCATCGTTAAGCTCGACCAAACCGCATTCACCGGTTCCCTTCAACGGAAAGGGTTCGCTTGAGTGCCATGTCTTTCCATGGTCGTCGCTGTAAACCGCGTTGGAATAAGAGTTTTGATCTCCACCCTGTTTGCGATAATCCGGCATTACATGAGAGGCGGCCAGAAGGCGACCCTTATGCTGGCCGTGCTTAATGGTGATACCGGGGCCGTGCGCCGGGTTGGGGCTTGGAAAAAAACCTCTGGAGTCTTTATGCAAGACGATCTTTTCAAGTTTCCAAGTCTTGCCGTGATCCCGGCTCTTATACATGAACGGAACGGGATGGAGAGACGTCATGAAAACCATGATCTCGCCAGTATTCTCATCAACCACGCTAGTGCCTAGCGTAGCATAGGCAAAATGCTTATCATTACCCCACCCTTCCCCATCGTATGGCCCGATACCAAGGGATTTCCAATCCATTTCGATCGATTTGCCGATCTGCTGGCGCTCCGACCAGGTCGCTCCCCCGTCTTCTGATCGCCTAAGATAAATCTCATGGATATCTTTTCCTCCCCCGCGGCCAAACATCAGGACTGTGCCATCCATGGCGACTGAAAGGGTACCATGTAGACCGAGACCACCTTTATCCCACTGCTCAAAAAACGGTTCAGAACTGCCGATGACCGAGGAAACATTTAGGCCAGCCCGAGACTTGGTCGAGTCAGGCGTCTCCTCAGCCCTCACTATTCCGGTGACTGCAACCCAAATAGCGGCACAGGCAACAGACCTTCCTAATATAGGGAACTCACTTCTCTTTGATCCTCTCATGGCTTTCCTTATTCGTAATTCATTAGAAATGAAACCTAATCTGGAATACCCAGACCTAGGAAGCGAGATGACAATACTCAAAAATTGACAGGTTCAGATGTCGAGACCAATCAGTATCAAACTCAATTGATTACTTTCACACCAAACGCAACCAGCCCAAATCGGCACTTCCGTGTAAAGACGAACTAGGGCCTAGCCTTTGGGAAGCCTTAAACCCGTGGGAGCAAAAGGTTTTTTCAGGCATTAGACTCTACCCATCCTACCGGGGGAACACCTGCCGCACGCTCGATATAATATGGTAAAGGAGATTTTCGGGCCTCTAAGATGGCTGTAACTCCGATTGGGGTTTAATTCGATTTTTAGGGCGTGAACACTTATGTTAGGCTCTACTTTTCAATCGCAAGTGCGACTCCAACTCCTTCCCGCCAAAAGTAATTTTCTAGCAGTCAAACGAAATGAGACGATTCATACACGTAAGAACCCACTTTCTTTTGGTTTCGCTGGTCTTGCTTGGACACATAATCCTACTAGCGGATGACAACACAGGGAAGGAGCTAGCCCGGCAACCCATCGCTTTTAAAGCACCCACTTTGGATTCGAAACCTCTTAAAATCGGTTCACGCAGAGAGCTGTTCGTCGACAACTACATCTTGGGATCCCTGCGCGGCAGCGCTAAAAGACGACTGTTTGCGATGACTCCAGCGACCAATAAGACCAAGGATGTCGCCATGACTCATGATGCTGATTGGGAGGGGCCTTGGTGTCGGTATGCAAAGTATATTCAGGACAACGGCGTCATCAAAGCCTGGTACATGGGCCACCACACCTACGGATGGAACAAAAACATGAAAATTACGGGTGGGCGTCTGTGTTACGCGATCAGCACGGATGGACACACCTTCGAAAAACCCAATCTTGGGATCTACGATTGGATTGGGTCAAAGCAAAACAACATCCTTTTTGACGATACCACTTTTAAAGCAAAAGATAGCGGAGACTGGATCGCTACCCATCAATTCAACCCGTTTATAGACACGAATCCGGCAGCGCCGGCGGCGGCTCGATACAAAGGATTTAGTGGACAAGGGCACCATTGCGGAAAGACAGGCCTCTATGCCTACCAATCCATTGACGGCATCCACTGGGAAGTCGCAAGCGACGGGCCGATTGTTAGCACTGACTATTCTTTGGACTCCTGCAACCAAGGGTTTTGGGATGCCGAACGAAAACGCTACGCCGTCTATTTCCGTCATCTACGTAACGACTCAGGCGAATCAGGAATCAAGGCTCCAGGCTGGAAACGCGATATCCTTGTGACCTTCTCCAAAGACTTCGTTAACTGGACCGAGCCACAGTGGCTCATCTATCATCGGGACGACGGGCGGCCAGGTACGGAGCTAGAGCACCTCTACACCAACGAGGTGAAGCCATACAAACGCGCACCACATATTTACCTCGGCTTCCCGGCGCAGTTCAATGGATCGGTCGACCCCATGCTAATGGCGAGCCGCGATGGCCTCCACTTCTATCGCTGGATGGAACATCCCGTCATTCCAAAATCGGCACCTGCTGATCGCCAAAAAATCCGATCTAACCATCTTTGGCAGGAAATGGTAGAGCTTCCTGAAGAGCCAGACAAACTCTCAATGTACGCCAGTGAGAACCTAGGTATAAAAGGACCACACGAGGACGGCAGCTTTCCCCGGGTCCGCCGATTCACAATCCGCAAGGACGGTTTTGTCTCTGTCCGCGCTGGAGCAGAACTCGGCGAACTCGTCACCAAACCGTTGATTTTCACTGGCAGCAAATTGACCGTGAATTACAACGCCCAACTCGGGGAAGCCGGCGAAATTCGTATTGAGGTTCTAGATGGCAAAAAACAACCGATCTCAAGTTTCGCGTTGAAAGACTGCAACCCGCTCTCCGACGATGATATAGACGCTGTCGTCACATGGAAAGGTGGAGACGACTTAAGTAATCTCGCAGGCAAGCCGATCCATCTGCGTTTCGTCCTGAATCAGGCCGATCTATTTTCGTTTCGGTTTACGGAATAGGCGAAGAGCAAATTTTCGAAGGCCAAAAGCCAGCCAGCGAGTGGTGAGACCGGAAAGCTCAGGAGAAGACAGAGTAGAGTCGACCAAAGCACCTTTCCCCAACCTCCTGAGTTAAATCTGTGGCTCATAGCTGCTCATTGGTCCTGTCGTGACGAAAAGGTGGGGTGGTGGTTTTACTCACCTAGAAATCCCTTTGAACCAACCTAAAGAACTTCTTTTGCTTAGTTTCGTTGGGCTTCTTGAACTCCTCCACGACTCCCCCGCCATCTAAAGCTCCCCACCCCACCGGGGAACATCTTGCGGACGCCCTACATAATACGGTGGGAGATTTTTGTGACTAGATTGTGTGTCTCTAATATGGGTGTTACTCCAACTGGGTTGTTATCCTGCAGACCAAAGGCGGCTTCAAAGCCCTCCCACCAAAAGGAAATTGCTGGCAGTAGCCCGGAACATTAGGTTAACCTAATCTAATAATATGAAACTACCTAGATATTGGGCAAAGGGGTCGGCGGGAAAGGTAATGGAGGACTTCGCCTGCTGGGGATGGTCAGATATAAGCGTAGAGGAGGCACAGGAAAGAGGTGAGCAACGAGCTGCTTCTGTGGCAAAGATTATCCGTAGCGGCCTACGACCGGACCACTATCTATACGGTGATCGTCCGATGCGAGAGAAGATTATCGAGGAATGGGAGAGAGAAGATGCAACGACCTATGCCGCCGTTACTCTGAATGCCTACGGTTGTCAGATCCTTAATACGGCGAGTGTCATGTTTGTTGACGTAGATCTTCCCATGATACCAGCTTGGGATACGATCAAACACAAACTGGCAGGGATTTTAGGAAATAAAGATCCCTCTCCTAGAGAACGCCAGGAGTCCGAGGCTCTTGCCAAGATCGAGGAAATGATCAGGATGGATCGGCAATGCGGCATTCGGGCCTATCGAACATCTGCTGGACTCCGATACTTGTTCACCCATGCTCACGCCGACCCAACTGCCGAGAGCACGCTCCGTGCGATGGAAGCACTTGGCGCTGATCCACTCTATATGCGGCTGTGCAAGATTCAGGAATGCTTCCGGGCACGGCTTAATCCGAAGCCATGGCGTTGCGGAATAAAACCCCTGCGGATCACTTACCCATGGGAGGATGAGACGGCGGAGCAAAGTGCGCTCCATTGGATTGCCGCCCATGAAAAGAAGGCGCAGGAATATGCGACATGTTCGCTTATAGGCCAATTCGGATCCAAGACCATGGACACGGAAATTGCCCGCGTAGTAGAGTTTCATGACAGCGCGACTAAAGCGGAGTCAGGGCTGACACTTGCGTGAACAGGCACAATGCGGAATGGAGTGATAAGTGATAAGACATACATGGTTTGAGAGATCCGACACCTTGCTCGGCCCCATGCTGGCGAGATCGTGGTCTCAGCTCTATTTGAGCACAAGGTTTCGCTGTGGCACACTTCCAGCGGAAATTAGATTCCAGAGTTTGAGACGGTTCGCCCCCACTCACACCACTGGGGGAAAACGCGGCGGACGCTCCATATAATTAGGTGGGAGATTTTTTGGTCCCTAATATGGGTGTGACTTAGATTGGTTTGTTATCCTTTAGCCCAAATGCGACTTCAAAGCCTTTCCCGCCAAAAGGAAATCCCCTAGCAGTGATCTGAGATCGTGGTAAACTTCGACATGTAGGCAAATGTGACGGTAAATGAAATGTGTTTAAGGATAGAACCGCAGGTTTTATAAAGGGAATATTATGAGAAAAGTTATTACAGCAGCGGCATTTTTTTTATTTGTTGTCATTTCACAGATTTCGGTCGCCCAGCAGATCGATGTTGGCACTCTTCTTGAGGAGATGGTAGATCGTTCAAAGCTCGCTGAGTTCCCAGAACCTGTATTTCAGTGTAAACAGTTCAGCAGCTACAACAGAGAGACTATCGCGGTCGGCGAGGAAGGCTGGTTCGCAAATGCCGACTCGTCATTTTTTGAAGGCTATGAGGATGTTGACGGAAGACGTGAATGGATCATGATGGATGTCGATGGCCCCGGTTCAGTGGTCAGATGGTGGCTTACGCAGCAGAAGTTTGACGGTACGGTCAGGATATATCTTGATGGCTCAGATGTAGCGATCTTTGCTGCAACTTCTGACAAGATCGTTGGCGGAGACGCGATCACAGGGAGGCCTCTCAGCAATGTTGTCGGCTGGAACGGTCGAAATCTTTATATGCCGATCCCATTCAACAAACATTGTAAAATAACTTACGACGGCCCAAATGCGAACGTTACCGGTAAGTTCCCTGACTGCCATTACTACAACATTAATTACATCAAGTATTCAGCTGGAACGGATGTTAAGACCCTTACAAAGAACGATCTTACAAAACATTCAGCTCTGATCGATCAGGTGCAGGAAAAGCTTTTAAAGCCTGAAGAGAACAAGCTTGCAGTATCGAGAAAAGCAGCTGGGGGAAAAAAGACGCTTAAAAGTGGTAAGAGCCTTACTAAAAAGATCAAAGGTGCTGGTGCGATCAGTTCGCTCGAACTGAAAATTGACTCGGACGATATTGCAACCGCGATGCGCACTACCGTAATCAGCATCAGCTTTGACGGCAAAGAACGTGTACTCTCTACGGTCGGTGAATTCTTTGGATGTGGACCTGGCCTGAATCCTTTTAAGGGTTGGTGGCGACAGGTGCAAAGTGATGGCTGGATGAAGTCCTGGTGGCCGATGCCGTTTAAGAAGAACGCTACGGTTAAGATCATCAACTATGGTGATGCTGACGTTTCTGTCGAACTTGGTCAGATCGGCATCAGCGACTGGAAATGGACCGACACAACGATGTACTTCAACACCACCTGGCGAAGTGAGAATAACATGAAAACCACCGAACCTTTTGACTGGAATTTCGTGACTATCGAGGGCAAGGGCGTTTATGTGGGCGATACACTGGCACTTTTCAATGAAGCGATTCAGCCTCATCCGAGGGGCACCGGTACATGGTGGGGCGAAGGCGACGAAAAGATATTCGTTGATAAAGAAGCTTTCCCGTCAACCATTGGTACTGGCACAGAAGATTACTACGGATATTCATGGGGCGTTGGAGGCACCTTTAGTGCACCTTTCCATTCGATGCCTCGCGGTGACGCAAACGGTAATTATACTCTGCCAAACCATACGACCAATACCAGAGTAAGGTCACTCGACAAGATACCATTTAATACGCACCTCAAGTTAGACATGGAAGTTCTACATTGGCAGAAGATCGCAGTTCTGGATTATGCTGTCACCACCCACTTCTATGCTGTTGGCACTGCGGAGGCAAACGGTGACCTTACACCTGAAAAGGTTCAGGTTAAGCTCGGTGATCCCAAGGTTGCTGCTGCTGAAGCTGAAGCTAAGGCCAAGGCGGCAAAGGAAGCGTTAGAGTCGAAATAACCCCCTTTCTCCCCCATGTATTCCGCCCAACCCGGGTTTCCGCGACCTTTCCAGCCAAAAGCAATTTCCTAACAGTAATCCCGAACGCCCTCCGGGAGTGGATCACTTCACCGGAACGGACTTGGTCACCAACCACGTCGAACAACACTGGTGCCCCTCATTCACCAGCGCTGATCTGGTCGGCGGAAAGCCATTCCGGTTTAAAGAGGACGAAAGGAAATAGACCCGGAAAATTACTTTGCGCAGAGTTTCTTCATTGCTTCACCCATAGCTTCACCAATCAGATAATAAGTCTCGGCATTGCCATTCCAATGGTAACCTTGACGGGACGGCGATTCTTCGGCCGGACGAAAAAACCCGGCGGTCTGGACACAGTCGACATTGCCTTTGAATTCGGGGTAGGTCTCGGGAGCGGCCTGAGCTTTGCGAATCAAAAGACGACGGTTAACTTTCTGCTTCACTCCGCCAAACCCGCTGTCCGCAATCACGAAAGGAAGATTTTTGACGCCGAGATCCTTTCTCACGTCCCGAACAAAATTAGCGAGATTTTTCTCATACTCAAGTGTCGCAGGCATTCCGCAACCGTCGTTCCACCCCTGATGCCAACCAAAGCCCACCACCTCATGACCCCGCCCCTCTAATTCCGGAAAGTTTTCTCCAAGCTTACCTAAAACGTCTTTCACATGCCCAATCATCTCCTTGTAATAAGGACCGGGATCCCCACCCGAACTCGGTGGACGAAAATCTTTTTGAAGGCTCTTTCCGCCCCAGGCAGTCTTAAGGAGGAGAACCGGTTCTTTGATCGCGTCACCCATGAAATGCCCAAAGGCATACTCGGGACCGATCGCACTTGGTCTTGCTCCAAAACCTGGCGCCAGCTTTCCCTTACGCCCAAGGTACCAAATAAACACGTCATCTCGGGCGCTCCATTTTCCATCCTTATCCTTAAGATGTTTGTGCTTTTGCGAATTCTCCACCAAATGGCTAAGGCTTCCCTTTCCTCCGTTACGCTTAGGATCACCTTCGATCTTTCCTGCACCCTCCATGTTTGATTGTCCGGCAAGAATAAATACCTTCACGGAGCCCTGCGGAGGACACGCAAAAAGACTCAAAATTCCCACAAGGAAGACAAAAAGACTGCAAAGGGTGTTCTTCATAATAAATCCTTTACGGTTACTCATGAGGAAAGCTTCCATGGATCATGTTTGCTTTAGCGTTTCCCTGTCGCGCTCTGATTAGAAGGTAAATCACTACCCATTTTTCAAGAAGAGATCCTTATACTCCACCACCATCCCTTTGTCGTGGAGTTGCAGACCGATTAATCCTTTGCGAAGTTGCCTCCCCTTCAACTTGTCGGTGAACTCCGATGAAAGTTTTCGATTGATGAAAAACTGAAAGTGATTCCCCTTCGCCACGATCCGACAGGCATTCCAGTCGCCCTTGTTGATCTCCTTCATCTGCACCGCATTCTCGATCTTGCGGTGATGTCCCTTGCCTTTCTCATCACCCCCCTTTCTCCCCCATGGGTTCCGCCAACCTCCGGTTTCCGCGACCTTTCCACCAAAAGTAAATTCCTAGCAGTCGTGAATCGAAAACTTCTATTACATCATCAGGCGAATCTTGTCGTAAGCTGCCTTTTCTTTTCCCTTTTCTTCAAGCACGGTAGCTAATTCATCAAAACCAAACATGGTTTTTACACGGTGAGTTAAAAGAGCTCGATCATAGGGAACATTTCCAGTGGTCCAATATTCCGCTGTGTGAGGTGTAAATCTAGAAACCTTCATTGGTCCCTTTTCTTCTGCGACATTTGGAAGATTACGCCAAAGACGGAAATGCTTTCGATGAGATCGGACAGCGAATGGCACGAGTTCAGGATAACCGTAGGTAGAAATATCCGTAATAGCTGCAGCGTGATTAATAATATGTAAAAGTCCCCCATAACCGACCCGATGAATTTCAGGTTTTTGGTCGATCAGCTCGTTAAATACGTTGGTCGCCATACCTTTAATATCCGTGTATGGTAAAATTTCACCGTCATCGAGCAGCTTTATTTTAGTCCCATCTAATCTACCCTTTTTCTTGCCGTAATATCCGCTCCCCGGATGTGCGTTGTCGAAGAGGATTAACAGCTTCCGGATCCCATCGACCACCGCTGGTGTCGCAAAATCAGGATGTTCTCTGAGTGCTCGAATCGCAAGCGAAGCAAAAATAACATTGTGTCCAGATGCCCTAGGTTTCCCAATACTCTTAGCAAGCGCTTCGGCAATGGCATCGATTAGGGTTTCGTCGGGTTTCTGTTTTGGAAAAGGTTCAAATAACTCATGGTCAGCAAGCGCTGATTTTTTGTGCATTTTCTTACCAAAAACTGACTCACCCCTTACCACCCGACTAAGATCATCTTCAATCCCCTTGTAAACCTTTAGATCAAGATTAGGACGCTGCTCGCCAATAAAATATCCAGCAATGACGGTTGCGCCAAGATGACCAGCCATCGATTTCATGTGGTGGGCGCGCGCAAGAGCATTCAGACCCTTGGATAAATATTGAAAATCGATCATTAAAATCTGAATTGTGCCTCCCTATTAAACTGTAGACACCTGTCGTTGATAGCGATAATTTTTTTAGTAGCAGCAAAGCGATTTATCAGAGGAGGTCTACTCCTCACGAGCAAAATCACTCACCTCCCCACCATCTAAAGACCACCCACCCGACCGGGGGAACACTTGACGGACGCCCTTATATATTACGGCGGGAAGTTTTTTATCCCTAATATGGGTGTGACTTAGATTGGATTGTTATTCTCTGGGTCAAATGCGGCTTCAAAGCCGTTTACGACAAAAGCAATTTCCTAGCAGCCCTCAATCTGATTGGTGAACCAGCCTAGTTGAATAAAGAAGTCTTGTTCTGCAAAGGTTCTCATATCGCCTAGCCAAGCCTTATCCTCTGCTTCAACAGCACTCCTAAATAGGGCCACGATATCCTTTGCATCCATTTCTGCATTTTTCGCCATTCACAGAGCCATACAACCGACAGCTTAGATGTCATTACGAAAGCTTATGAAACCTCTTCAAACCTTACCTAAAGGTGTATCACTTTGTGTATCACTCACCCACCTTCCCAAAACGAAAGCCCTCCAACTCATTGAGAAGAAGGGCTTTAAAATATGGCGGACCGGGAGGGATTCGAACCCTCGATACGCTTTTGACGTATACTCCCTTAGCAGGGGAGCGCTTTCAACCACTCAGCCACCGGTCCGGCGCTCGATTGAACGGGCGGGATATGAACACCTCAATTGACCTTCGTCAATGGTAAGAGCATCCAATTCTAAACTTTTTTTGAGGCACGAAAAAAGGCGGCTCAACAAGAGCCACCTTTCGAAAATTTCGGAGTAATTTCCGCGCTAGTTTGAGCTTACGCTTTCGAGAATAACTTGATCTCCAGCTTGGAGAGCGACACCATTTCGAAGGCTGCCTGGCTCGACATCAGCAACAGCCGTGTTAGGCTCAAGTTTCGAGATAAGAAGCCTGCCAAGAAGCCGTCCGTCGCGTTGGATCAGGAGTTTTGAGTCACCGGTAAGACCGGATTTCTCACCTGCTCCAATCACTACGAAATTCCAGTCATTATCAACTGCGACGATTGTCGCTTGGAAAGTATTCCCTTCGACACGCTTGATACTCTGGTTGATCTTTTCAACGATCCTGCTGCTCTCAGCGAGATTTTTTGCAATATCTTCCTCAAGGCGTTTCTTGACGAGACTTGCATCCTCTTCTTCACCGACAAGCCTCTTTTGGTTGGCTTCCATGTCTTTCACAACACGGGGAACTTCCTCCAGCTCGATCCCAGGAAACTTTCCGCGGAGCGCTTCCATAGAAGCATCGATTTTCTTCTTCTCAGCCGCAGCAACTTCGAGGTCGCCACTCACTGAATCAAGAGTGCTTGCGAACTCGGTCGCCTGGGATTTCGCTGAATCTAACTCAGCCTTGGCCTTGGACTTTTCCTCTAAGGCGAGCTCTTTCGCTTGAGTAGCAGTCTCCTTGTTGCGTTCCTCTCTCTCGATGTTAGCACTCAGAGTTTTGTTTTCACCTTCCAAATTTATTCGTTCTTGGGTCTTCTCCACATATTTTTCTTTGGCATTCCAGCCGAGGAAACCAGACGCAGCGATAGCGACAATTGCGAGGGAGTAAGTAAGAGTTTCTTTCATAAGATGCTAGGTTCGTAGGTAAAAATTGTTTTTGACTGTTTTTGTTAAATCTAGTTCCCGTTTGTTGCAGATTCAACTGGAATCACGACATCTCCCGGCGCAACATCGACACCTTCTTGGAGGGAACTTTGAATGACATCTGCCGTAGCTAAGTTGGCGGAGACTGCCTTCACATTGAGTTCAGCGATTTTCTCCCCCGCGCGGATGACAGCAACCCGAGAGCCCCCGATCACACCAGATCGTATTCCCGCAGCGAGAGTTACGATTCCAAGGCGACGATCAATGGATCGGATCGTGGTCTTCATAGTCGGAAAAGACTGGCCGGAAGTGATCTGGCTCTGCTTGGTCTTCGCAGCAACAAGAACCTGACCGGTGCTTGTCTTTTCACCGCGGAGACGCTCGATCTCCGTATTCAAAGTTGCAACCTGTCCCTTAAGCTCAGCAATAGAGGCCTGAAGACGCTCGATCTTTGGAGCAAGCTCCTCAAGGTCACCAAGTTCTTTCAACTTCTCTTGAGCATTAGCGACCTCATTCTTAGTCGAATCAAGCTCCTTTTGCTTGGTATCGATTTCAGCTTGAACAGCATTATTAGCCGTAGTCTGCTTCTCAACCTCGCTACGAAGGCCATCACGATCTTCGATTGCCTCTGTTTGCGTAGCTTCGAGCTCTGTGATTTCGTCACGAAGACCCTTGAAGGTCTTTGTGTTTATGCCTTTGCGGTCACTTTCTGTATTAACTTTTCCAACTTGTATTTCGAACTCCCCTTTATTCTTGTGGGCCACGAAAGCCGAGAACGCGAGGACGATTGCTGTTAGGGTGCCTAAAGTATTTACCATGGGATGTTTGTCTTAAGGAGGTGTTGGAATTAAGCTATCGGTGTTGGCAGGCATCCGGCAATCAGAAAATTCACCGAAAAATGAATTATTCTTAATAACTGGTCGACTTTTACACTCTATCGCTTGCATCTGCGGTGGAAGAGGACAATTTGCCGACGTGTCGAGCGTCCTGCGTGTTATTGGTTATTTAAAAAAATATCCCCTTCTCGGGGGATCTCAGTTCCTTTGCGCCTCTATAATGGCGGCCTCAGTCATCGTATTCCCGCTCGTCACCAAGCACATCACAGGAGAAATTATTCCGAATCGACAATTTGATGTCTTTTTCCCCTGGGTCTTGGTCGGCCTCCTGAGCTTTTTTATCAAGGATGCTCTAAATTGTGCCCGAATCATCTTGAACAACCACTTTGAGCAACGGGTGATTTTTGATATCCGCTCTGACCTCTACCGCAAGATTCAAAGACTCCCATTGCGATGGTTCGATAGCCGCCGCACCGGGGACATCATGACTCGCGTGGTTGAAGACGTAACCGCGATGGAGCGAATTCTAATCGATGGAATTGAGTTAGGTCTTATTTCAATCATTCAAATCCTCGCGGTTGGAATCACGATGTATTGGTTGGATCCCACGGTTGCATTATGGGCCACTCTTCCGATTCCCTTCCTAGCGATGGGGGCGTGGATTTACACTCGAAAAGCCCGAGGAAGATACAAAGCGCAGCGAGATGCTTCTTCCGATCTAAACGCAGTGTTGCACGATAATATTGCTGGGATTCGCCAGATTAAGGCCTACGCCGCGGAAAAAGATGAACACGAGCATTTCAATGGGCTTTCAGGCGCGCTTCGCAAAGCTACCCTGCGGATCATGAAATGGTGGGCTTTTTACAATCCGAGCATGTCGTTCTTTAATAGCACGGGATACGTCCTAGTTCTCGGGTTTGGAGGATATGCGGTGATGCAAGGCACCATGCAATTTGATGAACTCCTGACGTTTTTTTTACTTCTTTCTCTGTTCTACGAGCCAGTCAGCAAGCTCCACCAACTCAATCAGATGGCTTTGTCTTCTCGTGCCGCCGCCGACCGTGTTTTTGAAATCTTAGACTCCGATGATGAACCAGACGCCGCGAGCGGAGACCCTCTCCCCCGCCCCGTCAAAGGTGCGGTCGAGTTCAACAACGTCAGTTTTTCTTACGATAAAGGCCAGCCAACACTCGACGAAGTCTCCCTCATTGCCGAGCCCGGACAAACGATCGCTTTGGCCGGCTCCACCGGCGCAGGAAAGTCAACGATCGTCAACCTGCTTTGCCGATTTTACGAATACGACAACGGCTCGGTTCTGATTGATGGAAAAGAACTAAACACCCTGGCAAAGGGGTCTTTGCGAGACGCCATCGGCTACGTGACTCAGGAAGCTTTTCTTTTCAACGGAACGGTGCGCGAAAACCTCTCGCTAGCAGATCGCCACGCTAATGATGACGCCATCTGGAAAGCTCTTGAAGCTGCCAAGGCCAGCGAATTTGTTCGCGCGCTACCAAAACAACTCGATACCAATGTCGGAGAGCGAGGCGTGAAACTCTCAGGCGGAGAAAAGCAGCGCCTCTCAATCGCTCGGGCCCTCCTTAAAGACCCTCCCATTCTTCTTCTCGATGAAGCGACGGCTTCAGTCGACAACCAGACCGAACTTCTTATCCAACAGGCGCTTGATGAATTAATGAAAAACCGCACCTCTATCGTGATTGCCCACCGACTCTCGACCATTCAGAACGCCGATCGTATCTACGTTCTGCAAAAAGGACGTGTCATTGAGGAGGGACCCTACGACGTGCTCATCAATCAAGGCGGAAAATTTGCGGAGTTGGCTAATACTATTAAATAGTCGTAACTCCCTGATTATCATTATTTCTAAACTATTTTTTTAGAAAAACCGGGCGATTCCCGCTCAAAATTAGAGGTTTTTTTTATTCATCCATAGACAAAACCGCCCCTCCAGCTACGTTTTCTGGGAAGTTATAACAATAACGCCGATTTTTCATCCCTTGGGAGAGTAACCGGCTTTGTGCGAAGCGGCTCCGGATTGGTCTCTGGAGCCGCTTTTATTATTTCGAGCGCCACTTATCCTCATTTACTTCACAAAAGCGCCACCGCTTTGACAATCCTGCGATGAGAAGACCTCCCTCGCAGCCTTCTCAGGGAAAAAGAAAGATATAAGAAGGAGTCACGTTTCTATCAACGTGATCAACGATCGAATTGGCAGGATCCTCAATCCTCTTTGCCGCTTTTTCAATCCCGACAAAGAATCACCCGCGTGACGCCTCAATTGACACGGCCATTTACTACCTTCCCGATGATCTCATTATTCAAAAAATCGCGCTCCGTTTTCTCAAGAAAAGTCCTCGCTTTGACCGTCCTTAGCACCGCAAGCGGGCATACTGCCGTTGATTTCAATCGCGATATCCGCCCCATCCTTTCCGACAAGTGCTTTCACTGCCACGGCCCGGACGAAAAGACCCGAGAAGCTGAACTGCGCCTCGATACCTATAAAGGAGCGACCGAAGGGGGAGAATTTGAGATCCCGATCGAGCCTGGCAAACCCAATGAATCGGAAGTTATCGCGAGAATTCTTAATCAGGACCCAAAGGAGATTATGCCCCCTCCTGAAACCCACAAAAAAATCTCTCCGAAGGAACTTGAGCTCCTAAAGCAGTGGATCAAAGAGGGCGCGAGATATGATGATCCCTGGACTTATAAAAACCCGCTCAAGCACCCCGCCCCGGTGGTTCAGACAAAAGATTGGCCCGTTAACTTTATCGACTATTTCATTCTCTCCCAACTTGAAAAGGTCGCCCTTTCCCCATCTCCCGATACTGATCCCGTAACCCTTCTTCGCCGACTAAACTTTGACCTGACCGGTCTTCCGCCCACCCCCGCTGATCGCGATCGCTTTCTAAGCTCTTTTAAAACTAATCCCCAAATTGCCATTGAGGCCGAAGTCGATCGTCTCCTCAAATCTCCTCACTTTGGGGAGCGGCTCGCAAGCTACTGGCTCGACCTAGTCCGCTACGCCGACACCGTTGGTTACCACGGTGATCAGGATCACAATATCTCGCCTTATCGCGACTATGTCATTCGTGCTTTTAACGAAAACATGCCATTTGATCGCTTCACCCGAGAGCAACTGGCTGGCGACCTCCTCCCACACCCGACCCAGCAACAACTTGTCGCAACTGGCTACAATCGACTCCTTCAAACCACCCACGAAGGCGGGCTACAACAGGCTGAGTATCGCGCCATCTACCAAGCAGATCGTGTCCGCAACGTCTCCGCTGTTTGGATGGGCGCTACTGTGGGTTGCGCACAGTGCCACGATCATAAATATGATCCATACACCGCCAAGGACTTTCACACCCTTGGAGCCTTCTTTGCCGACATCGATGATGAGCAACACTTTAAGTCTGGAACTAACTCTCTTCCGACCCGTCGCCCCCCTGAAATTTTAGTGCTAACTTCCAGCCAAGAAGCCGAAATCGCCTCGCTAAACAAAAAGCTTAACGACCTTTCAAAAGGTAGCCGAAACGAAATTGCTCGCCTTATCAAAGAATCTGCTGACCGAGCTTCTCTTGCCAAGAAAGCGAAAAACCCTAAAGAGAAGCAAAAATGGTTTGATGGCCTCAAACGAACCAATGACGCACTAGTGAAGCTCATCTCCGGCGACGAGCTCACCCAATGGAAAACTACTGAAGAACGTCGTGCAGAAATCGCATCCTCTGGGAAACTCACGATGATCACTAAGGCACTCAAGGCACCTCGTATTTCGCGAATTTTACCGCGAGGGAATTGGCTCGATGAATCCGGGGAAATTGTTCAACCCGCTGTTCCCCACTTCCTACCTAAAATCAAAAAAGAAGGGCGTCAGACCCGTCTTGATCTTGCGAAATGGATCACTGATCCTCAAAACGGAACCGGCGGACTTACGGCCCGCGTTACCTCAAATCGCCTCTTCTATCTCTTTTTTGGAACCGGCCTTTCCCGCTCTCTCGGTGACTTTGGAGGACAGGGCCAACCACCATCAATCCCCGAACTTCTCGACCGGCTCGCCGTCGAGTTTTACGAATCTAATTGGGACATCAAGAAGATGGTTAAGACACTCGTAACCTCGCGAGCCTACCGCCAATCTTCACTCGTTCCCTCAAACCTGCGCGAGCGCGATCCCTACAATGAACTTTTTGCCCGACAAGCCCGCTTTCGCCTCCCTGCCGAAATGGTCCGAGACAACGCTCTCTCACTCTCCAGACTCCTCGTCACCGAGCTTGGTGGAGCCTCCGTTAAACCCTATCAACCTAGTGGATACTATCGCCACCTCAACTTCCCAGTCCGAAAATACAAACAAGACACCGACGCAAAAATCTACCGTCGCAGTCTTTACATCCACTGGCAGCGGCAGTTCCTGCACCCCATGCTCAAGGCATTCGACGCTCCCAGCCGAGAAGAATGCACCGCCGAACGTCCCAAATCAAATACCCCAGTGGCGGCACTCAACCTGTTGAACGACCCCACCTTTGTCGAAGCCGCGCGCGTTTTTGCTGAGCGGATTCTCAAGGAATCCAAACCAGATAATCTTGCGCGTCTCCACCATGCCTTTGATCTTGCTCTCAATCGAAAACCAACGACCGAAGAACGTGACACCATCGGACAACTCCTCACCTACGCCGAGGCTGACTTCAAAAAGAATCCAAATTCGGCAACTGCCATTATCAACATTGGCCAAACCAAACCCGAAAATCTTGATACCATTGCTCTCGCTAGCTGGACCACTGTCTCACGCGCCATTCTTAATCTTAGCGAAACAACGACCCGCAACTAAGCCCCAAAGAAGCAAACAAAATCAGCCCGGGGCATGCCCTGCATTTTGACTTCCAACCCTCTATTCCCGTGAACGCCACAAACTTCATCAATCGTCGAACTTTCCTCAACAACACTGGACTTTCCTTCGGCTCCGCAGCCCTCCTTTCTCAGCTCACTCGCGCAGAGGGTCTCGTTGGAAAATACCCCGGCTTATCCGGCTTCCCGCACCACACGGCCAAAGCAAAACGCGTCATCTTTCTCTGTATGGCAGGTGGACCATCTCATCTCGAGACTTTCGACTACAAACCACAACTCGATAAGCTGAACGGGAAGGCCATGCCGGAATCCTTCACCAAGGGCCAACCCATCGCACAACTCCAAGGACAAGCTCTTAAGGTTCAAGGCCACCTCACCAAATTTAAAAAACACGGGAATTCGGGCCAATACATCTCCGACTTCCTTCCCTACCACCAGAAGATGGCAGACGACATCACCGTCATCCGATCCATGGTCACCGAGCAAATCAACCACGATCCCGCTCACACCTTTATGAATACAGGCACCGCCATCAGCGGTCGCCCTTCGATGGGCTCCTGGATCAACTACGGCCTTGGGTCTGAGTCCGAAAACCTTCCCGGCTTTGTAGTTCTTACTTCCGTCGGGGGACGTAACCCTCAACCCATCGCCTCCCGCCAGTGGGGATCGGGCTTCCTCCCCTCTCGATTTCAGGGGGTCGAATTTAATTCCACCGGAGACCCTGTTCACTACGTGACAAATCCGAATGGCGTGGATCGACAGCATCAGAACGCGCTCATCAAAACTATTCAGAAGCTCGACTCCCAGCGTAACGAACTCGTCGACGACCCTGAGATCGCAACCCGTATCAGCGCATACGAAATGGCCTTCAAAATGCAGGCCTCAGTCCCTGAACTCACCGACCTCTCCGGCGAATCTCAAAAGACTCTAGACATGTACGGTGCCAAGCCCGGGGACGGGTCGTATGCCTCCAACTGCCTTCTGGCTCGGCGCCTTATCGAAAAAGGAACCCGCTTCGTTCAACTCTACCATCGCGGTTGGGACCACCACGGCGGACTTGAAAAATACATGGGGATCTGTAGCAAGCTCACTGATCAACCCACTTGGGCTCTCCTCACTGACCTCAAACAGCGCGGCTTATTAGAGGACACTCTTGTCGTCTGGGGCGGAGAATTCGGCCGCACCCCGATGTTCCAAGGTAAGGGAGGAGCTGGACGCGACCACCACATCAAAGGCTTCTCAATGTGGATGGCAGGAGGTGGAGTTAAGCCAGGCATGAGCTACGGCGAAACCGACGAGCTTGGTTACAACGCCGCCAAAGATATAGTTCACGTTCGCGACTTTCATGCCACCCTTCTCCACTTATTAGGAATCGACCACCATCGATTCTCAACGAAATTCCAAGGCCTCGACATGCGACTCACCGGCGTTGAACCCGCAAAAGTAACCAAAGAAATTCTCGCCTAAAATGACCACCTTCATCTTCATAATCAGCGCCACTTTTCTTTGTCTTTCGGCCCTAGCGGCTGAACCCGTCCGCGTCTTTCTTTTCGCCGGACAATCAAACATGGAAGGTGCCGATACCGACCCTAAACTCGTCGAAACTTTTCCTCCCTTTCACAACGCACTGAGACCTCTGGAAAACGTGCGTTATTCCTATCAGACCGGAGCAGATCACAAATCAAAAGGTTGGACCAATCTCCGTGTTGTCGGGAACAACTTTGGACCAGAAATCACCTTTGCCAGGGCCTTCCGTCAACAAAGCAAGCACCCGCTAGCCCTAATCAAAGATGCTTGGGGCGGGACAACCCTGGTCAACGACTGGGCACCCAACGGAGGCAACGAGAAAAGCCGGAAGCTTTACCAGCGCTTTATCACTCAGGTTCGCGACCGTTTGGCCGATCTCAAAAAACAAGGCCTGACCTACAAAATCGAAGCTCTCATGTGGCACCAAGGAGAGAACGACATGTTCCACCCCATAGGAAAGCAACACTACGAAAAAAACCTACGCAACTTCATCGCCAAGATCCGTGAAGATCTTTCTAACCCTGAGCTCAAGGTCTTCGTCGGGGAAATTAGCACCAAAGGGATTTGGGGTATGGACAACCGTGCCAACGTCACCCTTATCCGCAACGCCCAGATGGCTGTCGTCGAATCTGACCCCAAGGTCTTTTTCGTCCCGACATCTCATCTATCGTTTAAAATCGGACGCCCCGTCGGCCTGCATTATCACTTCGGCACCCTCGGCCAGCTTCAACACGGCGAAGCATACGCTGCCACCTACTTCGATCAAAACCGCATCTCAAACCGGCAAGGGCTTCGTATGCCCAAAGCAAAAAAAATAAAACTCTTCATCCTCGGAGGACAACGCAACATGGAGGGGGAAGGATCATGGGTCACGGACATCAAAAACACCCCTCTCGCAAAACCACAAAAGGCTCTTTACCAATACAACCTTGGAAAGGTCACAATCTCAAATGCTTGGGAACATTTATCACCCATCAAGCACCTCGAAGACTTCGGCCCTGAGCTAAGCTTCGGGCAACAATTAATTCCCAGCATGGAAGATGGCGAAATCCTCGCAATCTATAAATTCACCGACAGCGGATCGCAATCACTCGATTGGCTTCCCGAAGGATCCAAGGAATCTTACCGCGACCGCTATCAAGATTGGATAACCGGAATCAAAAAGTGCCGTGACGATCTCACACAACAGGGCTACCAATGCGAAATCCCAGCCATCTTTTGGCACTGTGGAGAAAACGACCGTGCCCTGAATTGGATGGCGCAAAAATACACCGACCGCTTTCAAACTTTTATGAATGCAACCCGTAAAGATCTCAAACTTCCCGATCTCAATTGGATACTCACCGAGCAACCGATACTTACAGCAGAAATTACCGGTGATGAAAAACTATACGACCTAAACTCTGATCTTGAAGCCTTGGACGCCCGCGACCCGAATTTTACATTTGTCAAAACATCGGACCTCCCGCACACCACTGTGCTCTTTGGCTCCAAAGGAATCATCGCACTCGGCAACCGCATGGCCAAAGCTTGGACAAAGATAACACTCGAATAGATCTCGGTTCCCACTCCTTTCCCTAGAGCCAGCCCGTCGACCTTAAAGGCGTTTTAAAAAGGCATGAATTGCACCCGCTTCCAGCGAACGGGCACTCCCTGTTTTTGATGCTAGAAAGATTCCCATTACCCGGCCCTTGCGGTCAACAACAGGCCCGCCCCGAAACTCCCGGCTTGCATCAAGAGCCAACTTTGAGGTTGGTTGATTCTTCCAAGACTCCATCGGTGAGAGAACCGTGCAAGGAATCACATCCGCGACATTCTTATCCTTAGCTGCCAATCCAAAAAGTTTGAGGGTAAGTCCTGATTTAAGGTCTTCACGATCTCCGATTGGCAACAACTCATGCACTCGACACGCAATTTTTAAAGCGGCGATATCGTTCCCCTCCGAAATACCAAGCACCTTTGCTTTGAAGCTCTGTCCGTCTTCCAGAGTCACCCTAACTGGCAACATCTTACCATCTTGACCTAAAAGAATCCGCTTGCAGGTCACTACATGTCCTCCCTCTTTAAAAAAGAACCCGCTCTCCTGACCATTCGCAGTTGAGATCCGAACACAGGCCGGAGCAACATTTCTGGTGAGAGCAGCCCCCTCCAAAGATTTGTAATCTTCATGACTCAGCTTAGGCTTTACCTCTCGTAACTCATTAGCACGATCGACCTCATCCAGTCTTTTCCAAAAATTAACTGCTGATCCAAGATACCCTTCGCTTTCCAGTTGGTTTGCCAGTTTCGCTCCAACTCGAAAGCGCCCTGATTCACTCCCAGCCTTTCGGTAGAAATCGTAAGACAACTCAAGCTCATCAGCATCAGCAGCATGAGCAGCTAGGGTCAACCATCGATCAATGTTCGTGGCCCGATCTCGAATAAATTGAATTCGGGCGCCATCATATTTTAAGAGAGGCCGGTCAACCCAAGAGGTTTCTTTCACAACCTTAATCAATACCGATGCCAGAATAATGAGAGCTTCGTCCTCCTTTGAAAATTGCAGATCTCCAAGCATCTTTTCATAGTCCGAAACCTCCTCTAACCATTCTTTCGAAGACTTCTCCTGAGCCCACTGGGATTCTCTCCGCAATTCCTTAGCATCACGAAAGGCGGCTGATGCGGCTAACTTGTTAACCTTCCCATGAATATTTGGTTTGAGCCATTGTCGGGCATTTTGGTCAAACTGCTTGGCCTTAGCCTCCCGGACTTCGGCCATCTTACGACTTTCATTAACATTATACTCTTTGGTGAATAGTCGCTTCACACTGCGATGCATTTTTTTTCCGAGAGTAACCGTGCGGGCATCTCCTTTAGCAATCAAGGCATCCAACTCCCCCAACACAAGTTTGGCATTCTCAAGCGTCGGTTCTTCGAGTCGCTCCACAGCCCCCCCTAGCTCCGAAGCCAATAGGGCGGGAACTATAAACAAGGGCAGAATGATTAACGCTAAGCACTTCATTTTGGCGGCGACAAAGATGTGTACGCAAAACCCCAATTTTTCAAGAGTGGGAATTCCTCTCTTTTCGCGCTTGCCCCGCGCGAAGCTCCAGCGCAAAACCTTCCTGATGTCTGAAGTTACCAAAATTGCGATCATTGGAGCGAGCGGGTATACTGGCTTGGAGCTTCTGCGCCTCGTTTTTTGCCACCCAAAAGCCGAGGTTGTCGCCATCACTTCCCGCGCGAACGCTGGGAAAAAAGTGACCGAAGTCTTTCCTCGGTTCGAAAGCCATCCCGGCACCGAGATTTGTTTCATCGAGCCTGACATGGAATCCGTCGCGGCAACTGGTGCCGAGGTTGCCTTCCTGGCCCTTCCTCACGGAACAGCCGCTCCTTTCGCGCGCGACCTTTTGGGTCTCGGAATGAAAGTGATCGATTTGAGTGCTGATTTCCGGCTCGATGACCCCGCGGTCTATCAAGATTTCTACGACCACCCACACCCCGCTCCCGAGCTACTCGACGAGGCCGTCTTTGGACTTCCTGAGGTCTACGAGTCCGAGATTAAAGCGGCTCGGCTCATTGCATCACCTGGATGTTATCCCACCTCGATCATGCTTCCCCTCATCCCCCTCTTGAGAGAGGGACTTGTCGAGCACTCATCGATTAATGTTTCATCGATGAGTGGTGTCAGTGGTGCTGGACGCAAGGCAGACCTCTCTCTCATCTTTGCCGAGGTCAATGAGAGTATTCGTTCATATGGCCTTCCGCGCCACCGGCACCTTTCCGAGATTGAGCAAGAACTTGGAAAAGCTGCTGGAGAAAAAGTCACGATCTCTTTCGTCCCTCATCTCGTTCCCGTTACGGCCGGAATCTGCACTACGATTTTTGCGAAATTGACCGGTGACTTTGATCGCGTTGATGAAGTTCTCAGGAACGCTTACCGGAACGCCCCATTTGTCCGCCTCCGTGGAGCCGGAGTCTCACCCAACACCAAACATGTCACTGGCTCAAACTACCTAGACATCGGCTGGCACCATGATTCTCGCACCGGACGAGTGATCGTCCAAAGTGCCGAAGATAATCTTGGGAAGGGTGCCGCTGGCCAAGCGATCCAAAGTTTTAATCTTATGGTTGGAAATATTGTAACTGACGGATTGCAAAACCTATAGCCCAAGTTCACCTTCCTCCCCCCATGGATCTTCCCTACACTCGAATCAAAGGTGGCGTTTGTGCGGCCCGAGATTTTCTTGGAAGCGCAATCTCTTGTGGCATCAAGGATCCAAAGTCAGACCGCCTTGATCTCTCCCTGATTTACTCGAAAAGGGAGTGCTTGAGTGCTGGGATGTTCACTCAAAACCGAGTGAAGGCTGCCCCAGTCCGGGTTTCCCAAAGCCACCTCCGTGCCGAAAGCTTGAGGGCCATTATTACAAATAGCGGAAATGCCAACGCCTGTACGGGACCCACTGGCATGCAAGACGCTAAAAATATGGCTAAAGAAACCTCCAAACTCCTAGAACTAAGACAACGGGAAGTTGGGGTTTGCTCCACCGGAGTGATCGGGCTCCCAATGCCGATGATACGGATTGAGCAAAAATACGAAGAACTGGTGGCTGGACTAGGATCCAAGAACGGTAACGATGTCGCCCGCTCCATTATTACCAGCGACACTCACGAAAAGGAGTTTGCGATTTCATTCGAGCTTCACGGTAAGCGCGTCCGTATTGGCGGCTGCGCTAAAGGTGCCGGTATGATCAACCCGAACATGGCAACCATGCTCTGCTTCGTCACCACCGATGCCAACGTTGGAAAAAGTTGTCTGAAGGAAGCAATCGAAAACAGCGTTGAGAATACCTTCAATCGTATCACGATCGATGGAGATACTTCTACCAATGACTCTGTGATCGTTCTTGCCAATGGCGCCGCCGAAAATAAGACGATTCGCCGTGGAACCAAAGAATGCCGTGACTTCAGTCACGCCCTAGAATTTGTGATGAATAAACTCGCTAAGGCCATCGTCCGCGATGGAGAACGCGTCACTAAGTTTGTTACGCTTGAAGTGAAAAGCGCTCGGAATGCATCCGACGCTAAAAAGGTAGCTCAGACGGTTGCCAATTCATCTTTGGTCAAATCATCATGGAATGGCGAAGACCCAAACTGGGGCCGCATCATTCATGCTGTTGGTTATTCCGGCGCCAGCATTCGCGAGGAGTTCGTTGATATTTATTATGAATCCAAGGCCGCCTGTAAGGGTGGCTTACAGGCCAAGACAAACCCCGAGGTTCTTCGAAACATCGTCAGTAAACCAGAATTCAAGATCACCATTGATCTTGGTATTGGGAAGGCAAATCACCGGATCTACTCCTCCGACCTTTCGCCGGAATACGTCGATTTTAATCGCTCAGAATATGCCTACTGGAAACAGGCAAAAAAAGACGGCTTAGTTTAAGCAAGGTCAAGAGCACGAGCCAGGGCCCCGATGATAAGATCCCCCTCCTCATTCCCAACGGATAATCTGAGTAGATTCGGAGAAACTCCGCAGGCCTCGGCCCAATCAAGTTCAAAGTAGTGTGCTAACATTGTATAAGGACTAGCCAAGGTAAATTCAGTTCCTAGGTTTGGCCCCTTACAAAGCTCTAAGGCATCGTAAACCTTCGGCATCTTGCGCGGCTGCTTTAGAGTAAACGAAACCAGGCCGCCATAGCCACCATTCTCCCTACGAATTAGACGGTATTCATGGGGAGTATTAAATTTTGGATACCAAACCCGGCCGACCGCAGGATGCTCGTGGAGATAGTCCGCAACCAGTTCACCGTTTTGATTCGATTTCTCAACCCGCTGGCGGTAGCTCCTGATATTCGAACTCAAAACTCGGCAATCCCCACTATAAAGTCGTGATCCCCCTTCGGTGTCTTCGCTTAGAAACGAGCGGAATTCACTCGCCCAAGGAGAATCAGTATTCAGCGTAAGCATTCCACCCATGACATCGCCCATTCCTGAAATCCACTTCGTCAAACTCGTAGTCACCAGATCCGCATATTTCAAAACCTCTAAATTTATAGAGCTAGCGATTGTGTCATCCACCACTAAAGGCACGCCACCCTGACGACAAGCTTCTGAAATCCGCGGAAGATTGATCGTTCTTAACAGCGGGTTACTTGGCACTTCACAAAAAACCGCGGCAAATTCACCCTCTTGGATTCTTCGGACCGCGGCATCAAGGTCCTCCCCGTCAGCATCATAAAGAAAAACGACACCGTTTCCAAAACGCTGCTGGACTTTCAAAGCATCAACGTAAGGAAACTCCAACTGAAGAGTCTTTTTACTCGGAAAAAGATTCATCACTGCTCGATAAGCCGCAAAAACACCGGACATGCCGCTCTCATATAAATAGTGATCATCTAAAGCCGCTCCGGAAAACTCCGACAGCTGCTGTTTCAACATCACGACTGATCCACCCTCGGAATCCCGCTCCTTGAGAAGATCCTCGGCCCGGCGACTGCTAATGATCTCGCCCGTGAACCTCCAATATTCCATTGCCACACCAATCGCAGTCTCTGGGACAATCAAAGCTTGCATTCCCTCATCGTAGCTCGCGATTCGAGTTGCCACTGCTAACTTCCTTTCGACGTAACGCTGGGCTCCCTGAGCGGCTCTTTTATGAGGAAAAACGATGGCTCGCTTCCCTGTCTCTGCGATCTCTTCGGTCGCCTTCGCAAAAACCCGTTTCACCAGCGGATGTAGAAAAAATCGGGGATATCCCGCTTCTAGCTTTTTCATCACACGGTCCCGGCCTTCCTCGTAGCCAACCACGGAATCCCACGTCGGAAGGGAAACCGAACAAGCATGAGTTGTATCTGGAATCGGCCGACCAGTCGACTGGCTATCCCAGAGTGGATTTTTGAGGAGATCCCGCACGGCGCGACTTCTGACGCCTTCGAGGGCGTTTCGCAAGCCCTCCTTTCCTGATAATTGCGTTGACACCCTAGTCCGCCCCTCCTAGCTTGCGCGCCCCTTACAGCTAGCTGGATTCCCCAGCCGGCCCAACGGAACCCAGTAAAACAATGAAAACGTTTTCAGCAAAACCAACTGACGTCGAGCGTTCATGGCACATTATTGATGCCAAGGACCAGATCGTCGGAAAAGTCGCCGTGGAGGCAGCCCGTCTCCTTCGCGGAAAGCATAAGGCGATTTTTACGCCTCACATCGATACCGGTGACTTTGTCGTCATCATCAACGCCGAGCACGCCAAATTCAGTGGCAGCAAGGAGCAGCATAAGATCTACGCCCGTCACTCCGGTTACGTCGGCGGCCAGACAATTGAGACTCCAAACAAGGTGCGCCAGCGTCGTCCTGAGCTCATCCTCGAATGGGCTGTCAAGGGCATGGTCCCAAAGAACAAACTTGGTTCCGCCCAAATGAAGAAGCTCAAGGTTTACGCAGGGGAAGAACACCCCCACGAAGCCCAGGAGCCACAGCCCGTCACTCTCTAAACCTTTATTCATTCATAAATAAAATACCATGAGCGAAACTTTTACTGCAACAGGCCGTCGCAAGACCGCCGTTGCCCGCGTCTGGCTGACTGCCGGAACCGGAAGTATCACCATCAATAACGAGCCCTTCGAGGACGTTCTCACCACCCTCACCTTGCAGGGGCAACTCCTCGAACCTCTTCAGGTCACAAACCTCAAAAACAAGTTCGACGTTAAGGCTGTTTCACGCAGCGGCGGACTTCACGGACAAGCCGATGCCATCAAATTGGCGATAGCCCGAGCTCTGATTCTTCACGACCCTGAGCTGCGACCAGCCCTCAAAGCCGCCGGCCTTCTTCNCCGCGACCCACGAGCCAAGGAGCGTAAAAAGCCCGGGCAGCCCGGCGCCCGCAAGCGTTTCCAGTTTTCGAAGCGCTAGGCCGCTTCAACGAAACCAACCTCTCAGAAAGCCGCTTCCTAAGGGATGCGGCCTTTTTTGCGGCCCAGCCCGTCTTAAAAGGTGGGGAGGGAATCCGAAAAAAATTAGATTGGAGACGCCTCTCCATAGAATTCAAAGAACCCGGGCTGCCTTGATCGTATTCTTCATAAGCATCGCAATTGTCATCGGCCCAACTCCACCCGGAACCGGAGTGATTGCTCCAGTCTTCTCAAAGACATCATTGTAATCAACATCTCCACAAAGACGGTAGCCGCGTTTTGCAACCGGATCTTCAACGCGATTGATGCCGACGTCGATAATCGTTGCTCCCTGCTTCACAAAGTCCTTTTTGATGAACTCGGGGATGCCGACGGCAGCCACAATAATATCCGCACGCCGACAAACCTCAGCTAGATCCTTAGTCCTTGAATGGGCAACCGTCACGGTGGCGTCACTTCCCCTTGCCATCAGTAAAAGCGCCATTGGTTTACCCACAATCATGCTTCGCCCCACAACTACCGCATCGGCACCAGAGGTTTCGACACCACTCGCTTCGAGAAGCCTCATACAACCCGCCGGAGTGCAGGGCACAAAGCCGGAAGAATCTTCCAGCGCCAACTTAGCGACATTCTCAGGATGGAATCCATCTACATCTTTAGCCGGATCAATTGTGCGGACGATTTCCTCCTCATCGATCTGCAATGGTGGCGGCGATTGCACCAAAATTCCGTGAATGGAAGCATCTTCATTGAGGCGCTTCACGGTGGCCAGAACCTCGTCCTGAGAAGCGTCCTTTGAAAGAACGACTTTTTCTGAATGAATTCCCAATTCGGCACACTTCCGAACTTTTGCATTAACGTAGACCTCGCTGGCCGGATCTTCGCCCACCAAGACAACGGCCAGACCCGGAGTAATTCCATGGGACTTCAAATCTTCGATTTCACGGGAACACTCCGCGAGGACTTCCTCCGCTACCTTTTTTCCATCAATGATCGCTGCCATGGTTCTCTTCGCGGTCCGTGATATCTTGAAGTAGGCATTTCTCAAGCCTAAGCCGCTCTTTCTCGAATTCCTCGTTATCGAGTTGGCGCAGCACTGTTATCGGTTCCTCCAGAGTGATCCTGACCTTGCTGAAAGGTTTGGGGATCCGAAAAAGATCCCAGGTCTTCAGAGTCCAGCACGAGAGATAATCAATCCTCATAGCTACCATTGGGAGTCCGGTTGTTTGGGCAATTTTAATCACACCGGGCTGAAGTTGATATCGAGGACCCCGAGGACCATCAGGGGTAAACACAAGATCCTTCCCATTCTTCGCCGCTCGTCTCAACCCCACAATTGCAGCCGCGCCACGACGACTACTTGAGCCATGAACCGCACCAAACTTAAAGACTTTTACCGCCGAGGCTAATACAGCCCCATCCTTACTCGCACTCGTAAGCACGACACACTCCCGTTTCGGATATATTTTCCTCCACAAATAAGCAGCTGCAAAAATCCGATTATGCCACATGACGTGTATTATCGGTTGATTACGGGCATTCAAACCACTGACATCCCCGATCACTTCACGCCGCAGAGTCATACCAAGAAGCCGAATCAACCAACCTAAAAGCTTTCCGCTCACACGAGCTTTCCTTGATGTTCGGATTTGGTTATCTGATGTCAAATTAATCAAGCTTTCTACCCCTTGGTTGCAAGACCGATTCGATAAGAAAAAACCAATCTCAGTTCAATCCTTAGAACACCAATCATTCTTTTACAGTAAAATCGATTACGGGAAGCTTGAAGAAGGGTTTAACGATGTCGAAAAGGACCTTCACTCACGCAAAATCAGATACAACGCGATCACCCAGAGCTTCTTTAAGAAAAGAACACTGGAAGAACTCAATTTTCGCTCATATCTTGTGCGTGAAGAACGATGATCACAGTGACTGAAAAAGCTGCTAGCGAACTCGCTAGCCTCCTTGCGTCTAAGAAGGCACCGGAAGGCACCGGACTGCGCCTTGGCGTGGAACGCGGTGGTTGCGCCGGCCTCGCTTACACCATGCGCATTGGAGAACCTCAAGAGGGTGACGAAATCATCAATCTGAATGGAACTCGCTTTATTGTGGCTCACGATTCTTTCGATTTCCTTGAAGGATGCACCGTCGATTTTGCCGATGAACTCTCAGACCGGGGCTTTAAAATTTTCAACCCCAACGCTTCACGCTCTTGTGGATGTGGAACCTCCTTTGAACCTTCCGAAGAAGGAAAAAAACCCCAATACGATCCTGCCCTCGACGGGACCAATTGCAAATAGCCCAGTATGGCCCTATCGGATTTCGATGATTCACCAAAAAAGCGCGCCCCGCTTTTTTGGTGGTTTCTCGCTAATATTCTGGCTGTCTCTTTTGCCATTACCTCCTGGATCGTTTGTCTTAACCTATTCCGAGACCCCACCAATCCGACTAGCTATAAACTTATGATGAAGGTGGGGCGACTTGAATCACCTAAAGCCTTCTCTCCTCTCGAGACACCTGTCCCTATGAAGGACAGCAATCCAAAGGAGCTCGAAGCTCAATTTCAGAGTTTCAGCCAAACCGACCGCGAGGCCCTCAACAAAGAGCTGCGACGTGCTTATCTCAGCAATTTCAAAAAGCCAAAATTCCTCACTTACGTCACTGGAGAATACCGCATCATCGGAGTAGAGAACCTTACTGAAGAGGATTTTCTCAGCCCTGGTATTGTGGTGAAGGCCCAAGCCATGATTCGACCCGATGCGGTCGCCGCCCCCCTTCCCTACCCCGTCTTCCTCGAATGCCTCTTTCCATCAGAAGACGCCATGCCTCAAAGCTTTCAGCTGGGAAATATACTGACACTTAAAAAACAGCGGGAATGCGCTGCTATTCTAAATATTGGGGAAACCGCTTTTGAGGATCGCCAAACCGTTTTCGTGACCGTAGTTCCCCTCGCAGCGGTGGAACACACGACTGCAAGTGGCGAAACTTTTACAATCACCCCTCCGGCGATGGCTAATCCCGAGGCCTCTCTCCCAGCTTACCCATAAGCAACGTCGATAATGAGCTTGAGTTACCAAAATCGTCAACAGCGCTGGAGCAAATGGGTGAAGATCCTAAAACGCCTATGGGAATTTGCCTGGAAAGGCGGTCTTACCTTACTCATTCCCCTCTTATTAATGATCGGTTGGTATGCCTGGCACGCCAGCAAGTTCGACCTATCCGAAACCTCCCGTATGCCCGAGCGCACCATCTTGCTTGACCGTAATGGAATCGAAATCGGGACGATCCACGGAGCCAATCGTCGCCTTGTTGAATACGAAGAAGTTCCCACTTTCCTGAAAATCTGCCTTTTTGCTCGGGAAGACGCCCGCTTCATGGACCACGAAGGGGTCGATTTCTGGGGCCTGGCCCGCGCGACCTTGAGGAATGCCAAAGACCTCGACTTCACCCAAGGGGCTTCCACCCTTTCAATGCAACTGGCACGGAATACTTTCGATTTACGTGAGAAAAAATCCCTCAACCGAAAATTCCTCGAAATTGCGATCACCTACCGCATCGAATCAAAATTCTCAAAGTCAGAAATCCTAACGGCTTATCTCAATCGAATTTATTTTGGATCCGGCTTCAATGGTATCGAAGAAGCTTCCCTCAATTATTTTGGCCGCCCTACCTCCAGACTTACAAAAGGCCAATGTGCTCTCCTCGTCGGGATAATTAGAGCACCACACGCCTGCAGTCCGTGGCGTAATCTTGAGGGAGCAGTCCGCCAGCGCAATGAAGTCCTCGACCGGCTCATCACAACTGAGGTGATCACCCCAGAACAAGCTGATGCGATCAAATCCCAATCTCTCGATCTCCGTAATCCCAACTCCGGAGATCTTGAAACCGATCATGGAACACGCGTGCTGCGGCGTCCTCTCGAAATCGTTCTCAACGAAACACAGATTACGACTGGTGGCTTGGAAGTCATCACCTCAATTGATTTTCAGCTTCAACGCAAACTTGAAAAACTGGTTCAAGAAACCTCGATTCCGGATGGATGCCAAATGGCTTCGATCGCTATCGATCCCCAAAACGGAGATGTTCTTGGAGTTGTCGGATGCCGTGAAAAAAAACCCACCGGCTTCAACCGAGCCCTTGATTCCCATCGCGACCTTGGCCCGCTCATGATTGAGCCCTTGATCGGGACAATTGCCCTCGAACGCGGACACACACCAATTGTCGGAAAGCCCGTCGCTACGGGACGCCAACTTCAGGCCCAAGACGCAATCCAGCTACTCAAAAGATTTGGATTTGAAGGGACTTTTGGAGTTGGCGAAGATCTTTACCGGGGAACACTTAGCGTCTCACCTCTTGAATTGGCCACTGCTTACGCCACCCTTCTCCAAGATGGCTCGCGGCCTACTCCCGTCTTCGTTCGCGAACTAATCCAGAAAGAAAGAACCCTGTTCTCGCGCCCCGCCGCTTCCTTCCCCGCCTTCGCAGATCATTCTCGATTGGAAAAAGTTCCCGATTTCATCAGTGGCTTATCTCTTCCTGGAACTGATCATTGGGCTGCTACTCTTAGCCCAGAGAAAGTGATTGTTGTTTGGATCGGCTACGATAATCCAAAACCCTTCAATTTAAGCCCCCAGGATTCGCAGAGATTGAAAACAGACCTTCAGAGAATCGCTCGCTAAGTTGGCACATCAAACTCCCTTGATACTTCTTAAATTTTTCCAGCTGTCTCAAGATCTTTTTGTAGACCTTAGCTCTCTGAGGGAACGAAAAAACCGGAAGAATCCTTCCGGTTTTTTGTGTCATAATACAGTAGAGTATACCTACTTTTTGGCGAGGAGCTTGGCCACCACGGCATCGACTTCTTTCTTGCCATAAGTGTGTCCTTCGATCGTATCGACGAGTTTACCGCTCTTATCCTTGGCGATAATACCGTGCCCCTTGAGCTTAGCCTTTTTGATTTCTTCTTTGCTCTTGCCGGTTCCGACGAGGACGTTCTTGAAGGTGATTTCTTTCCCCTTTGTCTTTTTGAGATCATTCACGATGACCGAAATTTTTGCACAAAGCGGTCATCCATCGAAGTAATAATAAGTGAGCGTGGGAACTTTAGCCTCAGCAGCGACCTTCGCCACAGGCGCCTTTGACTCATCTGCTGAAGCAGTATTGATTAGGAGAATGGGCGCCAAAGCTGCGACCATCCAAGTGATTGTTTTTTTCATCGTGAAGAGAGTAGCCAGTAGAAACTTTATGGCAAGCCAATGCCACACTACTTCGATTCAGCCACTTCGCCCTAGGCCAAGAGATCTTTCACGACCTTGCCATGGACATCAGTGAGGCGGTAATCACGACCCTGAAAGCGGTAGGTGAGTTTCTCGTGGTCAAATCCAAGAAGATGCATCCAAGTTGCTTGTAAATCGTGAACGTGGACCCTGTCACGGGCCACCGAAAAACCAAGTTCATCGGACGCACCGTGGGTGTAACCCCCTTTCACTCCTCCACCAGCCATGACCATAGTGTAACAATCAGGAAAGTGATCGCGACCAAGGACCGTTCCCTTAGCTGTCCGGCCTTCACGGAATGGAGTCCGCCCAAATTCTCCGCCGAGAACAATTAGGGTGTCGTCAAAGAGTCCTCGCTCCTTGAGGTCATTGATCAATGCCGCAATAGGTTTATCCATGGTGGCACATTTGTTGGTAAGCCCATCGCGTATGTCTTCCTTTGGATTTGTCCCGTGGAAATCCCAGCCCCAGTCGAAGAGCTGAACAAAACGAACTCCATCTTCGGCGAGACGCCGCGCGAGAAGGCAGTTGTTAGCGAAGCTCGAGGCACCGGGTTGAGCGCCGTAGGACTCAAGAGTCTTCTTCGATTCCTTCGAAATATCCATAACCTCGGGGACTGACATTTGCATACGAAAGGCTAGTTCGTATTGTGCCATGCGAGTCAGGGTCTCAGGATGAGCAAAATCTTTGGAAGCGGCCTCATTGAGATCACGGAGGGCATCAAGGCTGGAGCGACGCAGGCTACGATCCATACCCGGAGGATCAGTGACATAAAGAACAGGATCCCCTTTTGAACGACATTGCACGCCTTGATGGACAGACGGAATAAACCCCGAATCGAAAGAACTCTTCCCGCCATTCGGCTGCACTCCACTTGAGATAAGGACCACGTATCCGGGAAGGTTTTGGTTTTCCGATCCCAGACCATAGGTAGTCCAGGCCCCGAAGGAAGGACGGCCTGGCTGCTGAAAGCCAGTGTGCACGAAAAGCTCAGCGGGAGCATGATTGAAATGATCAGTAGTCATCGAATTGATGATACAGAGATCGTCAGCCACGCCGTGCAAGTGCGGAATCGCGTCAGACATCCAAAGACCGTTCTTACCATACTGTTTAAAAGTCCGGGGGCTTCCCATCAGTTTGGGGGTTCCTGAAGTGAAGGCGAACTTCTTCCCCTTGATATATTCGTCCGGGCATTCCTGGCCGTCGCGCGTCACGAGCTCGGGCTTGTGGTCCCACAGATCGAGGTGGGGCGGTGATCCAGTGAGGTGAAGGTAAATCACCCGCTTCGCCTTGGGCGCGAAGTGCGGTAGCTTAGCAAGGAGGGGATTGTTCGGAGCTTCTAAGCCCATAGCATCGGACGCGAGCATCTCGCTAAGCGCAACCCCGCCGAGACCCATGGAGCATTGTTTGAAAAAGTGCCGCCGCGTTTTGTATTGCAGGCTTTCTAACTGTGGATTCATACGATGAAAATTGGTTGGAGATTTTAGCGTTTCATCAAGGTCTCATCAAGATTGAGAAGGATATTCGCAACAACGGTAAGGGAGGCAAGCTCTACGACATCGATGTCTTTAGGAACTGGACCGATAGGATTGGTGGCCATTTCCTGCGCGAGCTTTTGGTCGGCGGCATACTTGCTGCGTGTAGAATCGTATAAAGCGATCAGGCGAGAAGTTTCAAGCTCGTTAGGAGAGCGAGAAAGGCAAAGTTGGAAGCCATGTTTAATCATGGTAGCGACCGACCCTTTGTGCGCCACCATTCGTCGAGAGAGAGCCTGAGCAGCTTCTATGTAGACCGGGTCATTCAAGGTCACGAGAGCTTGCAACGGCGTGTTGGTATTCCCACGCCGCACAGTGCAAACCTCGCGATTGGGAGCTCCGAAGGTCGCCATGGAAGGATACGGACTGGAACGACGCCAGCTAGTATAAACGCCACGACGGAACTTATCCTCGCCAGAGCTTGTGCTCCAATCAGTGCCGCCTCCGAAGGCAGCCTTGAGACCAAGATTTGGCTGGGGCGGACGAACCGGAACACCGTACATTTTCGAACTCAACAAACCCGAGACCGCGAGAGCCTGGTCGCGGATCATTTCCGCGGAAAGCCGGACCCGAGGACCACGGGCAACAAGACGATTGTCGGGATCTAGAACAGCCATCTCATCGCTGACATGAGAATTCTGGCGATAGACCGATGAAGTGACGAGAAGGCGAAGAAAATTCTTAACATCCCATCCCCCATCCATGAATTCGACCGCAAGCCAATCAAGGAGTTCGGGATGAGAAGGCCGTTCGCCCTGAGATCCAAACTCCTCACTTGTAAGGACGATTCCTACGCCGAAGAAATTCTCCCAAAACCGATTGGCGACTACACGGGCAGTCAGAGGGTTCTCTCGGTCCACCAACCATTTCGCCATCGCGAGTCGGTCAGGATTCGAGCCCTTGGGAAGCGAGCCGAAAACTTGAGGCACCCCCGGGCCGACCTCTTCCCCAAGACTCAAATAGCTCCCACGAAGTTGAATATGGGTCTTACGATGCCTATCCTTAGGCAGGTCACGCATAATGGGAACCGAGGTGAGAGGCTTGACGGAGGCCAGTTGCTTTTCGAGATCCGCGAGCTTCTTGGTGACAGCAAGTATGCTGGGATTGGTCTTACGGTAAACAGCAACTAATTGAGCCTTCTCAGCAGCGCTACGTTTGGCAGGAGAGGTTTTAAGGATTGCTATCATCTCGGAGGAAAGCGCCATGGAAGGACCTGCAGAATCAGTTGCCAAAATCCGGAAGTGGCCAAGCGCATGATTTGGATAGCGCTGCAGAAGTCTAAGTTCGAGATCCCGCCCATCGAGAGGTTTATTTAACTCGATCACGATATGATGATCCTGACCCAGCGATCCGCCAACC
>KB912202.1 GCA_000383735.1 Verrucomicrobia bacterium SCGC AAA164-M04
CTCAAAAACCAAGCGAAGGATTTTTGTATTCGAACTTTGGCTATATCATCGCCGGCGCGGTCATTGAGAAACTTCTCGATATGACATGGGAAAAAGCGATTCAGCAACATCTCTTCAAGCCACTTGGAATCAAAAGCGTGGGCTTCGGCCCCCCCAAAGGCGCAACCGCCATTCATGGTCACTGGAAAGGCAAACCGATGAGCCACGACAACCCGCCGATGTATGGTCCCGCTGGCGGCCTTCATCTTTCCCTCTCCGACTGGGTTCTTTTTTTGTCAGGATCAAATCAAGGGGCACCACGGAAATGGCAAACTTCTGACTCAAGCCAGCTACCAAAAACTCCACACTCCAATCGAACCCAATTATGGTCTCGGCTGGGGAGTGAAAGTTAAAAACGGTCACATTGTCCAACTTCAACACGATGGCTCAAACACGATGTGGTATGCGCGCGCGCAGCTCAACCTCATCGAGCAGAAAGGATACCTTATCACCATGAACACCGCTGAAAAAAAAGCGGTCGAATGGCTCCCAAAGATCGCAAAAACCCTAGTCCCAAACCCCAGATAATAACCGTGGCACATCCACAAATCTTCGCTTAACTTTCGTCATGAAAATTATTGCCACCATTTTAGCTCTCTCTCTCTCTGCTCTCTCCGCGCAAGATTCCTTTAAAGTCGGTAACTTCACCTTCAAGCCGGAAAAATCTTGGGTCATTGGCAAAACCTCCAGTCACATGGTCAAAGCCGCTCTCAACCACAGCAAGAAGAACGGCCCCCTCCTCAAGTTCTATCACTTCGGCGAGGGCCAAGGAGGTGGAGTTGAGGCCAACATTCAACGTTGGAAACGCCAGTTCGAAAACGGTGAAGCCAAAGTCACGCCAGAAAACAAAACCTTCGGCAACCAGAAGCTTACCATTGTCAGCATGACTGGCACCTACATGGTCGGTCCGATGATGGCCCGTGAAAAAAAGGCCACACCCGAATACATGCTCCTAGGAGCAGTCATTCCTCATCCTTCAGGCGATGTCTTTCTTAAGATGCTCGGTAAAGAAGTTGATTTAAAGAAGGCCAAAGGTGACTTCGAAAAACTTATCGCAAGCGCCTTCAAAAAATCCGAAAAATAGCGATCATTCTTCGATGATTACCTTAAGCCGGTAGAACTTTTTGCCTGCAAGAGGGGCGGTCAAAACAATCATCGTATCAGTTCGCTCAACAAATTCACCAATCGAAGGCTGCCACTGACCCTCGAGGCTCGCCGATTCTTCAAACCCAACCGTAGCCTCGGTCGCGAGCACATTTAGTGGGATTTCATAGCGGAGCATTTGAGGGTTATTAGAATCCACAGCAATCGTTCCAGGCATCAAGTCAAAAGCCGAAGGATTGAGATCTAAGACGAACTCCATTGCGTTATCAATCCCGTCAAGATCAGGATCGGAACCCGGCCCGGTGATGGCAGGATTCGCCAATTCCTCCGCAGCAAAATAGTCCAACATGAAGATCTTGAACGGACTTCCAGCCGGATCTTCAACGACAAGGGTCAAATTAAAAGGGACTGTCTGGCTACTGCTTTGGTTATCTCCTCTGTAACCAGTGATCGTATAAGTGAACGTGCCCGCCTCTTCTGGGATTCCTCCAATTGTTCCGATCCCGCTTTGCGGTCCAATTGAAACGACTCCGGGGGGTAATTGCTCGTTCCCGTTATCGTCTATAATACTAAATGACAGGATGTTATAACGGGTGGCCTTGAACTCCCACTGAAACGCCTCTCCCACCTCGATCTCGACAACATCCGTTGGTTCGCTTGTGTTGGTTTGTTGAAGCATGATCGACTGGCCGGACAAAGCGTGTGTTCCAACGAAAGTCACCGCCAAAGGAGCCGCAAAATGACTCCCTCCAGTTGCCCCAAATATTGGAGTGAGATTCTTAATTAATGGAAGCCGTTGGGCCACCATGGCGAGTCCACTCGCTGTCACATTGACAGCACGTTCGTATGCAATTCGATAATTCATGCTTCTAAAAATCTAATTACAGCCGCAACCCCCACCGCCGATTCCATTTCCTCCCTGGGAAGCTTCACGAGAAAAATACATGTGGTCGGACATCGCCTCACCAAGAGGATCGCGCTCCGGCGACATCACTTTAGTAGCTAGATTACTTCGCTCCTCTGGTGTTGACACCACGGTGCAGGAGGGAAAAAGAAGCGCAAGCGCTGCAAATATTTTAAGAGCCAAGGACATATCGATGAATATTGGAGCTATGAACGTTATTGCTGGTCGTTTGAA
>KB912203.1 GCA_000383735.1 Verrucomicrobia bacterium SCGC AAA164-M04
ACCAGGCCTCAGCTTTTCCACACCCGGGGCCCAAACCGCGTCTCACAGACCTCGGCCAATAGTGCCGGTAGCGGAGATGACATTCCAAGACAAAGCAATGGCTACCTCAACTTTGACAATCCCAGTGGTTATCGAATCACGGCAACTCAACGAACCGCTATTGAAGATTGGTTTGTGGAATTCGAAGACGTCCTTTACGACAACTCGCAGTGGCTCGACCCTATTAATGGCTACCGTAAGTATCTCGACCCGAAAGATTTCGTGGAGTATTTCATGTTTAATAATCTGAGCCGTAACGGCGACGGCATGTTGATCAGCATGTTCCCTTGGAAGGGTGACGATGGTAAACTCCGGATGGGACCAGCTTGGGACTACAACTGGAGCAGCTACTACGTCGGAGGAGGGCCTACCGGCACTTTCCGCCATCGAGGCGACCGCCTCTGGTATCGCCGCCTCTTCGATGATCCAGATTTCGAACAACTCTACGTGGATCGATGGTTCTATCATCGCGATCGCGCAATGAGTAACACCGGGATCGAATCCATCGTTAATGAACAGGCCGCTGAAATCGGGACCACAAGGGCCATCCGACAGGGGTTCTCCAATGAAGGGAGTTGGAACAGCGAGCTCAATACCTTTAAGAATTGGCTCACCACTCGAGCTGATTGGTATGATGGTCAATTCACTCCTCGCCCGGTTTACAATCAGAATGGCGGAGAAGTGGCAGGCAATTTCATCGTCAAGTTTTCCCCGCCACCAGGAACGATCTATTATACCACGGATGGAAGCGACCCCCGCAGATCAGGCGGCGGTATCTCTCCTTCCGCTATTCAGTTCGAAGGTGGCGTCACCATGACCAAGGTCGTTGCTGAGGGAGATGCAGTGAGAGTCACGATTCCTACCGCAACTGCTCCCCCTTCAGGGCTCGGTTGGACTTCAGCCTTATTCAATGACACCACCTGGCTGACTGGAACGACTGGGGTTGGCTACGACCGAGTTAACACCTACGACCCACACATCAACCTCAATCTCGACACCACGATGGGTCGAGTCAACACCTCCGCTTACCTCAGATTAGAGTTCGATCTAGCCAATGCCTCGAGTTACGATGTGATGAGGCTGAAGATGAAGTATGATGATGGTTTCGTTGCCTACCTCAACGGGGCCCTCATTGCCTCCGAAAATGCTCCTGCTACTCTGGTTTGGGATTCGGGTGCCAACGGTGGTCATTCCGACACCGAGGCAGTCAACTTTGTGACCTTTGATGTCAACGCTCACGTGGGTGAATTAGTCAATGGAACCAACATTCTAGCAATTCATGGATTGAATGACGGTATCGGAAGCTCCGATTTTTTGATTACCCCTGAACTCGAAGTGGGACAATCGACGGTTTCTAACGGACTCGTCTTAAACGAATCGGTATTGATCACCGCTCGCACCCGCGATGGTTCCGATTGGAGTGCGCCTGCAGAGGCTTACTTCCTAGTCGATACCATTCCAGCTAGCGCCGAAAATCTCGTCATCTCCGAATTTCACTACCGGCCTGCCGATGCTAGCGCAATAGAATTAGCGGCAGGATTTACCGACCGAGATGACTTTGAGTTTATTGAGCTCATGAATCGTGGAAGCCAAACGATCAATTTAAATGGAGTGAAATTTGTCGACGGTGTCACCTTTGATTTTTCGACCGCAGAGATCAGATCCTTGGATTCAGGAGCCCGCGTTCTCATCGTCAAGAACCTTGCCGCTTTCGAAGAAAGATATGGAAATGCATTTTCTTCGAAAATCGCAGGTGAGTATTCCGGTAATCTCAGTAACGACGGTGAACTCATCACCCTGGTGGACGCTACTGGCACCAATATTCTCTCCTTCACTTTCAACGATCAATCACCATGGCCAGAGGAGCCAGATGGTGACAGCTACACGCTTGTTCTCATCAATCCAATGGGACCCATAATACCAGAGCATGGAGATCCCGCTAATTGGCGTGCTAGTGCGAGTTCGGGAGGATCTCCCGGAGGTAGCGGTTCCTCAAACTACAATGATTGGAAGATTGCCAATGGCCTTCCGATTCCCGAGACAGATGCTGACCCGGATCGGGATGGTAGAGACAACCTCCTAGAATATTTCGAGGGGACGAACCCAAATTCATCGGATCTTGCCTCGGGCACAATCGACCTCGAATCACTCACCCTTGAAGGTGTTACCAAGCACTATATTGTCTTCCGTTTCCGACGAAATCTGACCGCGGA
>KB912204.1 GCA_000383735.1 Verrucomicrobia bacterium SCGC AAA164-M04
GGAAAACCATTGAGGCGATTGTAGGGGGTTCTGAAGCCCATACAACGGCAAGTGCAATGGAGAATGAACTATCTGACATATCCGACAGGGTCGCTACAGAAGAATCTTTTGCAGATGCAGGGGATTTATTGCAAGATAAGCTAACTGCAATGACAGAAAACCGTTACAAGTTTACTGCACTTAGCACAGGAATCGGGCATCTGGACGAGAAACTTGACGAAGGTGGTATTGGTAAAGGAGAGGTATTTGTTGTTTCAGCACCTACCTCTTGTGGTAAAAGTCAGTTGGCTTTGAACATAGTTTTAAGGGCATCAGTACAAGACGGAATACCGATTGGTATATTTAGTTTTGAGATGCCTGCAGAGCAACTAATGAAACGAATGGTACAAACGGCAAGTGCAGTAAATCTAAAACGAATCAGAGAGAATGTAGCCACAGAGGACGAAAAAGCTCGTGTCTTTGCATCTCTTAAAAAAGTTAAAGAAGCACCGATTGTAGTAGAACATTTCGTTAGGGGCATAGATGAACTACGTTCAAAGGCTAGGTCAATGAAGCGTAAACACCGAATAGAGGCACTCGTCATTGATTACCTACAACTTATACCATATGATACTCGTATGAGTAAGCATGACGGAATAGCATTAGTTTCACATAGGATTAAACAACTAGCAATGGAACTAAATATTCCTGTTATCTTGTTGGCTCAAGTCAACAGAGAGGGAGCAAAGAGAGACTCTGGTCTATCAATGCACGACCTCAAGGATAGTGGGGATATTGAGAACGATGCAGATGTCATATTACTTATGTGGGCTAGGGGTGGAGACCTACAGAACTGCAGAGTTTTTGATGGGAAAACATCTTACCTAGAACTAGATTACAAAATAGCAAAAAACCGTGAGGGCGAAAGAGACCTTATGGGTAAATTTAAATTCATAAACCAAATCGGGAGATTTCAATAATGTCAGATACAATATATAGAGAACCAACAGAAAACATATTAACTAAGGGACTGCACCAGATGACAGTCGCTTGTGAAGCACTCACTAAACAGAACGATATACTAAATAAAGATGTAGAAAATCTTAAAACTAAGTTGACAATGGCAAAAGAAAAGCTTTTAGTAAATGGCATAGAGGCTTAGTACACCTTTATGAATGGTTTTATATAGTTCGTTTTTTTTGAATTGTGTATTATGATTAATTAACATATTTGAACAAAGGTAAGCCGCTAGAGTAATCTACGGCAGGGAGAGTTTTATCATTTCCTCTTCCATATGATTCCTTTTTTCTTCTTGTAGAAAAACGTCCTCTTGGTTTAAGGGGGCGTTTTTTTATTGGGTTAGCTTGTAGTATGCCTCTTTGGTTATTACACGCTTGGACACTAACTCCTTGTAGTAAGCGATGTTGCCTGGAAATAAATCTCGCAGCATCTCTATCTGAGAACTTGTCTCTTGAGCATCTATAATACCTTCAATGGTACTTAAACCTTTTCTAGCCCCTCTTCTTACTTTGCGGAAATGATTAACTAATTTCTTTTGCAAGAACCTGTCTTCGACTTTACCGATTTCATTGTAAATCTTTTGATTGTTGGCTTCAGTATTTAAAGATAAATCTAATCCCATTGATTCAAAAATCTCATCATTGTTTTGTGTCTTATCTTTCGGCAAATTAGGTAAGACTTCTCCTCCTAGCATCAAGTAACCTACCTCCTTAGAACTTAACCCTGCTCGCTTCATTACCTCTGCTGCTTTTTCTGGGCCTTGTCCAGGATATTGTTTTTCTAAAACAAAAGATAAATTCTTGTAGTGCATTTTTTGGCGTTGCATTAATCGTTTATAACTTTCGTTAGCCTTATTGTACTCTTTTTGAAATTGTCCTGGAGTTGATTGCATCTGCTCTAACTCATATCTCAACTTAGTACCCCATGCGTTCTTCTCTTGTCTTAAACTACCATAATCATTGCGAACTTTGTTTTCGCCCGCTAGTTCTACTTCAAAAGCATTTACCCTCCAACCTGCTTGGCGTAGGAAAACTTGATTAGTAGTGTACCTTGCTCCAGGCTTCTGTGCTTTTATTAACTTTTCTACTTCCCTAGCTTGCCCAGGCTTAAACATATCCTCTACAGTATAGTCTATTATTTCACCGAAAGCCTTTATACCTTCTTCTGTAGTAATCTTATCTTCCTTGCCGATTTCCTTTATGTTATATCCACCCTTCAGTAAGCCTAGATAGAAGAAAGCACC
>KB912205.1 GCA_000383735.1 Verrucomicrobia bacterium SCGC AAA164-M04
CGGAGGAAATTTGCTCGTATCGATATCGAGGGATTGGGGTTTTCTGAGAGTGTTGTGAAGATCTCTTCAGCCTGATCGTAGACGCGCTGGGCCATGTAAGTTTCGCCAATTCCAAATTGTGCTTCAATCGCCTCGGGCTGTTCTTTGTAGAGATTCAGAATTGTGGTGAATTCAGCACGAGCAATGTCATATTGTCGGGCTCGCTGATAGTTACGTGCTAGAAGGAGCTGAATTTGTGACTTGTCGCGAATATCGACTTTTTCAGATTCGCTAAACTTAAGCATCCATCCACGAAGGATATCCTCAGCTCGATCATGGTCTTCAGGAGTCCCTTGCGCGATGTGAATTTCTGCACCAAAAAGAAGAAGTTCTATCGGAAGCTCATGGCGGTGCTTGTTGAAAAGCTCCTGATTTTGGTAATAGCTCGCCTCGGCACGCTCGTTATCACCAAGACGAAGGTGTAGGATGGTTTGTAGAAGCGGAGCGATCGGGCTGTCTGCGGAAATATCGGCACTTAGGGTTCCCATTTCTCGATAAGCCTTGCCGAGAAGTTTTCGAGCCTCCGTTATCTCGGAATTACCTACTGAACGGATGGTGTTTAGCAGTCCATTTAGGATCGTGGTTCCAAGTGGAAAATCTTTGCGAGCCAGAGCAGCTTGGGCGTAGGGGTAGATTCGCCTCCATGATTCATAATGTTGGTCGGCCGTCTTGATGAGAGCTTGTGCGCTGAGAAGTCGATCGGTCGATCTGGCGGTGGTGCTGAGGAGATCCAGCCCGGCTTCAGCGCTCACCCTCCCGATCCGGAGGTCCCGGATCATGCTATAGACACGGTTTTTTTTGGCATCAGGCCAATCTTTAGAGCTCTTGGCAGTCTCAAGCCAGGAGCGAGCAGGCCACTCACCCATACCCCAAGATCGGAAAGGTGTTCGATCTGCCTGATCACGGGCTTTTTTGAGAAGCGATTGCATTCCATCGAGATCGTCAGCCCGAAAGAGAAGGTTCGCGAGTTCAGCAGCGTAGGCTCCGTGGAAATCAGTGTCTGCTGCGGCACGATTTTTGAGAAAGCTCTGTGCCGCGCCGGGTTTCATAGTCGATGCGACCCGCAGGGTGCAATCAACATATTCGCGATTACTTGGATCAAGATCCATGAAGGATCCCCACCATTGGATGGCTTCGGTTTCCATTCCAAGCTCATTCATGATATCGCCGATCCGAGTGCTGTGAGCAGATCTATTGTCGCTCTGTTCCTTTGATTTTCTGATCCATGGGATGGCCTTTCGGATCAGGGACTCGTTTTTAATTTCGACGAGGCGATACCAAGTATCGTAATAGGCGGAGCCGGCGGGGATTGAGAGGAGGTGGTTGGCTGCCGCCAGCTTCATGGGCGCCCTATCCTTTTCTGGAGTGTAGGCGGCAGCTTCGAGCCATTGTTCTGAAGCAGCGAGGTCTTTTGGGAACTCTTGACAGAGATTTTGGTAATACTTTGCAGCACTTTCCTTTGATTTCCCTCCCAGATGGTGGCGATACACATATGCGAGTCGCGAAAGAACGAGGTGACGTTGTTCTTTCGTGAGTTTTTGCTGCAGAAGCTGCTGACAAGATTTCCCTGATTTCCCTCCCTTTTCTTGAATGTCCTTCCAAAGATTGACCAGCGGATCGTTTTGATGGGACTTTTTAGCTTTTTGCCAGCTACGATTTTGTTCTTTGTCCTGTGGTGCATTTTTCCAGATTCGATCTTGGAACTCAGCAAGATGTGGAAACGATTTCGCGCTGCTACTGATCGCTACAAGATCTTTGCGGAAGGTCTCTGGTCCGGTGGCTGATGAATAAAGAAACGCAATAATTTCCTCCGTCCATTTATCTTCGGTTGGAGATTTTGCGAGAAAGTCGTAGGCAACGCTTCGAGCCTTCCCGATATCTTTTAGGCCATCTCGATAAACACTCAACGCAAGGACAGCACGAAGGGTTCCTATCCCCTTAGGATTTCCTGCAATAAGTTTAAGAAGGCCTCG
>KB912206.1 GCA_000383735.1 Verrucomicrobia bacterium SCGC AAA164-M04
AAGACGCCGTTGTCGCCTCATTACGCTGGCTAAAAGAGAAACAAAATAAAGACGGCTCGTGGACAAGCCGATCTGTTCCTATGACTGGACTTGCTCTCCTTGCCTATCTCGGACATTGCGAAACCGCTGGGTCCGAAGAATTTGGCGACACCGTTCTCGCTGCCATTACCTTCCTTGTCGATAAATCCATGAAAAACAACGGCAAGCTAGCTGATGATTTCAAGGCAAAAAGCTGGTGCTATGAACACGCGATTGCAGTTTATGCCCTTGCTGAAGCTTACACCCTTTGCGTGAAATCCTTCGGGGAAAATATCAATCAGCTGGAAGACGCAGTCATGGCTTCCGGCCAATTCCTCATCAATAGCCAGCACTCAAATGGTGGTTGGGCCTACTCATACGTCGAAGAAGGTGGGCATACCGACACTTCAATTGTAGGGTGGCAGCTTCAGGCCCTTAAGGCCTGTAAATACACCGGTCTTGACTTCGCAAACTTAAGACGATGCGTCAAAAAGGGTCTCGACTACATGGAGACTAAGCAAGCCCCTAGCGGAGCATTCGGCTACTCTAGCCCTTCGATCCGCGAAGACGGAACCACGCTTGCGGCTGTCGGTGCCCTTTGCTTTCAAATTTGGGAATCTTCCGCAAATCGTCAAGCTCGTAAAGCAGTGAAATTCATGCATGAAAACATGAAACTTGATTGGAAGACCAAACACTCAGATCTCTACGGCCACTATTACGCAGCCCAAGCGATGATCAACAATGGAGGAAAGGAGTGGGAAAAATACAACGAACTTTTCAGAGACCAAGTCCTCAATAACCAAAACAAAGATGGTTCATACAAGTCAGTTCAAGCAGGCCACGGCCTTAACGGAGGTGGTTTCGCAGAACACTACCGCACCTGCCTTGCAACCCTAATGCTCGAGTCGTATTACCGCTTCCTACCGGGGACAGGGCAAAAGAACTAAGACCACCTCGGCACATTTCCATTAAAAGCCGCTCAGCTTAGGCAAGCGGTTTTTTACGCTCATAATTTCTCGCTGGCACTGGCAAGCAACCAAAGCGCGTCAGAAAGTCGGTTCAGAAAAATCCTGACTTCAGCAGACGCCACTTCATCTACAACATCCCAGCTCCGACGCTCCGCTCTCCTCGCGACTGTCCTAGCAAGATGAATCCGGGCAGACAATTCCCCTCCTCGCTCCCCGGGCCTCAGCCAGCCCTTAAATTTTTCCTCCTTCTCAATTGAAGCGCTCCAGTCCTCGAGCCACTGGATTTCCGTTATTGAAATACGTCCAAAACCAGCTTTCTCATACTCGATCTCCTTCCCAAACGGCATTGCGAGCTCTCCCATCAAGGTCACTAACCACTCTTGAATCTGGTCAATTGCCTTAGCTATCTCTCCATCCAAAAGAACACGCGCAATTCCTAGATTCGCGTTTAATTCATCAACAGCCCCCAGTGCCTCTATCTGAGGATCTCCTTTGGAAACTTTTCCTCCAAACAATAAATCGGTAAACCCCTTATCCCCCCTTTTTGTCGTAATACTCATGGCTCGAGGCACTTTCGCCTTTCCTTCGCTCCCGTCCACTACGAAACTCACCGCAATGCAACGTCGCCACTTCATACACACATCTTTTGCGGCCCTCACTACCGCAGCCCTCGCAGATCACCATGGTAAACACCCAACAACAACGGCTGAAGATCTCTTCACGATCTCTCTCGCCCAATGGTCTAATCATCGGGCTTTAAAAGGGGGTAAAATGACCAATATGGATTGGCCCGAATACACCAAGAAAACCTACAACATCCTTGCACTTGAATACGTAAATCAATTCTTTAAAGACAAGGCAAACGACAATAAATATCTTGGCGAACTCAACAAGCGGGTCTCCGATCTTGGCATGACAAACGTGCTGATCATGGTCGATGGTGAAGGACATATTGGCGCCGGTTCTGATCAAAAGCGTCAAAAGACCATCGATA
>KB912207.1 GCA_000383735.1 Verrucomicrobia bacterium SCGC AAA164-M04
ACAAACTTTGTCGATTTTGATGTGCTTTATGGTCACCGGAGAGATCCGCGAGGCTATGGGCTAGCGCTTGAGGAATGGGATCGTGAATTGGGGCGTTTTCTTGAGGAAATGTCATCGGATGATGCCATCGTGATCACAGCGGATCATGGGAATGATCCCACCTGGAGTGGGACTGACCACACTCGTGAACGGGTTCCAATCTTAATGACTGGCGGGCAGTTTTCTTGCCTAGGTAATGCGGGCCTCCGTGATTCTTTTTCGGATATTGGGGCCACAATAGGGAACTTCTTCGGGGTCGAGGTGGACGAAGGAACCGTAATTGAGTAGTTCTTAGCTATGGCAACTCCTCACCTTGAAGCAGATCCAGATGGATTCGCAGAAACCATTCTTCTCCCGGGCGATCCTTTACGTGCAAAATTCATCGCGGATCATTTTTTGAAAGACTGTCGAAAAATTAATTCAGTGCGTAATATGTTGGCTTACACCGGGTCCTATAAAGGGGTGCCGGTGTCAGTAATGGGGACTGGGATGGGGATCCCTTCTATTTCGATTTATGCCAAGGAGTTGATCACGGAATACGGTGTCAAAAACCTCATTCGAGTCGGGAGTTGTGGGGCCGTGTCCAAAGAGGTCCAGGTTCGTGATGTCTTAATCGGGATGGGGGCCTGCACGGACAGTGGGGTGAATCGGAGCCGATTCGGGGGGCATGATTTTTCCGCAATTGCTGATTACGATTTACTGTCAGCTCACGTCGTTGCGGCAGGTGAACTAGGGGTTCCAGTGAGAGTAGGGAATCTTTTTTCAGCAGATCTTTTTTACACTCCTGATGTAGGAATGTTCGATTTAATGGAAAGCATGGGTGTTTTAGGTGTTGAGATGGAGGCTGCAGGTCTTTTTGGCGTCTGTGCGGAATTTGGTGCGAGAGGCATGGCAATCTGTACCGTTAGCGACCACGTGCGAACCGGGGAAACTACTACGAGTGAAGAGCGAGAGGTTAGCTTTACTGCGATGATGGAAGTAGCTCTCGAAGCAACCGTAAAAATCGTATTATGAGTGATCAACTTCTTATTGAAGAGGCAATGGCAGCTAGATCTGCTTGTTATTGTCCATATTCTTCGTTCCCGGTAAGTGCTGCTTTGCTCGCTGACTCTGGGAAAATTTATACGGGGGTTAATGTTGAAAATGCTTCCTACGGTCTCACGATTTGTGCGGAACGAGTTGCCGTCGGTTCTGCGATCGCTGCGGGAGAGCGAGAGTTTAAAAAATTAGTCGTCGTGGTTAGAGAAGGAGGAAGTCCATGTGGGGCCTGTCGCCAAGTGCTCAATGAATTTTCACCCGAGCTATCCATCATTATGGTTGACGAGCTTGGGAAGGTTCGCTCACACACGACCTTGTCCAAACTCCTTCCTCAGGCATTTGGTCCACAGTCTCTTTGATCTCTAGCCAAGGCTAGTGTTTTAAAAGCCGGGATAAAAACTCCTCGGGCGAGACGTGACCGCTACCGTCTGTATCAAGGCGGCTCCAAACCGCCTCAAAAATAAAATCTGGAAGGTTCCTTACTCCGGGAATTGTTAGGTATTCCTCGCGTGATATTAAATCGTCCTCGCCTGCGATGGATGAGAATTTTTGGAGCCTTCTTTGCTCCATCTGCTCCCTTAGGGCAGCGCGGGCCATGGACACTTCGTTTTCAGAAATTTTCCCATCTTGGTTTAGATCTATGGAAGTTCGCTTTTTTTCACGTAATTTTGCGCGTAGATCCCGGATAGCCTGACGCTCCTCTTCGTCAATCAGGTCATCCGAATTTGTATCAAAATGCTTCAGAAATGCCGGGAGAGATCCGTTACCAAACACCTTTTCTTTCGCGAATGCCACTGCGACAATCGTTATGAAAAGGAGGGTGAATATTCGCATCTGATTTAGATTAAAAGAAACTTAAGAAAGCTCTAAGGT
>KB912208.1 GCA_000383735.1 Verrucomicrobia bacterium SCGC AAA164-M04
TGAGTGATGGTTGTCTTCCGGGCGTTGGGGTGAAAGTCATCTACAAGTTTGGGAAAAATCTCTGACATGGTTGTCTCCCATTTGAGGAGTTTTTTTTCTATAAGAATCGCTATCAAGGTGGCGGTCATTGCTTTTGCATCGGAGCCGATGTGCCAAACAGAGTTCCTTTTAACCGCTATGGAGCCATTAGTACGAGTTGTGCCAGCAATTTCAAAAGCGATAATTTGTTGGTTATCGAAGGATACAGCCGCTACAGCCGGAATATTGGCCGCATTGCGGGCCTCCATAATGACTTTTGCTGTTTTTCCCGCATTTACTGTGCCCGCAAGCAATATTAGCGCGTAAATTACCAATTTCATCCTAGGACGCTTGTATCAGATCTACTTAATTATTTCGAATTAGAATAATTCCAAATTTCGGCTTGCTCTGATAGGATTTGTGAATAGCTTCCCGCCGACGATGATTTCACTCGCCAACAATCAAGATTTGAAGCCGGAAGATTTTCCTTCCGACATCGAAGGTTTGCGAATGACTAGACAACGCCGCGAGGTGCTCGCAGTCATTTTACGGGATCGTGACCACCCCACTGCTAATGACGTGTTTCGTCGAGCCCAAGATCGAATGCCAACCATTTCGTTGGCCACGGTCTACAACTGCCTTGAGGCGCTGGTAAGTCATAATATCGTTCGCCAGGTGAATCTCGATCGCGAGTCGTCGCGCTACTGTCCTAATCTTAGCGATCATTGTCATTTTCAGGATGAGTCGTCCGGCAAAATTCACGACGTCGTTTTTAAAGAGGGAGTCAAACTAGAGGATATTCTTGAACTTCCAAAGGGAACCGAAATTAGCCACCTCGACATAAGTCTGAAGGGGAATTTCGGGAACAAATAAATTTTACCTAACACCATGAGCCTAACCATTGAAAATCTCCATGCGTCTGTCGACGGAAACGAAATCCTGAAAGGCTTGAACCTTGAGATTCCGGCTGGAGAAGTGCATGCCATTATGGGTCCCAACGGATCCGGGAAATCAACTCTCTCGAAAATCATCGCGGGCCACGACGACTACGAAGTTTCAGAAGGTCGGGTCCTTCTAGACGGAGTAGACATTGCGAAGCTTGCAGTCGATGAGCGCTCCCGCGCCGGAATTTTCTTGGCTTTCCAGTATCCCGCCGAGGTTCCGGGAGTTTCAAACGCCAACTTCCTTCGTGCTGCTCTTCAAGCTCGTCTCCCTGAAGGAGAAGAGATCGATGCAGTTGCCTTTTACAAGAATATGTATGCTAAAATGGACGAGTTGGAAATGAATCGCAAGTTCACTAGCCGGTCCGTCAACGAGGGCTTTTCTGGGGGTGAAAAGAAGCGGAACGAAATTCTCCAGATGATCATGCTCGATCCACGTTACTGCCTACTCGATGAGACTGACTCGGGACTCGACATCGATGCTCTAAAAGTGGTCGCAAAAGGTGTGAACTCGATGCGCTCAGAAAATCGTGGTTTTCTAGTCATCACCCACTACCAGCGTTTACTCGACTATATCAAGCCTGATCATGTTCACGTCATGGCTGATGGTCAAATCGTCAAATCTGGTGGCGCCGAATTAGCTCTCAAACTCGAGGAAAGCGGATACGATTTCCTCAAAACTGCCTAATATTTTTCATGATGAATTCTGAGACTGCCACCGTCAAACAAGTCGCTTTAGAAAAGGACGATATCGGTAATTTTTCTTTTCCGGAGAGTCATAAATTCGATGCTGGATATGGTTTAACCAAAGATACTCTCGATTATATATCGAAAGTGAAGGACGAGCCCGCTTGGGTGAACGAGTTTCGGCATAAAGCACTGAAAACTTTTGAGTCCAAGCCTATGCCGACCAACTGGGCAACCAAGG
>KB912209.1 GCA_000383735.1 Verrucomicrobia bacterium SCGC AAA164-M04
ACTGTTCCATAGAGCTGATAAGCTAGCACAATACCCCCAAGAAAGGCTACGTCGCCAGCCCGGTGCATAATGAAGGTCCGGAAAGAGCTATGCGCAGTCGGGACGTGCACATAGTTATGAACGAGGAGGCTGAGAGCCCAGCTCAGGAACTGCCAGAACACAAAGAGCATCACTAGGTCTGAGCACATGACCATAAAAAGCAGCGACGAGACGGTCAGCGTCATTAAGGTCATGTAACGTCCCTGCCCCTGATCTTGCTGGAGGTAGCGGAGTGAGTAACGATACAGAAGGACACCAAAACCGGAGATGATGACCATCATAATCGAAGCTAAACGGTCAACAGTGACCCCGATAAAGGGCAGGAAAGTCCAATTCGATTCCCATCCTAAACGGATGTGAGCGCCTTCAGAAGATGCGAGCTGCAAAAGCAGCGCAATCGCGAAACCAAATGCAACGACGTGGGCCCAGAGCCCAAATCGATAGTTCTTCGAGCCTCCGACTTGTTGAGTCGGAAAAGAGGTTAACAAAGCGGCAGCTAGCGGCGCGAATGGGACGATGAGGGCGAAGTAATGAGGCATCAAATTTCCATTTTCTCTTGAAAGAATATATGAGAACACCCTTCCAACAGGATAAAAAAGATCTTATGTGACAATATTGACACATAAGATTGTGGGGCTTCTTTTAACGTGCAACTGGCGTGGTAATTGGGAGCTTTCTCTATGCGTTACAGCAGGAGATAGGAGTGGGACTCTCTAAATTAGATCAATTAAAACTGTCGCTTTGATAAAATCATTTTTTGCTTTGGGGTCACCACAGATTGAGCTTCATTTCTATCGGTCGTATCCCTTAGTGGATACGATTTGGTCCGTAACGGGCTCCTCTCAATATGCCTAAGCTTTTCAAAAACCAATCGATCGGTCTGGTTCTCGTTGCGTCCTCCTCGATTTCATTCCTTTGTAGTTCATGCTCCAACTTGAGAGATGATGGCGAAAAGGCTCTGGCTCTCGCCATGCAGGCCTATGAAGAATACGATTTGCCTGCGACTCTTCCGAAAACTCGCTCGAATGTCCGTGTCAAAGTTTCGCTGTCCAATCGTATGGCCTACGTCATGGAAGGCGGAACCCCTCTCTTGGTAATGCCAGTAACGGTTGGAAGAGATTCAGCGAAGACACCAACTGGAAGTTTCCGAATTAGAGCGAAAACTCGCGATTATCGGGCGAATACGCATGGTTACCGGATCAAGGGAGACATCGTGCGGAGGTGTTATCTGCGGAATAAGCCAGCGGGATGGGGTTTTAAGGGGACTCCAATGCCTTATTGGTGTGAGTTTAAGTCAGCCTATGGATTTCACACAGGATGGATGAAGCCTTTTCCGGCATCTGGAGGATGCCTGCGGATGCACAAAAATGTCGCGCCAAAGTTTTTTCGATTGGTGAGTGTGGGGACCCTAGTATCGATCGACTATACGCAGTCTGAGGATGAAACAATTGGCCAAAATATTCCCCGTCCTCCAGACTCCACTCCATTTCCTGGGCACCCGATCGGAATGATGGCTCTGACCGACAAGTTTTTTTCGATGCACTCGCCGCCAATCTTTTTAAATCAGGAGCCTGAGACGCCAGAGTTAGTTCTAATTGGAAATTGAAGACGCTTGTTTGAATCGTGGGCCGTTGTGTGTATTCAATACCTTTATGAAATTGTTGTGCCTTTTTGTCCTTCTTTGTCCCTTCCTTCATGCCTCTCCCGCGATTGAGTCCATCGCTGGGAAAAGGACGGTGTTTCTAGGTGATAGTATCACGCAGGCTGGAACTTATGTAAGCTTCACTTCTTACTATCTTCAGCGTCTTCATCCGGAAAAA
>KB912210.1 GCA_000383735.1 Verrucomicrobia bacterium SCGC AAA164-M04
TCCGTGATGTGGAAGGGTATGCCGTGTGACTTGCATAGCTTCATGAGTAGGGTGTAAGAGCTATGCGGGGATAGCGTTTCGTTGAAGCAGTCAGATACTTCGAGCTTGATAGTTTGTTCAGTTGCTATTGTCATGAGATAAAGTTTACGTTAGTGTCCATCCACTCTCCGAGGGCATCCTCCTTGGGTGCATCATAGCTGTCTGAACCCTTGGGTTTGGGGATACGGAAAGCGTGCATCACATAGTCGTCGATGTCGATGAACGCATGACTTCGGTAGTACACAGAGGAGATGAAGTCCGTCAGTTGTTCGAGGCCGTGAGTCGAGGGGTCGTACTCCATGACATCGGATGCTACACGAGCCACCAAGGACATACACAGGGGTTGGTAGTCCCATGCAGGGCAGGTGTCCTGTTGGTTCCATGTCAACCAACATGACTCGGTAGAGCCACTGCGGTTGGACATATCAATCTCGATGACACGGAACACCTCGACGGTGCAGTCGTCACCATTGTCTGCCACCCAATCGTCGTGGGTCATGTCTGATGGGACACAGGCCTTGTAGTCCTCGTAGTCACGGGTCAGGGTGACGATGATGTTCATCGAGTCCGAGTCGTCAATCTCTACGCACATCTCATCCTTTCGGTAGTCGTCAAGGATTTGTTTGATGTGCTTGTCTGCGAAGCCCCGCTTGGGGAAGAACTCGCAAGTGGTGTCGGAGTAGCCTTCGAAGAGGCCAGCTACCGCATGGATTACTGCATATTGTTTCATGCTGATTGAATTGAAGTTTGAAAAATTAAATTGAGATAAGTATTGTCTGTATATATACTCTCTTCACTCTGTTCAGAGAGATATATACATACATACTATAGAGGTGCTGAAGGAATCGAACCTTCGAGGATAACGGCTCCGTAGATAACCGACCCCTCCCTAATCCATAGGAACACCTTGCGGGCTACGCCCATCGTGAGTAGCTTTCTCACGACACAGAAGGGAGGAGGGGAATCGAACACCTCACACGCACCACTTAAACGCGGCCACCATGCTCCCTTGAAAGAAATGGGGGGAAGGTGTGACGTTTCACACGCTCATCCGATCGATTTGCATCCCGAAAGGCGTCCCCCCGTGGTCAAACTTCAATTAACCAATTCCTTTGTGGGGTTGTACTTGTCCTCGATTCGTTGCTTGGTGTCCTCGCAACACGCCACCCATGCCTCCATGTTGATGAGGGAGATGCGCCCATCTTCACGGGACTTGTTGTGTTCCTCAAGGATTTGTTCCTTGGCGTCGATGTAGTGGTCGAGGCCACGTTGGAGGCAGTCGATGACTACCATTTGCACGAGCGCCCCGTGCTTGCTGTACCCCGTCATGAGGTGGCTGATGAACTCGTCGTTCGTCATGTCTTGAATGTTGTTCATGTCAAATCAAATTGTGTATTCTTAAATGCCTCTTCGAGGATTTTCTTGTTGCCCATGTCTGCCTTAAACCACGCCGTGATGAGCGCAAGTTCGAAGCTACCGCAGTGGGTCTGTCGGAGGGAGAGTTTCTCGTGTTGTGTCATGGTGACCAAAATTCTATTTCTTCGTTGTGGATTCGGAAGCTCGTAGCTTCTTGGAGTCTGTCGTTCCATACATTGTCCAACCACACGCCGTGGTCGTCAGGTGCGCCCTGTACATGGGAGGCAGAGAAGCCTTCGTCTTGCAGTGCTTTGACTGCACTTTCGCATTGTTCTTGTGTCATGATTCGTGGTTGCTTCTGTTGATTGGTACAATTTCCATCCTCACATCCCAAGT
>KB912211.1 GCA_000383735.1 Verrucomicrobia bacterium SCGC AAA164-M04
TAGTTCAATAAGATTGATGTGCTGGATATTATCGTTCAGAGCGAGATGAGGCTCAATTCCGGTGTCGATGACGGCAATCTTCACACCCCGACCCCATTCCGAATTATTTTTGCTAATCCCAAGGAAATCTAGAGCGCCATTTCCAAACCCGACCACTCCTTGCTGGGGGTCAACTTCGCGAAGTTCAGGAATGAGGACAGGATAATTAAATTCGACATCCTCGGGTTCTAGTTCCAAAGAATCAAGATCGGTCAGTGAATCAAAGCCGATCCGAACAGCGCGCAATGAGTCGATTGTCCCCATGTTACGAACTCTGCTGGCTGCGAGCATTTTGAGGAAATTGCGGTAGGCTGCCTCAGTCGAAAAAGCAACGACTCTCTCGTATGGAATTGCGTTGGGGTCGAAATTGGTATTTCGATCGGAATCTCCGTTGTTCTTCTGACGATCGCTGGTGGGATTTGAAGGAACGTATTCTAATGGCACCTGAATCGAGTTCTTGGCGCTTTTGTAGTCTTCAGGCTGCTCCTGTGTCTGAAACAGGAGCCACCCTGCAAGCAGTCCGATAATCAGAGTGAGAGTGGCGATGATGAAACGGGGCGACATCTTGGGTAGTCTAAGTCATGAAACCCTATTCGGCGAGGAAAGTTGCTCAAGAATACTTGAGTTCCGCCTCTTTTTAAAAGTTAGGATTTTCCTATCTTACGTCTTTTTGCTAAAAACTAAACTAGGGAAAAACTAGATTAAAGGTCTGCCCAATCGTTTAAATGAGCAGATAGGTGACGAGGTTTAAAGTGTTGAACATGTCTATCTAGAAAACTGTAAAGAAGACGTTAAAGGGGAACTTCTTATTCGTGGGAAGCGGTAGTGTCCAAAATGATTAACTCTGAGGCGCGATTTGGTAAACCCGCCCCTTTTTAAAAGGCGCCGTTGAGTTTCCGGCCGATCCAGAACAGCGAGAGGAGTGTGATCAAGATTACAGGCGCAAGCCAATGAGCCCAGAGCTTGATAGAAGTGACTAATGGCTGAGGCTCTGGAAGGGCATTAATTTCCTTCACTAGTTCATCGATTTTTTCGGCCGTAACCATGCGGCCCCTTGAAATTTTCGACATTTCTTGGAGAACCTCAAAGCGAGCCGGTCGTCCCGTCTTCTCGATGGCGTCGGTTTGGGAAATGATTTTAGCTTCGATTGCTGCGGCCGGTTCTTCAGGGATAAATGTGTTGAGATTCCATTCACCTGGTTGGGAGATTTTGAAGCGTCCGGAGAAGCTTCCCCAGGCTCCTTCTTCTTTCACAAGTTCGATTCGTTTAATCTGACCGTTGGGTGCCGTGAGGTCGACTTGTAGAACACCATCATTAAGTGGCGCTCCATTAGAATCAAAAGCATTGGCCGAGAGGGAAACAAAGTCCCCAGGTTTCGGCCGCTCGGGGGTGTAGAAAAGTCGTATCCGTTCTCCCGCAGCCATATTCCGTTGGTAGGACATCCAGCGTGCAACCTGTCCCCAGAAGCGATAATGATAAAGATCCTCAACACCGCGGCGCCAGCGCCACGCGGAATCGATGGCCATGTAGAGAACCTTTCCTGAACCTGCCCTCGAGGTGACAATGATTGGAAGTCTCCCATAGGCATTTCTTCGAGCTTCATTTTCAGCAAGAATCGTCGAACCTGCTTTCGCGCGAACTACTGGGGCTTGCCAGTAGAAGCCGGGGAGATTGCGCCAGATTGTTTCATTTTGTGCCTCACTCTCTCCCAGCATTGTTAGGAGTGATTTTT